>NZ_LT629783.1:3772401-4422302 GCF_900105835.1 Pseudomonas fragi
TGAAAATCGTCAAGGTTTACCTGGCAATCCGCCGTCGCATCCAGCCGGGTGACAAGATGGCTGGTCGTCACGGTAACAAAGGTGTGGTCTCCGTGATCATGCCGGTTGAAGACATGCCGTACGATGCCAATGGCACCCCGGTGGATGTGGTCCTCAACCCGTTGGGCGTACCTTCGCGTATGAACGTTGGTCAGATTCTCGAAACTCACCTGGGCCTCGCAGCCAAAGGTCTGGGCGAGAAGATCAACCTCATGATTGAAGAACAACGCAAGGTCGCTGACCTGCGCAAGTTCCTGCATGAGATCTACAACGAAATTGGCGGTCGTCAAGAAAGCCTGGATGACTTCTCCGATCAGGAAATCCTGGATCTGGCGAAGAACCTTCGCGGCGGTGTGCCAATGGCTACCCCGGTGTTCGACGGTGCCAAGGAAAGCGAAATCAAGGCAATGCTTCGTTTGGCAGACCTGCCAGACAGCGGCCAGATGGTGCTGACTGATGGCCGTACCGGCAACAAGTTCGAGCGTCCGGTTACCGTTGGCTACATGTACATGCTGAAGCTGAACCACTTGGTAGACGACAAGATGCACGCTCGTTCTACCGGTTCTTACAGCCTGGTTACCCAGCAGCCGCTGGGTGGTAAGGCACAGTTCGGTGGTCAGCGTTTCGGGGAGATGGAGGTCTGGGCGCTGGAAGCCTACGGCGCGGCATACACTCTGCAAGAAATGCTCACAGTGAAGTCGGACGATGTGAACGGTCGTACCAAGATGTACAAAAACATCGTGGACGGCGATCACCGTATGGAGCCGGGCATGCCCGAGTCCTTCAACGTGTTGATCAAAGAAATTCGTTCCCTCGGCATCGATATCGATCTGGAAACCGAATAACACGTGACGCGAATCGAGAGCGGGGCTGTATGGCCCGCTCTCTGCTCCGCCAGGAGGAAAGGCCTTGAAAGACCTACTGAATTTGCTGAAAAACCAGGGTCAAGTCGAAGAGTTCGACGCCATCCGTATTGGATTGGCATCGCCTGAGATGATCCGTTCGTGGTCGTTCGGTGAAGTTAAAAAACCGGAAACCATCAACTACCGTACGTTCAAGCCTGAGCGTGACGGCCTGTTCTGCGCCAAAATCTTTGGCCCGGTAAAGGATTACGAGTGCCTGTGCGGTAAGTACAAGCGCTTGAAGCACCGCGGTGTGATCTGTGAGAAGTGTGGCGTTGAAGTCGCACTGGCCAAGGTCCGTCGCGAGCGTATGGCTCACATTGAACTGGCATCGCCGGTTGCTCACATCTGGTTCCTGAAATCGCTGCCGTCCCGTATCGGCTTGCTGATGGACATGACCCTGCGTGATATCGAACGCGTTCTCTACTTCGAGAGCTATGTCGTTATCGATCCGGGCATGACCACTCTGGAAAAAGGTCAGCTGCTGAACGATGAGCAGTACTTCGAAGCGCTGGAAGAGTTCGGCGACGACTTTGATGCCCGCATGGGTGCTGAAGCTGTCCGTGAACTGCTGCACGCTATCGACCTGGAACACGAGATTGGTCGTCTGCGCGAAGAAATTCCGCAAACCAACTCCGAAACCAAGATCAAAAAACTGTCCAAGCGCCTGAAGTTGATGGAAGCCTTCCTGGGCTCCGGCAACCTTCCTGAGTGGATGGTACTGACCGTTCTGCCGGTTCTGCCGCCAGATCTGCGTCCTCTGGTACCGTTGGATGGCGGTCGTTTCGCGACTTCCGACCTCAACGACCTGTACCGTCGAGTGATCAACCGTAACAACCGCTTGAAGCGCCTGCTTGATCTGTCCGCTCCGGACATCATCGTGCGCAACGAAAAGCGTATGTTGCAAGAAGCGGTCGACGCCTTGCTCGACAACGGCCGTCGTGGTCGCGCTATCACCGGTTCCAACAAGCGTCCTCTGAAATCCCTGGCTGACATGATCAAGGGTAAGCAGGGTCGTTTCCGTCAGAACTTGCTCGGTAAGCGTGTTGACTACTCGGGTCGTTCGGTAATTACCGTAGGTCCGACCCTGCGTCTGCACCAGTGCGGTCTGCCGAAGAAAATGGCTCTCGAGCTGTTCAAGCCGTTCATTTTCGGCAAGCTGGAAATGCGTGGTCTCGCTACCACCATCAAAGCTGCCAAGAAGATGGTTGAGCGCGAGCTGCCGGAAGTGTGGGACGTTCTCGCTGAAGTTATCCGCGAACACCCAGTGCTTCTCAACCGTGCACCGACCCTTCACCGTCTGGGTATCCAGGCGTTTGAACCGGTACTGATCGAAGGTAAGGCTATCCAGCTGCACCCTCTGGTCTGTGCTGCGTACAACGCCGACTTCGACGGCGACCAAATGGCCGTGCACGTACCGCTGACGCTGGAAGCCCAGCTGGAAGCGCGTGCGTTGATGATGTCGACCAACAACATTCTGTCGCCAGCCAACGGTGAGCCAATCATCGTTCCGTCGCAGGACGTTGTATTGGGTCTGTACTACATGACGCGTGAAGCGATCAACGCCAAGGGCGAAGGTCGTGTATTCGCTGACTTGCAGGAAGTAGACCGCGTATTCCGTGCCGGCGAAGCCGCTCTGCACGCCAAGGTCAAGGTTCGTATCAACGAAACCGTTAACGACCGTGACGGCGGCAGCGTGACCAACACCCGTATCGTCGACACCACTGTCGGCCGTGCGCTGTTGTTCCAGGTTGTGCCAAAAGGCCTGTCGTACGACGTCGTCAACCTGCCAATGAAGAAAAAGGCGATCTCCAAGCTGATCAACCAGTGCTACCGCGTGGTTGGTTTGAAAGAGACCGTTATCTTCGCTGACCAGTTGATGTACACCGGTTTTGCTTACTCGACTATTTCCGGCGTTTCCATCGGTGTTAACGACTTCGTTATCCCGGATGAAAAAGCTCGCATCATCGCGGCTGCAACCGATGAAGTGAAAGAAATCGAAAGCCAGTACGCCTCCGGCCTGGTAACCCAGGGCGAGAAGTACAACAAAGTAATCGACCTTTGGTCGAAAGCTAACGATGAAGTGTCCAAGGCGATGATGTCCAACCTCTCGAAAGAGAAGGTTATCGACCGTCACGGCGTTGAGGTTGAGCAAGAGTCGTTCAACTCGATGTACATGATGGCCGACTCCGGCGCACGGGGTTCTGCTGCGCAGATCCGTCAGCTGGCCGGTATGCGTGGTCTAATGGCCAAGCCGGACGGTTCCATCATCGAAACGCCGATTACTGCGAACTTCCGTGAAGGTCTGAGCGTACTTCAGTACTTCATCTCGACTCACGGTGCTCGTAAGGGTCTGGCGGATACCGCCTTGAAGACAGCTAACTCCGGTTATCTGACTCGTCGTCTGGTAGACGTTGCGCAAGACCTGGTTGTGACTGAAGTCGACTGCGGCACCGAACACGGTCTGCTGATGACTCCGCACATCGAAGGCGGCGACGTTGTTGAGCCGTTGGGTGAGCGCGTACTGGGTCGAGTGATCGCCCGTGACGTATTCAAGCCGGGCACCGAGGAAGTTATCGTTCCTGCCGGCACTCTGGTTGACGAGAAGTGGGTTGAATTCATCGAGCTGAACAGCATCGACGAAGTGATCGTGCGCTCGCCAATCAGCTGCGAAACCCGTTTCGGTATCTGCGCCAAGTGCTACGGCCGTGATCTGGCTCGTGGTCACCAGGTGAACATCGGTGAAGCTGTCGGCGTTATCGCTGCCCAGTCGATCGGTGAGCCGGGTACACAGCTGACCATGCGTACGTTCCACATCGGTGGTGCGGCAAGCCGGACCTCCGCTGCTGACAGCGTTCAGGTGAAGAATGGCGGTACTGTCCGTCTGCACAACCTGAAGCACGTTGAGCGAGTGGATGGCTGCCTGGTAGCAGTATCGCGTTCCGGTGAGCTGGCCATCGCTGATGACTTCGGTCGTGAGCGTGAGCGTTACAAGCTGCCGTACGGCGCCGTGATTTCGGTTAAAGAAGGTGACAAGGTTGACGCTGGCTCGATCGTAGCCAAGTGGGATCCGCACACTCACCCAATCGTTACCGAAATGAAAGGTACCGTGACCTACGTGGGCATGGAAGAGGGCATCACGATCAAGCGTCAGACTGACGAATTGACCGGTATGACCAACATTGAAGTACTTGACGCCAAAGACCGTCCAGCTGCCGGCAAGGACATCCGTCCAGCCGTCAAGATGGTAGGTGTGGACGGCAAGGATCTGCTGTTGCCGGGTACCGACGTACCTGCTCAGTACTTCCTGCCAGCAAACGCCCTGGTCGGTGTAGCGGATGGTGCGGAAATCGCGATCGGTGACGTTATCGCTCGTATTCCGCAAGAAACTTCGAAAACTCGAGACATCACCGGTGGTCTGCCACGGGTTGCTGACTTGTTCGAAGCGCGTCGTCCGAAAGAAGCCTCGATTCTGGCTGAAGTCAGCGGCACCATCGCGTTCGGTAAAGAAACCAAAGGCAAGCGCCGTCTGGTTATTACCCCGAACGACGGTACTGATCCGTACGAAGAGCTGATTCCAAAGTGGCGTCACCTGAACGTCTTCGAAGGCGAGCAAGTGAACCGCGGCGAAGTTATCTCCGACGGTCCTAGCGATCCACACGACATCCTGCGTCTGCTGGGTGTGAGTGCGCTGGCCAAGTACATCGTTAACGAGATCCAGGACGTTTACCGTCTGCAAGGCGTAAAAATCAACGACAAGCACATCGAGACCATCTTGCGTCAGATGTTGCGTAAAGTTGAAATTGCCGAGTCTGGCGATTCCACCTTCATCAAGGGCGACCAGATGGAGTTGACGCAGGTACTGACCGAGAACGAGCGTCTGGGCAACGAAGACAAGTTCGTGTCCAAGTTCACTCGCGTCCTGCTGGGTATCACCAAGGCGTCGTTGTCGACTGAATCGTTCATCTCCGCGGCCTCTTTCCAAGAGACCACCCGCGTACTGACCGAAGCAGCGGTAACCGGCAAGCGCGATTACCTGCGCGGCCTGAAAGAAAACGTTGTCGTGGGTCGTCTGATCCCGGCAGGTACCGGTTTGGCATACCACAGCGAGCGCAAGCGCCGCCGTGAGGCTGACAAGCCGTTGCGCGTAAGCGCCAGTGAAGTAGAAGCTGCACTGACCGAAGCGCTGAACTCGAGCGGTAACTGAGTTCTGCGGTAGATGAAGGGTAGGCCCCGGCAGTTCCGTTCATCGAATCGAGACATTTTGTCTGGGTTTGATGGGCAGGAAGGTCGGGGCCTTGCCTTGACTGGGGACAAGATCCTCTTTAGACTCTTGTACCCCTAAATTTGGCGGGAATTCGTTCCTGCCATTTTGCTTTTCTTGCAAGACAATAGCGTCGCAAGACAACAGTGGAGCTAGTAGATGGCAACTATCAACCAGCTGGTACGTCAGCCGCGTAAGCGTATCGTCGAGAAATCCGACGTACCTGCGCTGCAAAACTGCCCGCAACGTCGTGGCGTATGCACCCGTGTGTATACAACTACGCCGAAAAAACCTAACTCGGCACTGCGTAAAGTATGCCGTGTGCGCCTGACCAACGGTTTCGAGGTTTCCTCGTACATCGGTGGTGAAGGTCACAACCTGCAAGAACACAGCGTGGTACTGATTCGTGGCGGTCGTGTAAAAGACTTGCCAGGTGTTCGTTATCACACCGTTCGCGGCTCTTTGGATACTTCCGGCGTTAAAGGTCGTAACCAAGGTCGTTCGAAGTACGGTACCAAGAAGCCGAAGTAGTCTTCGGTTTCCGGTAAATAATGCAGATTTCTTTTTTTCTGAGTCGATAAGAGTAAGGTCGGACCTGCATCTTTCAGATGTAATGGTTCCGAGCTAACCTGAAGACCGTTTGAGGGCTTATCCATGCCAAGAAGACGCGTAGCAGCCAAGCGCGAAGTGCTTGACGATCCAAAATACGGAAGCCAAATTCTGGCCAAGTTCATGAACCACGTGATGGAAAGCGGCAAGAAAGCCGTTGCCGAGCGTATCGTTTATGGCGCGCTGGAAAAGGTTAAAGAACGCAAGAACAGCGATCCCCTGGAACTCTTCGAGAAAGCTCTCGACGCCATCGCTCCGCTGGTCGAAGTGAAGTCGCGCCGTGTAGGCGGTGCTACTTACCAGGTTCCGGTCGAAGTTCGTCCGTCCCGTCGTAACGCCCTGGCAATGCGCTGGTTGGTAGACTTCGCCCGCAAGCGCGGCGAGAAGTCTATGGCTCTGCGTTTGGCTGGCGAACTGTTGGACGCTGCCGAAGGTAAAGGTGCTGCTGTTAAGAAGCGTGAAGACGTGCACCGTATGGCCGAAGCTAACAAAGCTTTCTCGCACTACCGCTTCTAATTTCAGCTTCACTAATTTTGCGAGGGCTTTATGGCTCGTACTACTCCGATTAGTCGCTACCGTAACATCGGTATCGTCGCTCACGTGGATGCTGGTAAAACCACCACCACCGAGCGCGTACTGTTTTACACTGGCAAAAGTCACAAAATGGGCGAGGTGCATGATGGCGCCGCGACCACAGACTGGATGGTTCAGGAGCAGGAGCGTGGTATTACCATTACTTCTGCTGCCATTACCGCCTTCTGGAAAGGTTCTGCCAAGCAGTACAAAGACGAGCACCGCTTCAACGTAATCGATACCCCGGGCCACGTTGACTTCACCATTGAAGTTGAACGTTCCCTGCGTGTACTCGACGGCGCGGTCGTTGTGTTCTGCGGTACCTCGGGCGTTGAGCCTCAGTCGGAAACCGTATGGCGTCAAGCCAACAAATACGGCGTTCCACGTCTTGTTTACGTAAACAAGATGGACCGTGCTGGCGCCAACTTCCTGCGCGTTATCGAGCAGATCAAGAAGCGTCTGGGCCACACTCCAGTTCCAATCCAGTTGGCTATCGGTTCCGAAGACAACTTCCAGGGTCAGATCGATCTGATCAACATGGAAGCTGTGTACTGGAACGATGCTGACAAAGGTATGGTTCCTGTTCGCAAAGAGATTCCAGCTGAGCTGAAAGATCTTGCTGACGAGTGGCGCGACAACATGGTTCAGGCTGCTGCCGAAGCCAACGAAGAGCTGATGAACAAGTACCTCGAAGGTGAAGAATTCACCATCGCGGAAATCAAGGCGGCTCTGCGTCAGCGTACTATCGCTGGTGAGATCGTCCTGGCTGTTTGCGGTTCTTCCTTCAAGAACAAGGGTGTTCCCCTGGTTCTCGACGCCGTTATCGACTTCCTGCCTGCACCTACCGATATTCCTGCCATCAAGGGTACTGACCCGGATGACGAGAGCATCGAGCTGGAGCGTCATGCAGACGACAACGAGCCGTTCTCGGCTCTGGCGTTCAAGATCGCTACCGACCCATTCGTGGGTACCTTGACCTTCGTTCGAGTTTACTCGGGCGTGTTGAACTCCGGCGACGGCGTGATCAACTCGGTTAAAGGCAAGAAAGAGCGCGTGGGTCGTATGGTGCAAATGCACGCAAACGCCCGTGAAGAGATCAAGGAAGTACGCGCTGGTGACATCGCGGCCTTGATCGGCATGAAGGACGTCACCACTGGTGAGACTCTGTGCAACGCTGACAAGCCAATCATCCTGGTTCGCATGGACTTCCCGGAGCCGGTTATTTCGGTTGCCGTAGAGCCTAAGACCAAGGATGACCAGGAAAAAATGGGTGTTGCACTGGGCAAGCTTGCTCAGGAAGATCCATCTTTCCGCGTTAAAACTGATGAAGAGACTGGTCAAACGATCATCTCTGGCATGGGCGAGCTGCACCTGGACATCCTGGTTGACCGGATGCGCCGTGAGTTCAACGTCGAAGCCAACATCGGTAAGCCTCAGGTTTCGTATCGTGAGCGCATCACGAAGAACTGTGAGATCGAAGGCAAGTTCGTTCGTCAGTCCGGCGGTCGTGGTCAGTTCGGCCACTGCTGGATTCGTTTTGCACCTGCTGACGAAGGTCAGGAAGGTCTGCAGTTCGTGAACGAAGTGGTAGGTGGTGTGGTTCCTAAGGAATACATCCCGGCTATCCAGAAGGGTATCGAAGAGCAGATGAAGAACGGTGTTGTTGCCGGCTATCCGCTGATCGGCCTGAAGGCTACCGTGTTTGATGGTTCTTACCACGACGTCGACTCCAACGAGATGGCGTTTAAGGTGGCTGCTTCCATGGCGACCAAGCAACTGGCTACCAAAGGTGGCGGTGAGCTGCTTGAGCCGATCATGGCGGTAGAGGTTGTTACACCTGAAGACTATATGGGTGACGTGATGGGCGACTTGAACCGTCGTCGCGGCATGATCCAGGGTATGGAAGATACGGTCTCCGGCAAAGTAATTCGTGCTGAAGTACCGTTGGGTGAAATGTTCGGTTATGCGACCGACGTTCGTTCCATGTCCCAGGGTCGCGCAAGCTACTCTATGGAATTCAAAAAATACGATACAGCTCCGGCGCACATCGTCGAAACTGTTACTAAAAAACAAGGCTGATTTAGTTCAGTCCTTTAGGCAAGGAGTTAATTGTCGTGGCTAAAGAAAAATTTGATCGTTCCCTACCGCACGTCAACGTTGGCACTATCGGTCACGTTGACCATGGTAAAACCACGCTGACTGCAGCTCTGACCCGTGTTTGCTCCGAAGTTTTCGGTTCGGCAATCGTTGACTTCGATAAAATCGACAGCGCGCCAGAAGAAAAAGCTCGTGGTATCACGATCAACACTGCGCACGTTGAATACAACTCGCACATTCGTCACTACGCTCACGTTGACTGCCCAGGTCACGCTGACTACGTGAAGAACATGATCACTGGTGCTGCCCAGATGGACGGCGCGATCCTGGTTTGTTCGGCCGCTGATGGTCCGATGCCGCAAACCCGTGAGCACATCCTGCTGTCCCGTCAGGTTGGCGTTCCGTACATCGTGGTTTTCCTGAACAAGGCTGACCTGGTAGACGACGCTGAGTTGCTGGAACTGGTTGAGATGGAAGTTCGTGACCTGCTGTCGACTTACGACTTCCCAGGCGACGACACTCCGATCATCATCGGTTCGGCTCGTATGGCGCTGGAAGGCAAAGACGACAACGAAATGGGCACCACTGCCGTTCGTAAACTGGTTGAAACTCTGGATACCTACATTCCAGATCCAGTTCGCGTAATCGACAAGCCATTCCTGATGCCAATCGAAGACGTATTCTCGATTTCGGGTCGTGGTACTGTTGTTACCGGTCGTATCGAGCGCGGTATCGTTCGCGTTCAAGATCCGCTGGAAATCGTTGGTCTGCGTGACACTACTGTTACCACCTGCACCGGCGTTGAAATGTTCCGTAAGCTGCTCGACGAAGGTCGTGCGGGCGAGAACTGCGGCGTGCTGCTGCGCGGCACCAAGCGTGACGACGTAGAGCGTGGCCAGGTTCTGGTTAAGCCAGGCTCGGTTAAGCCACACACTACCTTCGAAGCTGAAGTGTACGTGTTGAGCAAAGAAGAAGGCGGTCGTCACACTCCGTTCTTCAAAGGCTACCGTCCTCAGTTCTACTTCCGTACTACTGACGTAACTGGTAACTGCGAACTGCCGGAAGGCGTTGAGATGGTAATGCCGGGCGACAACATCAAAATGGTTGTTACCCTGATCAAAACCATCGCAATGGAAGACGGTCTGCGTTTCGCAATCCGTGAAGGCGGTCGTACCGTTGGCGCTGGCGTTGTAGCCAAAATCATCGCGTAAGTGATGTTTGCCTGAAAAAAGCCCCCGCTCAGCGGGGGCTTTTTTTATTGAGTTGACACCTACTGGGGTCGTCTATAGAATTGCGCCTCCTTTTAACGGGCGTATTGCGCTCGGTGGGAACAGCAATCTGGAGTCTGAAATCCAATGCAAAATCAGCAAATCCGTATCAGGTTGAAGGCTTTTGACCATCGCCTGATCGACCAATCAACCCAGGAAATCGTGGAAACCGCGAAACGTACTGGTGCTCAAGTGCGTGGTCCAATTCCACTGCCTACCCGTAAAGAGCGGTTCACCGTTCTGGTCTCCCCGCACGTCAACAAAGACGCGCGTGACCAGTACGAGATCCGTACTCATAAGCGCGTACTGGACATCGTCCAGCCAACGGATAAAACCGTTGATGCACTTATGAAGCTTGATCTTGCGGCCGGTGTGGAAGTGCAGATCAGCCTCGGCTAAGACTTGGGTCTTAGTCGTGTAACGCTCTGAAATGGGCGGCCATAGCGGGTGAAAGCCCCGTACACTCATGAGGTTTACAACATGACTATTGGTGTAGTCGGTCGTAAATGCGGTATGACCCGTATTTTCACCGAAGAAGGTGTCTCCATTCCGGTCACGGTCATTGAGATCGAGCCGAATCGCGTCACCCAGTTCAAAACTGAAGAAACCGATGGCTATCGTGCAGTGCAAGTCACTGTCGGCGAGCGTCGCGCTTCGCGTGTAACAGCTGCTCAAGCGGGTCACTTCGCTAAAGCAAACGTTGCCGCCGGTCGTACCGTAATGGAATTCCGCCTTGAAGAAGGCGAGTACCAGGCTGGCGATCTGATCAACACTGAAATCTTCACCGCTGGCCAACTGGTTGATGTAACCGGTCAGTCCAAAGGTAAAGGCTTCCAGGGTACGATCAAGCGTTGGAATTTCCGTGGCCAAGACAACACTCACGGTAACTCCGTTTCCCACCGCGTCCCGGGCTCTATTGGCCAGTGCCAGACTCCTGGTCGTGTATTCAAGGGCAAAAAAATGTCCGGTCATATGGGCGCTGAGCGCGTGACCGTGCAGTCCCTGGAAGTAGTGCGCGTCGACGCTGAACGCAATCTGTTGTTGGTCAAGGGTGCTGTTCCTGGCGCTACTGGCGGCAACCTGGTTGTACGTCCAGCGGCCAAGGCTCGCGGTTAAGGGGAAGCTGACATGCAATTAAATGTAAATGACGCTCAAGCGATCGAAGTTTCCGAACTGACTTTCGGCGGCGAATTCAACGAGACGCTGGTTCACCAAGCAGTCGTGGCCTACATGGCCGGCGGCCGTCAAGGTAGCAAGCAGCAAAAGACCCGTTCCGACGTTCGTGGTGGCGGTAAGCGCCCTTGGCGTCAGAAAGGTACTGGCCGTGCTCGTGCCGGTACTATCCGTAGCCCAATCTGGCGTGGCGGCGGTACCACTTTCGCAGCTCGTCCACAGGATCACTCTCAGAAGCTGAACAAGAAGATGTATCGCGCAGCAATGCGTTCCATCCTTGCTGAGCTGGTGCGTACTGATCGTCTGGTCGTGGTTCAGGACTTCGCTGTTGAAGCACCGAAAACCAAAGATCTGCTCAACAAGCTGAATGGCATGGGTCTGACTGATGTCCTGATCGTGTCTGAAGGTGTTGATCAGAACCTGTACCTGGCTGCTCGTAACCTGCCACACGTTGATGTACGTGACGTGCAAGGTTCCGATCCAGTTAGTCTGATCGCATACGACAAGGTGTTGATCACCGTGTCGGCCGTGAAGAAATTCGAGGAGCTGCTGGGATGAACCAGGAACGCGTATTTAAAGTTCTGCTTGGCCCGCACGTTTCCGAGAAGGCTACGGTTCTGGCAGACAAGAAAGGCCAGTTCGTTTTCAAGGTTGCTACTGATGCAACCAAGCTGGAAATCAAGAAGGCCGTCGAAAGCCTGTTCAGCGTGAAAGTTGAGCGTGTTACTACCCTGAACGTTCTGGGTAAGAGCAAGCGCACCGCTCGCGGCGTGGGCAAGCGTAATGACTGGAAGAAGGCAGTAATCTCCCTTCAGCCAGGCCAAGATCTCGATTTCAGCAGCAGTGCTGAGTAAGGAAGGGGTGCATCATGGCAATCGTTAAATGCAAACCGACTTCCCCTGGCCGCCGTCATGTGGTCAAGGTGGTCAACCAGGAGCTGCATAAAGGCGCTCCTCACGCACCGCTGCTCGAGAAGAAATCGAAGTCTGGTGGTCGTAACAACAATGGCCGTATTACCACTCGTCACATCGGTGGTGGTCATAAGCAGCATTACCGTATGGTCGACTTCCGTCGCAACGACAAAGATGGCATTCCAGCCACTGTTGAGCGTATCGAATACGATCCAAACCGTACTGCTCACATCGCTCTGATGCTGTACGCAGACGGCGAGCGCCGCTACATCATCGCCCCTAAAGGCGTGAGTGCTGGCGACCAGCTGATTTCGGGTGCTTTGGCCCCAATCAAGCCGGGTAACTCGTTGCAACTGCGCAGCATTCCAGTTGGTAGCACCGTACACGGCATCGAATTGAAGCCGGGTAAAGGCGCGCAAATCGCACGTTCCGCTGGTGCTTCGGCTCAGCTGGTCGCTCGTGATGGTGTCTATGTGACCCTGCGTCTGCGCTCTGGTGAAATGCGTAAAGTACTGGCTGAATGCCGTGCGACCCTGGGTGAAGTCTCGAACTCCGAGCACAGCCTGCGTTCGCTGGGTAAAGCTGGTGCCAAACGCTGGCGTGGCGTTCGCCCAACCGTTCGTGGTGTTGCCATGAACCCGGTTGACCACCCACATGGTGGTGGTGAAGGTCGTACCTCTGGTGGTCGTCATCCGGTATCGCCATGGGGCTTCCCGACTAAGGGCGCGAAGACTCGTGGTAATAAGCGTACCGACAAAATGATCGTCCGTCGTCGCAAGTAAATAGAGGGATACGACAGTGCCACGTTCTCTGAAAAAAGGTCCTTTTATTGATCTTCACCTACTGAAGAAGATCGAAGTGGCGGCGGAAAAGAACGATCGCAAACCGGTGAAAACCTGGTCGCGTCGTTCGATGATCCTGCCACAAATGGTCGGTCTGACCATCGCTGTGCATAACGGTCGTCTTCATGTCCCAGTTCTCGTGAACGAAGACATGGTTGGCCATAAACTAGGCGAGTTTGCCGGTACCCGCACTTATCGTGGGCACGTGGCAGACAAGAAAGCCAAGCGTTAAGGGGTAAGGAACGATGGAAGTAGCCGCTAAGTTGTCGGGCGCTCGAATCTCCGCCCAGAAAGCCCGCTTGGTCGCCGACCAGATCCGCGGGAAGAAGGTGGGCGAAGCGCTCAACCTGTTGGCTTTCAGCAACAAGAAAGCCGCCGAGATCATCAAGAAAGTGCTGGAGTCGGCCGTAGCCAACGCCGAGCATAACGAAGGCGCAGACGTTGACGACTTGAAAGTCGCCACCGTTTTCGTCAACGAAGGGCGTTCGCTGAAGCGCATCATGCCGCGTGCCAAAGGCCGCGCTGATCGCATCGTCAAGCGGTCTTGCCATATCACTGTCAAGGTTGCTGACAAGTAACGGAGTCGAAGAGATGGGTCAGAAAGTACATCCCATTGGCATTCGCCTGGGAATCGTCAAGGAGCACACCTCCGTCTGGTACGCAGACGGCCGGACTTATGCGGACTACTTGTTCGCTGATCTGAAGGTGCGTGAATACCTCCAAGACAAACTAAAAAGCGCGTCCGTAAGCCGTATCGATATCCATCGTCCGGCCCAAACTGCACGTATCACCATCCACACCGCTCGTCCAGGTATCGTTATCGGGAAGAAAGGTGAAGATGTTGAGAAACTGCGTCAGGACCTGACCAAGCAAATGGGTGTGCCTGTGCACATCAATATCGAAGAGATCCGCAAGCCGGAACTCGACGGTATGCTGGTTGCGCAGAGCGTAGCTCAGCAGCTGGAGCGTCGTGTAATGTTCCGTCGCGCGATGAAACGCGCTGTACAGAACGCTATGCGCATTGGTGCCAAAGGCATCAAAATCCAAGTGAGCGGTCGTCTCGGCGGTGCTGAAATCGCACGTACTGAATGGTATCGCGAAGGTCGTGTGCCATTGCACACCCTGCGTGCCGACATCGACTATGCCAACTACGAAGCTCACACCACTTACGGTGTGATCGGTGTAAAGGTTTGGATCTTCAAAGGCGAAGTAATTGGTGGTCGCCAAGAAGAACTGAAGCCACAAGCACCAGCGCCTCGTAAAAAAGCTGCTAAGTAAGGGGTACGCCAAATGTTACAACCTAAGCGTACGAAGTTCCGCAAGCAAATGACTGGCCACAACCGTGGCTTGGCATTGCGCGGTAGCAAAGTCAGCTTCGGCGAATACGCGCTGAAGTCTGTTGCTCGTGGTCGTCTCACCGCTCGTCAGATCGAATCAGCGCGTCGTGCACTGACCCGTCACGTTAAGCGTGGCGGCAAGATCTGGATCCGTGTATTCCCGGACAAGCCTATTTCCAAGAAGCCCCTAGAAGTTCGTATGGGTAAAGGTAAGGGTAACGTGGAATATTGGGTTGCCCAGATTCAGCCAGGCAAAGTCCTGTATGAAATCGAGGGTGTTACTGAAGAGCTGGCGCGTGAGGCTTTCGCCCTGGCTGCTGCAAAGCTGCCGCTCGCCACCTCCTTTGTTAAACGGACGGTGATGTGATGAAAGCGAATGAACTTCGTGAAAAATCCGCACAGCAGCTGAACGAGCAACTGCTCGGCTTGCTGCGCGACCAGTTCAATCTGCGTATGCAGAAAGCAACTGGCCAGTTGGGGCAGTCGCATCTGCTCTCGCAAGTTAAGCGTGACATCGCTCGCGTGAAGACTGTGCTCAAACAGCAGGCAGGTAAGTAATCATGGCTGAAGCCGAAAAGACTGTCCGTACGCTGACTGGCCGTGTTGTCAGCGACAAGATGGACAAAACCATCACCGTACTGATCGAGCGTCGCGTTAAGCACCCGATCTACGGTAAATACGTTAAGCGTTCGACTAAGCTGCACGCGCACGACGAAACCAATCAGTGCCACATCGGCGACAAAGTCACTATTCGTGAAACTCGTCCGATGGCCAAGACCAAGTCTTGGGCCCTGGTTGATGTTCTCGAACGCGCTGTGGAAGTCTAAGGACTAGGGGTCGGAGAAATTATATGATTCAGACTCAATCCATGCTCGATGTGGCCGATAACAGCGGCGCACGCCGCGTTATGTGCATCAAGGTGCTGGGTGGCTCCCATCGTCGTTACGCTGGTATCGGTGACATCATCAAAGTTACCGTGAAGGAAGCAATTCCTCGCGGTAAAGTGAAAAAAGGCCAAGTGATGACTGCTGTTGTAGTCCGCACTCGTCACGGCGTACGTCGTGCTGATGGCTCCATTATCCGCTTTGATGGCAACGCTGCTGTTCTTCTGAACAACAAGCAAGAGCCGATCGGCACCCGTATCTTTGGGCCAGTGACCCGTGAACTTCGTACTGAGAAGTTCATGAAGATCGTCTCGCTCGCCCCAGAAGTGCTGTAAGGAGATCCGACATGCAAAAGATTCGTCGTGACGACGAGATCATCGTGATCGCCGGCAAAGACAAAGGTAAGCGCGGTAAGGTGCTTAAGGTTCTCGCTAACAACCGTCTGGTTATTGGCGGTCTGAACCTGGTTAAGCGTCATACCAAGCCTAACCCGATGTCGGGCGTACAAGGCGGTATCGTCGAGAAAGAAGCTCCACTGGACGCTTCTAACGTGGCCATCTTCAACAGCGAAACCAGCAAAGCAGATCGCGTTGGTTTTAAAGTAGAAGAAGGCAAAAAAATTCGTGTCTTCAAGTCGACCCAAAAAGCGGTTGATGCTTGAACACTGCTAGGTAGATGAGACCATGGCACGACTAAAAGAGATTTACCGGAAGGAAATCGCTCCGAAACTTAAGGAAGAACTTAAGCTTTCGAACGTGATGGAAGTTCCGCGCGTTACCAAAATCACCCTGAACATGGGTTTGGGCGAAGCGATCGGTGATAAGAAAATCATCGAGCACGCTGTAGCTGATTTGGAAAAAATCACGGGTCAAAAATGTGTAGTGACCTACGCTCGCAAGTCCATCGCAGGCTTCAAAGTTCGCGAAGGCTGGCCGATCGGCGTTAAGGTTACTCTGCGCCGTGAGCGTATGTACGAATTCCTGGATCGTCTGCTGTCGATCTCCCTGCCTCGGGTACGCGACTTCCGCGGCCTGAATGCCAAGTCCTTCGATGGTCGTGGTAACTACAGCATGGGCGTTAAAGAGCAGATCATCTTCCCGGAAATCGACTACGACAAAATCGATGCTCTCCGCGGTCTGGACATTACCCTGACCACCACTGCTCGGACGGATGATGAAGGTCGCGCCTTGCTGCGTGCTTTCAAATTCCCGTTCCGCAACTGATTGGAGTAGGACCATGGCTAAGATGAGCATGAAAAACCGCGAGCTGAAACGTCAGCTCACGGTTGCCAAGTTCGCCAAGAAGCGTGCAGCACTGAAAGCTATCATCGTGGATCTGAACGCAAGTCCAGAAGCACGTTGGGAAGCTCAAGTTGCTCTGCAGAAGCAGCCGCGTGACGCAAGCGCTGCGCGCATGCGTAACCGCTGCCGCCTGACTGGCCGTCCGCATGGTGTTTACCGCAAGTTCGGCCTTGGCCGTAACAAATTGCGTGAAGCAGCAATGCGTGGCGACGTACCAGGTCTGGTTAAAGCCAGCTGGTAAGGCGTACAGGCAAAGTCACCCCTGTCAGGGTTGCAAGATCCTGACAGCCGGTGACCTTGAATATGAATCAAGCCCCTATTGGGGCTTGATTCATTTCTGGCGTGTGTCTAGAATGACCGGCTCGCCTGAGCCCGTGCTTTTTAAGCATTGAGTACTCGGCGACAGTTGTAGCCGCAAGGCTAATTCTTTTTGTATCAGGAGCGTCTAGCCCATGAGTATGCAGGACCCGTTAGCGGACATGCTAACTCGAATCCGTAATGCCCAGATGGCTGAAAAGTCCGTCGTAAGCATGCCATCTTCCACGTTGAAGGTAGCTGTAGCCAAAGTTCTCAAAGACGAAGGTTACATCGCGGATTATCAGATCAGCAGCGAAATCAAGCCACTGCTGTCTATCGAGCTGAAGTACTTCGAAGGCCGTTCGGTTATCGAAGAAGTTAAGCGCGTTAGCCGTCCAGGCCTGCGTCAGTACAAGTCCTCCGAAGATCTGCCGAAAGTTCGTGGCGGTCTGGGTGTGTCTATCGTCTCCACCAGCAAAGGTGTGATGACGGATCGTGCTGCGCGCGCTGCCGGTGTCGGCGGCGAAGTTCTTTGCACTGTGTTCTAAGGGGGGATAAGCATGTCACGCGTCGCTAAGAACCCCGTTAAGCTGCCAGCTGGTGTCGAAGTAAAATTCGCCGGCCAACAGCTTTCGGTGAAGGGTGCCAAGGGTACTCTAGAACTGAACATCCATTCGTCCGTTGAGATTGTTGAAGAAGCTGGTGAGCTGCGTTTCGCTGCTCGCAATGGCGATCAACAAACTCGCGCAATGGCTGGTACCACTCGTGCGTTGGTAAACAACATGGTCCAAGGCGTAAGCCAAGGCTTCGAGCGCAAGCTCCAGCTGGTCGGTGTTGGTTACAAAGCGCAAGCAAAAGGCACAGTGCTGAACCTGGCTCTTGGCTTCTCGCACCCAGTGGATTACGAGTTGCCGGAAGGCATCACCGCTGAGACTCCTAGCCAAACCGATATCCTGATCAAGGGTATTGATAAGCAGCTGGTAGGTCAGGTGGCCGCTGAGATCCGCGGTTTCCGTCCGCCAGAGCCTTATAAAGGCAAGGGTGTACGTTACGCGGACGAAGTCGTCCGTCGTAAAGAAGCCAAGAAGAAGTAGGGCATAGCAAATGACCGACAAAAAAGTTACTCGCCTGCGCCGCGCTCGCAAAGCACGTCTGAAAATGCACGAACTAGAAGTCGTGCGTCTCTGCGTGTTCCGCTCGGCACAGCACATATACGCCCAGGTCATCTCGGCCGACGGCAGCAAAGTCCTGGCAAGCGCCTCGACTTTGGACAAAGAACTGCGTGATGGTGCCACTGGCAACATCGACGCGGCCACAAAGGTTGGCCAGCTGGTCGCTACGCGTGCAAAAGCCGCTGGCGTCTCGCAGGTGGCTTTCGACCGCTCTGGCTTCAAGTACCACGGCCGCGTGAAAGCGCTGGCTGAGGCTGCTCGTGAAGCTGGGCTGGAGTTCTAAGTTATGTCAAATAACGACCAAAAGCGCGACGAAGGCTACATCGAGAAGCTGGTTCAAGTTAACCGCGTAGCCAAAACCGTTAAAGGCGGCCGTATCTTCACTTTCACCGCGTTGACCGTGGTTGGTGATGGTAAAGGGCGCGTTGGCTTCGGCCGTGGCAAGTCACGTGAAGTGCCTGCTGCGATCCAGAAGGCAATGGAAGCTGCTCGCCGCAACATGATCCAAGTGGACCTGAACGGCACCACTCTGCAGTACGCCATGAAATCCGCCCACGGCGCTTCCAAGGTTTACATGCAGCCTGCTTCTGAAGGTACCGGTATCATCGCTGGCGGCGCTATGCGTGCTGTCCTCGAAGTTGCTGGCGTTCAGAACGTACTGGCTAAGTGCTACGGCTCGACTAACCCGGTAAACGTGGTTCACGCCACTTTTAAAGGTTTGAAAGCTATGCAGTCTCCTGAATCTATTGCCGCCAAGCGTGGCAAAAGCGTCAAGGAGATCTTCTGATCATGGCTACCGTTAAAGTAACGCTGATCAAAAGCATGACCGGCCGCATCCCTAACCACAAACTGTGCGTTAAGGGTCTGGGTCTGCGTCGCATCGGTCACACTGTAGAAGTACTTGATACTCCCGAGAATCGCGGGATGATCAACAAGGCTTACTACATGCTGCGTGTAGAGGGTTAATCGATGAAACTCAATGATCTGAGTCCAGCGCCGGGTTCCCGTCGCGAAAAGCATCGTCCGGGCCGTGGTATCGGTAGTGGTTTGGGTAAGACTGGTGGCCGTGGTCACAAAGGTCAGACTTCCCGCTCCGGTGGCACCATCGCTCCAGGCTTTGAAGGCGGCCAACAGCCACTGCATCGCCGTCTGCCTAAGTTCGGTTTCGTATCCCTGAAAGCCATGGATCGCGCAGAAGTGCGTTTGTCCGAGCTGGCTAAAGTGGAAGGCGACATCGTAACTGTGCAGACCCTGAAAGATGCCAACGTGATCAACGTCAACGTACTGCGTGTGAAAATCATGCTGTCCGGTGAAGTGACTCGCGCTGTCACAATCGGCAAGGGAATCGGCGCCACCAAAGGTGCGCGTTCGGCTATCGAAGCAGCTGGCGGCAAGTTCGAGGAATAAATGGCTAAGCAAGGTGCTCTCTCAGCGCTCAGCAAAGGCGGGTTATCCGAGCTCTGGGCTCGACTGCGTTTTCTATTCCTGGCGATTATCGTCTACCGGATAGGCGCACACATCCCAGTTCCAGGTATTAACCCGGACCGGCTGGCGGACCTGTTTCGACAGAATGAGGGGACCATACTTAGCTTGTTCAACATGTTTTCCGGCGGCGCGCTGGAGCGGATGAGTATTTTTGCGCTGGGGATCATGCCGTACATTTCGGCATCGATCATCATGCAGCTTATGTCCGCTGTCAGCCCGCAACTGGAGCAGTTGAAGAAGGAAGGTGAAGCTGGCCGTCGCAAGATTAGCCAGTACACCCGCTACCTCACTGTCGTTCTTGCTCTTGTCCAGGCTATTGGCATGTCCATTGGTCTGGCAGGGCAGGGCGTAGCGTTCACTGGTGACCTGGGCTTCCATTTCGTTGCAGTAACCACGTTTGTGGCGGGTGCAATGTTCATGATGTGGCTGGGTGAGCAGATTACTGAGCGTGGTGTTGGCAACGGTATCTCGATGTTGATTTTTTCGGGTATCGTCGCCGGTCTTCCGAGAGCAATCGGGCAGTCTTTCGAGTCTGCACGTCAGGGCGATATCAATATCTTCGCCCTGGTTGCTATCGGTTTGCTGGCAGTAGCGATTATCGGTTTTGTGGTGTTCATTGAGCGTGGCCAGCGTCGTATTGCTGTTCACTACGCCAAGCGTCAGCAGGGCCGCAAGGTGTTTGCTGCGCAGACTAGCCACCTACCGCTGAAAGTGAATATGGCCGGCGTTATCCCGGCTATTTTTGCGAGCAGCATTTTGCTGTTCCCGGCTTCGCTGGGTGCCTGGTTCGGTCAGTCTGAAGGTATGGGCTGGTTGCAGGACATCTCGCAGTCGATCGCTCCTGGTCAGCCGTTGAATATTCTGCTGTTTAGTGCAGGGATTATTTTCTTCTGCTTCTTCTATACGGCGTTGATGTTCAATCCGAAAGACGTAGCGGAAAACCTGAAGAAGTCCGGTGCCTTTATTCCGGGTATCCGTCCAGGTGAGCAGTCGGCACGCTATATTGATGGCGTTTTGACTCGTTTGACTCTGTTCGGTGCTCTTTATATGACGGCCGTGTGCCTGTTGCCCCAGTTCCTGGTGGTTGCGGCAAACGTTCCGTTCTACCTTGGCGGGACCTCGTTGCTGATCGTTGTTGTGGTTGTTATGGACTTCATGTCCCAAGTACAATCGCACCTCGTTTCGCACCAGTACGAATCCCTGATGAAGAAAGCCAACCTGAAGGGCTACGGCAGCGGCATGCTCCGCTGAAGTACTACCCCGTAAGGTGAGAGGAGTTGGTGATGAAAGTTCGTGCATCGGTGAAAAAGCTGTGCCGTAACTGCAAGATTATTCGCCGCGAAGGTGTTGTTCGGGTAATTTGCAGCGCGGAACCACGTCACAAACAGCGCCAAGGCTGAGTGTGATCTGTTTGAAGCCCAGCAGCTAGTGCGCTGCTGGGTTGATTATTTGTTATTACAGCGATATTATCTCGCGCCCTATTTCTTGGCTTCCGGGGCGTAGGTAGCTGTCAATTGGAGTCCCACTGAATGGCCCGTATTGCAGGCGTTAACATTCCAGATAACAAGCACACTGTTATCTCGCTGACCTACATCTATGGTGTTGGTCGCACTACCTCACAGAAAATCTGTGCGGATGCTGGTGTAAACCCAGCCGCTAAGATCAAGGATCTGAGCGACGAGCAGATTGAGTTGCTGCGTGGCGAAGTGGCGAAGTTCACCACTGAAGGTGACCTGCGTCGTGAAGTCAACATGAAAATCAAACGCTTGATGGACCTGGGCTGCTACCGCGGTCTGCGCCATCGTCGTGGTCTTCCAGTGCGCGGTCAGCGTACCAAGACCAACGCGCGTACTCGCAAAGGTCCGCGTAAGCCGATCCGCAAGTAATCGCACCAGCGAATCGACAGGAATTTAGTCATGGCAAAACCTGCTGCTCGTCCTCGTAAAAAAATTAAAAAGACAGTGGTTGATGGCATCGCCCACATCCACGCGTCTTTCAACAACACCATCGTGACCATCACGGATCGTCAGGGTAACGCGCTTTCTTGGGCTACCTCTGGTGGTTCGGGTTTCCGCGGTTCACGCAAGTCCACCCCGTTCGCTGCTCAAGTAGCTGCTGAACGTGCTGGTCAAGCTGCGCTGGAATATGGCCTGAAAAACCTTGACGTTAACGTCAAGGGCCCAGGTCCAGGTCGTGAGTCCGCTGTCCGTGCTTTGAACGGCTGTGGCTATAAGATCGCCAGCATCACCGACGTGACGCCAATCCCGCACAACGGGTGCCGTCCGCCGAAGAAGCGCCGCGTGTAATCAGGAGACTGTAAAGAATGGCTCGTTACATTGGTCCAAAATGCAAACTGGCACGTCGTGAAGGCACTGATCTCTTCCTGAAGAGTGGTGTGCGCGCTATCGAATCGAAGTGCAATATTGAAGCTGCTCCAGGCATCCACGGCCAACGCCGCGGTCGCCAATCCGACTACGGTACCCAACTGCGTGAAAAGCAGAAGGTCCGTCGTATCTACGGCGTTCTCGAGCGTCAGTTCAGCGGCTACTACAAACAAGCTGCTGGCAAAAAAGGTGCAACCGGTGAAAACCTGCTGCAACTGCTCGAATGCCGCCTGGATAACGTCGTATACCGTATGGGTTTCGGTTCTACTCGTGCCGAATCTCGTCAGTTGGTATCGCACAAGTCGATCAGCGTTAACGGTCAGACCGTAAACGTTCCGTCCTACCAGGTTCGTGCTGGTGACGTGGTCGCTATCCGCGAGAAAGCAAAGAACCAGCTTCGCATTGTCCAAGCTCTCGATCTGTGTGCCCAACGTGGCCGCGTAGAATGGGTAGAAGTAGACACTGAGAAGAAGTCGGGCGTTTTCAAGAACGTTCCTGCTCGCAGTGATCTGTCCGCCGACATCAACGAAAGCCTGATTGTCGAGCTCTACTCCAAGTAAGGGCTAGAAAATAGGTGCATCCATGCAGATTTCGGTAAATGAGTTCCTGACACCTCGCCATATTGATGTGCAAGTTGTCAGTCCAACCCGCGCTAAAATCACTCTCGAGCCTCTCGAGCGTGGTTTTGGCCACACCCTGGGCAACGCGCTGCGCCGCATCCTGTTGTCCTCAATGCCAGGCTGTGCAGTAGTCGAGGCCGAGATTGACGGTGTGCTCCACGAGTACAGCGCCATCGAAGGTGTACAGGAAGACGTAATTGAAATCCTGTTGAACCTTAAAGGTCTGGCTATCAAGCTGCACGGCCGTGACGAAGTTACGCTGACCTTGTCGAAGAAGGGTTCGGGGGTGGTTACCGCTGCCGATATTCAGCTGGATCATGATGTCGAGATCGTTAATCCCGATCACGTAATCGCCAACCTGGCGTCTAACGGCGCCTTGAACATGAAGCTCACCGTAGCTCGTGGTCGTGGTTATGAACCAGCAGACTCGCGTCAGAGCGATGAAGACGAAAGCCGCAGCATTGGTCGCTTGCAGCTGGATTCTTCGTTCAGCCCGGTTCGCCGTATCGCATACGTGGTGGAAAACGCCCGTGTCGAGCAGCGCACTAACCTGGACAAGCTGGTTATTGATCTGGAAACCAACGGTACACTGGATCCTGAAGAGGCCATTCGTCGTGCTGCAACCATCCTGCAACAGCAGTTGGCTGCATTCGTCGACCTCAAAGGTGACAGCGAGCCAGTGGTAATCGAGCAGGAAGACGAGATCGATCCGATCCTGCTTCGTCCTGTTGACGATCTGGAACTGACCGTGCGTTCGGCCAACTGCCTTAAGGCGGAGAACATTTACTACATCGGTGACCTGATTCAGCGCACCGAAGTAGAACTGTTGAAGACTCCGAACCTGGGCAAGAAATCCTTGACTGAAATCAAGGACGTTCTGGCCTCCCGTGGTCTGTCCCTCGGCATGCGCCTCGACAACTGGCCGCCTGCAAGTCTTAAGAAGGACGACAAGGCGACTGCCTGATCGTCGTAATCACCGAACGTTGTGTTTGGTAAGGAATGAACCATGCGTCATCGTAAAAGTGGTCGTCACCTGAGCCGCACTAGCTCGCACCGCAAGGCTATGTTTCAAAACATGGCAGTGTCGTTGTTCGAGCACGAGCTGATCAAAACGACTCTGCCGAAAGCCAAAGAATTGCGTCGCGTTGCTGAGCCGCTGATTACTCTGGCCAAGATTGATTCTGTTGCTAACCGCCGTCTGGCCTTCGACCGTACTCGTTCGAAAGCCATGGTTGGTAAGCTGTTCAACGATCTGGGCAAGCGTTATGCAACTCGTGAGGGTGGCTACCTGCGCATCCTCAAGTGCGGTTTCCGCGCTGGCGACAACGCGCCTATGGCGTACGTCGAGTTGGTTGATCGTCCAGTTGGCGGTGAAGCTGTATCCGCTGAGTAAGACGTCAGTCTCTACAAAGAACCGGGCCTAGTGCCCGGTTTTTTGTGCGCGTTCGATTATCATTATCTATTGATTCTGATCATTTAATGCATTTGCCCATGTTTAGTTCATGGTCAATACTCCTCGTCAGCCGATTAGCCGGCAGTACAAAGACTGACTGAGGAAGCAAACACATGAGCCAGACCAAAACGCTTACAACCGCCAGCGGCGCTCCAGTTGCTGATAACCAGAATTCTCGTTCTGCCGGCCCTCGTGGCCCTCTGCTTCTCGATGACTTTCACCTGATTGAAAAGCTCGCGCACTTCAACCGTGAAAACATTCCTGAGCGTCGCGTACACGCCAAGGGATCGGGTGCCCACGGTACCTTCACCCTGACCCGTGACATGGCTCAGTACAGCAGCGCCAAGCTGTTTGACACCATCGGCAAGCAAACCCCGACCTTTCTGCGTTTCTCCACCGTAGGCGGTGAACGCGGCTCGGCAGATACAGAGCGTGACCCTCGTGGTTTCGCCCTTAAGTTTTACACCGAGGAAGGCAACTGGGACATTGTTGGTAACAACACCCCGGTGTTCTTTATCCGCGACCCTTTGAAGTTTCCCGATTTTATCCACACCCAAAAACGCCTGCCGCAAAGCAACCTGAAAAGTGCGCAGATGATGTGGGACTTCTGGTCGCACTCCCCTGAGTCGCTGCACCAGGTCACCATCCTGTTTTCCGATCGTGGGATTCCTGATGGTTACCGTCATATGCATGGCTTCGGCAGCCATACGTACAGCCTGATCAATGCTGCGGGTGAGCGTCACTGGGTCAAATGGCATTACAAAACCAAGCAGGGCATCAAGAACTTGCCACCTGCAGAGGCTGCACGCCTTGCCGGTACGGATCCGGACTACGCGCAGCGCGATCTGTTTGGTGCCATCGAACGTGGTGATTTCCCGAAATGGCGCGTGTGCATGCAGGTCATGACCGAAGCCCAGGCGGCGGCTCACTACGAGAACCCGTTTGACGTGACCAAGACCTGGTCGCAGAAAGAGTTCCCGCTGATCGAAATCGGTGAGCTGGAGTTGAACCGCAACCCGCTCAACTACTTTGCAGAAGTGGAGCAGGCTGCGTTTGGCCCAAGCAACATGATCCCGGGCGTGGGCCTGTCGCCTGACCGTATGCTGCAAGGCCGTGTGTTCGCGTATGCCGATGCCCATCGCTACCGTGTAGGCACCAACCACCAGCACCTGCCTATCAACTCGCCACGGGTACCTGTGCATAACTATCAGCGCGATGGCTCTATGGCCTTCGGCAACAATGGCGGCGCTGCACCGAACTATGAGCCAAACAGCTATGGCGACGCGCCGAAACAAGCGCCTCAATACGCTGAACCGCCGTTGGCCCTGAGTGGTGCCGCAGATCGCTACGATCATCGCGTGGACAGCGATTACTACAGCCACGCAGGTGCCCTGTTCCGTCTGATGAACGACGAGCAGAAAGCGCTGCTGATCGACAATATTGCAGGGGCTATGACCGGTGTGACGGCGGATGTCGTCGAGCGTCAGCTGCAGCATTTCTACAATGCTGATCAGGCTTATGGTGATGGTGTTGCCAAGGCGCTGGGTGTACAGCGTAACTAACTCTAAGTGAGAAGCAGAACCGCCCTCAATTGGGCGGTTTTTGCGTTTTTTAACCCTGTTTTCTCTTCAAAACAGGGGTTTTATTGCGATTTAGCCGTGACCTCTCAGTCGGCTTGGTTCAAACTACAGTCTTTCAAGCAGGGAGATGTAAGGCGATGCAAGGCCACCCGGATGTAATCGATTATCTCAACACGTTGCTGACCGGCGAATTGGCTGCGCGTGACCAATATTTCGTCCATTCCCGTATGTACGAGGATTGGGGCTTTACCAAGCTGTACGAGCGCATCAACCACGAAATGGAAGAAGAGGCACAACACGCTGATGCGTTGATGCGCCGGATTCTGATGCTCGAAGGCACGCCGCGCATGCGCCCGGATGACCTGGATGTGGGCACCACGGTGCCTGAGATGTTCGCTGCCGACCTGCGCCTTGAATACAAGGTCCGTGCCGCGCTGTGCAAGGGCATCGCCCTGTGCGAGCTGCACAAGGACTATGTGAGCCGCGACATGCTGCGTGTTCAGCTGGCAGACACAGAAGAAGATCACACCTACTGGCTGGAAAAACAGCTGGGCCTGATCAAGTCGATTGGTCTGCAGAACTACCTGCAATCGCAGTTCTGATCCAGGGAAGCTGAGATTCCTTTGGTGGGCGCGTGGCTTGCCCGGGATGCAGGCAACGCAGTCTTTCTGATGCGCCGCATCGCTGCCATCGCGAGTAAGCTCGCTCCCACAAGAGATTGATTTGCGCTCAGTAAAAAGCCCCTGCCATCTCACGATGGCAGGGGCTTTTTCGTATCGCGATTTAAGCCTTGTCGCGAATCAGCAGTGGCTTCAGGTAGAAGCCCGTGTGAGATTGCTTCATCTCGGCTACTTCTTCCGGTGTACCGGTAGCAATAATCTGCCCACCCTTGGACCCTCCCTCCGGCCCAAGATCCACCAGCCAGTCAGCTGTCTTGATGACGTCCAGGTTGTGCTCGATCACGACTACGGTATTGCCGTGGTCGCGAAGACGATGCAGCACATCCAGCAATTGCTGGATATCGGCAAAGTGCAAACCGGTTGTAGGTTCATCGAGGATATACAGGGTCTTGCCGGTATCACGCTTGGACAGCTCGCGGGATAACTTGACCCGCTGCGCCTCACCGCCTGACAGCGTGGTGGCGGATTGCCCGAGCTTGATATAGGACAAGCCTACATCCATCAGTGTTTGCAGCTTACGCGCCAGTGCAGGCACTGCGTCGAAGAACTCCCGCGCTTCCTCGATGGTCATCTCCAACACTTCGTGAATGTTCTTGCCCTTATATTTGATCTCAAGGGTTTCACGGTTGTAGCGCTTGCTCTTGCACACATCGCACGGCACATAGATGTCCGGCAGAAAGTGCATTTCTACCTTGATCAGGCCATCACCCTGACAGGCCTCGCAGCGTCCGCCCTTCACGTTGAAGGAGAAACGCCCGGGGCCGTAACCGCGGGAGCGCGATTCAGGCACGCCCGAGAACAGTTCACGGATTGGCGTGAACAACCCGGTGTAGGTCGCCGGGTTGGAGCGCGGGGTGCGGCCAATCGGGCTTTGGTCGATGTCGACGACCTTGTCCAGATGCTCCAGCCCCTTGATGCTGTCGTGCGCTGCCGCTTCCAGTGTGGTCGCGCCATTGAGGGCCGTGGCGCTGAGCGGGTAGAGCGTGTTGTTGATCAGGGTCGATTTGCCTGAGCCGGACACCCCGGTGACACAGGTCAACAGGCCGATGGGGATTTCCAGATCCACATTGCGCAGGTTATTACCACGAGCGCCCTTGAGCGATAGTGTCAGCTTCTTGTTGCGCGGCGTGCGCTTGGCAGGTACGGCAATCTTCACCCGGCCCGACAGGTATTTGCCCGTCAGGGAGTCAGGGTGGGCCATCACCTCGGCCGGCGTGCCTTGCGCGACGATATGGCCGCCATGCACACCTGCACCCGGGCCGATATCCACCACATAGTCCGCCAGGCGAATGGCGTCTTCGTCGTGCTCCACCACAATCACGGTGTTGCCGATATCACGCAGATGCTTGAGGGTGCCCAGCAAGCGATCGTTATCGCGCTGATGCAGGCCGATAGAGGGCTCGTCGAGGATATACAGCACCCCGACCAGGCCAGCGCCAATCTGGCTGGCCAGACGAATACGCTGGGCTTCACCGCCCGACAGCGTATCGGCACTACGGTCCAGGGACAGATAGTCGAGCCCCACATTCACCAAAAACTGCAGGCGTTCGCGAATTTCCTTAAGGATCTTGTCGGCGATTTCGCCACGACGCCCGGTCAGGCTCAATGTGCTGAAGTATTCGGTAGCATCACCGATAGGCAGGCTGGTGACCGCTGGCAGGGTTTTTTCGCCGACCCATACATGACGGGCTTCACGACGCAGTCGGGTACCGCGGCAATCCGGGCAGGACTGGGTGCTGAGGAACTTGGCCAGTTCTTCGCGCACGGTGGCCGACTCGGTTTCGCGGTAGCGGCGTTCGAGGTTCGGCACGATGCCTTCGAACGGGTGCGCGCGTTTGACGATATCGCCGCGATCATTCAGATAGCGGAAATCCACGTTCTGCGTGCCGCTGCCGTACAAAATGACTTTTTGCTTGTCAGCCGGCAGTTCGCTGAAAGGTACTTCAAGGCTGAAGTCGTAATGCTTGGCCAGCGCCCCGAGCATCTGGAAGTAATACACGTTACGCCTGTCCCAGCCGCGTATCGCGCCTTCGGCCAGGGTCAGCTCGCCATTGACCAGACGCTTGATATCGAAGAACTGCTTGACCCCCAAACCATCGCAGGTCGGGCAGGCACCTGCCGGGTTGTTGAAGGAGAACAGCTTGGGCTCCAGCTCGCTGATCGCGTGGCCGCAAATCGGGCAGGCAAAGCGTGCGGAGAAGATCATCTCTTCGCCGGGCTCATCGTCCATCGGCGCGACCAAGGCAATGCCATCGGCCAGCTTCAGCGCGGTCTCGAACGACTCGGCCAGGCGCTGTTGCAAGTCGGCGCGCACTTTAAAGCGGTCGACCACCACATCAATGGAGTGTTTTTTCTGTTTGTCGAGCTTGGGCAACTCGTCCAGCTCACAGAGCTTGCCGTTGACCCGGGCGCGAACAAAGCCCTGGGCGCGCAGCTCTTCAAACACCGACAGGTGTTCGCCCTTGCGCTCGCGAATCACCGGTGCGAGCAGCATCAATTTGCTGCCTTCAGGCTGCGCCAACACCAGATCGACCATCTGGCTGACGGTCTGCGCTTCCAGAGGAATATCGTGGTCCGGGCAACGCGGGATACCGACGCGGGCATACAGCAGGCGCAGGTAATCGTAGATCTCGGTGATGGTGCCGACGGTGGAGCGCGGGTTGTGCGAGGTCGATTTCTGTTCGATGGAAATCGCCGGCGACAGACCTTCGATGGTATCGACGTCAGGCTTTTCCATCATTGACAGGAACTGTCGCGCATAGGCTGACAGCGACTCGACATAACGTCGCTGGCCCTCGGCGTACAAGGTGTCAAACGCCAGGGATGATTTGCCGGAGCCAGACAGTCCGGTGATGACGATCAGTTTGTCCCTTGGCAGGGTCAGGTCGATGTTCTTCAGGTTGTGGGTTCGTGCCCCACGTATCAGGATCTTGTCCACTGCGGCCTCGCTTGGCGGGCATAACGTAAACGAATGAGTATACGGATCTGTGTGAAAGCTGTGCAGGCCTTGATGGCCCGATGTCATTCAAGCAGCCTTTATAACTTTTGCGTGACAAAGCGTCGCGGCGCTCTCGTGTATGTGCTGTTACTCGATGGGACTGATAGAATCGCCGCCGGTTCACATGAGGTTTTTCCATGCACGATCCCCACAGCGAACGCATGAGCAGCGGCGAGACCCGGGCAGCAAGCGGTCTGGCCCTTGTGTTCGCCTTCCGTATGCTGGGCATGTTTATGGTGTTGCCGGTACTGGCGACCTATGGGATGGACCTGGCTGGCGCGACGCCTGCCCTTATAGGCTTGGCAATTGGCGCTTATGGCCTGACCCAGGCGATTTTTCAAATCCCGTTCGGGATCATTTCCGACCGTATTGGACGGCGCCCGGTGATTTACCTGGGCTTGATTGTCTTTGCGCTGGGCAGTGTGCTGGCGGCCAATTCCGATTCGATCTGGGGCGTTATTGCGGGACGTATCCTGCAAGGCGCAGGGGCGATTTCAGCAGCTGTCATGGCGCTGTTGTCGGACCTGACCCGTGAGCAGCACCGCACCAAGGCGATGGCCATGATCGGCATGACCATCGGATTGTCATTTGCTGTCGCAATGGTCGTGGGGCCGTTGCTGACCCGTGCATTCGGGTTGTCTGGGCTGTTTCTGGCCACGGGGGCAATGGCACTGTGCGGGATCGTGATCGTGATGTTTATGGTGCCGCGTTCCACCGGGACCTTGCAGCATCGTGAGTCCGGTGTGGCGAAGCAGGCTTTGCTGCCGACCTTGCGTCACCCTGACCTGTTGCGCCTGGACCTTGGCATTTTTGTGTTGCACGCCATGTTGATGTCGAGCTTTATTGCCTTGCCGCTGGCGCTGGTCGAAAAGGCCGGCCTGCCCAAGGAGCAGCACTGGTGGGTGTACCTGACGGCCTTGCTGATTTCTTTTTTCGCCATGATTCCGTTCATCATCTACGGCGAAAAGAAACGCAAAATGAAACGAGTTTTGCTCGGCGCCGTCGTTACGTTGATGCTCACTGAGCTATTCTTCTGGAAGTTCGGCGACAGTTTGCGGGCGTTGGTGATCGGCACCGTGGTGTTTTTCACCGCGTTCAACCTGTTGGAGGCTTCACTGCCTTCGCTGATCAGCAAAGTTTCACCCGCAGGCGGCAAGGGCACGGCGATGGGGGTTTATTCCACCAGCCAATTCCTCGGTTCGGCACTGGGCGGCATCCTCGGCGGCTGGTTGTTCCAGCATGGCGGTTTGTCGGTTGTGTTCCTTGGATGCGCAGGTCTGGCTGCACTCTGGCTAGCCTTTGCTGTTACCATGCGCGAACCACCGTATGTAACAAGCCTGCGCCTGCCGTTATCACCTGAGGCGCTGCGCGAAGCAGGTCTGGCTGAGCGTTTGAAGGCTGTTACTGGCGTTACAGATGCAGTGATCGTGGCTGAAGAGTCCGCGATTTATATCAAATTGGACACCGAACTATTGGATCGCGCGACACTCGAGCAGTTGGTTAACCCAGCGCCGACGTGCGAAGCCTAGGAGAACGTTATGGCCCGTGGGGTTAACAAAGTTATATTGGTCGGCACATGCGGCCAGGATCCCGAAGTTCGCTACTTGCCTAACGGTAATGCCGTGACCAACCTGAGTCTGGCAACCAGCGAACAGTGGACTGACAAGCAAACCGGCCAGAAAGTCGAAAAGACTGAATGGCACCGTGTATCGATGTTCGGCAAAGTGGCCGAAATTGCCGGCGAATACCTGCGCAAGGGTTCGCAGGTGTACATCGAAGGCAAGCTGCAAACCCGCGAGTGGGAAAAAGACGGTATCAAGCGTTACACCACTGAAATCGTGGTCGACATGCAAGGCACCATGCAACTGCTGGGTGGCCGTCCACAGGGCGACCAGCAAAACCAGGGTGGTGGCAACAACTACCAGCAACAACAGTCGGCTCCGCGTCAGCAGGCTCAACGCCCTGCACCGCAACAACAGCAGCAGTCGCGTCCTGCACCGCAACAGCAGGCTCCGCAGCCAGCTCCGGATTTCGACAGCTTTGATGACGATATCCCGTTCTAGGTCTTGCCTTTGGCTTAACAGCTTCAGCGTTACCTAATAGCCCCAAGAGTTCTGCTCTTGGGGCTTTTGTTTGCCTAAAAAATAATCCCCGTAAACGGGGATTATTTTTTACATAAACGCAACCAGCCGTTTATTTTTCAGCGCTATTCGGTAATGCATAAGCAATGATGTAATCACCTACGTCAGGGGAGTGGCTCATGCCCCCTGCAGAGATCACCACGTATTGTTTTCCGGTGACCGGTGATTTGTAGATCAGCGGTGCGGCGACAGCGCCGACAGGCAAGCGAGCTTTCCACACTTCTTTACCGGTTGCCGAGTCGAGCGCACGCAGGTAGTAGTCTTGAGTCCCTGCAAAGAACACCAGGCCCGAGGCTGTTGAGGTTGGACCACCCAGTGTTGGCATGCCCAGCGGTATCGGCATGTGGGTTTTAATTCCCATAGGGCCGGTATCCTGGACGGTGCCCATAGGCACTTGCCACACCAGTTTCTGGGTATTGAGATCAATCGCACTCATGCTGCCGAACGGGGGTGTATTGCACGGCACGCCCAGTGGGGATTGCAGAATGTCGATTCTCACGCCGCCATAGATACCGGCGACTTGTGGGCGAATAGTTCCCATGAAACCGGGCACTTCGTCAGTCGATACTTTGAACTTGCTGGTGTCTTCCTTAGTCACCAGCGACATTCGCAGGGGCACACGCATGTCGTTAACAAACATCATGCCTGTATTTTCGTCGATGGAAATGCCCCCCCAGTTCATGCCGCCCAACAAGCCTGGCCATTCGATGTACGGTTTCTCGGACGGAGGTGTAAACGGGCCCACGTAAACGGAGTCCTTGAACATGATCCGGCAGTACAGTTGATCGAAAGTCGTCACGCCCCACATGGACTTCTCTGTCAGTGGCTCAACACCAATAGTTGGCATTCCGATCGAAAACGGTTGAGTCGGTGACAGGTGCTCGCCTTCAGCAGCGGGTGAGGTTGGCACCGGACGTTCTTCAACTTCGGTAACAGGTTTGCCTGTACGACGGTCCAGAACAAAAATATTGCCTGTTTTGCTGGTCTGGATCAAAACCGGCGTTTTCTCGCCATCAGCGTTCTTCCAGTCATACATGACTGGCTGCGAAGGCAGGTCGTAATCCCATACATCGTGGTGAACGATCTGGTAAACCCACTTGGCTTTACCGGTCGATGCATCCACAGCTACAACCGCCGAGCCATATTTTTCCTTGGCCGCGTTGCGATCACCCCCCCAGTAGTCCGGTGGGCCATTGCCTGTTGGCAGGTAGACCAGGTTCAACTCTTTATCGTAAGTAGGAATAGTCCATACGTTAGGCGTTTCCAGCGTGAACTGATGGTCGTCGGCAGTAGCGTCCTTACCCTCAGGTGCGCCTATGTCCCATGCCCAGACCAAATCACCGGTCAGCACGTCAAATGCACGCACGGCCCCTGAAGGCTCGCCCGCTACAATGTCACGCACCCAGCCGCCGACCACGGTCAGATGCCCCATCACAACCGGCAGAGAGGTTGGGTGATAGCGTTTGCTCTTCTCGGTTGGGCCCATGCCTTTCTTGAGATCGACGTAACCGTTCTCACCAAAGCTCGAACACAGGGCGCCGGTGTGCGCGTCAAGCGCAAACAGACGGGCATCTACCGACGACACCAGAATGCGCTGACGGCATTGTTGGTCGTTGTCGTGCGAAGCCTTGACCTCAGCACTCAGGCTGTCGTCTTTATCGATGTCGTAATAACCCACGCCGCGGCAGGTGACGTGTTCTTCGGTTTTGGCTTTAGGGTCGAACTTCCAGAGAGGTGCCCCAGTATCACCATCCAGTGCGGTGATCAGATTCTCCGGTGTGCATGAATACAGCACGTTGCCAATCTGCAACGGCGTGTTTTCGTCTACGCCTGCACCAGCCCCGGTCGTTCTGCGCCCTGTTCTGTATGTCCAGGCGACCTGAAGGTCCTTGACGTTTTCTGGGGTGATCTGTGTGTAAGGCGCAAACCGGGTACCCGATGCGCTGCGACCATAGTATTCCCAATTTTCAGGCGCATCGGCAGTAGGTTCCTTCGGCTCGGATGCCTTCGACGCGACCACAGGATTTGAAATCGCACCGTGAGGGTAAAACGCAGCAATAAAGGTGGCGATCAACGCGGCAAACACCGCAAAGCCAAACCGGTTAGCCACGCGCTGAGTCGTCACGGATGTACCCGGGAACGTCGCGCCCACCCACAAACTAAGTGTCAGGATAATGGCTGGAACGACAAGCCGTGGCAGCAGTTCCCAATAACTGAACTGGCCTACCTCATAAAATGCCCAGACGCATGTAGCAAGGAATATAAGTGCCGAAAATATAATGCTGAAACGTTTACGCCATAACAATAACGGGGTGAGTGCCAAATAAGCCAGCCCGGCTATTAGATAATAACTTGATCCGTCCAGAGCCAATAACATGACCCCGCCGTATATCAATGTCAGTGCAACAGCAAAAACGAAGAGAGAAAATACTATTCTCACGAGCGAGCTTATTGCCCGTCTTTTAGTGGGTGATTGATGGTCATCCGTCATTTTAATGAATGCTCTATGGGTGAATACAAAACTGTTCGTCGTCGGTGCGAACAGCCCGGCCGAATGATCCATTCGGACGTAATGGGTTGGGCGTAAATCCTCTGGCACCTCGTGATTCAGGCGTTAAAGCGCCGAAAAACCAGGCCGTTACCCGGTGAGTCGGTTGCTGAACGCGCAGTGGCACGCAAAGGACTGAAGGTTCTACGAAACCTGGAGCGGAGCATCAGTGCTCTATAGGGTTGGGTTTTGTGACTTTGTTTGCGCCAGCAGGCTTATTTTAATCGGAGGGTGTCTCGGATAAATCCAGCGTATTGGAAAACAATATTGATGAAACAGTAACAATCAAGTCGCCATGAGCGACTCAATAGGTGCAGTACGTCATCGGTTCAGGTTCGGGCTTGTTAGTTCAAGAGCTGGCTTTAAGGCGAATTGTTACGAACGCACCAACAATGTTTCTTGCAGAGTTGGATGTATTCCAAAAAAGCGAATGCTTAAACTTATACGTTGCGACTAACGTCAGGCGACGTTATCCAATCCAGTCCTTACACCCTGACGCAAGCAGTATAAGGCGACGTGCAAAACAGCCTTGATCATCTGCGTTTTTTCAACGGAGCACCTTTCGAATGTTTTTTTCTTTCCGCGCGCTGACTACCAGCCTGTGCAGCGGTTTGTCGTTCTGTATGTTGGCCCCTGCTCCAGCGTTGGCAGATTCTACGGACTTGATGAGTCGCTCAACACTCACCGGCGATTGGGGAGGGGAGCGACAGAAGCTGCTCGACAAGGGGGTTAAGCTGACGGGTGAATACAGCTCCGAGACGATTTCGAACCTGCACGGCGGAATAAAGCGCGGCACTCGCTATGCACAACAAATACGCATTGGCGCGCAGTTTGATCTGAGCAAGTTACTCGACACTCCGGATGCTGGCGTGGTGCAGATCATTATCAATGACCGTCGTGGCCATAGCGCCACGGAAGATTTGCTCGGTAACCGCTTGTCAGCTCAGGAAAACTATGGGGGTGAATACACCCGGCTGACCGAGTTCAGCTATCAACGCAATCTGTTTTCCAAAGACCTGTCGGCCAAGGTCGGATATATGGTCATGGGCACCGAATTTGGGGGGATGCCCATTTTGACCAACTTTGTGAGCGCCGGTTTTTGTGCACACCCGTTAACCATGTCCAGCGGCAGTGGATGGGGTAACTATCCGACGGCACACTGGGGGGGAGAACTGCGTTACGACGTTAACCCGTCTCTAACGCTGCAAACCGCTGTGTTTCAAGTCAACCCGGAGCACAACGCACGCCCTTCTGAAGCGTTTTCCATGCCCAGCAACGATACCACCGGGGCTATTTTGCCTCTTGAGGCGATTTTTAATAATCATGCCTTTCTGGATGGTCAGTACAAAGTCGGTTGGTATTACGACACGTCCAATTACCAGAAAATTGGCAGCACAGAAAAGAGCAGCAACCGTACCGGGGCTTACGTGTTGTTTGATCAGGCTATCTGGAAGGACGAGCAAGACCCTGAAAGCGTATTGCGCCTTTTCGGGCAAGCGGCCACCAGTAACGCTGCGACTTCACCGATGCGTCGTTGGTATTCGGTGGGTCTGGTCAAGCAGAAGCCTTTTGCAAACCGCCCCAAAGATACTATCGCCTTTGGTTATGGCCGCGCCGTGATCAATTCGCGCACGCGCTATGAGCAAGAAGCGGCTGCAATCAATTTTGGGGAGTCAGACATGATCGCCAGCCTCGACAACGGCGAGCAGATGCTTGAACTCAACTATGGCGCGCAAGTCACGCCCTGGCTGCTGGTGCGACCGGACATGCAGTACTACATCGAACCGGGCGCGTTCTTCGGTAAAAAAAGAGGAAACGCATTGGCTGTAGGGCTACAGATCAAAGCGACTTTTTAACAGACGGGCTGGCGCTTTGTGCGTTACGAACCTGAAAGCGCAGGCTATTAAGCGATCTCCGCGACTCAGGCAAGCACAGATTGACCATTGACCATGCGCCACAGTTCGAGTGGATTGCCATCCTGTAACGCTTCAGGCATCAAGGCTGCAGGCAGGTCCTGATAACACACCGGCCGCAAGAACCGGTCGATGGCACTGGCGCCGACGGCGCTGCTACGACTGTCCGAGCTGGCCGGGAACGGGCCGCCGTGCACCATCGCATGAGATACCTCGACATTGTTCGGGTAACCGTTCGCCAGGATCCGGCCCGCCTTGCGCTCAAGGATGGGCAGCAGTTTTCTGGCCAGCGCATGATCAGCGTGATCCAGTTGCAATGTCGCCGTCAGTTGTCCTGACAGATGCTCGGCGACCGCCAGCATTTCATCTTCATTCTTGCAGGCGACGATCAGCGAGCTGGGGCCGAATATTTCGTCGCCCAGTCGTGGCGTCGTCAGAAAAGTGGCTGCATCCGTTACGAACAAGGTGGCCTGCGCTGCACATGGCGTTTGAGCAGGGCAACCTTGCCCCAGCGTTGTAACGCCGTTGATAGTGCCCGTCTCTTCGATACCGGCGAGGTAGGCACGATGAATCCCCGGGGTCAGCATGGTGGTCGCCGCCTTTTTGCACAGGGCGTCCTGGGCCGTGCTGCAAAACTGGGTCAGGGGCTGACCTTCCAGGGCAATCACCAGGCCCGGATTGGTACACAGTTGCCCCGCACTCATCGTCAGAGCCTCAACGAATCCACGGCTGATTTCGCTGGCGCGTATCGACAGTGCATGGGGCAACAGGAACACGGGATTGATACAGCTCATTTCGGCGTATACCGGGATCGGTTCACTGCGTTGCGCCGCTGTACGCATCAGCGCCAGGCCGCCCTGGCGCGAACCGGTGAATGCGACTGCCTTGATCGCGGGATGGCTGACCAGGGTCTGGCCGAACAGGTTAGCGTCGCCGATAAGCAGGGAAAACACGCCCTCGGGCAAGTGGTGAGCAGCGGCTGCCTGTTGAATCACCTGGCCTACCAGTTCAGACGTACCCAGGTGAGCCTCGTGCGCCTTGACCACTATCGGGCAGCCAGCGGCCAGGGCGGCGGCGCTATCGCCGCCGGCAACCGAAAACGCCAATGGAAAGTTGCTTGCACCAAATACAGCCACCGGGCCGAGGGCGATCTTGTGCAACCTCAGGTCGGGGCGAGAAGGGATGCGCGTCGGCAAGGCGCAGTCCAGGGTGGCGCCGAGATAGTGGCCGTCGCGCAACACTTGCGCAAACAGCCGCAACTGGCTCACGGTGCGGCTCCGTTCGATAATCAGGCGCGCGGCAGGTAATCCTGTTTCGAGAGAGGCGCGCCCGATCAGGGTGACCCCCAACGCCAGGATGCCCGTGGCAATCGATTCCAGGAATTGAGCGCGCTGCTCTGGCGTGGTCGCGCGGTAGGGATCGCAGGCTTGCTGCGCCAGCGTGCAGGCCTGATCAATGTCAGCGATACCGCCGACGCCGAAGTCGGGACTGAGCTTTTCATGGGTGGCAGGGTTGATTGCAGCCAGCGATCCTTTGTCGCCACGCACTGCCGACTGGCCGATAAGCATTTTGCCGGTAATCATCATGTTTCCTATCGCTTGCTGTGCCATCGTCAGGCCCGATTTATCTTTGAAATGAACGGCGCAGGAGGTGGGTTTTAGGTGTAGCGGTAGCGGCCCAGCACCGCCTGCGGGTCCATCAACTGCTGCATGGCCCTGCTGATTGCCTGCACCCCAGGGGGTGTGTACTTGCTGTAATAAGCGGCATTCATAGGCCCGACGCCATGCTCTGCACTGAAGCAGCCGCCGTTTTCGGACACCAGCTTGTAGAGGCCGCTACGCACCGCGACTAGCTTGGCGATGCCGTACCGGGCGATATGGGCGTGCGGCACAAGCACAATCAAATGGCAGCCGCCGTCGGCAAAATGGCCGAAATCGTAAAGCTGCAGCAGCGGATGTTCGTGCTCAAGCCACTGTGCAGCCAGATCGCGGAAAGCGACCAATCGCGAGCGCGAGAACGCCACGTCGAACGAGAGCGGGATACCTTCCTGGGCAATGGCCAGCGGCAGGTTGTCTCGCAGCGGCCAAAAGCTGCTGGCGTTGCCCAGGACGGCGTCGAGAATCCGGCCGCTTTCATACAACTGTTCCAGCACCTGCTCGGTTCGTTGCGCAAAGATCGTATGCAAGCCTGGCATGCTGCTGGCGATCTCTATCAGGGCATAACAGCTGGCCTGCGATTGGCCAAACGGGTGGCGCAGCGTGGGGAAGTTGCGCACGGTAAGGGCGAGTGCCGCTTCGGATATCACTTCGAAAGCGCACAGCAAATCGCCAAACTGATGCTCGAAGGCATCCAGTACCTGCAGCGCTGTCGCGTGGTCAGGCAAGGCCACAAACACGCTTTGCGTCGACTGGTCGATGCGTCTTAGATCAAGCGTCGCCGCCGTAATGATTCCGAAGGCGCCGCCGGTGCCCACAAACATCTGCTTGAGGTCGAGCCCGGTATTGTTCTTGCGCAACGGCGCGAGCAGTTGCACCACGGTGCCGTCGCCATCGGCCAGCACCACCTCGATACCGAGCAGGTTATGACGCATGTCGCCATGCTTGAGCAAGCGGCTGCCGCCGGCATTGGCGCCGATTAATCCGCCTATCGCCGGGTCGCTGCCGATATCAATAGGGAAGTACAGCGAATGGGTTTCCAGCTGGCGATTGAGCTCTGACAAGAGCGCGCCAGCTTCGACAATGACCGTGCGGTTCAAGGGATCAATCTCGCGCACTCGGCGCAAGCGCGAAAGGGAAACGATCACTTGCGTGCCGGAGTTGTCGGTGACGGCGCCACCCACCAATCCGCTGCGGTTGCCCTGGGCGACCAGCCGTATGCGATGGCGCACAGCGATGCGCATCAGCGCGCTGACAGCGTGGGTATCACGCGGGAGGACGACCGCCGCCGCTTTGCCACGGTAATGAGTGACGTCGATTTCATAGGGGGCACAGGCCGCTCCGGTCAGCAGCGACTCCTGCCCCAGCACTTCGGCGACTTCGGTCAGGAACGCGTGGAGTCCCGATGCAGGTTCCAGGTTGCTCATGGCGTCGCAACCACGCGTTTGAGCAACTGGCTGCGTGTGAGCACCAGCGCGACGATTGGCAATACGCCTCCCAGCAGCGTGTTATGGCGAAAAGCCAATGACACCGCGACGGCGATAGCAGCCGTAATCAGCAGCATCACCGAGAGTTTTCTAATCAACCCATGATCGCTGCTGGTTTCGCCGATGAAACCGAGTGGAGAAAGCTGGGTGGCCCCCATACCAATCACCAATACGCACGCCAGCACGGGCGCAGCACCCAGCTCCTGCCCCCACACTTGCAGAGCAGCGGTAGATACCGAAGCCAGCAGGGCGCCAATCATCAGGTACAGGTCGACGGCCAGTGCGATCCAGTGGCCAGGACGGTAATTGAACAGCCAGACCATGTGGGCAATGCTCAGAATACCGCTGAGCAGATACGCAGTCTCCCAGCGCACGCCTGCCTCACCGGGGCCGAAACGGCCATACAAGAGGAACACGATGACCGGAATGAATGCGCTGGCATTCGACAAATAGGCACGGCCTAGCTTGCTGATAGACATGCTGGTTTCCTTGAATAGAGATGCAATGAAATGCCCGGGTCGGGGCTTAACTTTTGTGCCAGCGGAACATGAAGGTCGCGGCAGTGAGAAACAACGTGGTCCAGCCTGCCAGGGTCAACAAGGGCAGCCACAGCGTTGTCAGGGACGCTCCGTCGAGCATCACTTGGCGCAGTACCGAGACAAACTGGTTGATCGGAACCACCGAGAGAATGCTTTTGATCCAGGCTGGCGCATCGTTCAACGGGATGGTCAGGTTGCCGAAGAACAGGGCCGGGTAATGGATCAGATGGCACAACAATTCGGTTTCTTTTATCGAGGCGGTACGACTGGCCAGCAGGGTGCCGAGGCACAGCAACATGACCCCGCCCAGCACAATGACCGGCAACGCACGCAAGGTCTGCAAACTCCACAGCGAGATGTCGATGCCGTATCCGTACCGCGCCACCAGCAGCAAGGTGCCCACCGAAATCAGCATCATGACCACCCGCGACAAGAGGATAGAGGCCAGAAAAACCAGCTTCGGCACTGGAAAACAGGCGTAGATCTTGAGGGCGTTGTGTTCACGCAAGCTGGCAATCGACAAGGCGGTGGACATGATGCCGAGTGACATCAAACAGATGACCAAAATGCCGGTGGTAAAAAACTGGCCGTAGTCGAAGGGCTTGGCGCCGGAGGCCGTATCTTCGAAACGCACCAGGTCTGTCGACACAATGCCGCGCTTGGCCGCTGAACACCTGACCGCGGCGATCTCGATCACGCGTGCTGCGGCGCGTACCGCCAGCTGACCCTTGAAGTCATAGCGCACCTGCATCGGTTCGTCGCCGGCCGCAAAGACGATGCGCACCGTGTCTGCTGCGATGGGGGCAGTGCTGCTGACGGTTGAAAAATTGGCCTTTACGGGATCGCCGCCAGCAAATGCCTGCTCAATCGCCAACGGGCAGCGGGTGTCCGAACTGGCCTGGGTACCAGCTTCCTGAAACTCGACATTGACCGTACCCAGTGAGCCTGGATGACCGAAAGCCATCAGCATCACGGTCAGCAGCAGGATGGGGAAGGCCAGCGCCCAGAACAGCGCCGACTTGCTGCGGAAAAAGCCCAGCAGCTCGTTGCGCGTCAATATCGCCAGTATGCTAAACATCCTGTTCTCCCTGGGCGCAGATGTGCAACATATCGCGGTAGTGGGTGGGGCCGAATTCAAAGTGCTGGAACGCAACATGACCGATCAGGGCGCGTATCAACGGATCCAGTGCCTGCGTGCCATAGACGCTGATTTCATTGCTGGATGGCCTCGACAGCCGCAGCGTGGCGCTTTCGCGTTCCAGCTGGCGATAGATGGCGTTGATCTGTTCACTGTCGTCCAGTTGCAGACGAGCATGGAAGGTGCCGACCAGACGGTTCTTCAGTGCTTCTTTATCGCCCCGATACTCAACCCCGCCATTGCACACCCACACCACATCGCTGGCGGCATCCAGTTCTTCCTCCGAGTGGCAAATCATGATGATGGTCAGGCCAGCCAGGTCGTAGCGCAGCAGGTGTGCGACGCGCTCGATATAAGCGCGGTCAAGCCCGGTAAACGGTTCATCAAGTACGACAAGTTCCGGATGATGGGCCAGCGCCACGAACAAATCGAGCCGCTGCTTTTGACCGCGTGACAGTGCCCGATAGGGCAGTTTGCGCAGCGCTTCGATGTCCAGTGCCTGCGCCACCAGCGGGTCTTGTTTGCCGTACAGGGCCTGATGCAAATCGAGGATTTCCCTGACATTCGACGAGTCTTCATATTCGACCCGTTGCAATTGCACCCCCAGCCGCTTGCGGTGGCGGGTGCTTTGCAGAAAGCGCGCCGCCGCAACCCCCAGAATCTGCGCGTCTTCCAGATGTGCCTGACGGAAGCCGAGCAAGGCTTCGACCAGGGTGGTCTTGCCGGCGCCATTGGGGCCGATGATGGCGGTATGCCGACCGCGGCGAAACTGCAGATCGCGGACCTCGAAGCGGAAACTGCCGGCGCTGACCCGGATCAGTTTGGCCGCCGCCGCATAGGGTTCCTCAGTACGCGTGGGTGCCAAGTGCATCCCGGGATCCACGGCGGGTTCGGACAGCCCGTGTTTGTCGTCTGTCAGCAGGATTTGACTGTTCATGTTCAATCGAACAACGCGACTTGGACATCGCGTTGGCCTTTGAAGGGATTGCGACCATGGGCGACGGCAATGTTATCGATCAACAGCAGGTCACCGCTGTGCCAGGGAAACGCGATCTCCTGCGCCTCAAGCGCGTCGTAAATCGGCGCGATATCAGCCTCCGGGATCGGCGTACCGTCGCCCAGCCGCACCTCGTAAGGGCGTGCCGGTTTGTCCTGATAGGCGCGCTGGATATAGGCGTAACCCGGCTTGCCGAGGGAGCGGGCATTGTTGTGTTGGGTCGACAGTTGATTGAACCAGATGGATTCGCCCGTCAGCGGATGTTTCAACATGGCGTCACCGGTATGCGACACCGTGATGCTGCCATCGTCGAGCCATTGGTAATCGAGGTGTGTGTCGCGGCACAGCTGTTCCACCTGCTGCGGATCATCGGTCAGGAACGCTTCATTCCAGGGGCGGTGGTATTCGCGCATATGGGTGTTGCGCGGTTCATTCCCGGGCGTGCTGGGGGCACGGAAGTTGCGCAAGTACTGGATGCGCGCGCCGCTGAAGCGTTCGATCAAGTGCGGCGGCAGGCGACGGGTAACGGCTCGCATGTCGCACAGGATGGTTTCGCCGCCTTCTGCTGAGGGCTGTTTGCAAAAGAAGGCGAGTTTCTATGGATAGTGGGCCATGTAGGCCTTTTCCTGATGCAGGCCGATTTTCAGGGTGGGCGGGATGCGGGTCGATTCGTAGACTCTGCCCTCGATATTGTTGCGTGGCGTGGCGCCGCCGATATAACCGAATGCATGCTCAGGATACTGTTGCGCAATGGCCTGGAAGTCCGCGCTTTCGCGCAGTGCAAAACCACGGAACAACAGGCAACCGAACGCCAGCAGCATGCTGTCGAAAATCGACTGGTGGTGGCGATACCACGTCGCAAACGCTTCGCTGTCATCGCTTAGCGTGCGGTCCACGGGCGTTATAACGAGTGGCATGGGCCCGTGTGGCAGGAAACCACACTGCACCTGCGAGCTGCCCAGCATTGCCTGAAAGTGCTCAACCCGATCTGTACGTTGATCCATAGCCTTTTCCCCGGCGAGTTGCGTATCAAACCAACAAAGGCTTTTTAATGAGGATTTCGAAACCCAGTGCGCCCATGCCCGAACGAGGGCTGGTCACCACCGTGCAATGCTCCAGACCCGCCTCGATGACCAGTTCGCGCGCTTCTTGCAGGGTGACCTTTTCTTCAACATGGGTCGGTGGATAGCCCACCGATGCGCGCATTTGAGTGAATTTCTCCAGCAAGTCGGGGGCCACGTCGCGGCGCATGTCGTGTACCAGGCCGACTCCGCCCGGCTGCAGGACGCGGTACATCTCGGTCAGGCTTTTCACCTTGTCCGGCAAGTGATGCAAGGTGGCGCGGCTGACCGCCATGGTCAGGCTGTTGTCCGCGAAGGGCAGGTCCAGGGCGTCGCCCACCTTGAGTTCGATGGTGTCGCTCAGGCCGAGCGCTTCGATACGCGGTCGGCCACCGTCGAGCATGGTTTCGTCCAGATCGAGGCCGATGAAATGCCAGCCTTTCAATACCGGGTCGGCCGCCAGGCGCACCGGCACCACGACGGTGGCCGTGCCGATATCGACCAGGGCGCCGGCGGGCAGGTCGCGGGCAATCTGGCGGATGCGGGTGACGAACATCACGTCCCAAGGCTCCAGTGCTTGCGAGGCAAAGCGATCGTATTCGTCAGCAGGGCGTAGATTTTTCAATAACATTTATAAGTTCCCGTATGAAATGGCGTTACAAGGATTCCGCGTTGGCATAGCAATGGCGGTCTGCGTCTGGCTGCCCTACAGCCAACCCACTGGAACGGTGGCCAGCAACTTGCGCGCGGCTTTGCTGCTGACACCGAAAGCAGGACGATCACGCCGCTCGATGGCATGCGCGACGATTGCCGCCACCCGGCCACAGAGCCCCAGGCCGACACTCCAACGGGCTTGCGTTACACCGAGATCAAGCAGGGCTGCAGCGGTGATGAAATCAATATTCGGACGCAGGCCTTTACGCTCCAGGACGTGGGCACAGACGACGTCAAAAATCTCCAGGTAGCGCCCCCCGAAACCCCATTGAGCAAACAGGGCCCTGATATGCGGCGGCCGTGGATCCTGCACAAACAGCGGATGGCCGAAACCAAACAACAGGTTGCCGGGCTGATCCAGCGCGTGGTCGACCGCTTGCCGTATGTCGGCATGGCTGGCTTGTGCACTGATGGTCTTGAGCCAGCTCATTGCTTCTTCTGCTGCGCCGACATGTTTGGGGCCGCTGGCCATAAACCCGGCCGCTACGGCCTGCGCAAGGCTGACGCCGGTGCCGATGGCGGTGCGTGGTACCAGCACCGTCGGCGTGATGTAGCCGAAATCGGCGTGCCAGGCCACCAGCAGGGCGTCAACGACACGAATGGATAATGCATCGATGTTGCTCGCGCCCATTGCCGCCAACACCCCCTCGGCGTGTTGGCCCGGCGCTGCGTCGGGGGCTTGATGACCGAGCGCCGCGTGCAAAAAGTGCGGCGCTGAGGCAACGCTGACCAGGCCCTGGATAAAGTCCTGATGGGTGGGTAAGCCGCGCGCGGTTGCTTCGCGCAGGGCGATATTTTCCAGCGCGCCCAGATCGCCGAGAAAGCCGCAGGCGGCTGCCTGCACCATGCCGGCACCGCTGTCGGCCACCGCTTCGATGCCGCGTCGATAGGCTGGCGCCTGCGACAGGTGGCGAGCAATGTGTACCAGGACAGCGTCAACGGCCTGGCTCTCGGCAGGGGACGGCAGGCTGCCAAACCACGCCAGCCACAGCGCCGTGGGGAAGTCGACAATGCCGATCAGGTCATTGAGGTTGCGACCCCTGACCCACAGGCCTTCATTGGGCTCAAGCGTGGCACCGTCGATATTGGTGCCGCGATACAGGCTGCGCGGTCCGCCAAACAGGCTCTGCGGCGGTGCGGGTGTGGGCGTGTCGGCCTGTACCAGTTCATCAAGCGTAATGCCGCAGTGGGCGACCAGCAGGTTTTCTATGGCCTGTGCGTGTTGCGTCACAGTCGGCAGGATGTTGGCGAAAAAATACTGCGCGGTCTTGACCTTGCCCCGGTAAAAAGCGGCTTCTTCGGCACTCGGTTGCTGGTGCAGCTGGCGCTCTGCCAGGCAGGCCGATTCCAGCAAGACCCAGGCGCTGGCGGTGAGACCGAGCATTTCCAGGAAGCGGGTAAAGAACTGGCTGGTTTCGTGGGTGCGACCTGCACGCACGTGCTCATTGATGAGTGCAAGCGCCTGCTCAACAGCGAGCATGGCGTTTTCCAGCAGCGGGAATTTAGCTTGCAGCTCAGTAGCGACCCCCATTTTGCTGCTCAAAAAGGCATCAAGCTCTTCGCGCAGATATTTGATCAGGCGTGAGTTTCGGCCAAATCCCAGCTTGTCGCGCACCAGATCCTGGGACTGGATATAGTTGGTGCCTTCCCAGATCGACAGGATTTTCACGTCGCGGGCATTTTGTTCCACAGGGTAAGCATCGGTGTAGCCGATGCCGCCATGCACCTGGATCGCCAGTTCGCAGATTTTCCAGGCCTGGTCCGAGACGAACGCCTTGCAGATCGGCGTGAACAGCAGCACCAGCTTGCGGTACTTTTCGACCCGGGCTTCGTCCAGTACCGGCTCGGCTTCCAGGGCATACGCCTGGGTCGATGCGCCGGTCAATTTGCCGAGCAGCCCGCGGCAGCCCTCTACCCGCGCCTTCATTTCCAGCAGCATGCGCTGTACGTCGGCGTGTTCGATGATGGGCACAGCGGGTGCGCTGGCATCGGACGTGCGACTGATGGCGCGGCCCTGGAGCCGTTTACCGGCGAAATCGACTGAGTGCAGATAGGCACTGGACGCCAGGCCCAGGCCGATAATCGCCGTGCTCATACGCGCCTGGTTCATCAAGGGCACCAGTTGCAGCAACCCGGCATTCTTGCGATCACCCAGCAGGACGGCGCGGGTGGTGCCGCTTCGACCAAACACCAGCTGGGTATTGGCGCAGCCCTTCAAGCCCATTTTGTGCAGCAATGACGTGCACTCGACATGGTTGTCTTCCAGCTCGCCGGTCTCTGGATTGGGCCAGAAGCGCGGCACCAGCAGGCAGGACAGCGAGTAGGAAGTCGAGGTCGAGGTATTAATGCGGCCCAGGACAAAATACACGGTGTTTTCGGTCAGCGTATGCATCCCGGCCGAGATGTAGACTTTTTCGCCGCTGACGGCGTATTCGCCGTTTTCAAGGGGTTTTGCGAGGGTGGTGACCGCCGTCAGGTCGCTGCCGGCCTGTTGCTCGGTGGCGCAGAAACACGCGTCCCAGTCGTAGCGTTGAAGCTTGCGCAGGTAAGTGGCCTTTTGTGCTGCAGTACCGTGCAGCTTTAGCAGCTTGATGGCCGGAAAGTTGAAGCCGCCGTAGGTCATAAACGCCGGATTGGCACCCATGAACATTTCCTGGATGGCTTGCCGGATCAGGGGGGGCAAGGCCGGTTGCTGGGATTCGCTGTCGTTGCCCAGCACCTGAATCCACTCATCCTTGTAGCGTTGCCAGAGTGTGTGGAACTCCTTGGGGATTTCGACGTTGCCGTTTTCCAGCAAGCGGCATCCCTGGCGGTCGGAGGCTTGATAGGCCTTGCCTAACTCATCAGCGAACGCCCTGGCGCGCTCCAGCAAGGCATCGTAATAGGCGCGACTCTTGTCGTTGAACGGCGCCCGAGAGAGAAAATGCTGGTCGGTTTTATGCAATTCCCACAAAAAAAAGCGAAGCTCACGCAGGCTGACTTTATAAGCAGACATAGGTTTTCCTGATTAATAAGCGGTTTGCATCCGGGTTCAGGCGCCAGCCTGGATCTCGGCCACAATGGCACCGGCGGTGCCGCACAAGGCTGCATCCCACAGCAGGGCGGTGACCGTTTTACCGGGGGGCAGGGTGGCGCGCAGGCGCATAAGCGACAGCAAGGGAGCCGCGCTCGACTGATGGCCTCGGACACCGAATTCGAAATGTCGGTCTTGTGCAATGCCCAGTTCGCGGCTGACGCCGAGGGTGAAGCTGTCGCTGAACCCTGCCGGCAGCACCCAATCGATGTCGCTGGCTTGCAGGCCCGCCCGCTCGATCGCCGTTTGCGCTGCACTCACCGCCAGCGGATGCAGGCGTTCAGCCAGGGCGGCAGGCGTCAGCCCCCAGGGATTGTCGATGGCCGTGCCATAGTGCATGGCCGAGGCGCGTATCGCCCCCCAGCCTGGTGCAGGCTGACTATCGCCATCGAGCAAGATGGCGGCGGCGCCGTCGCCGTACACCACCAGATCACCCCAGGCGCGAAAGAAGGGGTAGAGCCACTTATCGGACGCCACCAACAGCACCTTGCCGCCGAGGCTGACCAGCGCTTCGATCATGCTCAGGGCATTGAACACGCCGGCAGTACCCGCTTGGCCGATGGCGAATGGCAGCGCTTTGGGCAAGCCCAGTGCGTGCTGGATGCGGCCGGCGACCGATTCATTAATGCGTTGGTTAAGGGCGGCATTGGTCACCACAATGTGGGTTATCTGTGCCAGGGTTTCTGCCGGAATCTGTTGGCGCAATTGTGCGATCGCTTCCAGCGCCAGGTCGGCGCCGCTTTGCAAGGGGGGTGCTACCGGCAGGGCGATGCTCGCCGTGGGCAGCAGCCGAAGCGCTTCTTCGGCGTCGACCCTGCCCCTGGCGCGAGGCATGGAAAAGACCGCGGATTTGTACAACAGATGGCCATAGCCGATGTTTTTTTCCTGGGCTTGGACCGCCCGGAACGGGGTCGTGTCAGGGACGTGGGAAGCGATAGCGCGGATTCGAAGCATGAGGCTATTCCGTGACCGTAAGTGGGGTGGAGAAAAACTCGGAAAACTGCTGCTTCAACTGCTTGCGGTCGATCTTGCCGTTCGGGTTGCGCGGTAAAGGCGAGTCATGGAAGGACACATGCAGCGGCACCATATAGGTCGGCAGTTTGTCCCTGCACAGCTTGATCAGTGCCTGGGCGGTGAGCTGTGTCTGCGGGTGGGCGAGCAGGCTGATGATGATGGCCTCGCCCTGTTGCGGATGCGGCACGCCAAACGCCGCTGCTTCGGTGATTTCATCCACGGCAAAGAGGATTTCCTCGACTTCGGTGGGGCTGACGCGGTAGCCGGAGGTCTTGATCATGTCGTCGCTGCGCGCAACGAAATACAGAAAGCCGTCGCTGTCGCGGTAGACGATATCGCCCGACCAGACCGCTGTTTCGGCGCGCGGAATCTGCCCGTTCGGGTGTAGCCAGGGACGAAAGCGTTGAGCGGTCAGCTCGGGGTCATTCCAGTACCCGAGCGTGACAAACGCGCCGCGGTGAACCAGTTCGCCGTGCTCTCCAGCGGCACATTCGCTGCCGTCCTGGCGCATCACGCGGATATCGGCGTTGGGCACCGCCTTGCCGATGGAGTCGGGCCGCGTGACGGCGGCTTCCGGGGCCAGGTAGGTCGAGCGGAAAGCCTCGGTCAAGCCGTACATCAGATAGGGCAGCGCATCAGGGAATGCGTTTTTGAGTTTTTCCAGCAAGGGCGGTGGCATATGCCCGCCGGTATTGGCAAAGCAGCGAATGCGTGCGCCGGCAGGCTGTGGCCATTGCACTGACGCCAGTTGCATCCATAGCGGCGGCACACCGGTAATCACGGTGACGCCATGGGCTTCGCAGAACGTCGGGACTTCGCCCGCTTGCAGGAAATCCAGCGGCGCGTAGCACGCACCGCTGACCAGCGCTGTGGTCAGTTGACTGAACCCGGCATCGAAGCTCAGCGGCAATATTCCGAGGATGACGTCATCGGCCCGCAAGCGCAGATAGTGAGCGACGCTATAGGCGCCAGACACCAGGTTACGTTGCGACAGCACCACGCCTTTGGGCCGGCCCGTTGAGCCGGAGGTGTACAAAATGGCGGCAGGATCACTGTCGGTGACTGCGCTGGCTGCGGTGACAAGCGCCGCATCGGTCGGTGTGTCCAGGTTATCGGCCTGTAGTTTTTCCAGCTGCCAGGTATCGAGCCCGATGTCCTGCACCATCGCCTCGATACGCCTGAGGCGCGGGCCCGTGCTGATGAGCAAGCGAGCACCGCTGTCCAGCAGGATATGGCGTACCTGTTGTTCTTTGAGCTGAGGATTGATGGGCACCAGGATCGCACCCCGGGCATTGATCGCCAGAAACATGACGATGGTTTCGTACTGCTTGCCCGCATACACAGCGACGCGTTCGCCCGCTTGCACACCGCTATCGGCCAGCCTCTTTGCCGTCAGGCGCACGTCTTCCAGCAGCTCGGAATACGTCGCCATCTTTGCGCCTTGAGCGAACGCACGGCGCGCGCCTTGGTGGTGGGCGCTGTCTTTCAACAGGTCATACAAACTGATGTGGGCGGTCATGGTGACGTCCCTAGGACTGGTGGATATAGGTGTGTGCCGGGCTTTGCGAGAGAAAAGCGCTGACGCTATACGTCTGGTTATAGGCGCCGCAGTTGTCGAAGATCACCAGATCGCCCACGCTCGGCGGGGCCGACACGTCATGGCTCCAGCCGATCACGTCGGCGCGGCTGCAGGTGCTGCCCACGAACTGGGTCGGCAACAGGGGCGCGTCAACCGGTGCCTGCTGGCGCCGCAGCAGGCGCGGTTGCGCGTAGTTCTTCAACATGGATTCGGTTTTGGCCAGCAGGAAATTGTGGCTCAGGCCACCGTCGCAGACGGCAACGTAGCGTTCACCCAAGGCTTTGACTGAACGCACGCGGGTCACGAAGGTACCTGCGCCAGCGAAGACGCCGCGTCCGGACTCGTGGACGACCTTGAAGTCTTCGTGCAGTGGGGCAATACGCTGGCGATACGCGTCAAACGTCTGTGCCTGGTTGTGCAAGTGCTCGGAGAAACCGCCGCCGACGTTAAGAAACGTAACGGGCAGGCCGGTCAGTCGTGCGACTTGTGGCGCAAAGGCAGCGAGCGCATGGGCAAGGGCGGCGGCATCGGCGCCCTTGTCATCTATGTGGAAACTGTTGGAACCCGCAAACGTATGGAGGCCGACGATGGGCACGTTGGCCTGGGTCAATGCAGCCGTCGTCAGCAAGGCGTCGTGGCGGCTCATGCCGAAATGGTCCGCCATGTGTTTGCCCGAGCTGAGCAATTGACCCGCGTTCAAGCGCAATACCGTTTGCGGGGCGGCCTGTTTACCGATGACGCGAATCAGTCGCTGCGCCTGCTCCAGGCTGTCGATGATGAACGTGCAACGTGAGGCCAGGGCCGCGCGCATGAACTCTTCATCCATGGACGGATTGTTCACGTATTTGGGGGCGTTGATGCGACCCGCGACAATATCGAGTTCGCCCTGGCTGGCCAGCTCCACACCGTCGATGAAGGCGTGGCCGCAGCGGATCAACAAGTCCAGATTGGGGTTGGCCTTGAGCGACACAATCAGCGGTGTACCCAAGCGCTCACGTAAGTCAGCGTAACGGGCCATTACGACGGTGGGGTCCAGTACATAGCACGGCGTTTTCAGATTCAGCAGCCATTCTTCGGTCTTGGCGTCGTCGCTCCTGACCGGCGGAGAAGCGTTGGTCATGGTCATGTCAATTCACCGGATGAAGGGTCAATGCCGAGAATGAACCGTTGTCCGATTCCGTTATATTCATCAGGTGCGCCCCGCCATCGACCTTGCTCAGGCCCCTATCGGCCAGGTTGATCGCCAGGTCCGAGCCAAAGGAATGACCCTTGTTCAGGATGTTGTCGCTATAGAGCGTGGTGGCGGGAATCGCCATGGCGCCACAGAAGGCGTTCCAGCCAGAGTGGTTGGAGTTGTAAGGCAAAATGCAGGTGAAATCGCTGAGCGCCATGCCGCAGTCGGCCACGGCTTCCATCATGACTTTGCGGGTGTAGTGCCACTCCAGGTTGAACATGGCCTGTTTCACCGCGTTATTGGTCACGGAGCCCAGGTACCAGCTGCCATAATTGCGCACGGCCGTCGCGCCAACCCGGTTACGGCGGCTGTTACGGGTCACCAGCAGGCACCCCGCGCCATCACTTAATATGCTCGCCTGCAGCACCCGGTAACGCTCGATAAAGACACGATCGGACGAGACGATCAGCACCGAATTCAGTTGGCTATGCACCTTCATCAGGGCCTGGGCCATTTGAATGGCAACACTGATCGACGAACAATTGAGCTGTGCGATCGACCCGGCCCAGACAGGCTTTATGCCGAATGCCGCGGCCACTTCCAGCGGCAGGCTGCGTGGCGCCGGCGGTACGCTGAACAGCCCGGTATGCACATGGATCACTGCACCGATGTCGCTGCCCTTGAAGCTTTGCTCCTCTTGCAGGCGGGCAACAGCGCGCTTGGCCAGCTCGACCTCGTCGATGTCCGGTGCCACATGGAAATATCGGCAACCCGCATTGCGGATCATCTCAAAGCGCTCGGCGGGCAACTTGTGGTGCTGAGCCCAGTCATTGAGGTCCTGGCGTTCGCCGGGCAATTCGTATGCGGCGGCTTCAATACCGATCGTGAAGGGGGCGGGGCTGTTTGTTGCCGCGATAGTTGGGGGCGTCATGACTGTCTTCCTGTTAAGCCGGCATTGGCATGGCGGCGTAATCCAGCACTTTGAGCTTTTCAAAGGCATCGCTTACACGGGGCGTCAGCAAACCCATTTCGCGGATGGTTGGCACCAGCCGCCGGAAAATGGAACGGCGCATGGAGTTGGCCACTTCCGAACTCCTGACCAGATGGCTGCACTCTTTTTTGGATAGGCCCATCGGCTCCCATATGTCGTCGGCGCACAGGTGTTCGTACAAGGTGTAAGCCCCTTCAACCACAAACTCTTCGCGTTCCTTGCGTTCAGTGCTGCTCATTTCCTTGTACACACTGCCCAGCGTGATGCGGCCAATGGCGAAGTGGCGCGCCTCATCGCGCTGAATGCGCGTCATCAGGTCTTTGATAAAAGGGTCTTTGGTGTAGGCGACCATGCTTTGAAACAGTGACAGCGCAATACCCTCCACCAGCACTTGCATACCCAGGTTGGTCATGTCGAGCTTGCTGGTGGTAATGGTCTCTTCCAGCAGGCCTTTGAGCGCCTTGCTCATGGGGTAGCTGATCGGCAGCTTGTTATTGACCAGGCGACCGAAGGCTTCGATATGACGGGCTTCATCGATGATTTGCCCGGCGGCACAGAGACGGGCCGAGAGGCTTTCTTCGGCCACCGCCAGTTTCGATGCGCAAATCAGGGCCGCCTGTTCACCGTGCAGTACCTGTGACAGGGTCCAGCCTTGGGAGTGATGGCGAATTTCGGCACGGTTTTTTTCATTCATTTTGTTCCAGACATCGGTGCCGTAGATCAGCAGTGTGCCGTCCGGCATGCCCAGTGGATTGTCCGGGTTGAGCTCGTAGCTCCAATCAATGTCGGTATTGACATCCCACTGGTTGGCCTTGGTTTTCTGATACAGCGCATTCAAGCTGTCATTGCTGAAATCGTAGGTCTGCGACATGAACGCATCGACCGAGAAATTCCACTTGATCGGCTCGCCATCATCCAGTGCCTGTTTGTGCTCTTTTTGCATGATCACCCCTGTACGTGCGTGCATTTCGGTTGAGATGTGGTGAACGGCCCATGCACAGGTGATGGGTGCACCTGCGCCACGAAGTAGTCCAGGTCGGGCAAGAACCACTCGGTGATGGCTGGGGTGTGTGCGGTATTCCAGGCGGCGATATGCAGGCGGTTATCGCCGCCGTCCCACAGGTCGCGCCGAATCTGTTCGGCGCTGATCCAGACCACCGGCGTCTCTAGCTGGCGTGCCCAGAACAGGGCTTCATTGGATAAATGGGCGCCCAGGGTTACGCGTGGATCGAGCAGGTTTTTTGGCAACGCAAGGTCGATGGACGGCATGCGTACCTGCGCCAGGAGCCGCGTGTGTTCGCCGCAGCGGTCCCAAATGTGTTGGGCCAGCGTCGACAGCAGGGTGTAGTACTGCTGGTTGTTGACCAGCACCGGCGTGGGGTTGTGGTGTGCGTAAACACTTCGGCGTGCATAGTCTTGCGTTTCGAACAGTGGCAGGTTGCGAGCCGAACAAGGGACAGGCCGGCTGTGATCCGGATTGCGCTGCAACAGCAGCGAACAGGTTTGCGCGCTCTTCACATTTCACCTTCCAGTGCATGGTGCAGATCGGGCGCGAGGGTTATCTGGGCAATCGAAAAATAGCCGTTCATGGCCAGCGACGACACGATGCAGTCGCTGCCGGGGTGCGCGGAGCCCGCGCCAAGCTCGCCCAGTAGTGAAAGCCAGGGGTCGCTGCCGAAGGAATGACCGAATCGCTGATAATGGTCGGCGTGTACGCAAGCCGTGTCGAAGCACTTGAACAGGGCGCGGCGCGACATCTCGGGGAAAAACGGTACGGCGATACCCAGGCCAGGCCGGCTTTCGGTGAAACTGCGCAGGCCTCGCCCTAATTGCAGCAGCGCATTGGCCTGGCTTGCAGTGCCGATGAACAGCATGTTTTGAGCCTCTGCAATTACATCAATCACTAAGGTGCAGATGCCAAACCCGGATTTGCCCCAACGGTTGTTGCCTAGCCAGTAAGTAAAATTGTGGATGTCTGTGTCGACAATCTGCAGCAACAGCCTGCGACGCCCGTTGAACTGCGCCTTGCCCTGGATATAGCGCAGGATGAAACCCCAACCCGTGCATTCATAGGCGTTGGTTATCCAGTCAGGACGGCGCCCGTAATGGCTGGTTATCGCCTCCTGGAAATAGTCTGCATGGGGCGAACCGTCAGCCAAAAACTGGGACAGCACGGTCGAGCTCACCACGTAATCGTCGATAGGCCCTGCGTCGCTTGCATAACGGCACGCCTCATCGCCTACCCGCTGCCCCAACGCCAACGCTGCATCCTCCAGGCTCACCTGGGGCGACACAAAGGGTGTTTCTGTGCGCAGGTAAGCCAGCGTATGGACCGTGAAAGCCGGAACGGTGCCAAGTGACGGCGTTGATGCAAAGGGCGGCGAGTTCGACATGGTGAGCTTCTGGTATGAGGGTGGCTGGCGATCAGGCGACTTGTTGCTGATGCAACTGGGTGTCGATTTGCTCCAGGGTGGTGTACTGCGTGATGTTCAGTTGCTCAGGGTCAATGGATCCGTAGAGCTGTTCGCAATAGACGATCAGCTCAACCACATTGAGTGAATCAATACCCAGTTCACCCAAGCCGACGTGGGTATCGACGGATTCGATATTGAGAATCTTGGCGGCTTCTTTCTTCAGAAGTTCCAGGGTGTTGAGGGTTTCAGTCGTCGTTGTCATAGGTGCTTCTCCTGGGGGTAGAGCGGATTAAAGTGAGTCGGATTCAGGCTTGGCCACGCGCATGCTTGCGCGCAATTCGTGGTAACAGCGGTAAGAGCTGCCTTCCATTTTGGTAAACGCCAACAGGTCACGCTGGTCGAGAAAACTCGGCACGGCGCCGCGGCTGACCAGATGCAAAAGCAGTTCATTGGAGGCGAGTTTCAGTGCCAGTACGCGCTGCACGTCTTCGCTCTCGTAGCGGTCGGAGAGCGTCTTGGTGCGGGCGGCGGCGGCGATGAAATCGCGGGACGCGCGTTCGTCCGGCGTCAGTTCGAGGCGCCCCTGACTAGCCAGCCAGTCAAGATGGGCCATCAGTGCACGCACCAGAAAAGGCCGTACCGTCGTCAGGTATTTTTTGAGTACCGCGGGGCCGCCCACTGTCAGGCGATCCTCCTGGGAAACCTGCACCGTGCCCTTGACGTTCCCCAACTGCACGACATCGCCGAGAAAGGGCTCGCCGCAGAGCGTTCGCTTGAGGGTCTTGTATTGCTCGGGCCAGACCAGGAAGGCCGACGGGAAAAACGAGCCCGGCGTGCGGGCGGCGACGATGGCCATACCGTCAAGGTTGGCGTACATGCCCCAGACCTTGTCGATATGCAGCTTGAAACCCTCACCTTCCGGCTGGGCGACCGTGCGCCAGCTCGTGAGGGTTGGGCCGCCGGCATCACTCATCAGGAAACGCAGGGCGCTGCCGGCATCAATGCTGGCGCGGGCCCGTGCATATTGATCCGGCGTCAGGAACAGCGAAAACAAATGGGCGAAGTTCTGCATGAAGGATCGGTAGTGCAACGCCAGACCGTCTTGCTGAATGCGCTCCAGAATATGTTCCAACTCGTGGGTCGGCTGCGACAGGGCCACCGAGGGTCGGTTCAATTGTTCGGCAAACTCGTAGTTGTGCATCGTCTGCAAAATCAACATGTCTGAATCCATCAATCGCACGCAAGCGCGCGAGATAATCTGGATCAAGTGAGCAGGCAGTTCGCCATATATGGATAAGCGATGAACAACCGGTTGTGCACAAAGATTCAATAATGAATGACGTGACGAACGAGCATCCATACCTTGCGTCAAGGTTTGCATAGTGAGTGGTCCAGTATTTAAAAGTTGCAGTGCGTCAGACGATCGGTGTCACTGGTTGGCAGGTACTTTAAATAACAAGCTGCTCTATATCGGTTGTGTCTTTATTGTCCATTACTGTTTGGAGATAAATTGTCCGACACTCCAGGCGTTTAAGTTTGTTGCTGGTGGTGCGTGGCAAACTTCCGGGTGCAACGAAGGTGATGGCGTGGGCACCAAATCCAAACTTGTCGCGCAACTGGTTTTGAAGTTGGGTGCGCAGCTCGATTTGAGCCTGTTTCGCGTCAAGCTCGATCATAATCGCCAGGCTTTCGGTTCTCTGCGCTTCGTCGTAGATACCGAAGGCCGCAACGGCATTACCGCCGCTGGCCAATAAAGGGTGTGAGGCAATGACATCTTCAATTTCATGGGGGAAATAATTACTGCCACGGATGATGATCAGTTCTTTCTTGCGGCCGAGTACAAACACATGTTCATCCACTCGATAACCTATATCCCCGGTCGCAAACCAGTCGCCGCTTTGGTACGGCTCGGCCTGGCCTGCGGCGGGTAAATAGCCGGACATGACCGAGGTGCCGCGTATAAAGATTTCGCCTACTTCGCGGTCCTTGGCGTCGGAACGGTCCAGGGCTTTGACGGCAACTTGCATGCCCTCAATCGGCCGGCCCATCGACAGTACGGTTTCTACCCTGCGAGTGTTCTCGTCCGCGCGGCGAGCCTGCCAATGGTCGATCACCGCGCCGGAATCGATACGGTCAGCAATGACGTAGGCGAGCGCCTGCTTGTCGTAATTGAAGTTCGTATTGTGCATGGTCACCGCCAGCGTCGATTCCGCCATGCCGTAACAAGGCTGCAGCGCAGACCGTGAAAGCCCGTGCGGAGCGAATGTCTGTGCAAAGTCCCGCAGGCAAACTTCATCCACCCTTTCGGCGCCGACAAAGATATTGCGCAACTTGTGCAGATCCACCTCTTTCATGGACGCTTCGCGGTAACGGCGAATGCAATACTGCAGGGCGAACGTCGGCGCCGCCGTGGTGGTTGCGCCAAAGCTGGACATGCGCTTGAGCCAGCCCAGCGGGTTGCGAATAAAGCTGGCCGGCTGCATCAACAGCAGGGGTGCCTGGTAATACAGGTTCGACAGAAGCGTCACCAGGCCCATGTCGTGATGCAGCGGCAGCCAGGAAGCAGAGGCGTCGCCGCGCTCGGCACTGTAGCCAACCACACCGCCGATACCGCGCACATTGGCGATGACATTGCGATGGCTGAGGATGGCGGCCTTGGGGCGACCGGTCGAGCCCGACGTCAGTTGCACATGATGGCCGCTGTCTGGTTGGCAGCGTTCCACGCGCACTGGAAACCCTGCGCTGGCAGCGACCCTTACCTCTGCGCTTGAGACCACACGCACAGGCATGCGAGCCAGCAAACTCTGGAGTGCGGGGGTGTTGCTTTCGGATGCGATCAGCAGGCGCGGTGCAAACAACTGACAGGCAACATGTATCTGGTTGCGCGGCGAGTCTGCCATCAGCCTTCCAGGCAGCGCGACGGTGCAAGGCAAGGCGCCAATCAACACGCATCCAGTCAGTAGCAACAAATGATCGATGGATGCCGGCAGGGCAAGAGTAACCAAGTCATTACGAACAACCCCCAGTTCGGTCAGGGCTGAAGAAACAGCCAATGCTTGTTGTGCCAATGCCGCATAGGAAATGCTCTTTTCTTCCCCGTTCTCTTCTATGACAGTAATCTGTCGCAGTGCGCTTTGCTGTGGGTTATCCAGGGCAGACAAAATAGCATCGATCATTGTTTCCAATTTCCGAACTCCGGGAAGTCAGTCAAGTAAGACTGTTAAATGTTACAAATTCAATACAGCACTCGAATGAGCATACAAACCTGTAGTGCCCGGTGTGGCGGGCTCTAGGGGATGAAATAGTGTTTGTAAATATGTCAGGTGAAACTTTCATAATCTTTCATGTTGGTTTGCGATCTGCGGTATTGGCTGGTTTTGAACTGGGTGTGCAGCTGTTTAACGTTCTAAACATTGAGTGCTCCGGGTTGGGTGTTTTGTATTTAAATGGCGTGAGCAGTTGTTTGCTTTTGTAGTACGTGGCGACGTTATAAGTCAGTCGTGCGGTCTTAACTAAGTCTTGGGGTGAGGCAGAATAAACCGAGTTTTAAAGTTTTCGTTTATCGAGGCGCTCGAACTATTTTAATAATAGTGATGCCTGTCACTTATTGAGAGCTTGATTTTCTTCTGGTCGTTTATTGCGGTGCTGAAGGCAGCTTTTTTGATTACACATTTTGTCTGGTTGTGTATGCCAGGGCGGTAACTTCAGTTAGGCCTCGACCGATTATTTCCGGCAGCTGACGTGACATTGACTATGCTGCACTTGATCGAAAACGCAGGCGCGCCCCGTATCGAGCCTAATCCCTTCGATTCGGCTGGCCTGTCAAGGATACTCAGGAGGCCCCCGGGTTTGTTCAAATTCAAAACGTTGATTTTGCTGTTCGTCGTGTTGTTTTCAGGCAACGGCCTGCTCCATGCCGCGCCCACACTGGCTTCCGTGATCAAGGCCGAAGAGGCGGATGGCAAACCGCCTGTTCTGGTTGATGGCGGCCTGCTGGGGGCTTTGGGTGCTGGCATGGATGAGGTTAAGGACAAACTGGGCCTGAGCATGCACCTGCTGGACACCTGGGGGCTGCGTACCGAGCGTGCGGCTGATGAAGTGGGGGCACTGGTCGAGCAGGCATCCAGCCATCCGTCATGGAGCGGGCTGGCCGATTTCTTCCTGTTGTCGGTCATCTGGTTTGGCGCATTTTTCGGGCTGATGTTTGCCGGGCGATGGCTGGCGCGTTATCTGCTCACAACCCGACCGATTGCTGGCAGGCCGCGCATTCAGGCGCTGGTCAAGTATGTGGCGCCGTATATGGTGCCCGCGCTGCTGTCCTTGTTGCTGACCCTGTATGCCAGCCGATTCTTGCAAGACACGCTGGGCCGCTCGTTCGGCCTGAGCCTGACGTATGCCGGCAGCGGCGGGGTGTTTTGCGTGGCGCTGGTGCTGTCCCTCAGCACCTTGTTCGATACGGGGCACAAGCGGCGCGCGGTGCAGATCATTCGCCAGTACTCCAGGCGCCCGCTGTTTTTGATCGGTTTCTCTTCAGCCCTGAGTGATGCGATGGGCAGCCCGCAAATCGCCCGGCAAATTGGTGGCAATATCGCCAGTTGCCTGTCGGTGTTTGCCGGGCTGCTGGCGTGCTGTGTGTTTGCCTGGCTGGTGGTGCGGGTGCGGCGCCCGGTGGCCCACCTGATTCGCAATCGGGCCCTGGCGCAGCGGCTCGGGCAGCCGGCCTTGCAGGAGTCCTTGCGGATTTTTTCGGTGCTCTGGTACTGGCCTGTGCTGCTGATGTTGCTGGTGAGTGCGCGTAATTTGCTGGGGGTGGGCGAGGGCAGTGAACGCGCCTTGCGCAGTGCCTTGCTGACATCGGGCCTGCTGATCGGTACGGTTTTTTTGAGCACGGTGCTGCACCATTCGTTTCGAACCCGAACCCAGCGTGCGGGGGCCTACCAGGAGCGGTTTATAGGCGTGGTCTACGCACTGCTGCGTATTGCCCTGGCCGTGACCTTTATCGAGTTGCTGGCCAAAGTCTGGGGTTTTTCGTTGCTGGCCTTTGCGTCAGACAGCAGTACCGGCAAGGTCATCAGCGACTCACTCGGCCATATCCTGTTGATTCTGCTGGTGACCTGGCTGACCTGGGTGGTGCTCGATACGGCCATTCAACAAGCCCTGGAACCGGCCACCAACCGCCGTGGCAGCCATGAGCCCAGCACGCGGATCAAAACCATCCTGCCGCTGGCGCGCAATGCGATCAAAGTGATTCTGGTGGTGATTTGCACCATCACCACAATGGCCAATCTGGGCGTCAACGTTGCGCCTTTCCTGGCGGGGGCCGGGGTCATCGGCCTGGCCATCGGTTTTGGCTCCCAGCAACTGGTACAGGATGTGATCACCGGGCTGTTTATCATTATTGAAGACACCATCTCGGTCGGCGACTGGGTGGTGATCGACTCCGCCCACGCGGGGACGGTGGAGGGGCTGACCATTCGCACCTTGCGCCTGCGGGATTCGCGTGGCTTTGTCCACTCGGTTCCGTTTGGGCAGATCAAGGCGGTGATCAATCATTCGCGCCAGTTTGCCTATGCCTTTTTCTCAGTGCAGTTCACCTATGACACTGACATGGACAAAGCCACTGCCCTGATCCGCGAGGCCGGCAACCAGATCAGCAACGACCCCTTGCTCAGGCTCAGCCTGCAAGGTTCGCTGACGATTTTCGGGGTCGACAGCATGAACCTCGACGGCGTGACCATCACCGCGCAGTTCCGCACCATGTCCGGGGCGCAGAACACCGTGAGCCGGGCGTTCAACGACCGGCTGAAAAAGCTTGTGGATAAATCGGCGGATGTTCATTTCGCGCAACATTATCCACAGGGGTTTCTGATGCCCGTGCGCGAGACGGAACAAACGCCGCCCGCGCAGGCTTTGGCGCAACGGTCTGGGGTATTACTGACGGATATTCCGCCCGGATCCCAATGAAGGCCTTTTAGCATGAGGCAGTTTGTCAGTGACGTGTGGGCCAGAAACCCGCAAAATGCGGCTATCTTGATTAGGGTCAGCAGCTTTCACGGCTGATTTTCTGGTATACATCACCGTTCTGAATAGACTGAGCCTGCATACTTTATGCGAATGCGCCTTATGTTATTGGGCGGCGGAAATGCCCTCGGGCAGGCGCTGATTCGTCTGGGAGCCGAGGAAGACATCAATTTCCTAGCCCCGCGCCCGCCGCAAGACGGTTGGGACGCCGCGAGCCTCACGCAACTGCTCGATGACACCCGCCCGGATGCGGTCATCAACCTTGCGTACTACTTCGACTGGTTTCAGGCGCAGTCAGTAAGCGAGGCCCGGCTTGCCAGCCAGGAGCGCGCTGTCGAGCGTCTGGCGGAGCTGTGCCAGCACCACAACATCATCTTGTTGCAGCCTTCCAGCTATCGGGTGTTCGATGGCTCGCGGGCGACGGCCTACAGCGAAAAAGACGAACCCGTCCCGCTTGGGTTGCGCGGCCAGGCGTTGTGGCGCATTGAACAAAGTGTTCGGGCCATTTGCCCGCAACATGTACTGCTGCGTTTTGGCTGGCTGCTCGATGACAGCCCCGATGGCACTCTGGGACGGTTCCTGGCCCAGGCCGAGAAGCCGGGCGAGTTGCTGATGGCCGATGACCGACGGGGCAACCCGACACCGGTGGATGATGCTGCGCGGGTGATTATCTCGGTACTCAAGCAGCTTGATTGCGCGGCGCCACTGTGGGGCACCTACCACTACGCCGGGCATGAGGCGACAACGCCGCTGGCGCTGGGGCAGGCGATCCTGGCCGAGGCCCGCAACCTGCACCCGCTGGCAATTGAAGCGCCGACACCCCAGGCGCACGCCGCACGGCCCGATGCGGCAGAAGAACCCCAGCACGCGGTGCTGGCCTGCAAAAAAATTCTACACACCTTCGGGATCAAGCCTCGCGCCTGGCGTGCGGCTCTTCCCGCTTTACTGGACAGGTTTTATCGTCATGGCTGATGCCCCCGTTTTAATCACCGGTGGCGCCGGTTTTATCGGCTCCAACCTGGTACCTGCCTTATTGGCCAATGGCCATTGCGTGCGTATTCTCGACGACCTTTCGACAGGCAAGCGCAGCAACCTGCCGCTGGATAATCCCAAGGTCGAGTTGATTGAGGGTGATGTCGCCGATGCAACCGTGGTGGCCAAGGCCATGGCCGGCTGCAGCGCAGTGGTTCATCTGGCGGCGGTCGCTTCGGTGCAAGCCTCGGTGGATGATCCTGTACGCACCCACCAAAGCAACTTTATCGGTACCCTTAACGTGTGCGAAGCCATGCGTGAAGCAGGCGTCAAACGTGTTGTCTTTGCATCCAGTGCGGCTGTGTATGGCAATAACGGTGAAGGCGAGTCGATAGTCGAAGACACTCCCAAAGCACCGTTGACGCCTTATGCGTCCGACAAGCTGGCCAGCGAGTACTACCTGGACTTCTACCGCCGCCAGCACGGTCTTGAACCTGTGATTTTCCGCTTTTTCAACATCTATGGCCCACATCAGGATCCGTCATCGCCGTACTCTGGCGTTATCAGCATTTTTTGCGAACGAGCAGAAAAAGGCCTGCCGATCACCATTTTTGGCGATGGCGAGCAAACTCGCGATTTCATGTATGTGGGCGATCTGGTCAAGATTCTGGTGCAAGCCGTCGAGACCGATAAAGCTGAAGAGGGTGCGATCAACGTTGGCTTGAACAAGGCCACGACACTCAACCAGATGCTTGCGGCACTGAGCGAAGTCGTCGGCGAGTTGCCGCCGATCAGCCACGGCCCGGCCCGTTCGGGCGACATTCGCCATTCGCGTGCCGACAACAGCCGTCTGTTGCAGCGCTTCACATTGGGTGAAACCACACCAATGAGTGTCGGGCTGGCGCGCCTGCTAGGCCGCTAATAACCGCCCGCCCACAAAAAAGGCGCCTTTCAAAGGCGCCTTTTTTTATGATTGCCGGGTTTAGAACTTGTAGCCCAGGCCAACCATGTAGACCCACGGATCGACGTCTACGTTGACCTTGGCACGGGTGCCCGGCGCAACGGCGTTGTTTTCCACGGTGGCACGGGTATCGATATCGATATAGCGTGCCTGGGCGTTGATCATGATGTTGTCGGTCAGCATGTAGTCAGCACCCAGCTGCCAGGCCATGCCCCACGAGTTTTTTGCCTTGAAGTTGTCGAAACCTTCGGCGCTGGCGCGGCTGCCGACGTGCTCGTCGTAGATCCAAGTGTAGTTGATACCGGCACCGACATAAGGCTGGAATACCGACTTGGAGTCCAGCGGGTAGTACACAACGCTCAGGGTTGGCGGCAAGTGCTTGAGGGTACCCAGTTTGCCGTTGGCGGCTGCCAGGCCGGTGCCCTTGAGTTTGACGTCATGCTCAAACGGTGTGGCTGCCAGCAGTTCGATACCCACATGGTCGGTGATCATGTAGGCGAAGTTGAGACCCAATTGCGTGTCGCTGCTCATGGTTGCCTTGCCACCCAGGTCGGCACCCGCCAGCGGGCCCTGATCAACCTTGACGCTGGAGCTGTCGGCCTTCGGGTTTACCGTGATGGCACCGGCACGCACGATGATGTCGCCTTCCGTGTGTGCGTGGGCCAGAGGGGCGACGACGGCGAGCGCAAGGGCGGCTGCGCTGAGCAAAGACTTGTGCATGGGAGCTCCATTGGGATATTTAAAATTTATATAACCAATGGTAATGAGCGCCCCGGCCTGTCCAGTTGACCCAGCTCAATGAAAACGTGAAGTTGTGAAAAATTCGTTAATTGCCAAGAGCGCCCTCACCCCAACCCTCTCCCGGAGGGAGAGGGGGCTGATTGGGGGCGTTGCGCAAACCTGCTTTTGCTTTTAGTCCCCTCTCCCTCTGGGAGAGGGCCAGGGTGAGGGGCCTTTGGGTTTACTCAGGCAGTTCGTACACCACGATCCGCTGAGCATCCATCTGATACCCCGCATCCGCCAGTTCGCTGGTGCTTGGCTTGACCTGCAGTGCCCCGACGATCCAGTACGGCTGGTACAGCTCGTCGAGCTTGACCCCCTCTTTACTGGTCACATGCACGATCTGATTCGACGGCGGTGGCGGCACATGGATGCAGGCGCCGAAGTAGGGCACCAGCAAAAAGTCGGTGGTACGCCCGTCTTCGCTGACTTCAAGGGGCACGATATACCCCGGCAAACGAATCAACTGGCCATCCAGCGCCGGGACCACCGGCGCATTGGGCAAGTCCTGTTTGGCTGCCGGAGCGGCTTCCATGCTGCCCATCTGCGACAGGTCGTGCAGCGGCGTCATGTCCGGTGCTTCAGGCGGTGCATCCGCCGGGATCATCTCCGACCAGGTCAGCTCCTTGGGTTCGGCCGCCCACAGCGGGGTCGCAACCAGCAGTAACAGCGCCAGCAGCGCGCGGGACATTGCAGACCTTTTCATAGACTCAAGCTCATAAACGAATGGACAGACCATCGGCCAGCGATTGTCGGTAGGCGCGCCATGCCGGCACGCAGCCCATCAGCAGGGCTGCAGCCAGAATACCGCCGAGCAGGGTCCATTCATATTCACTTGGCCATGCCAGCGGCAAATACAGGCCGTAATTGGATTGCACATAGCCTTGAGCAACGGCAATGCATACATACAGCAACCCTACGCCTGCGATCACCCCGGCCAATGCCAGCGCCAGGGCTTCGAAAATCAGCAGGGTGGCGATATGCCAGGGCCGGGCGCCCACGGAACGCAGAATCGCCATCTCCCGGCGACGTTCATTAAGGCTGGTCAGGATGGCCGTGAGCATGCCGATCAACCCGGTCAGCACCACAAACAGCGACACCACAAACAGCGCTTTTTCAGCGGTGCTCATCAGGCTCCACAGCTCCTGCAGGGCCACGCCGGGCAAAATCGCCATCATCGGCTCACCGCGGAAGTCATTGATCTCCCGTTGCAGGGCAAAGGTCGAAATCTTGCTGTTCAGGCCCAGCATAAACGCGGTGATGGCCTGGGGCGTGAGGTCCATATTACGGGCCTGGTCGGCGCTGACACGCCCGGCACCGTGGGCTGGCACACCGTTATGCCAGTCGATATGGATCGCTTCCATGCCGCCCAGGCTGATATGCAGCGTGCGATCTACCGGGGTGCCGGTGCGCGCGAGAATGCCGACCACGGTAAACGGTTTGTCATCGTGCTTGACCAGGCTGATCGCTGCCACGCCGTGAGCCAGCACCAGCTTGTCGCCCAGTTTGTAATGCAGGGCCTCGGCGACTTCGGCGCCCAGCACCACCTCGAATGGATCAGTGGCAAAAGGGCGGCCGCTGGCCAGCTTGAGGTTTTGCTTGCGGCCGTACTGGTAGTGCTCGAAATACGCTTCGCTGGTGCCCATCACCCGATAACCGCGATGCGAGTCGCCCAGGGACATGGGGATCGCCCATTTCACCTTGGGGTTGTTGGCGAAGTGTTCAAAGCTGTCCCAACGAATATTGTTGGTGGCATTGCCGATGCGAAACACCGAATACAGTAGCAGATTGACCGAGCCCGAACGGGCGCCGACGATCAGGTCGGTGCCGCTGATGGTGCTGGCAAAACTGGCGCGGGCTTCGGTGCGCACCCGCTCGACGGCCAGCAGCAGGCATACCGACAGGGCAATGGCGAAAGCGGTCAGCAGTGCGGTAAAGCGACGGTTGGCCAGGCTGGCCAGCGCTAGACGAAACAGATACATCTCAGACCTCTACCGACAGGGCGGCGCGATTGAGTTCAGACAGCGACAGGTTACGGTCGAATAAAGGCGCCAGGCTTTGATCATGGCTGACAAACAGCAAGCTGGCGCCTGCCTCGCGGCATTCGGCAAACAGCAACTGGATAAAGGCTTCGCGAGCATCGGCATCGAGGGCTGAGGTGGGCTCGTCGGCAATCACCAGTTCGGGCTGGCCGATCAGGGCACGGGCGGCGGCCACACGCTGTTGTTGGCCGATGGACAGCGAATCGGCGCGACGCTCCAGCAGCGCCGGGTCTTTGAGGCCCAGATGCGCGAGCAGGGTTTGCGCGGCGTTATCCACACTGCCATGGCGTTGCACGGCGCGGCTGGCACGCAGCCTGGAGAAGTGGCAAGGCAGTTCAACGTTTTCGCGTACCGACAAAAACGGCAGCAGATTGAACTGCTGAAATATGTAACCGGTGTGATCAACCCGGAAGCGGTCGCGGGCGCCTGAACCCAGCTCCCCCAACTCCTGACCCAGCAGGCGGATGGTGCCGCTGTTGGCTTTTTGCACGCCGCCCAGCAGGCCCAGCAAAGTAGTTTTGCCACTGCCACTGGGGCCTTTGAGAAACAGGGTTTCACCCGGCTCCAGGCGAAACGCCGGAATATCCAGCAGCACGGGGTGGCCCGGCCAGCTGAAGCTCAGGTCGCTCAGTTCGATAAGTGCTTGGGTCATGGGGGGGAGAATCGCCTGGGAGTGGGGGAATACTGTCTGTGGGAGCGGGCTTGCTCGCGATTCAGACGCTGCGGTCTGTCAGGCACACCGAGGTGATGTCATCGCGGGCAAGCCCGCTCCCACAGGGGGAGGCAGGTGTTTAAAACTTCAGCGTAGGTGCCTTGGCCGTCACTTCCACCGCTTGCTGGCCACTTGGGCCTATCAGTTGCACCTTGAATTTATGCGTGCCCGGGAATGTCTTGAAAAACTGCGACAGATCCAGCGTTTTCAAAGCGTCCGGCGTGCTGCAGGTAAACGCATAGTGGGCTTCGATATCGCTGTGATGGTGCTCGCCCTTGGCGCTGCCTTCTTCAGGTGCCGGGTCGAACAGCGGGCTTTTCAGTTCCTGGGCCTCGGCAGTGCAACCGGCGGCCTTGGGAATGCTGAACAGCACCAGCGGGTTTTCCAGTTGCTTGCGCGCCGACTCGACCTTGGCCTTGTCTGCCTCAGTAGTGGCCACATGCTCAAAACCCACCAGGTTGATCGACGGACCGTCCAGGTCCAGTTCCAGGGTCTGACCGTCCAGCGCGACATTCAAACTGCCCACGCCATGCTCGTGGGGTGGCAGGCTGTCGTGCTCATGGTCGTGAGCGTCGGCGGCATGAGCCATCGCCAGCGGCAACAAGGCAAACGGCAAAGCAAGAAGCAAACGGCGCATGGGAGGACTCCGGCAAGAAATGTGAAAATTTTGTTATGTGATCTTATAACAAGTATGCCGAGAGTTTGCCCGTGTGCTTGGCGTTACGCAAGACGCATGGGAGCATGGCGAGATGAAAATTGAGGAGCACGACGATGGTGCGCATTCGCGGAACAATAGGCGACTGGCCGGTGGATTTGACGGTGGAGCTGGATGACAGCGATTGGGCGAAGCTGGGCGCGCAGTTGCCTGTGGCTGATGCACCGGTGAGCCAGCCGGCTGCCAGGCCCGTGAACCAGGATGATGCCGTGTGGGAAGCCACCAAGGACTTGCTGCGCAAGGCCGGGCAAATGACCGGGCCTGAGTTGCTGGGGCAGCTTGAAGCACTGGCCGGCAGCACAGGCGCAGGCAAACGCCTGTTGGTGCGCTTGCGCCATTGTGCCGAGGTGAAAGTGGTCAGCGGGGCTGACTCACCGATCTATAGCTGGGTTGACGGGGCGTAACAAAAAACCTGTAGCAGCTGACGAGCAACGCGAGGCTGCGTTCGGCGGCGAAGCCGTCGTAAACCCGGCAAGCGCGATATAACTGAAACACCAAGGCTGAATGGTTTTACGACGGCTTCGCCGCCGGACGCAGCCTCGTCCCTCGGCAGCTGCTACAGATATGTATCGGCGTTTAGTACAGCGCAGCAAACAGCTTGCGGCGGTAGGTGGTGACCAGCGGGTGATCATTGCCCAGCAGGTCGAACACTTGCAGCAGGGTCTTGTGGGTAATGCCTTCGTTGTAGCTGCGGTTGCGGGTAAACAGCTTCAGCAGACCGTCCAGTGCCCCTTCATATTGCTGGCGCGCCAGTTGCTGGATTGCCAGTTGATACGCTGCTTCGTCGTCCTGCGGATTTTGCGCCACGCGGGTCTTCAAGTCGGCTACATCCGGCAGATCAGCTGCCTGGCGCAAGAACGTCAGTTGCGCTTTGGCCCCGGCCAGTTCGGCTTTGTGCTCGTCGCTTTTGACCGCATCGAGTACCGCTTGCGCTTCAGTCAATTCACCACGCTCGGCCAGGCAGCGGCCATACAGGATCAGCGCTTTGGCGTTGCTGTTGTCTTCGGTCAGGATGTTTTTGAGCAGGGCTTCGGCATCGGCAAAGCGGCTTTCGGCAAACAGCGCCTGGGCTTGCACCAGCGGGTCTTCAACCGCGGCTTCGGGCATGACCACGTGAGGCGCGAGCATGGCGCGAATGGCCGACTCAGGCTGGGCTTCCTGGAAACCGTCGACAACTTTGCCGTCTTTGAACAGCACCACGGTGGGCAAGGTCTGTATGCCGATGCGACCCACAATGTCCTGCTCAACGTCGCAGTTGACCTTGGCCAGCAGCAATTCGCCCTGATAATCCTCGGCGATCTGTTCCAGGATCGGCAGCATCACTTTGCACGGTGCGCACCACTCGGCCCAGAAATCCACCAGTACGGGTTGGTCGAAAGACGCCTGGACCACCAGTTTGTCGAAGTCAGCGGAGGTTACGTCGAAGCTGAAAGAGGGCGTAGGCTGATTCATTATGTGTCTCGAAGCAGGTAAATGAAGGCAACTATAAAGGCTGTACCAGGCGGCTGAAAGCGCTTGGCTCACGGCACGCGTGATACAGGCTGACGTTGCGAAATTCGTGGGGCTCGGCCAGGTCGGGCAGGGTCAGTGCCTTGAGCATGGCCAGTTGCCGATAAAGTGGATGCTGGAAGTCGCGCACGCGGGAATCGGCCACCAGGGTTTGTTGCCCGCGGGTGGGGAACTGATCCAGCAATGGCAGGTTTTCACGGTCGTACAGCACGTCAGCCACCAGGATCAGATCGAACCGGTCGGCTTCGGCAAAAAAGTCGCTGGAATAACCCAGTTGCACATCATTGAGTTGCGCATTGGCCCGGCAGGCCGCCAACGCCAGCGGGTCAAGGTCGCAGGCCACCACTTCCAGCGCCCCGGCCCTGGCGGCAGCAATCGCGGCAACGCCGGAGCCGGCACCAAAGTCCAGCACGCGCTTGCCCTTGACCCACTGCGGCTGCTCGGCCAGAAAGCGTGCGAGTGCCAGCCCGCTGGCCCAGCAAAACGCCCAGTAGGGCGGCTCGTAGAGAATGCGCCGGGTCTCGTCGGGGGTGAAAGCGCGATCCATGTTGTGCGCATCGATCAGCCAGAGCTTGAGCGCAGTACCGGGCAAGTCGGTGGCCACCAGCCGCGCATCACCCAGCAACTCGCTCAACGACTGCTGCAGGCCAAGCGGTGTATTCATGGTGCCTTGACGAAAGCCAGGGTACCCAGTGCCTGGGTGGTGGGTTGATTGATGATGCGTGAGGGCAAATGCAGGATCAATTGCCCGGACTGGCTGGCGCGGCCGCGCAGCTCGACGCGCATGCCGGTCGGGAAGGCTTGCGGGTTGAAACGCAGCTTGAAGGGCAGGGCCTGGTTGTTGCCGAGAATCTTGCTGCTGGCCATCAGCCCCTGGGGGCGGCCACGGTCGTCGACGATCAGCATGGCCAACTCCACCTCGGCGCCTGCCGGTACGCCCGTCAATACGCCGCTCAACTCGCGCTGATAGGACGGCAGCGGACCGAGGTCGGCCGGGGCGTCGGTTTTGGGCTGCGCCAGCACTTGGGGCTGTGCCGATTTAGGTGGCTCACTGCTACAAGCCACCAGCAAACTGGCAAGGCACAGCAAAACAAGCGTTCGTAGCGGCATACACGGCTCCAGCGGCAGGTCAGTCGGTGTATCAGATGGTTTAAAACATAGTAGCCCGTCTGTATACCGTAAAGCCTATGGCTTGTCTTGCCAGTGGGATGCGCTAACATGGCGCTCCCCATTTTTGTTGGCTGCCACCATGCACTGTCCCTTCTGCGGTGCCAACGACACTAAAGTCATCGACTCGCGTCTGGTCGCCGAGGGCGATCAGGTGCGTCGCCGGCGCGAATGCCTGGCCTGTGGTGAGCGTTTCACCACCTTTGAAACAGCCGAGTTGGTACTACCCCGCCTGATCAAGCAAGACGGCAGTCGTCAGCCCTTTGACGAAGAAAAACTGCGCGCTGGCATGCAGCGTGCGCTGGAAAAGCGCCCGGTGAGTGTCGAGCGCCTTGAAGCCGCGCTGGCCCGGATCAAGCACAAGCTGCGCGCCACCGGCGAACGCGAAGTCAAGTCGCTGGTTGTTGGTGAACTGGTCATGGGCGAGCTGCAAAAGCTCGACGAAGTGGCCTATATCCGCTTTGCCTCGGTCTATCGACGCTTCCAGGACTTGAACGAGTTCCGCGAAGAGATCGACCGCCTTGCCCGTGAGCCTTCCAAAGAATGACCCAGTCCACTGAACAATCGATTTTAGACACCCATTACATGGCACGCGCCATCGAACTGGCGCGCAACGGCCTGTACACCACCCACCCCAACCCGCGGGTCGGTTGTGTGATCGTGCGTGACGGGCAGATCGTCGGCGAAGGCTGGCATGTGCGCACCGGCGAGCCCCATGCCGAAGTCCACGCCTTGCGCGCGGCGGGCGAGCTGGCCCGGGGTGCCACGGCCTATGTCACTCTCGAACCGTGCAGCCATCACGGGCATACCCCGCCGTGCGCCGAAGGGCTGATCACGGCAGGCGTGGCACGGGTGGTCGCGGCCATGCAGGACCCCAACCCCGAAGTTGCCGGGCGCGGCCTCAAGCGCCTGGCCGATGCCGGCATTGAAGTGCGCAGCGGTGTGCTCGAAGCCGATGCCCGGGCGTTGAACCCGGGTTTCCTCAAGCGCATGGAACACGGCCTGCCGTTTGTGCGGGTGAAAATGGCCATGAGCCTTGATGGACGCACGGCGATGGCCAATGGCGAAAGCCAGTGGATCACCGGGCCTGAAGCGCGCTCTGCAGTGCAGCGTCTGCGGGCGCAGGCCAGCGTGGTGCTGACCGGTGCGGATACCGTGCTGGCCGATGGCGCCCGCCTGACCGTGCGCGGCCCCGAGCTGGGCCTGAGCCCCGAGCTGACAGCGTTGGCGCTCAGCCGCCCGCCATTGCGGGTGCTGATCGACGGGCGCCTGCGGGTGCCGCTGGATGCGCCGTTTTTCAAGGCCGGGCCAGCGCTGGTTGCCACCTGCGTGCCGCCTGCCGAGCAATACCGCACCGGGCCGGAGTGCCTGGTGATCCACGGCGCCAACGGCCAGGTCGACCTGCGCAAGCTGCTGCAGGCGCTGGCTGCGCGTGGCGTCAACGAAGTGCTGGTAGAGGCCGGGCCGCGTCTGGCGGGGGCTTTTGCCGAGCAGGGGCTGGTCGACGAATACCAGATTTTTGTCGCCGCCAAGTTTTTGGGCTCTACGGCGCGGCCATTGCTGGAGCTGCCGCTGACCCATATGAGCGAAGCGCCATTGCTCAAGATCACGGAAATGCGCGCAGTGGGCGATGACTGGCGAGTCACAGCCATACCTGTGCCATCAGCCAGCGTATAATTCTCAGCCTTCGTTTCAAACAGGCTTTGTTCTCAAGGGGAACGACATGTTTACCGGCATTATTGAATCCATCGGCAGCATCCGTGCATTGACCCCCAAGGGCGGTGATGTGCGCGTTTCCATCGACACCGGCAAGCTCGACCTGAGCGACGTCAAACTCGGTGACAGTATCGCGATCAACGGCGTGTGCCTGACCGCCGTCGAGCTGCCGGGCAACGGCTTTGCCGCGGACGTCAGCCGCGAGACCCTCGATTGCACCGCCTTCAACGACCTCAAGAGCGGCAGCCGGGTCAACCTGGAAAAAGCCCTGACCCCCACCACCCGCCTGGGCGGTCATCTGGTCAGCGGCCACGTCGATGGCGTGGGCGAAGTGATCTCCCGTGAAGAGAACGCTCGCGCGATCGAATTCCGCATCCGCGCGCCCAAGGAACTGGCCAAGTACATCGCCCATAAAGGCTCGATCACCGTCGATGGCACCAGCCTGACCGTGAACGCGGTCAATGGCGCCGAGTTCTCGCTGACCATCATCCCGCACACCCTGAGCGAAACCATCATGGGCGACTACCGCCCGGGTCGCCGGGTTAACCTTGAAGTTGATTTGCTGGCGCGCTACCTGGAGCGTCTGCTGCTGGGCGACAAAGCCGCCGAGCCGACTTCGGGTGGTATCAGCGAAAGCTTCCTGGCCGCCAACGGCTTCCTCAAATCCTGACGTAAGGGGGTGCCGCGTGGCGCTCAACAGCATCGAAGAACTGGTTGAAGACATCCGCCAAGGCAAGATGGTCATCCTTATGGATGACGAAGACCGCGAGAACGAAGGCGACCTGATCATGGCCGCCGAGTGCTGCAAGGCCGAGCACATCAACTTCATGGCGCGTTTCGCCCGTGGCCTGATCTGCATGCCGATGAGCCGCGAGCGCTGCGAACTGCTCAAGTTGCCATTAATGGCGCCGCGCAACGGCTCCGGCTTTGGCACCAAGTTCACCGTGTCGATCGAAGCCGCCACCGGCGTCACCACCGGCATCTCGGCCGCCGACCGTGCCCGCACCGTGCAAGCGGCCGCTGCCAAGGATGCCAAGGCCGAAGACATCGTCAGCCCGGGCCATATCTTCCCGCTGATGGCCCAGGCGGGCGGCACCCTGGCCCGCGCCGGCCACACCGAGGCTGCCTGCGACCTGGCGCGCATGGCCGGGTTCGAGCCCAGCGGCGTGATCTGCGAAGTGATGAACGACGACGGCACCATGGCCCGTCGCCCTGAGCTGGAAACCTTCGCCGCCGAGCACGGCATCAAGATCGGCACCATCGCCGACCTGATCCACTACCGCATGATCCACGAACGTACCGTTCAGCGGATTGCCGAGCAGCCACTGGACAGCGAACTGGGCCAATTCAATTTGGTGACCTATCGTGATTCAGTCGAAGGCGATGTGCACATGGCACTGACCCTGGGCAAGATCTGCGCCGAAGAACCGACCCTGGTGCGTGTACACAACATGGACCCGCTGCGCGACCTGCTGATGGTCAAGCAGCCCGGCCGCTGGAGCCTGCGCGCCGCCATGAGCGCGGTGGCAGAGGCGGGCAGCGGTGTGGTGCTGTTGCTCGGGCACCCGCTGGACGGCGATGTATTGCTGGCCAATATCCGCGAAACCGCGGACCACGCACCGGCAAAAAAACCGACCACCTACAGCATCGTCGGTGCCGGTTCGCAGATCCTGCGTGACCTCGGTGTGCGCAAAATGCGCCTGATGAGTTCACCAATGAAGTTCAATGCCATATCCGGTTTCGATCTGGAAGTTGTAGAATACGTGCCCTCCGAATAAAGACCGGTCGTGTCCAGTCCGAATTCGTGGCCCAATATCCTAAAGAGCGCATGCAAATGCGCTCTGGCTCTTTAATACGAGACATACCGAATGACCCTGAAGACCATCGAAGGTACCTTCATCGCCCCCAAAGGTCGCTACGCACTCGTAGTTGGCCGTTTCAACAGCTTTGTCGTCGAAAGCCTGGTGAGTGGTGCCGTTGATGCCCTGGTTCGCCACGGTGTGAACGAAAGCGACATCACCATCGTCCGTGCCCCTGGCGCGTTCGAAATCCCGCTGGTTGCGCAAAAAGTTGCCCAGCGCAACGAGTTCGCTGCCATCATCGCCCTGGGCGCCGTGATTCGTGGCGGTACCCCGCACTTCGAATACGTGGCCGGCGAGTGCACCAAGGGCCTGTCCCAGGTGTCCATGCAGTTCGGCGTACCGGTTGCATTCGGCGTGCTGACGGTTGATTCGATCGAGCAAGCCATCGAGCGTTCCGGCACCAAAGCCGGCAACAAAGGCGCTGAAGCTGCCTTGTCCGCCCTTGAAATGGTCAGCCTGTTGGCACAGTTGGAGGCCAAGTGATTTCCGACGAAAGCGATCGTTTCAACCCGCGCGATCCAAAACCTGCGGACGCTGGCAAGCCATCCAAGAGCGCCAAGCGCCGTGAAGCGCGTCAACTCGCGACTCAGGCCCTGTACCAGTGGCACATGGCCAAGCAATCGTTGAACGAAATCGAAGCGCAGTTCCGCGTCGATAACGACTTCACCGACGTTGACGCTGCCTACTTCCGTGAAATCCTGCACGGCGTGCCTGCGCACAAAGGCGAGATCGATGCGGCCCTGGTTCCGTGCCTGGACATCACCATCGAAGAACTCGACCCGGTTGAGCTGTCGGTGCTGCGCCTGTCCACCTGGGAACTGATCAAGCGTGTCGACGTGCCTTACCGCGTTGTGATCAACGAAGGTATCGAGCTGGCCAAGGTTTTCGGTTCCACCGACGGCCACAAGTTCGTCAACGGTGTGCTCGACAAACTGGCTCCGCGCCTGCGTGAAGCTGAAGTAAAGGCTTACAAGCGCTAAACCGCGCTGTCGGCCATGGGCGAGTTTGAGCTGATCCGCAACTTCTTCGCTGCCGCGCCCTGTGCGCAGGGCGGCGAGGGTGTTGCCCTGGGTATTGGCGACGACTGCGCCCTGCTGGATGTTCCCTTCGGGGAACAGCTGGCGATTTCCACCGACACCCTGGTAGCCGGGGTGCACTTCGCAGATCCTTGCGACCCTTTCCTGCTCGGTCAGCGCTCGCTGGCGGTGGCGGCCAGCGATCTGGCGGCCATGGGCGCAACCCCTCTCGCATTTACCCTTGCCTTGACCCTGCCGACGTTCGACGCCGACTGGCTGCAAGCCTATGCTCGCGGTTTGAACCTGATGGCTCAGACCTGTGGCCTGCGCCTGATTGGTGGTGATACCACGCGTGGGCCGTTGTGCCTGACCCTTACCGTGTTTGGCCGGGTTCCCGCGGGCCGTGCCCTGACCCGCAGCGGCGCACGCCCCGGTGACCTGTTGTGTGTGGGGGGCGAGTTGGGCAATGCCGCCGGGGCGTTACCGCTGGTGTTGGGCCAACGCAGTGCGCAACCCATGATCAGCGAACCGTTGCTGGCTCATTACTGGTCGCCGCAACCGCAGCTGGCGCTGGGCCAGGCCCTGCGCGGCAAGGCCACCTCGGCGCTGGATATCTCCGATGGCCTGCTGGCCGATTGCGGGCATATCGCGACGGCATCCGGGGTGGGCCTGGTAGTTGAGCTCGACCGGGTGCCGGTGTCGCTGGCGCTGGAAGAATTTCTGGGTGAGGCGGGGGCGCAACAGGCTGCATTGAGCGGCGGTGATGACTATGTACTGGCGTTTACCTTGCCAGCCGTTGAATTGCCGACCCTGCTGGCCGATGGTTGGCCGATCCATGTGGTTGGTCGCGTGGTTGCAGGGCAGGGCGTAACGCTGCTGGATGACGAAGGTCGGGACATTACCCCGGCAGTTCGCGGCTATCAGCATTTTCGTGCGTGATCCCGTGGGAGCGGGCTTGCTCGCGATGGCATCACCGCGTTAAGCCTGATACACCGCATCGTCTGTTTCGCGAGCAAGCCCGCTCCCACGGGGCCTGTGTGTGCCATAAGTCATCAAACTTTTAGATATTTATCCTCGGTAATTCAGCCTAAGCGTCTCCAGGAACCTCCTGTTACAATGTCGCCTTTGCGAATTTCCAGTACTCAAACTGATCAGGAGCACACGGTGCCCGTCGTTTTCGTTGCCGCTTGCAAATTACCCACACCCTTTGCCGAATTCACCATGCATGGCTTCCTTGAGAAGGCCACGGGTCGTGAACACGTTGTGCTCAGTCTGGGCGACGTGGCGGATGGCGCGCCAGTTCTGGGCCGGGTGCACTCCGAATGCCTGACTGGCGATGCCCTGTTCAGCCAGCGTTGCGACTGCGGCTCACAGCTTGAAGCCGCCTTGCAGGCCATTGCCCGTGAAGGCCGTGGCGTCTTGCTGTACCTGCGTCAGGAAGGCCGTGGCATCGGTTTGCTCAACAAGATCCGCGCCTACGAGCTGCAAGACGGCGGTGCCGATACCGTTGAAGCCAACGAGCGCCTGGGCTTTGCTGCCGACCAGCGCGACTACGCCATCTGCCTGCCAATGCTGGAGCACGTTGGCGTGCATTCACTGCGCCTGATGACCAACAACCCGCGTAAGGTCAAAGCCTTGACCGACATGGGCATCACCGTGGCCGAGCGTGTGCCGTTGCACACCGGGCACAACCCGCACAACAAGCTGTACCTGGCGACCAAAGCCAACAAGCTCGGGCACATGATGGGCAACCAGCATCAGAACGAGGCTGACCCGGCATGACCCGTGGCCAGCGTCGTCGGCGCCTGAGTTTCAGTTGGTGGCAGCAACTGCTGCTGACCCTGCTGCCGCTGGTGCTGGTCACCTGGCTTTTCGGCAAGTCCGAGCCGCTGCTGCCTGAGCTGGCGATGCCGTTGTTTATCGCGGGCGTTGCATCGATGTTCGTCACGTTGCGCACGTTCGGGCCTTACAAACATGGCCTGATCAACCTGCAAAAAGCCCTCGATACCGCGCAAGAGCCAGCCGCCTGGGATGAGCTGGCGCGTGCGCGTCAGCGTGCCTTGCTGGCGGCGGGCCTGCCCACCTGGATCGCTACCCTGGCGGTGTTTGTCGGGCTTGAAGGGGTGCCGCTCTTGCTGCTGGTGCTGTCAACGCTGGTGTTGTTTTACCTCTATCGCATTCCTCGCCAGGTCGGTTGATGCGCGTCTGGCTGGCGGCATTACTGCTGACCGTCGGCATGCCTTCACTGGCGGCCTCTCGTGTCGTCAGTCTGTCTCCGGCCTTATCCGAAATGGTGGTTGAACTGGGCGCCGCCGATTTGCTGGTGGGGCGTCTGGAGGCGGGCGAACACTTGCCTGAGCTTGCCAGCGTGCCTTCAGTGGGCCGTTACGGGCAACTGGACATGGAGCGCCTGCTCAGCCTGCAACCTGACCTGCTGTTGCTCTGGCCGGGCAGTGTGGGCGCTGCCCAGCGTGAACAACTGCGCCGTCTGAATATCCCCACCTACACAGCCGAACCGGCAAGCCTCGACCAGCTGGCCGATCAGGTTGAAGCACTGGCGATGGCCTTGAACCGGCCCGAGCGTGGCCAGGCACTGGCGGCGCAACTGCGCCAACGCCTGGCGCAATTGCGCGAGCAATACCGGCGCGACCCGCCACTGCGGGCGTTCTATCAGGTGTGGGACCAGCCGCTGTACACCCTCGGCGGCGGGCAAATCATCAGCGATGCGCTGGCGGTGTGCGGGGCCAGCAATGTGTTTGATGACCTTACGCTGCCGGCGCCGCAGGTCAGTATCGAGGCCGTGTTGCAGCGTAATCCCGAGGTGATCATTGCCAGTACCCAAGCGCAGCTGGATGCCTGGAAGGCCTGGCCGCAGCTTGACGCGGTCAAGCATGGGCGTTTGCTGCTGTTGGTCGACAAGGGCCTGGAACGCCCGAGCGGGCAGATGCTGGAAGCAACGGCAAAGCTGTGTGAGCAACTGGCGTCACCCTGATCCCCCCTGTGGGAGCGGGCTTGCTCGCGATGCAGGCGGTGCGGAGTTTCAGGTAAGTCGCGGTGATGCTATCGCGAGCAAGCCCGCTCCCACAGGTTTAGAACGTCGGGGTCCAGGTGATGGCCAACTGCAAGCTGCGTCGCTCTTCGCGGTAGCCGTAGTAGTTGCCGTCATAGCTGTAGAGCGCGCGGGTGAAAGTCTTGTCCAGCAGGTTGTCGACTTTCACGTCCAGGCGCACTTCGGGGCTGGCCTGCCAGTTGCTGCGCAACCCCAGCACCGCGTAACCGGCTATAGGCTGCTGGTTGTTTTCATCATTGAAACTGTTGCTCACCGCTTGCCAGCTGGCTCCCACGCCCAGCCTGTCAAATTGCCGATCCAGATCCAGGCTCAAGGTCCGGCGTGCGCGGCGGCTCAGGGTATGGCCGGTGTCGCGATCGCGCGGGTCGATAATCGCAAGGCCCAGGCTGCTCTGCCAGCCGAACCACTCTTGCTGCAAAGCGCTTTCGAAACCGGTGATTTGCGCCGCGCCGATGTTCTGCTGGATAAAGTCGGCATCGGCCACAATCGCGTCGCGAATATCGGTGCGATACAGCGAAGTTTCCAGGCGACTGGTTTCACTTAGCTGACTGCGCCATTGCAGCTCATAGCTTTTCGAATATTCCGGCTTGAGATCGGGATTACCGAATTGCGGGTAGTACAAGTCATTGAACGTTGGTGCGCGAAACCCTTCGCTGTATGTCAGTAAAACGTCGTTGTCGGCGTTCAGCGGCACAGTCAGGCTGGCGCTCCAGGTGTTGTGGCTGCCAAATTGCTGGTTCTGGTCGTGACGCAGGCCCAGCTCGGTCGAGAAGTACTCACCGTGGAAGCGGTGCTGGATAAATCCGGCGCGATTCCAGCGGCTGTCTTCCTCGAAAACGGTGCTGCTGCGTACACGGTCTTCATAGGCATCGGTGCCGAGGATCAGGCTGTTCTGATCGTCCAGCGTCAGGTTGTTTTGCCAGTTCAGCGAGTCGCGATAGGTATTGAAGCTGTAAATATCGGTGCTGAGCTTGTCCCGGGTTTTTTCGCGGTTTTCGCTGTGGCCAAACTCCAGTCGCGAGTTCCAGTGCTCATTGAGCTGAGCGTCGATAAAGCTGGCAACGCTGCTGATATCGAAATCGCTGTAAAGCTGCTGGCCACTGACGGTAAACGTGTCCGGGTCCCAGCGCCCGAACGAATTGTCGAGTTCGGTCTTGCCGATGTTCTTCAGCGCCGACACGCCGACTTCAAGGTCATCGCTCAGCGAGTGGCTCAGGTTCAGGCTCAATGACTTGTTGCGATAGGCATCGTGGTCGCTGTCGCTGGGGAAGGACTCGTGGGTGCGGTTGATCCCGGCAGTCTGCTCCAGGCTGGCGCTCAGGTTGTAGCGTGTTTGCGTATTGCCACCGGAGATGCCCAGGCTGTTATCGGAGCTGCCATAACTGCCCAGCGCACTGTGAACCCGAAGCTGTGGCGCCTGATCGGCGCCGCGGCGGGTGAAGATCTGAATCACCCCGCCAATGGCATCGCTGCCATAGATCACCGAGCGCGAGCCGCGTAGCACTTCTACGCGCTCGATCTGGTCCATGGCCAGGTACTGCAGGTTGCTGTCGGCCGAGGTGGCATTGGCCATGCGCTGGCCATCGACCAGCACCAGGCTTTGCGCCGACTTGGTGCCGCGGATGTAAATCCCTGGCAGGCCGCCACGCCCGCCGCTGCGCGCCACTTGCACGCCCGGCACCCGGCCCAGCAGGTCGGTCAGGCTGGTGGGTTGCAGACGGTCGATATCATCGCGGGTGAATACGCTGCTGGCGCTGCTGCTGTCCGAGCGTGCCTCGACCTGGCGGTTGCCGGTGATCAGGGTTTGCGGGAGTTTGAGCGCTTCTTCGCGTTCCAGGGAGTCGGCGAGTACAGGGCTGGCGGGCATGCAGCCCAGAATCAGGGCAATGCGAAGGTGTTTCATAGGGGATCTACAGGACTTGAGGCAAGCTCGAAATCCGTAGCAGCTGCCGTAGGCTGCGTCCGGTGGCGCAGCCGCCGCAAACCCATACGCCTCGGTGTATCGGTCATACCGAGGGGTCAGGGTTTACGATGGCTTCGCCACCGGACGCAGCCTGCGGCAGCTGCTACGAGTTGGTGATGTCTCTTTACAGCCCCAGCAGTGCCATGCGCTGGCGCACCGAGGCTTCGATGCCGGCAGCGTCCAGGCCGCACTCGGCCAGCATCTGGCTCGGCTTGGCGTGCTCGACGTATACGTCCGGCAAGCCCAGGTGCAGTACCGACTTGAGCACGTTTTCACGGGCCAGGAACTCGCTGACGCCTGCGCCTGCGCCACCCATGATGGCGTTTTCTTCGATGGTCACCAGCAGCTCATGGCTGGCAGCCATTTCGCGAACCAGTTCTTCATCCATCGGTTTGACGAAGCGCATGTCGACCACGGTGGCGTCGATTTTCTCAGCCACTTGCAGCGCTTCGGCCAGTTGCACGCCGAATACCAGCATGGCGACTTTCGAACCCTGGCGACGAATCACGCCCTTGCCGATTTCCAGCGGCTCGAGGTTTTTTTCGATCGCTGCATTCGGCCCGGTACCACGCGGGTAACGCACGGCCGCCGGGCCGTTGTAGAGGTGGCCGGTGGTGAGCATTTTGCGCAGTTCGTTCTCGTCGCTCGGGGTCATGATGACCATGCCCGGAATGCAACGCAGGTACGACAGGTCGTAACTGCCAGCGTGGGTCGGGCCGTCTTCGCCCACCAGGCCCGCACGGTCGATGGCAAACAGCACGTCCAGATTTTGCACGGCTACGTCATGCACCAACTGGTCGTAGCCGCGTTGCAGGAATGTCGAATAGATCGCCACTACCGGCTTGGAACCTTCGCATGCCATGCCGGCCGCAAAGGTCACCGCGTGTTGCTCGGCAATCGCCACGTCGAAGTAGCGCTTTGGATAACGCTCGCTGAAAGCGATCAGGTCCGAGCCTTCTTTCATGGCCGGGGTGATGCCTACCAGGCGCTCATCGGCCGCAGCCATGTCGCACAACCATTCGCCGAACACAGCTGAGTACTTCGGCCCGGTCGGTGCTTTTGGCGGTGCTTTCGGCGCATTCAACGGCTCAAGCTTGGTGATGGCGTGATAGCCGATCGGGTCCGCTTCGGCCGGGGCGAAGCCTTTGCCTTTTTTGGTGACGATATGCAGGAACTGCGGCCCCTTGAGGTCGCGCATATTGCGTAGCGTTGCGATCAGGGTCGGCAGGTCGTGGCCATCGATCGGGCCGATGTAGTTCCAGCCCAGCTCTTCAAACAGGGTGCCGGGTACCAGCATGCCTTTGGCATATTCTTCGGTACGACGGGCAATTTCCCACGCGCCAGGCAGACGCGAGAGTACCTTCTTGCTGCCTTCGCGCATGCTGGCGTAAGTGCGGCTCGACAGGATCTTGGCCAGGTAATTGGACAAACCCCCGACATTGCGCGAGATCGACATGTCGTTGTCGTTGAGGATAACCAACATGTTGGCATCCACTTCGGGCGCGTGGTTCAGCGCCTCGAAGGCCATGCCGGCAGTCAGGGCGCCATCACCGATAACGGCAATTGCCTTGCGCTCGCTTTTTTGCAGGCGGGCGGCAATGGCCATGCCCAGCGCTGCGCTGATCGAGGTGCTGGAGTGGCCGACGCCAAAGGTGTCGTATTCGCTCTCGGAGCGGCGCGGGAAAGCGGCAATGCCGTCTTTCTGGCGCAAGGTGGCCATCTGCTCGCGACGCCCGGTGAGGATTTTGTGCGGATACGCCTGATGGCCCACGTCCCACACCAGCCGGTCGTCCGGGGTGTCGAACACGTAGTGCAACGCGATGGTCAGCTCAATGACACCCAGGCCGGCACCAAAATGCCCGCCCGTCTGGCCGACGGTATAGAGCAATTCCAGGCGCAACTCATCGGCCAGGGTTTCCAGCTCGGCTTCGGCCAGGCGGCGCAGGCCCGCAGGCGTGCCCGTCCGGTCAAGCAGGGGCGTAGTCGGACGGTTGCGGGGAATCTCTTGAAACGTCGTTGGCATCAGGCGAATCGTTATAGGTATAAGAAGAGGCGGCAGTTTACCTTATGGAACGTAAGCTGCCCACGCAGTCTGGCACTCGTTAGTAAGACCTTGGCATTAGACCTGTCAGAAATCGTTACTGAAGAGCGGCTTTTAGTGGCGGCGTTCAACGATATATCGTGCCAATTCGCGCAGCGGCTCGGCAGCTGCATCAAAATGTCGCAGGGCGTTGAGCGCCTGGTCGCGCAGTTCCAGTGCATAGCCTTTGGCCTGCTCCAGACCCATCAGCGCCGGGTAGGTCGGCTTGTCCCGCGCGATGTCGGCACCCTGGCGTTTGCCCAGGGTCGCGGTATCGCTTTCAACATCGAGGATGTCGTCCTGCACCTGAAATGCCAGGCCAATGGCGCGTGCGTAGACATTCAATGCCTGCAGGTTTTCAGCGGTTGCGTTGCCGCTGGCCAGGGCGCCCAGTTGCACGCTGGCTTCGATCAGGGCGCCGGTTTTGTGCCGGTGCATGTTTTCAAGGGCAGCCTGATCGAGCTTGAGGCCAACCGAGCCCAGGTCGATTGCTTGCCCGCCCACCATGCCCGCCGGGCCTGCAGCCAGGGCCAGGGCCGTCACCATGCGCAAGCGCGTATCGGCATCCAGGTCGCTCAGGCGCGGGTCGAGCAGTGCGCTGAACGCCAGGCTTTGCAGGCCGTCGCCCGCCAGGATGGCGCAGGCTTCGTCGAAGGCTTTATGGGTGGTTGGCTGGCCGCGACGCAGATCGTCATCGTCCATTGCGGGCAAATCATCATGCACCAGCGAATAGGCGTGGATCAGCTCCACGGCACAGGCCGCACCATTGGCTTGTTCAGGTGCGCTGCCCAGAGCCTGGCAGGCCGCATAGGCCAGCAGCGGGCGAACCCGCTTGCCACCGTTCATGACGCTGTAGCGCATGGCCTCGTAAAGGCGCGCCAGCTCCGGTGCCGGAGCGACAAACAAGAGTTCAAGCGCCGCGTTGACACGGGCCTGGCTGCTGATTTGATAAGCATCAATCATTCGGACTGTTCCGCATCAAAAGGCTCTTGGGCCAGTTCACCATCGCGTTCAAGCAGGATCTGCACTTTCTGTTCGGCCTGGGCCAGTGCGCCCTGGCAATCACGGGTCAGGCGGATGCCTTGTTCAAAGGCAGTCAGAGAGTCTTCCAGCGACAGCTCGCCATTTTCCAGACGCTCGACCAGTGTTTGCAGGTCAGCAAGTGACTGCTCGAAATCCAGGGAAGCTTTTTTGCGGGCCATGGCGGCATTCTCGGTAGGCGTTAAAACCGGCTGACACTAGCAGACGGCGGGTTTTGGGGCAAATCGACAGGGCCCCCATGTATTCAGATGAAGGTGTTTTCTAAGGGGTACCCAGGCGCCGACCGGCAACTTTCCGGTGGCGGGCAACCCTGGCAGGCGCGGGTGAGCGGCGAACAATCGTGCCCTGCATCAATAGGTCTTTTGCTCAGTGGTCTATGGTAAAGGCCGGCTGGACTCTGACCTATTGTTGAAAGGAAACCAACGAATGAAACTCTCAGGAAAGATTGCATTGGTAACAGGGGCGGCCCAGGGCATTGGTCGCGGCATCGCACTGCGACTGGCCAGGGATGGCGCCGACATTGCACTGGTTGACCTGAACCTGGACAAGCTGCGCCACGTTGCCGAAGAAGTGCAGGCACTGGGGCGCAAGGCCGTCACCTTTGTGGCCGACGTGGGCGACCGCGAACAGGTGTTCTCGGCAGTTGATTACGCCCATAACCAGCTTGGCGGGCTGGACATCATGGTCAACAACGCGGGTATCTCCCAGGTCAAACCGTTGGCCGATGTCACCCAGGAAGAAGTCGAGCGCATCTACCGCATCAACGTGCAGGGCACCTTGTGGGGGATTCAGGCGGCGGCCGAGAAATTCCAGGCGCTCAAGCGCAAGGGTAAAATCATCAATGCCAGCTCCATTGCCGGTCACGAAGGCTATGCCCTGCTAGGGGTGTATTCCTCCACCAAATTCGCCGTGCGTGCCCTGACCCAGGCGGCGGCGAAAGAACTGGCAGTACACGGCATCACCGTCAACGCCTACTGCCCGGGTGTGGTGGGGACCGATATGTGGGTGGATATCGACAAGCGCATGTCGGAAATCACCGGCGCACCGATTGGCGCGACTTACGAGAAATTCGTCAGCGGCATTGCCCTGGGCCGGGCTGAAACCCCGGAAGACGTAGCGGCGTTCGTGGCTTACCTCGCCAGCCCGGATGCGGACTATATGACCGGTCAGGCGCCACTGATTGATGGCGGGTTGGTGTTCCGCTAAGCCTCGCAATTGCATTCCTTGTGCAGGAGCGGGCTAGAGGTTGGAGCAGGCCCGTTCCCTCCTGCACCTGGTGTTAACGCCAGATCAGGTTACGGGCCGAGTCGAAAATTCTCGGACGCTTCACTGGAGTGAAAGCGAAGCTTCGTACAAAAAAGCTGAGTTTGAAGGCTTATTTTGTGCGCCCTGCCAGCGATTGCATCTGTGCCCTGCAGATGTCTCAAGCACGCTGGCGTGGCCACGAGAGAAAAAGCCATGCGTGAAATTCCTGTTGGTTTGAGTGCGCAGCCCGAGGGTTACAGTGACTGGTTGAGCGACCTTAAAGGCCGCATTCATGGCGCCCAGCAGCGCGCCACTTTGGCGGTGAACCGCGAGCTGGTGCTGCTGTACTGGCAAATCGGTTACGACATTTTGACCCGCCAGACGCAGCAAGGGTGGGGCACGAAAGTGATTGAACGTCTGGCGCTGGATCTGCGTGCAGCCTTCCCGGACATGAAAGGCTTCTCGCTGCGCAACCTCAAATACATGCGTGCCTTTGCCCAGGCATGGCCTGACACGGCAATAGTGCAGCAGGCTGTTGCACAATTGCCTTGGGGGCACAATCTGGTGCTGCTGGACAAACTCCCCGGCCCCGAGACCCGCCGCTGGTATGCCGCCAAGGCCATCGAGCATAACTGGTCGCGAAATACGCTGGTCATGCAGATCCAGAACCGTTTACTGGAGCGCAGCGGCAAGGCCGTGAGTAATTTTGAAATCTTTTTGCCCAAACCCCAGTCCGATCTGGCCCGTGAGTCGTTGAAAGATCCCTATCGCTTTGACTTTCTTGGTCTTGGCGCTGATGCCCATGAGCGAGAGATTGAAAGAGCTCTGGTCAGGCATGTGACTGATTTCTTGCTGGAGCTGGGCGCAGGATTTGCCTTCGTCGGCAAACAAGTGCTTTTGAATGTGGGAGGTGATGAGTTTTTCATCGACCTGCTGTTCTACCACCTCAAGCTGCGCTGCTATGTAGTGGTTGAACTCAAGGCCGGTAAATTCAAACCGGAGCACCTTGGGCAGTTGGGTTTTTATCTGGCCGCCGTGGATGGGCAAGTCAAGGATCCCCAGGACAGCCCCACCATCGGCCTGTTGCTGTGCTCCAGCAAGAACAAGGTGGTGGCCGAGTACGCCTTGCGCGATAACACCCGGCCCATTGGCGTAGCCGAGTACCAGTTGGTGGACTCCCTGCCGGCAGAGTTGCAGACCAGTTTGCCCAGCATCGAACAAATCGAGCGTGAGCTGGCAGGTGATGGCATCGCTATCGAGGAATGATGGTGGGTGATCGAGGGTTTTTTCAGGCATTAAAAAGCCGGCTTGTGGCCGGCTTCTCGGGGGCGGGTTTGGTTTATTTTTGGTAAACCGTACTCGCCTTCAATCGGGACATCCAGTGCAGTGCAGCTGGGTGTGGGGCGGGGCGGCTTTTTGCTGCCGGGCCCTGCATTCCGGCTCGCTGGCTGCGAGGGGGATGCGCAAGTGCGGCGAATCATACTGGGGTTTGCGGACTTTTCCCAGACCCAAGGCTATTCGTCCAGCGTGCAAGGCACTCGCGGTCGTCTGCTGTTAAGCGTGGACCACCAGAATACCCAACCCAGTATCCGTATCTGCTGGGACTGCACTTGCACGGCATTGAACACTTCGTCCGGATACTCCCGGCTGCTGTGGCAGCGCAAACGCAGGCCATTGCCGGGCAGGCGGTAAACGTAGCGGATGCGCAGCATGCCATCCTGCTCAAGGGCATAGATTTCGCCGTCGACGATTTGCGTCAGGCTGCGGTCGATGGCCACCGTGGAGCCGTCCTGGATTCGGTGGGCCATGCTATTGCCGATCATGGGTGCGCAAATGGCCTGGTCGGGGCTGACGTCCAGAGCCTGTAAGGTTGAACAACTGAGCCGCACGGTGCAATCGGGCATTCTCACCACCCGGGTCTTGCCTGAGCCATCGGGGTGCAAGGACTCATTGTAGAGCGGCACCTCAATGTCATCGGCAGCAGCCGGTTTGTGTTGCCCTGGCACCTGGTCCGGCGAGGTTTCGTCGTTGCTGCTGGCAAGGCCCGGATGCTTGACGCCTTCACCCGTGCGCAACCAGCGGCTGTTGACGCACAGCAGCTCGGCGATTTCGTCCAGGCGAGCCATGGGGATGCCCCGTTTGAACCAGTTGTTGACGTGCTGCGGCGTAACGCGGCGATTGGCTGCGAAGTCCGAAGCGGTTAAATGGCACTCCCGCAGGAGGGCTTTCAGGCGATCACCGGATGTATTCATGAACACAGAGTCTACGGGCAAGCCAAGCCCGTTTAAATAAACTAAGCGTTCAATAAAAGCAGAATAAAACTAGAAAATTCCTAGGGTTGCAGAGTTATTTCCTACATCGGTTGACTGGTCATCTGTGTGTCGTAAACAGGCTGTGTTATTGCGTTTATGCGGGCATAAAAAAACCCCGGCGAGCCGGGGTTTTCTTGACCGTTTGCTTAGCCTTTGTAGGCAGCAACCGATTTGGTGATTTCGGCACGGGCAGCTTCAGCGTCGCCCCAACCTTCGATCTTCACCCATTTGCCTTTTTCGAGATCTTTGTAGTTCTCGAAGAAGTGCTGGATCTGCTGGATCAGCAGAGGTGGCAGGTCGGTGTACTCTTTCACGTCAACGTACAGCTGGGACAGCTTGTCGTGAGGCACTGCAACCACTTTGGCATCGCCGCCGCCGTCGTCAGTCATGTGCAGGATGCCAACCGGGCGAGCACGGATAACCGAACCTGGAGCTACCGGGTAAGGGGTCACTACCAGCACGTCCAGCGGGTCACCGTCGTCTGCCAGGGTGTTAGGGATAAAACCGTAGTTGGCCGGGTAGAACATCGGGGTGGCCATGAAGCGGTCAACGAACAGGCAATCGCTGTCTTTGTCGATTTCATATTTGATCGGCGCGTGGTTAGCCGGAATCTCGATAGCGACGTAGATGTCATTCGGCAGGTCTTTGCCAGCCGGAATCTTGCTGTAGCTCATTGGGCGGTGCCCCCGTTAGTAGGCCAGTTTGGTTGGCCGATTTGGCCAAAAAGTGGCGGCGATTATAGGCGTATTCCTATAAGGACGTCACCCTTGGGCGATCAGTGCTGCGCGCGGTATTCGGGGTGTTCGGTTTGCAGCTGCCTGAGGCGGGCAAGCGTGTCCTGACGATAGAACAGGCTCAACTGTTGATAGACCAGCGGGTAGGCATGGCTCAACAGGTCTGGCGCGCTGAAAAAATACTCGCTGGTCACCGCAAAGAACTCCGCCGGGTTTTCGGCCGCATAGGGGTCGATAGGCGCGTGATCGGGGTTATGGTGATCCAGGTAATGGTTGAGGTGGTCGTAGGCCTGTTGCATGGCCTGGGTCCAGTCTTTGACCTGCATGCTGCTGTGCAAGGGCGGCATGCCATTGGCGGCGCCATTGAGCATGTCGAGCTTGTGCGCCAGTTCGTGGATCACCAGGTTGTAGCCTTCCCAGCCGCCGCTGGCCAGCACGCCCGGCCACGCCAGAACAACGGGGCCGTGCTGCCAGGCTTCGCCGCTGTGATGACCTTCCCATTCGTGTTCGACTCCGCTGGAGTCGCGATGGCGCTGGGGGCTGATGAAGTCGTCGGGGTAGAGCACGATTTCGTGAAAGCCCTGATACCAGTCCAGATCACCCAGGTTAAGCAGCGGCAGTTGTGCCTGAGCGGCCAGCAACAGCCGGCCCTCTTCAGTCAGTTCAACCCCGGGCATGGGGGTCAGGTGCTTGTCTTGCAGAAACAATACGCTGCTGTCGCGCAGCCATTTGTCCTGCTCGTCAGTCAGCCCGTCGAGAATGCTCAGATGCTGGCGCACGGTGTGCCAGACGTCAGACGCGACCGGGTGTTGCGCCAGGATTCGCTGGCGCCGCCATTCACTTAGAGACCACATGGTGGCGCCGTCCCGATCAGGCTTTGGCTTTGACTGGGGTTCGGCCCAGGCGGCTGCGGATCACGCCAATGATCATCGGTACCAGCGACAGCAGGATGATGCCCACCACCAGCAACGACAGGTTCTTCTTGATAAAGGGCACGTTGCCGAAGAAGTAACCCAGGGTCACCAGGCCGCCGACCCACAAGATCGTGCCAAACACGCTGAACATAAAGAAGCGCGGGTAGAACATGCGTGCCACACCGGCAACAAACGGGGCGAAGGTGCGGAAGATCGGCAGGAAGCGCGCCATCGTTACGGTTTTGCCGCCATGACGCTCATAGAAGTCGTGGGTTTTTTCCAGGTAGTCGCGACGGAAAATTTTCGAGTTCGGGTTACTGAACAAGCGTTCGCCTGCCGTTCGTCCGATAACGTAGTTGGTACTGTCGCCCATGATCGCAGCCAGCATCAGCAAGCCTGCGAGCAGTACCGGGTCCATGCCGCCACCTGCAGCTACGGCGCCCGCGATAAAGAGCAGCGAATCACCCGGCAAAAAAGGCATCACTACCAGGCCGGTTTCGCAAAAAATCACCAGAAACAGGATGGCGTAGATCCATGGCCCGTAATTGTTTACCAGCATGTCGAGGTACACATCGAGGTGCAGGATAATGTCGATCGGGTTGAAATCCATGTGAAGCACCTGTGTTGATGACCCGGCTCTGCAGGTCTGTGCGGGTAGGGATGCGTAGTTAACTACAACAATTGTAGTTTTTTCGTACTTTTTTGAAGAATCGGATTATACGGATTGAGACAAATTCTGCAGGTTGAGTTTGTAGCGAAGCGTGTATTGAGGGTGACAGGGTACTCAATTGACCGTTAATCACGGCGTGAATGAGTGGGAGCCTGGCTTGCCAGCGATGCAGGCCCCTGGTCTCGATAGCAACCGCGTTGATGCCATCGTGGGCAAGCCCGGCTCCCACAGGAATTACTCGCCCTTTAGCAGGAAGTTTTCGCTGGGCGCCTCCATATCCAGCGTCTGCACCTGCGCTTCATCCTTCAGATTCACCCCCGATAATTGCCGACGGCAGGCTTCGCGCATCAGGTACGCCAGCCGATGAGCGGCCATGCCGTAGCTCAGGCCTTCAAGCCGTACATTGGAAATACAGTTGCGATACGCATCGGTCAGGCCGATTTTTGGCGCATAGGTGAAATACAGCCCCAGGCTGTCGGGGGAACTCAGGCCGGGACGTTCGCCGATCAGCATCACCACCATGCGGGCGCCCAGCAGTTCGCCAATTTCGTCGGCCACCGCGACACGGCCTTGCTCCACCAATATCACCGGCGACAACGACCAGCCGTCGGTCGCCGTATGTTCCTCCATGCGCGCCAAAAAAGGCAGGGTATGGCGATGCACGGCCAGCGCTGACAAACCGTCGGCCACCACCACAGCTACGTCGATGCCGCCCGGGTTGGCTGCGGCGTAGTCGCGTAGTCGCTGGGCAGAATCGTCGTTGAGCTTGCGCCCCAGGTCCGGACGCTGCAGATAGCTATGGCGGTCAGCTGCGGCACTGTGCAACAGCAGGCTTGCGCGGCCGCGCTCGGCCAACTGTGTACTCAGGCCCGGATGATCAAACGGCAAATGCACCGCATCTCGTGCCTGGGCGTGGGCAAACTGGAAGTCGAGCTGGGCCTGGGTCGGCAGGCTGGTGCCGGTGCGGCCCAGGGCAATCCGCGCCGGGGTCAGGCGGCGCAGCTCCAGCCACGGGTTAAGGTTGTCGGCCATATTTAGCGCCCTCCCAAATGAGCCAGTGCCTGGCGAAATGCCGGCGGCAGTTGCTGGCCGAACTCGATGCGGCCATCGCTCTGGGTAAAAATGCCGACCTTGCTCAGCCACTGTTCAAACTCGGGTGCTGGCTTGAGCCCCAGGGTTTTGCGCGCATACAGCGCGTCATGGAAGGACGTGGTCTGGTAGTTGAGCATGATGTCGTCCGACCCCGGGATGCCCATGATGAAGTTGATTCCGGCTACGCCCAGCAACGTCAACAGGGTGTCCATGTCGTCCTGGTCGGCTTCGGCGTGGTTGGTGTAGCAGATGTCACAGCCCATCGGCACGCCCAGCAGCTTGCCGCAGAAGTGGTCTTCAAGGCCCGCGCGGATGATCTGCTTGCCGTTGTACAGGTACTCGGGGCCGATAAAACCGACCACGGTGTTGACCAGAAACGGCTTGAAATGCCGTGCCACAGCGTAAGCGCGGGTTTCGCAGGTTTGTTGATCCACGCCGAAATGGGCATTGGCCGACAGCGCGCTGCCTTGCCCAGTCTCGAAATACATCAGGTTATTGCCCAGCGTGCCGCGGTTGAGGCTCAAGCCGGCGTCGTAGCCTTCCTGCAAAATATTCAGATTGATGCCAAAACTGGCGTTGGCCGCTTCGGTGCCAGCTATCGATTGAAATACCAGGTCCAGCGGCACACCGCGGTTGATCGCTTCGATCGAGGTGGTGACGTGGGTGAGCACGCAGGACTGAGTGGGGATTTCATAGCGCTGGATGATCGCATCGAGCATGTTCAGCAAATCGCAGATTGAAGCAATGCTGTCGGTGGCCGGGTTGATGCCGATCATGGCGTCGCCGTTGCCGTAGAGCAGGCCGTCGAGAATGCTGGCGGCAATCCCGGCCGGATCATCGGTGGGGTGGTTGGGTTGCAGGCGGGTCGACAGGCGGCCGCGCAGGCCCATGGTGCCGCGAAATTGGGTGACCACACGAATTTTCTGGGCCACCAGAATCAGGTCTTGCACGCGCATGATTTTCGACACGGCGGCGGCCATTTCCGGGGTCAGGCCCGGCGCCAGGGCGCGCAGGCTGTGCTCGTCGGCGGCGTCGCTGAGCAACCAGTCGCGAAACCCGCCAACGGTCAGGTGGCTGACCGTGGCGAAGGCTTGCAGGTCATGGCTGTCGATGATCAGCCGGGTGACTTCGTCGGTCTCATAAGGGATCAGCATTTCTTGCAGGAAATAGGCGAGCGGGATGTCAGCCAGGGCCATTTGCGCAGCGACCCGTTCACCGTCGTTTTGCGCCGCCACACCGGCCAGGAAATCCCCGGATCGCGCCGGGCTGGCCTTGGCCATCACGTCTTTAAGGCTATCGAAACGGTAGGTCTGGGTGCCAACCGCATGTGAGAAAGTTGCCATTTGGGTGCTCCATGACGCCAGACGCGAAGCGTCTGGCGGATTCTCAGCGGTTAGTGCAAGGCCTTTTCGGCTTGTTGAATAGCCGCAAATTCCTCTTCCGGCGTACCGGCCACTAAATGGTGGCGACTGTAGAAAGCGAAGTAGGCAATTAATACTCCATAGATCACCGCGGCGCCAATCACCACGCGTGGATCAACCAGGAAACCGGCTACCACCGCCACACAGGCAAGCACCAAAGCAGTGCCCGACGTGAAAATCCCGCCCGGAGTGCGATACGGGCGCTCCATTTTAGGGCGACGAATACGCAGGGTGATGTGAGCAGCCATCATCAGCACATAGGAAATGGTCGCGCCAAATACCGCCACCAGAATCAGCAAATCGCCCTGGCCGGTCAGCGACAGGCCAAAGCCGATAATGCCGGGGATGATCAGGGCCAGCACCGGCGCCTTGCTTTTATTGGTTTCGGACAGCTTGCGCGGCAAGTAACCCGCACGGGACAAGGCGAAGATCTGACGCGAGTAGGCGTAAATGATCGAGAAGAAACTGGCGATCAAACCGGCCAGCCCCACCAGGTTCACAAAGCCGCCCATCCAGGTCGAGCCACCGTAGGCCTTGCTCAGGGCTTCAACCAGCGGGTTGCCCGATGCCATCAAGTGGTGCGCGCCGGCGCCGCCCGGGCCGATCACCAGAATCAGCAGGGCAAAGGTGGCCAGTACCAACATGGCGCCGATCAGCCCGCGAGGCAGGTCACGCTTGGGGTTTTTGGTTTCTTCGGCGGCCAGCGGCACGCCTTCCACGGCGAGGAAAAACCAGATCGCGTAAGGGATGGCGGCCCATACGCCGACATAACCGAACGGCAGGAAGGTGCTGGCGCCCTTGGCCTCGGTAACCGGGATATCCAGCAGGTTGGCGACGCTGAAGTGCGGCACCATCGCGACCAGAAATACCCCCAGGGCAATGGCAGCGACGGCGGTGATGATAAACATCAGCTTGAGCGCTTCGCCGACCCCGAAAATGTGGATGCCGATAAAGATGATGTAGAACGCCAGGTAGATCATCCAGCCGCCAATACCGAACAGCGACTCGCAATAGGCGCCGATAAAACAGGCAATGGCCGCGGGGGCGATGGCGTATTCGATCAGGATCGCGGTGCCGGTGAGAAATCCGCCCCAGGGCCCGAAAGCGCTGCGGGCAAAACCGTAGCCGCCGCCGGCCGTGGGGATCATCGAGGACAGTTCGGCCAGGGAAAAGCACATGCACAAGTACATGGTGGCCATCAGCAGTGTGGCGATAAACATCCCGCCCCAGCCGCCCTGGGCCAGGCCGAAGTTCCAGCCGGCGTAGTCACCGGAAATCACATAGGCCACACCCAGGCCCACCAGCAGGACCCAGCCGGCAGCGCCTTTTTTAAGTTCACGTTGTTGGAAATATTCGGAGCCGACTTTTTCGAAGTCGACAGAGGACGCCGCCGCAGCTGCAGTTGGTTCGCTAGGCATGGGAATTCACCTGTTCTTTTATAGTTTGAGAAAATATGACAGGGAGATAAGCAAGAGCTGGGCCACAGGGCCTTGTGTAGCAGCTGCCGCAGGCTGCGTCCGGCGGCGAAGCCGTCGCAAGTTCAAACAATGCGGTCGTACAGAAACACCGCATTATCAGGATTTACGACGGCTTCGCCGCCGGACGCAGCCTTCGGCAGCTGCTACGGGGCGAGCGTAGGGGTTAGAAGAAACCCAGCGGGTTGATGTCGTAGCTCACCAGCAGGTTTTTGGTTTGCTGGTAGTGGTCGAGCATCATCTTGTGGGTTTCACGGCCAACACCGGATTTTTTGTAACCACCGAACGCGGCGTGGGCCGGGTACAGGTGATAGCAGTTGGTCCACACGCGACCGGCCTTGATCGCCCGGCCCATGCGGTAGGCGCGGTTGATGTCGCGCGTCCACAGCCCGGCACCCAGACCAAACTCGGTGTCGTTGGCAATCGCCAGTGCTTCGGCTTCGTCCTTGAAGGTGGTGATGCTGACCACCGGGCCAAAGATTTCTTCCTGGAACACGCGCATTTTGTTGGTGCCCTTGAGCAGGGTCGGCTGGATGTAATAGCCGGTTGCCAGGTCGCCTTCGAGCTTGGCCACGGCACCGCCGGTGAGCAGTTGCGCGCCTTCTTTTTTAGCGATTTCAAGGTAGGACAGGATCTTGTCGAATTGCTGCTCGGAGGCCTGGGCGCCGACCATGGTGTCGGTGTCCAGCGGGTCACCGCGCTTGATCGACTCGACCTTTTTCATCACCACTTTCATGAATTCGTCGTAGATCGATTCCTGGATCAGCGCACGGCTCGGGCAGGTACACACTTCGCCCTGGTTGAAGAACGCCAGCACCAGGCCTTCTGCGGCCTTTTCAATAAAGGTTGGTTCGGCCTGCATGATGTCTTCGAAGAAGATGTTCGGCGACTTGCCGCCCAGCTCGACGGTGGACGGAATGATATTTTCCGCCGCGCATTTCATGATGTGCGAGCCCACAGGCGTGGAGCCGGTGAACGCGATTTTGGCGATGCGCTTGCTGGTGGCCAGCGCTTCGCCTGCTTCCTTGCCGAAACCTTGCACCACGTTAAGCACGCCCGGTGGCAGCAGGTCGCCGATCAGCTCCATCAGCACGGTGATGCTCAGCGGGGTTTGCTCGGCAGGCTTGAGTACGATGCAGTTGCCGGCAGCCAGTGCCGGGGCGAGTTTCCAGGCGGCCATCAGCAGCGGGAAGTTCCACGGGATAATCTGCCCGACCACGCCCAGCGGTTCGTGGATGTGATAGGCCACGGTGTTGCCGTCGATCTCGGCGGCGCTGCCTTCCTGGGCGCGGATGCAACCGGCGTAGTAGCGGAAGTGGTCGGCGGCCAGCGGCACGTCGGCATTCAGGGTTTCGCGCACGGCCTTGCCGTTGTCCCAGGTTTCGGAAACGGCCAGCAGTTCAAGGTTCTGTTCGATACGATCAGCGATTTTCAGCAGTACCAGCGAGCGCGCCTGCACGCTGGTGGCGCCCCAGGCATCAGCAGCGGCATGGGCGGCGTCGAGGGCCTTGTCGATGTCTTCGGCGGTCGAGCGCGGGAATTCGGCGATGGCTTTGCCGTTTACAGGCGAGGTATTGGTGAAGTACTGGCCTTTGACGGGCGCCACGAATTCGCCGCCGATGTAGTTACCGTAGCGGCTCTTGAACGAGACGATCGAGCCTTCAGTACCGGGTTGTGCGTAACGCATGGTAGGTGTCTCCTGGCTTTATTGTGCTTATGGGAGGACGCGCTGTGGCGCTGTTACAAGCAGGAGCAAGGGCTGGGCCAGAATGGTGAAACCCTTGCTGGCCGGGGCTTTGCGGGTTTAAGGGGGGCGTTGGGGCAGGGCGGATGTCACCGTTGTGGCACAGTGGCTGTGACAATTTGTACCATCGCTGGTACAAGCGATGACCGGCGGGTCAGTTCGCGATTGCAATGGCCGGTGAGCAAGAGGATGCTGGGTGTTCGGTTTGGACTGGATCCTTGTTGCCGCTGAGGGAAGTTTGCCTCTGATGAGCACGGGACCGCCGAGACAGAGCGGAGAACAATAAGAAATGCACAGTACTGATCTGCGCCGTCATGCACGGCAAGTCATTGATGTCACCCAGGGCCGCCCTCAGGGGTGCGATCCGTCTATCGTCCGCTCCTGGCAGCGCTGCCTGGAGGACTATCACCTCGACCCCACGCAAACCATCGCCCCCACCGTGCTTGAGCAAAGTCGCATCCTTGAAGGCCGTGAGCGTTTGCAGCAGGTGCTGAAAATCGCCGGTCACGAAATGAACAGCCTGCACCAGCAGCTCTCCGGTGCCGGGCACGCGGTACTGCTGACCGATGCCCGCGGCGTGATCCTCAACTGCGTTACTGCCCCCTCCGAGCGCAAGGTGTTCGAGCAGGCCGGGTTGTGGCTGGGCGCGGACTGGAGCGAGGCGCGGGAGGGCACCAACGGCATCGGCACCTGCCTGGTGGAGCGCCAGGCCCTGACCATTCACCAGGACGAACACTTTCGCGGGCGCCACACCGGCCTGACCTGTTCGGCCAGCCCGGTGTTCGACCCGCAGGGCGAGTTGCTGGCTGTGCTCGACGTGTCTTCGGCACGGCATGAGGCTTCGCGCCAGAGCCAGTTTCACACGATGGCGTTGGTCAATCTGTCGGCGAAAATCATCGAAAACAGCTACTTCCTGGGGCATTTCGAAAATCAGTGGCTGCTGCGCTTTCATCTGCAGGCCGAGTCTGTGGGGTTGTTCAGTGAAGGCATGCTGGCGTTTGATGGCGACGGGGTGATCTGCGCAGTCAACCAAAGCGCCTTGAACCTGTTGGGCCATATGCGTGACAGCTTGCTGGGGCTGTCGGTCGACACTGTGTTCGATTGCCCGCGCGATGAGCTGTTCAGCCGGGCCACACCCCAGGCCGGTACCAGTTGGCCGTTGCGCACCCGCGACGGGCGCCGATTGTTTGCGGCCCTGCGCGGTCAGCCGCGACATGTGCCAGCCCCGGTCGTCGTGCAGGCTGAGCCCACGCGTGCGCGCCCGAGCGGTATCTGCCTGGGGGATGAGGCGCTGCAGGAGGATTTTCGCCGGGCATTGCGGGTGTTTGAACGCGATGTGCCGCTACTGGTCAACGGTGAAACCGGTTCGGGCAAGGAGGCGTTTGCCAAGGCCGTGCATGAGGCCAGCTTGCGTAGCAGCAGGCCTTTTGTGGCGCTCAATTGCGCGTCGATCCCCGAAAGCCTGATCGAGAGTGAGCTGTTCGGCTATCGCGGCGGCAGTTTTACCGGAGCGCGCAAGGAGGGCATGCAGGGCAAGTTGCAGCAGGCCGATGGCGGCACCTTGTTCCTGGACGAAATCGGCGATATGCCGCTGGCGTTGCAGACCCGCCTGTTAAGGGTGCTGGAAGACCGGCTGGTGGTGCCCATTGGTGGCGAGCCGCTGGCAGTCAACGTGCGCATCATCAGTGCCACCCACCGCAATTTGCAGGAGCGTGTGGCCGACGGCAGTTTCCGCGAAGACCTTTTTTACCGCCTCAACGGGCTGGAAGTCGGCTTGCCGGCGTTGCGCGAGCGCACGGACAAATCCCAGTTGCTGGACTTTTTACTGGCTGAAGAGGCGGCCGGGCAAAGGCTGCGGATCACACCTGCGGCGCGTGAGGCGCTGCTGGGGTTCTCGTGGCCGGGCAACGTGCGCCAATTGCGCACGGTGCTGCGTACCCTGGCGGCGCTGTGCGAGGGCGACGTCATCCAGTTTGAGGACTTGCCGGCCGTTATTCGCCTGGCGCCGGTCAAGGCGCCCGAGCCCTGTGAACACCCGCTCGAAGATGCCGAAAAACAGGCGTTGATCCTGGCACTGGAGCTGCACCGCTGGCACATGACCCATACCGCCCTGCAACTGGGGGTGAGCCGCAATACGCTGTATAGAAAGCTGCGCAAGCATGGGATTGAACGCTGAGCAGAGTGACTTGAGCATGTGGGAGCGGGCTTGCTCGCGATGGTATCAGCGCGGTCTGTCAGGCAAATCGCGGTGATGCCTTCGCGAGCAAGCCCGCTCCCACAACAGCGATGTGTGTGAGCGTCGATCAGAATCATCAGGTGCTAAAACAACCCTCCTACGCTACCCTTCCTCGATGATTTACGAGGTCGACTATGCACATTCATATTCTTGGTATTTGCGGCACTTTCATGGGCTCGCTGGCGGTGTTGGCCAAAGAACTGGGCCATCACGTTACAGGTTCTGACGCCAACGTCTATCCGCCGATGAGCACCCAGTTGCAGGCTCAAGGCATTGAGTTGACCCAGGGCTACGATCCTGCGCAGCTCGATCCGGCCCCTGATTTGGTGGTCATTGGCAACGCGCTGTCCCGTGGCAACCCGGCGGTGGAGTACGTTCTCAACAAGGGCCTGCCTTATGTGTCCGGCCCGCAATGGCTGGCCGACCATGTGCTGCAGGGCCGCTGGGTGCTGGCCGTGGCCGGTACCCACGGTAAAACCACCACCAGCAGCATGCTGGCCTGGGTGCTGGAGCACGCGGGCATGGCCCCGGGGTTCCTGATCGGCGGCGTTCCGCAGAACTTTGCCGTGTCGGCCCGTTTGGGTGACACGCCGTTTTTTGTGGTGGAAGCCGATGAATATGACAGTGCCTTCTTCGACAAGCGCTCCAAGTTTGTTCATTACCGCCCGCGTACGGCGATCCTGAATAATCTTGAGTTCGATCATGCGGACATCTTTCCGGATTTGCCGGCCATTGAGCGGCAATTCCACCATCTGGTGCGTACCATTCCGAGTGAAGGGCTGGTGATCCACCCGACCACCGAGCCTGCATTGCAGCGCGTGATCGAAATGGGTTGCTGGACCCCGGTACAGACCACGGGCGTTGACGGCCAATGGCAAGCCAGGTTGCTCAGCGACGACGGATCACGTTTTGACGTGCTGTTTGAAAGCGTGCTGCAAGGTACCGTCGAGTGGGACATGACCGGCCAGCACAACGTCGCCAATGCCCTGGCGACCCTGGCAGCTGCCCGCCATGTAGGCGTAGTGCCGAGCATGGCCATTGACGGGCTGAGTGCTTTCAAAAGCGTGAAACGGCGCATGGAAAAGGTTGCCGAAGTTCACGGTATTACCATCTACGACGACTTTGCCCACCACCCGACGGCGATCGCGACCACCCTTGATGGTCTGCGCAAGCATATTGGTGATGCACCGCTGATTGCAGTGATCGAGCCGCGTTCCAACTCCATGAAGCTGGGTGCCCACCGTGATGGCCTGCCGCAAAGCGTGGTGCAGGCCGATCACGTGGTCTGGTACGCCCCGGCGAATCTTGGCTGGGATCTGGCAGCAACAGTTGCATCGAGCCCGGTGCCGACCAACGTCTGTGATTCGCTGGAGGCCATCATTGCCGAGGTCAAAACCCGGGTTAAACCCGGCACCCATGTGGTGATCATGAGCAACGGCGGCTTCGGCGGCCTGCATGGCAAACTGGCGGAAGCGCTGCAATGAGTGGCCCTGAGCGCATTACCCTGGCGGTTACCGGTGCTTCCGGCATGCCTTACGCCTTGCGTCTGCTCGATTGCCTGGTGCGAGAAGACCGCGAAGTCCACTTCCTGATCTCCAAGGCCGCTCAATTGGTCATGGCGACCGAAACGGACGTCAATCTACCGCCCAAGCCACAGGCAATGCAGACGTTTCTGACTGAATACACGGGCGCTGCCGCCGGGCAGATTCGCGTATACGGCAAGGAAGACTGGATGTCGCCAGTCGCCTCAGGGTCGGGAGCACCTGCGGCGATGGTGGTCGTGCCGTGTTCCACCGGCACCCTGTCGGCGATTGCCACCGGGGCTTGCAACAACCTGATCGAGCGGGCAGCCGATGTGACGCTCAAGGAGCGCCGCCAGCTGATTCTGGTACCGCGTGAGGCGCCGTATTCCAGTATTCACCTGGAAAACATGCTCAAGCTGTCCAATATGGGCGCGGTGATCGTGCCGGCATCGCCGGGCTTCTATCACCAGCCACAGACCATTGATGACCTGGTGGATTTTGTGGTGGCGCGCATTCTCAATCTGCTCAATATTCCCCAGGACATGCTGCCGCGCTGGGGTGAGCATCATGTTGGCGGCGATGAGTAAGGCGCTACTGGCACTGCTGGTAGCGGCTCTGGTGTGTGGATGTGCCAGCGTTCGCACGCTGGATGCCGCCAAGCCCGGCGCGCCTGTGGTCTATTCGGGAACCCGGCTGGACCTGTATGCGCTGGAGGGCGGGTGTTGTGCCAAGGATCGCTTTGGCGCCGAGGCACCGCGCCACCCCGGCCTGGACCTGCCCGCCAGCGCGCTGCTCGATACCGTGCTGTTGCCGTTGTCCGTGCTGACGGTGCTGGGTGTGGGGTTTCAGGCCAGCGGCGGCCTGTAGTCAGCAGGCTGGGTGATTACTTGCCCAGTTTGCGCAGCTCATCGGATTCGATCACCCGCACTCCGTCCTGCTCTTCCAGTGCCAGTCGCCACAGCGCACGCGCGAGTTGGCAGGCTTCAATGCCGTGGTACTTGCCCGGAATCAGCTTGGACAATGGCCCGGCGATCTGTTCGGCCAGGCGGGGCTCGATGCGATCACCCAGTAGCAGCGACGGGCGTGCGATGGTCAGTTGCGGCCAGTTCTGGGCGCGTAATGATTGCTCCATCTCGCCTTTGACCCGGTTGTAAAACACCGAGGATTTGGGGGCGGCGCCAATCGCGCTGACCACCACCAGATGGCGTGCGCCCATTTCCCGGGCGCGTTTGGCGAAAGCCACCACCATGTCATGGTCGACGGCGCGGAAGGCGGCTTCGGAGCCGGCCTGTTTGATCGTGGTGCCCAGGCAGCAGAAAGCCACATCGACCCGGCCACTGAGCTGGGGCAGGAACACCACCGGGTCACCCACCGGGTTTTCCAGGCGCGGATGCGCCGCCAGGGGTTTGCGCGAAGGGGCAAGCACGCGGGTGATGGTGGGCTCATTGAGCAGGCGGTCGAGCAGCAGTTCGCCCGTAAGGCCAGTGGCCCCGGCGAGCAGGATATGTGACGGCGTCAAGTGCATAGTGTTTCTCCCTTGATACAAACAGCTTAGTCATTGCAGGGGTATTTGCTTACTGCAAAGCCTGTTTTGCCTGTTGCTGACGTAAGCGTTGCCAGTGGGTCAGAACGCCTTTTGGCGCCCATATTTGCGGTTCAGATGGCTCGTAGCCATCAGCCTGTTCGCGCTCGGCCACATACTGCTTGGCCAGCTTGAAGGCTTTTTGCGGATCGTCGGTCTGGTTCAGCGCCTGGGCAAACAAGGCATTGCCGAAATAGGTGAAGTCGGCTTCTTCCGAGCAGCCAAAGGACACCCGATCAGCCTGGGATGCGGTCATGATCAGGGTTTTTTCATCCTTGAGCGCGGGGATGAAACCACCCGAGTAGCAGGATGAAATCACGATGATCTTGTCGCGGTTTTTCAGCGGCGCCAGGGCTGCCGCCAGTTCGTCGGCGGGCAGATCGGCCAGCTCCATGCGCGGCTGGTCCAGTACCAGCTCGTGCTCCTGGGTGCCGTGACTGGTGAGGTAGATAAACACCAGGTCCTCGGGGCCGGTGCGCTCGGCCAGGGTTTTTGCGGCGCGGTGCAGGTTTTCGCGGGTGGCCATCGGGCGATCGAGCAGATGATCGCGGTGGTTGACCAGGGTGATCCGGCCACGGCTGCCAAAACGGCTGGTGAGCATGTCGCTGACGTAGTCGGCCTCGCGCTTGAACACGCTCTGCTTGCCGTCGCCTGCCAGTACCAGGCTGTACAGCTCGATGGCCGGGGTGGACGGGGCAACGTCGGCCAGGGCCTGGTTGAGCAGTGTGCCCTGATTGAGCAGGCCCAGCTCCAGCGGGTCGGGCAGGATCGCGCCCTTGGCATCGCGCACCCGCTGGCCGTTGAGCCAGTAGCCGCTTTGTACGGTGCCGTCGCTCAGGGTCAGGGTGCCCTGGCCCTGATAGGTGTCTGCGGCGAATTCGCCGTCATAGGTGCTGCCGTCAGGCATGCTCAAATGGCCGGAGCCATTGAAGCGCCATTCGTTGAACTGGCCGCGATAGTGGCTGCCGTCGATGCCGATCAGCTCGCCCTGGCCGGTCAAGGCGCCGTCCTTGAAGTCGCCGATCCATACATCGCCGTCGGCATTTTCGTAGCGGCCCTTGCCGTTGAGCTGGTTGTTCCTGAACGCGCCCTCATACTGGTCGCCGTCGGCGCTGTTGAACACGCCGTTGCCTTCCAGCTCGCCATTGACGAATTCGCCGACGAACTCATTGCCGCTGGCGTCGCTGCGCCGGCCGGTGCCGTGGGGCTTGCCGTGGGCAAACTGGCCCTGGTACTGGCTGCCGTCTTCCAGCTCCAGATGGCCGTCGCCCGAGAACTGGTCATCCTTGAAGTCGCCGCGATAGCTCAGGGAACCTTGCTTGAGCGTGCCCTCGCCCTCGCGGTTACCCAGCTTGAACCCGCCCTCGTAGGTGCTGTCGTGGGTCGTCAGGCGGCCCTGGCCGCTGTACAGGCCTTGGGCGAAATCGCCGCGATAGCTGTCGCCATTGCTGGCGTGCCACTCGCCCTGGCCGTGCCACTGGCCATTTTTGAAGCCCCCTGCGTACCAATTGCCGTTCGGGTAGTCGATACGGCCCTGGCCTTGCAGCAACCCGTTGACCACTTCGCCTCGGTAGCGTCCGCCATCGGGCAGGCGTGCGTCGGGGGGTGACAGTGATTCACCGTCACCACAGGCCGTCAGCAGCAGGGTCAAAGCAAGGGGGGCAAGTGGGCGCATAGCGGGATCCGGGTAATTAAGCCACCGAGTATGCCGTAGCAATACAGGCTGTCTATAGGCCCGGATGAAACATCAACAGTTATTCAATGCCAAGGTGTAAGCCTGGGCCGTTGGTCGGCGGGACGTGCTTATAATGCGGTACAAAAATATTCGCTGGAGAGGTGAAATGTTGTTACGCGGCTTGACTTGGCTGGTGCTGTTTCAATTGCTCGGCACAGCCCTCAATCACTTGTTCGTCCCTGTATTGCCTGGGCCTATTATCGGATTGTTGCTGCTGTTGGGCTTTTTGGTGGTGCGCGGTCAAGTCAGCGAGCCATTGAGTCAGGCTGCCAGCGGGCTGTTGCGCTATTTGCCGTTGTTGCTGGTGCCGCCTGCGGTGGGGGTGATGGTGTATGCCGCCGACATTGCCGCCGACTTCTGGGCCATTGTCGGGGCGCTGGTGCTGTCGCTGTTGATCTCGATGGCGTTTGTCGGGGTGTTGATGCAGCGCCTGCTCAAGAACCACAGCCATACCGAGGAGCGCCCATGAATATGCAATGGCAGGGCGCTTGGGAGTCCGTTATCCACCATCCGCTGTTTGGCATCGGTATCACCCTGGGCGCCTATCAGCTGGTGCTCGCCGCGTACGAAAAAACCCGCTGGATTTTCCTGCAACCGGTACTGGCTTCGATGCTGCTGGTGATCGGTGTGTTGCTCAGTTGCGGCTTGAGCTACGCGGAGTACCGTAAAAGCACCGATATCCTGAGCATTTTGCTGGGCCCCGCGACTGTGGCGCTGGCGGTGCCCTTGTACCTGAACCTGCGGCGCATCCGGCAGTTGTTCTGGCCCATTTTTACTACGCTGGTGATTGGGGGGGTGTTTGCCACCGCGCTGGTGGTGGGCCTGGCCTGGTGGTTCGGTGCCGAACACATGGTGCTGATGACCCTGGCGCCCAAATCCGTCACCTCGCCGATCGCCATGCTGGTGGCCGAGCAGATCGGTGGTGTTGCGGCGTTGGCGGCGGTATTTGTGTTGATCACCGGTGTGATCGGCGCGATTTGCGGGCCGGCCCTGCTGAATCTGTTGCGGGTCAGCAGCCCCGAGGCCCGGGGGATGGCGCTGGGCATGACGGCGCACGCAGTCGGCACGTCGGTGGCCCTGCAGGAAAGTGAAGAGTGCGGCGCCTTTGCGGCGTTGGCGATGAGTCTGATGGGTGTGGCTACGGCGGTGTTTTTGCCGTTGGCCGTGACCCTGGTGGTGTAAAGGTGAAGCTATGACGTTGCCGCTGTTTCCTTTGAATACCGTGCTGTTTCCGGGGTGCGTGCTGGATTTGCAGCTATTTGAAGCGCGCTACCTGGACATGATTGCCCGCTGCATGAAGCAGGGGACGGGCTTTGGTGTGGTGTGCATCCTCGATGGCCGGGAGGTTGGCGATGTGCCGCAGGGTATCGCCGGGATCGGTTGTGAAGCCCTGATTCGCGATTTTCAGCAGCAGGACAACGGCCTGCTGGGCATTCGCGTCGAAGGCGGGCGACGTTTTGAAGTGCTGGGCACGCAGGTGCAGCGCGACCAGTTACTGGTGGCTGAAGTCGAGTGGCTGGATGACGCCCCCGAGCAGCCGCTGCAGGAAGAGGACCAGGACCTGCTGGCCTTGCTCAAGGCCCTGGCCGAGCACCCCATGGTGGCGGCCCTGAACATGAGTACCGAGGTGGCGGGGCAGCAGTCCTTGTCCAATCAACTGGCGTACCTGTTGCCCTTTGCCGAGGCAGACAAGATCGAGCTGCTGCAGGTCAATGACCCGCAGCAGCGGCTGGACGGGATCCAGGTGCTGCTCGATGAGATCCAGGGCGAGGCCCTCAACTAAGGTCAGTAGGCGTAGCGCAGCAGCTCCCTGGACAAATGCGCGAGCATGAAAAACCCGTAGAGCGCGGTGACTGACGGCAAGATCAGCCACCAGACTTTTTGCGGGACCGGTGCCAGGGGCATGAAGCGCTGGCTCAGGGCCAGGGCAAACGCGTTGACGGTGATGGCGAGCAGGGCGCCTGCGGTGATGTCGGTCGGCCAGTGAGCGCCGAGGTACACCCGTGACATGGCCACGGTGATCGCCAGCAGACAGCCCAGTAATACCCAGGTGACGCGCATGCGCTGTGGCTGATTGCGCCCGGCGAGGATCGCCAGGGCGACAAAGAACGCAAAGGCGCCCGAACTGTGGCCGCTGGGCATGCTGTAGGTGGTCAGCGGGTCGGCCAGTACTTCGGGGCGTACCCGGGCGAAGAAGTGCTTGGTCGTTGTATTGGCCAGCGCGGTAACCAGCGTGACCCCGCCAAAGAACCACATGGCCCGCCACTGCCGGGTAAACAGCAAAATGACGCACACCAGTGCTGCCGCCAGAAATTGTGTGCGGAAGTTGCCGATTTGCGTCACCAGTACGGCGGCGGTGTCCAGGGTACTGCTGCGATGTTCTTGTACCAGGGCGGTGATGCCCTGATCGAAGGCGGTCATATGCGGATAACCGACAAAAACGGCCAGCAGCAGGGCGAGGCTGAGTGTGCCGATCAGCAGCGTGGTCCGGGGCTGGCGGCGGATGCTGGCATTGATGCTCAAGCCCAGCAGCGCGGCGAGGCCCACCGCTACGATGGCAGCCTGAGGCCAGAAGCCTTCAGGTAATGGCAGGCGAATGGCCGCGCCGGTCGCCCAGCCTGGCAGCAGGTACGCCACCGACCAGCCGGCACCCGCCAGCAGGCTGACGCCGATAAAACGCGGGATCGGCATGTCGCACATCCCTGCCACCATTGGCAGCATGGGGCGTAGCGGGCCGATAAAGCGCCCAACCAGCAGACTGACGATGCCATAACGATGGAAATAGCTCTCGGCGCCGTTCATCCACTCCGGGTGCGAGCGCAACAGGGGCAGGCGGCGGATGTTCTGATGGAAGCGTCTGCCCAGGGCGTAGGACACCGCGTCACCCAGCAGCCCGCCAAGAAAGCCCAGCAGCAGGGTTTGGCCCAGAGACAGGGCGCCGCTGCCAGCCATGACGGCAATGGCGAACAGCAACACGGTGCCGGGGACGATGATCCCGGCAATTGCCAGGCATTCGACGCAGGCCACAATAAATACCGCGAGGCCAAGCCACTGCGGGTTGGCTGTGAGCCAGCCGGTGATGCTATCGAGCCACGGGCCCATGTTTCGATTTCCTTGTCTGCGTTTGGGGTGTTTGCAGGGGCTACAGCCTTGAAGCTGGCCCGGCTCTATTTGTGGGAGCGGGCTTGCTCGCGATGCAGGCCCCGCGGTCTGTCAGGAAAAATGCGCTGATGCCATCGCGAGCAAGCCCGCTTCCACAGGGTCAGTTGTGTTCCAGGGTGATGAAGTCCCGCCCCTCAACCTGGCCACGGCGCAACGGGTTGCGGGTGCAGTACTTAGCGTAGTCAGCGTCCACAAAGCGATACATCAAATGCTCGTCCCGCCCGTGAGGGATGCCCAGGCGCGTGGTCTGGATGATTCGCGAAGGTCGTTGTGTGACGTCATCGACCCACAAACGTTCGGGGTCGAAACATTTTGCATCCCATTCACGCACTTTCAGGCCCAGCGCCTTGCACAGCAGGGTCTGCCCCGCGCAAAGTTTGTGTTGCGGGCGGGGGTGGCCTTGGGCATCGGGGTTGTTGCGTTGCATTTGCGCGAGGCTGTCAACGCCCGACAGCTCGTCCAGCCACGGATGGGCCGACTTGATCAGCACGGCATTGCCGGCCCCGTGGGCACTGAAATTCAGCGAATCACCGCCGCGGGCGTAATACATGTAGATGTTGCCGCCATCAAGAAACAGCGCCTTGCGTTTGTCGGTATAGCCCAGCGAGGCGTGGCTGCCCTTGTCGGCAAGGTAATAGGCTTCAGTCTCGATAATCCGTGCGCTGAGCCACAGGCCGTTGACCCGATGGCGAATGACTTTACCCAGCAGTTCGCGGGCAACAAGCTGGGCGTCACGGTCGAAAAAGGCATCAGGCAGCATTGTGGGCATGTGCAGGACGGTCAGTGGATAGCTGAAAAGGGGCAGATCATAGCAAGTCATGCTTAATCGGGGCTGAACGCAGTGTATTTACCGTCCATTTCGACCATCCGCCTGCCACCGCTGTGCGTAAGGCGGCTGGACCGCTATAATCGGCCGCTTTCCTCCCTGCCAAGACCCTTGAGACCATGACTGAGTCCGTTCTTGACTACATGACCCGCCTGGGTCGCGCTGCTCGCGAAGCTTCCCGCGTGATCGGCCGTGCCAGTACAGCGCAGAAAAACCGTGCCCTGCACGGCGCTGCTGCTGCACTGGACGCCGCTCGTCTGGAGCTGGTTGCCGCCAACGAACTGGACCTGGCCGCCGGCCGGGCCAACGGCCTGGAGCCGGCCATGCTGGAGCGCCTGGCGCTGACCCCTGCACGCATCGACAGCATGATTGTCGGTTTGCGTCAGGTGGCAAGCCTGCCAGACCCCATCGGCGCGATCCGCGACATGAGCTACCGCCCCTCGGGTATTCAGGTAGGCAAGATGCGGGTGCCGCTGGGTGTAGTGGGAATCATCTATGAGTCGCGCCCGAACGTGACCATCGATGCGGCCAGCCTGTGCTTGAAGTCGGGCAATGCCACCATCCTGCGCGGTGGTTCCGAGGCGATTCACTCCAACCGTGCCATTGCCGTGTGCATCCAGCGCGGCCTGGCCGAGGCCGGTTTGCCGCCGGCCGTGGTGCAAGTGGTTGAAGTGACCGATCGTGCCGCTGTCGGCGCGCTGATCACCATGCCCGAGTACGTAGATGTGATTGTGCCTCGTGGCGGCAAGGGCCTGATCGAACGGGTCAGCCGTGACGCCAAGGTGCCAGTTATCAAGCACCTTGACGGTATTTGTCATGTTTACGTCAGTGCCCATGCCGATCTGGCCAAGGCGCAGCGCATTGCCTTCAACGCCAAGACCTACCGTTATGGGATTTGCGGCGCGATGGAAACCCTGCTGGTGGATCAGGCCGTGGCGGCAGCGTTTTTGCCGGCAATGGCTGAACAATTTCGCGACAAAGGCGTCGAACTGCGCGGTTGCGAACGCACCCAGGCGCTGATCGACGTGGTTGCCGCTACCGAAGAAGACTGGAACACCGAGTACCTGGATGCAATCCTGTCGATTCGCATCGTTGACGGGCTGGACCAGGCGATTGAGCATATCAATCACTATGGCTCCCATCACACCGACTCGATCGTCACTGAACACCAGGGCGATGCCCGGCGTTTTATGGCCGAAGTGGACTCCAGTTCGGTGATGCTCAACACACCCACCTGCTTTGCCGATGGATTTGAATACGGATTGGGTGCGGAGATTGGCATTTCTACTGATAAGCTGCACGCCCGCGGCCCGGTGGGTCTCGAAGGTCTGACCTGCGAGAAGTACATTGTGGTCGGTGATGGCCAGTTGCGCGGCCAGGAGCCGGTCTGACTTGGCCACCCTGAAAGCGTCAGTGCCGGCCCCTGTGATCGACGTGTTACCCCAGCGCATTGGCGTACTGGGCGGAACCTTTGATCCGGTGCATATAGGCCATCTGCGTGGCGGGCTGGAAGTGGCGGAGATGATGGGGCTCGACGAGCTGCGTCTGACCCCCAACGCCAGGCCGCCTCACCGTGACACGCCACAAGTGTCGGCCCACGACCGTTTGGCGATGGTCGAGTGCGCGGTCGCAGGAGTGGCTACGCTGGTAGTGGACGCCCGGGAGCTGCAACGGGACAAACCGTCCTACACGATTGATACGCTGGAATTGATGCGGGCCGAGATGGCCGCGCATGACCAGCTGTTTTTACTGTTGGGCTGGGACGCGTTTTGCGGACTGCCCACATGGCATCGCTGGGAAGAGTTGCTCCAGCATTGCCATATCCTGGTGCTACAGCGCCCGGATGCCGACAGCGAACCGCCGGATGCCTTGCGCAACCTGCTGGCAGCGCGCTCGGTAAGCGACCCGCTGGCCCTGAAGGGGGCCAGCGGGCAGATTGCATTCGTTTGGCAGACGCCGCTCGCGGTATCCGCCACCCAGATCCGTCAACTGCTGGCCAGCGGTAAGTCGGTACGTTACCTGGTGCCCGACGCGGTCCTGGCCTACATCGATGCGCACGGGCTTTACCGTGCGTCGAACTGAAAAAGGGTGTGTTTCAAGGCGCCAATTGACGCGTATTGAAACACCCGAACATACGAGCAAAACGAGTTTTATATGACTGACAAAGATGTAAGCAAAGTAAAGCGCAAAGGCACCTTCAAAAGCGCGCCATTGCCAGAAAAAACCTTCAGCGCCGAGCCTTTGAAAGGTGAAGAGCTGGTCAAGGTTGCTGTTGCAGCCCTTGAAGACGTCAAGGCCCAGGACATCCAGGTCATCGACGTGCGTGACAAGCACAGCATCACTGACTTCATGATCATCGCTACCGGTACTTCGAACCGTCAGATCGGCGCGATGCTCGACAAGATCCGCGAAGCGGTGAAGGCTCTGGGCGTCAAGCCGCTGGGCGAAGAAGGCAAGGGCGACAGCGACTGGGTGCTGCTGGACATGGACGACGTGATCGTTCACATGATGACTGCCAGTGCCCGTCAGTTCTACGACCTGGAGCGTCTGTGGGCCGGTGCTGAACAAAGCCGTGCAGGCAGCGCTGCTCACCACAGCCCGGAAAACACCCATGAGCACTTCCTGAAGCTCAACAAAGACCAAGAGTAAGGGTTCGCTGTGCGCCTGCGTTTGATCGCTGTCGGTTCGCGTATGCCCAAGTGGGTGGAAGAAGGCTGGCATGAATATGCCAAGCGTCTGCCATCCGAGCTGGCCCTTGAACTGGTGGAAATTCCGCTCAATACCCGTGGCAAGAATGCCGACGTGGCTCGCTTTATCCGTCAGGAAGGCGAGGCCATGCTGGCCAAGGTCGGCCCGGGCGAGCGGATCGTTACCCTCGAAGTGCACGGCAAGCCGTGGAGTACCGAGCAGCTGGCGGTTGAGCTTGACCGCTGGCGCCTGGATTCGCGCACGGTGAACTTTATGGTCGGTGGCCCGGAAGGGCTGGCGCCGGAAGTCTGCGCCCGCGCCGACCAGCGCTGGTCGCTGTCGCCGTTGACGCTGCCACACCCGTTGGTAAGGATTCTGATCGGTGAGCAGTTGTATCGCGCCTGGACTGTATTGTCCGGGCACCCGTATCACAAATAGCTCAGCGCCCTGAATGTCTCAGCCGATTCGCCTTAAAGACCACGAGAAAGACTCACGCCTTGTGCGCGGACGGGTCGTGGTTGGTGCAATTGTGGTGGTGACACTTATTTGTGTGCTGCTCGTGCGTCTTTATTACCTGCAGGTGGTGCAGTACGACTACCACTCCACCTTGTCGGAAAACAACCGGGTGCATGTGCAGCCGATTCCACCGACCCGGGGTCTGATTTTTGACCGCAATGGCGTGGTTATCGCGGACAACCGTCCCAGCTTCAGCCTGAGCATGACCCGCGAGCGCTCTGGCGACTGGCAGCAAGTGCTCGACGTTATTGTTGAAGTGCTGCAGCTCACCCCTGAAGATCGCGCCCTGTTCGAAAAGCGCATGAAGCAGGGGCGGCGGCCATTTGAGCCGGTGCCCATCCTGTTTGAGCTCAACGAAGAACAGATCGCCCGGATTGCCGTGAACCAGTTCCGCCTGCCCGGCGTTGAAGTGGTTGCGCAGTTGGTGCGCCACTACCCGCAGGGCGCGCATTTTGCGCACTCGGTGGGTTACATGGGGCGGATCAACGAAAAAGAGCTTAAAACCCTCGATCCGGTCAATTACAGCGGCACCCACCATATCGGCAAAACCGGCATCGAGCGTTTCTACGAAGCCGAGCTGCACGGTCAGGTGGGTTACGAAGAAGTCGAGACCAATGCCCGTGGCCGGGTATTGCGCGTACTCAAGCGCACCGACCCGATCCCCGGCAAGGACATCGTGCTCAGCCTCGACATCAAGCTGCAAGAGGCGGCCGAAGAAGCCCTGGCGGGGCGTCGTGGCGCAGTGGTGGCACTGAACCCGATGACGGGCGAAGTGCTGGCCATGGTCAGCCAGCCGAGCTTTGACCCCAACCTGTTCGTCACCGGCATCAGCTTCAAGGCCTATGCCGAGCTGCGAGATTCCATTGACCGACCGCTGTTCAACCGCATCCTGCGCGGCCTGTACCCACCTGGCTCGACGATCAAGCCTGCGGTGGCGATTGCAGGCCTGGACAGCGGCGTGATCACCGGCTCGTCGCGGGTGTATGACCCCGGCTATTACCAGTTGCCCAATTACGATCACAAATACCGTAACTGGAACCGCACCGGTGATGGCTACGTCGATCTGGATACCGCAATCATGCGTTCCAACGACACCTATTTTTATGACCTGGCCCACAAACTGGGCATCGACCGCCTGTCGAGCTACATGAACCAGTTCGGCATCGGCCGCAAGGTCTCGCTGGACATGTTCGAGGAGTCCGCCGGGCTGATGCCGTCCCGCGAATGGAAGCGCGCCACCCGGCGCCAGGCCTGGTTCCCGGGCGAGACGCTGATTCTGGGGATTGGCCAGGGCTATATGCAGTCCACCCCCTTGCAGCTGGCCCAGGCCACCGCGCTGATCGCCAGCAAAGGCAAGTGGATCCGCCCGCACCTGGCCAAGACCATCGAGGGCGTGCCGCCGGTGGATCCGGACCCGGTGCCGGATATCGTCCTGCGTGACCCGTCCAACTGGGCCAAGGTCAACCACGGCATGCAGCAAGTGGTGCATGGCGCGCGCGGCACGGCGCGGGTGGCGGGCGTTGGTGCGCAGTACCTGATTGCCGGCAAGAGCGGTACGGCGCAGGTAGTGGCGATCAAGCAGGGCGAAAAATACGACCGCTCCAAGGTGCAGGAACGTCACCGCGACCACGCCTTGTTCGTCGGCTTTGCGCCGGCCAACAACCCGCAGATTACCGTTTCGGTGATGATTGAAAACGGCGAAGCCGGCAGCCGTGTCGCCTCGCCCGTGGTGCGCAAGGTCATGGATGCCTGGTTGCTGGGTGAAGACGGCAAACTCAAACCCGAGTACGGCGGCCCCGTAAAGGCAGAGGTTCCGGCCAATGATGAGTAATTTCGACCGCATCCTCTCCAGTGAGGATGTGATGCGCCGCCGTGCCACGCTGCTTCAGCGTTTGCATATCGATGGCCCGCTTCTGATCCTGCTTCTGACCCTGGCGGCGGGCAGCCTGTTTGTCCTGTATTCGGCCAGCGGCAAGAGCTGGGACCTGCTGAGCAAGCAGGCAACCTCCTTCGGCATCGGCCTGGTCTCGATGTTTATCATCGCCCAGCTGGAGCCGCGGTTCATGGCGCGCTGGGTGCCGATCGGCTACCTGATCGGGGTGATGTTGCTGGTGGTGGTGGACATCATGGGCCACAACGCAATGGGTGCAACGCGCTGGATCAATATTCCCGGGGTGATCCGCTTTCAGCCCTCGGAGTTCATGAAAATCCTGATGCCCGCGACCATCGCCTGGTATCTGTCCAAGCGCACCCTGCCACCGCAGCTCAAGCATGTGGCGGTCAGCCTGATGCTGATCGGCGTGCCCTTTGCCCTGATCGTGCGTCAGCCGGACCTGGGTACGGCGCTGCTGGTACTGGCGGGGGGGGCGTTCGTGCTGTTTATGGGCGGGTTGCGCTGGCGCTGGATCCTCAGCGTACTGGCCGCCACCGTGCCAGTGGCGATTGCCATGTGGATGTTCGTGATGCACGACTACCAGAAGCAACGCGTGCTGACCTTCCTTGACCCGGAAAGCGACCCGCTGGGCACCGGCTGGAACATTATCCAGTCCAAGGCGGCCATCGGCTCGGGCGGGGTGTTCGGCAAGGGCTGGCTGCTGGGCACTCAATCGCACCTGGACTTCCTGCCTGAAAGCCATACCGACTTCATTATTGCGGTAATGGGCGAAGAGTTCGGCCTGGTGGGTATTTGTGCCTTGCTGCTGATCTACCTGCTGTTGATCGGTCGTGGCCTGGTGATTACCGCCCAGGCCCAGACCCTGTTTGGCAAGTTGCTGGCGGGCAGCCTGACCATGACGTTTTTTGTTTATGTTTTCGTCAACATCGGTATGGTCAGTGGCTTGTTGCCCGTCGTGGGTGTGCCCTTGCCATTTATCAGTTACGGCGGCACTTCCCTCGTGACGTTGTTGTCAGCGTTTGGGGTTTTGATGTCGATTCACACGCATCGCAAGTGGATCGCACAAGTTTGATTAAGGTGAATTATTCAATGCAAGCAATGCGTGGCTGGGCCGCTCGATACGCGCCGTGGGTGGGCCTGCTGGGTCTGTTCGGGGCAGCGCCGGGCGCGCTGGCCGGTGACTACGAAGGCTCGCCCCAAGTGGCCGAGTTCGTCGGTGAAATGACCCGTGACTACGGGTTTGCCGGTGAGCAGCTGATGGGCGTGTTCCGCGAGGCCGAGCGCAAGCAGAGCATCCTCGATGCCATTTCGCGCCCCGCCGAACGCGTCAAGCAGTGGAAAGAGTACGCCCCGATGTTCCTCACCGACGCCCGTGTGGCGCGTGGTGTCGACTTCTGGCGCGAACACGAGGCCGTATTGGCCCGTGCCGAGCAGGAATACGGTGTACCGGCCCAGGTGATTGTATCGATCATCGGCGTTGAAACCTTTTATGGCCGTAATACCGGCAATTACCGGGTGATCGACGCACTGTCGACCCTGGGTTTCGATTACCCGCCCCGCGCCGAGTTCTTCCGCAAAGAGCTGCGTGAATTCCTGTTGCTGGCCCGCGAAGAGCAGGTCGACCCGCTGACCCTCAAGGGTTCCTATGCCGGGGCGATGGGCTTGCCGCAGTTTATGCCCAGCAGCTTCCGTGCTTATGCCGTGGATTTCGACGGGGATGGCCATATCAATATCTGGAGCAACCCGGACGATGCCATTGGCAGCGTTGCCAGCTACTTCAAGCGTCATGGCTGGGTAGGTGGCGAGCCGGTGGTGAGCCGCGCCGATGTGCGCGGTGATCGGGTCGATGAAGGCCTGACCCAGGGTATCGAGCCGGTCAAGACCGTCGGGGAGTTGCGAGCGCTGGGCTGGTCGAGTCATGATGCGTTGCGCGACGACATGCCGGTCACAGCGTTCCGTCTTGAAGGCGCCGACGGCCCTGAATACTGGATGGGCCTGAAGAACTTTTATGCGATCACGCGCTACAACCGAAGCGTGATGTACGCCATGGCAGTGCATCAACTGTCCGATCTGCTGGTTCAAGCACGGGGCAACAAGTAATGCCGTTTCAAGCGATCCGCACACCGTTGAAACTCGCTGCCTGCGCCGCTATTGCGCTGCTGGTGGTGAGCTGTTCGAGCAGCCGCACGCCGCCACAAACGTCGGCGGGCGTCACCTCCAAGCCGGGCCTGGATATCAACCGTGCGCACAAGGACGGCGCGCCGTGGTGGGATGTCGACGTATCGCGCATCCCCGACGCCACGCCGACCCTGCACACCGGCGCGTACAAGGCCGCGCCGTACTCGGTGCTGGGCAAGACCTATTTCCCGCTGCAAGAGTCCAAGACCTATGTGGCCTCGGGCACGGCGTCCTGGTACGGCACCAAGTTTCATGGTCAAAACACCGCCAACGGCGAAGTGTATGACCTGTACGGCATGAGCGCGGCGCACAAGACCCTGCCGTTGCCCAGCTACGTCAAAGTGACCAACCTCGATAACGGCAAGGCCGTGATCCTGCGGGTCAATGACCGTGGCCCGTTTTATTCGGACCGCATCATCGACCTGTCCTACGCCGCTGCCAAAAAGCTCGGCTATGCCGAGACCGGTACGGCCCGGGTCAAGGTTGAAGGCATTGACCCGCAAGCCTGGTGGGCGCAACGTGGGCGCCCTGCGCCATTGATGCTCAATGAGCCGAAAGTGGCCCAGAACACCGCCCCGACCGTGTCGACCGGCAAGGTTGAGCAATGGACACCGCCGGCCCAGCAGCATGCCGCCGATGTGGTGCCAGTGAGCCCGATGGTCAAGGGCCAGGGCACCTATTTGCAAGTAGGCGCCTTTGCCAATCCGGACGCCGCCGAGTTGCTTCGCTCCAAACTCAGTGGCATGGTCAGCACACCCGTATTTATCAGCTCGATTGTGCGCAATCAGCAAACCTTGCACCGCGTGCGCCTGGGGCCTATCGCCTCGGCGGGTGAAGTGGCACAAACGCAAAACAGCGTGCGCCTGGCCAATCTGGGCCAGCCGAGCGTTGTGACGTCGGATCAGTAACATCGAACAAAGCGTTGGGCCGCGAACATTCGCGGCCCAAACGCAGTTGCAGAGGTCAAGAATAAAAGCCCTTCCAGGGGCCGGGACTGCAACTGAATACGCGGCAGTCAGTCAAAAGACTGCCTGTACAGTTTTGCCCGCGAGGGTAAGTTTCCATTAACAACTTCGAGAGACGGATGAACATCACCACCTTTGCCAAACGCCTGTGCCTGCTAGTACCGCTGATCGTCACTCCTGCCGCCTGGGCAGTCGAGATGATGCCGTCGCCGCCGCAACTTGCAGCCAAGTCCTATGTTCTGATGGATGCCAGCAGCGGTAACGTGCTGGTCGAGAACAACGGCGACCAGCGTCTGCCGCCAGCCAGCCTGACCAAGCTGATGACCGCTTACATCGCGACTCTGGAAATCCGTCGTGGCCAGATCGGCGAAAACGACCCGGTTACCGTCAGCGAAAACGCATGGCGCACCGGTGGTTCGCGGATGTTCATCAAGGTCGGCACCCAGGTGTCGGTCAGCGACCTGTTGCACGGCATCATCATCCAGTCGGGTAACGACGCCAGTGTTGCCCTGTCCGAGCACATTGCCGGCAGTGAAGACGCGTTTGCCGACATGATGAACAAGACGGCGGGCGAGTTGGGCATGTCCAACAGCCACTTCATGAACCCGACCGGCTTGCCGAACCCGGATCACTACTCCTCGGCCCACGACATGTCGTTGCTGGCTCGCGCCATCATCCACGAAGACCCGACTCACTACGCGATCTACTCGCAGAAAGAGTTCTTCTGGAACGGTATCAAGCAGCCTAACCGCAACCTGTTGCTGTGGCGTGACAAGACCGTTGACGGTCTGAAAACCGGTCACACCGACGAAGCTGGCTACTGCATGGTGTCTTCGGCTGTACGCGACGGCATGCGCCTGATCGCCGTGGTGTTCGGCACCAACAGCGAAGCCGCCCGAGCGGCCGAGACCCAGAAGCTGCTGACCTACGGTTTCCGTTTCTTCGAAACCCAGACCTTCTACCAGAAGGGCACCGAGCTGGCTCAGGCTCCGGTCTGGAAAGGCACCACCAGCCAGGTTAAAGCCGGTCTGGCGGATGACCTGACCATGACCCTGCCAAAAGGCCAATTGAAAAAGCTGGCCGCAAGCATGACCATGAACCCGCAACTGATGGCCCCTATCGCCAAAGGCGATGTGATCGGCAAGGTTGAGGTCAAACTCGACGACAAGGTTGTGCACAGCGCTGACCTGATCGCGCTTGAGCCTGTCGAGGAAGGTGGAATTTTCCGACGCGTGTGGGATAGCATCCGTCTATTCTTCTACGGGCTGTTCAACTGATTGCACCCACCTGAGTGCCCCCGCGCTTTACCCTGCGCGGGAGCACCTTTGTTGTTCCGGGCTTACGAGGCCAATACGCCATGAGCGATACCGAAGTAAAGGCGCCAAAGATCGAATTTCCCAACGTGGATTACCCGGTTAAGGTAATCAGCGACACGGGTGTGGGCAACAAGGACAAGATCATCGATATCGTCAAGAAGCACGCGACGGTCAACGATGATCGTGTCGATGAACGCCAGAGCACCAACGGCAAGTACACGACGATCCAGTTGCACATCGTGGCAACCGATCAGGATCAGCTCTACAACATCAACAGCGAATTGCGGGCCACCGGCTTCGTACATATGGTGTTGTGATGTCACAGGTCTTGGGTATTCGTGAGCTGGGTCTGCTTGATTACGAGCGCACCTGGCTGGCGATGCAGCGATTCACCGATGAGCGCAAGCTGGTGCCGGACACGCAAGACGAAGTCTGGCTGGTGCAGCATCCGCCGGTGTTTACCCAAGGTCAGGCAGGCAAGGCCGAGCATCTGCTGCTGCCGGGGGACATCCCGGTGGTCAAGTCGGATCGCGGTGGCCAGGTGACTTATCACGGCCCTGGCCAGTTGGTTGCCTACCTGATGCTCGACGTGCGCCGGCTGGGCTATGGCGTGCGTGAGCTGGTCACGCGGATGGAACAGTGCCTGATCGACCTGCTCGCCAGCTATGACGTGAGCGCTGCAGCCAAGGCCGATGCGCCGGGCGTGTATGTCGATGGCGCGAAAATCGCCTCACTGGGCCTGCGGATCCGCAATGGCTGCTCCTTCCACGGTCTGGCCCTGAATGTGGACATGGACCTGGAACCGTTTCGACGGATTAACCCCTGTGGTTATGCAGGGCTGGCGATGACCCAGCTGCGTGATCATGCAGGGCCGATTGAATTTGCCGAGGTAGGTGCCCGGCTGCGCTCGCAGCTCGTCAAACACCTCGACTATGCTGAGCAGACGACCCTGACGGGCGGAATCGATTGATATGACTACTGCGCAAGACGCTGTTCAAACCCTGATCCCAACGCTGGATATCTCAGAACGTGCAGCCCGCGCCAGCGAGGCCCGTTCCAAGGTTGAGACCGGCGTCAAGTTGCGCGGTGCCGAGAAGGTTGCGCGTATCCCGGTAAAGATCATTCCGACCACCGAGTTGCCGAAAAAACCCGACTGGATTCGTGTGCGTATTCCGGTTTCCCCGGAAGTCGACCGCATCAAGTCCCTGCTGCGTAAGCACAAGCTGCATAGCGTGTGCGAAGAAGCCTCCTGCCCGAACCTGGGCGAGTGCTTCTCGGGTGGTACCGCGACCTTCATGATCATGGGTGACATCTGCACCCGTCGTTGCCCGTTCTGCGACGTGGGCCACGGCCGACCGAAGCCACTGGATACCAACGAACCGGAAAGCCTGGCCATTGCCATTGCTGACCTGCGGTTGAAGTATGTGGTGATCACCTCTGTAGACCGCGACGACCTGCGTGACGGCGGTGCCCAGCACTTTGCCGACTGCATCCGCGAGATCCGCAAGCTGTCGCCGGGCGTACTGCTGGAAACCCTGGTGCCGGATTACCGTGGTCGCATGGACGTTGCGCTGGAAATCACCGCCGCCGAGCCGCCAGACGTGTTCAACCACAACCTCGAAACCGTGCCGCGCCTGTACAAGGCTGCGCGTCCGGGTTCCGACTACCAGTGGTCGCTGACCCTGTTGCAGCGCTTCAAGCAGATGATGCCGCACATCCCGACCAAATCCGGCTTGATGCTGGGCCTGGGCGAAACGGACGACGAAGTGATCGAAGTGATGAAGCGCATGCGCGAACATGACATCGACATGTTGACTCTGGGCCAGTACCTGCAACCGTCGCGCAACCACTTGCCGGTCCAGCGTTTCGTACACCCGGACACCTTCGCGTGGTTTGCCGAGGAAGGCTACAAAATGGGCTTTAAAAACGTGGCATCCGGCCCGCTGGTACGTTCTTCGTACCACGCTGATGAACAAGCCAAGCTGGTCAAATCCATGCTGGTGAGTGCCTGACCCCATGACTAACCGGCTCACCGCGCCAGTGTCCTTCAAGGCCCACAGCGCGGTGCCCGCGTTGCCCGCTGGCGGGGTGATCGCCCTGATTGCCCCGGCAGGCCCTGCCGAACTTGACCTGAACCTCGCGACCCAATGGATGCATGCACGCGGCTACCAGCTGCGGGTCTACCCGGGGGTGTGGCAAAGGGAGGGTTATCTTGCCGGTTCTGATGCAGAGCGTTTACGCGACCTGCATGAGGCCTTTGCCGATGACAGCATTGATGCCATTTTCTGCCTGCGCGGCGGCTATGGCAGCCCGCGCTTGCTCGATGGCATCGATTTTGAGCTGTTGCGTCGTCATCCCAAGCCATTTGTCGGCTATAGCGATATCACTGCGTTGCATCTGGCGATCACGCGTTACGCGGGCTTTGTGACCTTTCACGGGCCAATGTTGAACGCTGATCTGCTGGGCAACAAACAACCGCCCACCGAAACTTCATTGCTGCGTATGCTCAGCGGGCAACAGCCGCCTGTGCTGGAGCATCCCGCGGCCTGGCCGTTGACGACCATTGCCCCGGGCTGCGCCAGTGGCCGTTTGCTGGGTGGCAATCTGTCGATGATCTGCGCGGTGATGGGTACGGCGTTTGAACTGGACAGCGAAGACATCATCCTGTTTATCGAAGACGTCAACGAACCGTTGTACCGGGTCGACCGTCTGCTGACGCATTTGCGCCTGGCGGGCAAGCTCGAAAGGTTGCGCGGAGTGCTGGTGGGGGATGTGGCCGGGGTTGATGTCGCGGCGCTGGAGCGGTTGCTCACTCAGGAACTGGGCGGGCTGGGTATTCCGGTGCTGGCCGGTTGGCGCAGCGGGCATTGCGACCCGAACCTGACCTTGCCGATGGGGGCTCAAGTGCGGCTGGATGCTGATCGGCAGTTATTGGTACTAGAGCAGGCAGTGGTCACAGTCAAAACCTGAGCCGTGGGAGCGGGCTTGCTCGCGATGCTATCAACTCGGTATCTCTGACAAAACGAGTCGATGCAATCGCGAGCAAGCCCGCTCCTACAGGCTGAGTCGCGACTCAGCGGTTACGCAAACTCTCCAGCAACTTGTGACTCGGGTAGCCATCGGCTGGCCAGCCCATGGCTTGCTGCGCGCTGCGGATCGCCTTGCGGGTATTGGCGCCAATAATGCCATCCGCATTCCCCGCATCGTAATTGCGCTGGCTCAGCAGCATCTGCAGCTCAACACGCTCCGAGCGGCTCAGCGGACGATCGTCTTTTGGCCAGTCGGCCAAAATGCTCCCGCCACCGCCGAAGCGCTGAGACAACAAGCCCACGGCCAGTGCATAGGACGACGAGTTGTTGTAACGCAGGATGGCGCGGAAGTTGTCCAGCACCAGAAACGCCGGGCCGCGGTAGCCCGCAGGCAGCAGCAGGGTGGCGCTCAACTGCTCTGAGCCGGCGGCGCTGGCGGGTGCCTTGACCCCCAGTTGTTGCCACTCGGCGACACTCTTTTTGACGGCGCCATCAGCCAGTGCGTAATCGAACCCGGCAGGCAACGTCACTTCAAAGCCCCACGGCTGGCCTTGCTTCCAGCCAGAGCTTTGCAGGTAGTGGGCAGTCGAGGCCAGGGCATCAGCCGAGCTGTTCCAGATATCACGACGGCCATCACCATCGAAATCCACGGCGTGGGTTTCATAGGTGGTGGGGATAAACTGGGTCTGACCCATTGCGCCCGCCCACGAGCCGAGCATTTTGTCGGGGCTGATATCGCCTTCCTGAATGATTTTCAGGGCTGCGATCAATTGGCTTTGGGCGAACTCCGGGCGGCGCCCTTCGTAGGCCAGGGTCGCCAGGGAGCGAATAACCGACTTGTTGCCCTGGAACGAACCGAAATTGCTTTCCATGCCCCACACCGAAACCAGTGCCTGGCGATCGACGCCATAACGCTGCTCAATGCGGCTCAGCAGCTCGGCGTTTTGCTCCAGCAAGCGCTGGCCATTGCGCACGCGCAAAGGCGACAGGGCGCCGTCCAGGTATTCCCAGACCGGGCGGCTGAATTCGGGCTGGCTGCGGTCGGCCTTGATCACACTCATGTCTGGTGTAATGCCGGCAAAGGCGTTATCGAATACCTGTGGGTTGATACCGGCCTTGAGTGCCTGGGCGCGGAAATCGGCTTGCCACTCGCTGAAGCTTTGCGCGGGCTGAACAAGGGGGGTATCGCTGCCGGGTGCAGGCGCGCTGGTGATTACCGCAGGTGCCGGAGGTATCACAGGCAGGGTTTGAGCATCGGCTGCAGTCGGTTTCTCAGCGCAGGCGACTAAAAGGATGACGCTGGAAGCAGCGATCAGTTGGCGCATCGGCCAACGGCGTGTATGACGTGAGAGCATGCGCAGGTCCAGGTAATGCAAAACAGAAGCAGACCTTATCATCCCCGCCGTCAGGCAGCCAGAAAGTAAAAAGCCTCCCGGTCTCTCGACTGGAAGGCTTCGCGGCGGTAGCTGCCTTTGCCTTTGGCGGGGCGTTCCTGGCGGCTGCGGAACAGGGGTTGGGCGACGATGGATTTGGCCTTGTTGGGGCGCTTGCTCATGGCATTTGCTCTCGCGTGGTTTGAACAAGCGCAAATCATCGGCCGGTTTTTTCGTATTGTCCACTGGATAGTGATCGGTGGGAGCGGGCTTGCTCGCGATAGCATCAGCGCAATCAGCCTGTCAGGTCGCGGCGCCTGCATCGCGAGCAAGCCCGCTCCCACAGAAAGCAGTGTTTACTCCGCTGGCAAATTCAGCCGTTGCCCACACATCAGCAACGCCAAGCGGCTCAGGCTGCTCCAGGCTGAACCTGCAGCCTGACCCTTGATCTGGGCATCGATACGCTGTGCATCCAGCAGCAATTGCGCCCAGCGCTGGGCTGAATAGCGCTGCAGGGCTTTGCTCATCAGCGGCTTGCGCTTGTCCCACACCGGCGGCCGGGCCTGGCTGAAGGCTTTGTCCAGCGGTGTGCCCTGGCTATATTGCAGCGCTATATTGGCCAGCACCCGCAGCTCACGGGCCAGGGCCCACAGGATCACCGGCGGCTCGACACCTTCACCGCGCAGCCCTTCGAGCATGCGCAGGGCATGGGCAGCCTCGCCGTTCAGTACCGCATCTACGAGCCCAAATACGTCGAAGCGCGCACTGTCGGCTACTGCCGCCTGCACGGTCTCGACCGTGATTTGCCCGTCTTCAGCCATCAACTTGAGCTTTTCGATTTCTTGCGCGGCAGCCAGAAGATTGCCTTCAACCCGCGCGGCTATCAGCTCCACGGCGTCATGGGTGGCTGACAGCCCGGCCTGCGACAAGCGCTGGCGAATCCATTGCGGCAACTGGTTGGCGTCCACCGGCCAGATCTGCACGAACTGGGTTTGCGCGCCTTCAATCAGCGCCTTGCCCCACTTGGTCTTCTGCGCGCTGCCATCGAGCTTGGGCAGGCTGATCAGCAGCAGGGTGTCTTCGGCAGGGCGCGAGCAGTACTCGATCAGCGCCGCAGCACCTTTGTCACCAGGCTTGCCGGAGGGCAGGCGCAGCTCCAACAGGCGTTTTTCGGCAAACAGCGACATGCTGGCACCGGCTTGCAGCAACGTGCCCCAGTCGAAGCTGGCATCGGCGCTGAACACCTGGCGTTCATCGAAACCTTGCTGGCGGGCGGTGCTGCGAATGGCGTCTGCGGCTTCCTGGCACAGCAACGGGTCATCACCGCTGATGATGTAGACCGGCGAGAGCGTGCCTTGCAGATGCTTGGCGAGTTGGGCGGGAGCGAGTTTCATAGGGCCATAACGATAGCGGGGCGCTTGAGCGCCCCGTATGCCTTACTGGTTTTGCAGTTCGAGAGGCGACTGTTGAGGAGTTTCCTCTTGAGCCTTGCGCGCAGCTTCGATGGCGTCGGCTTCAGCCTTGGCTTTCGCTTCGGCTTGCTGCTGCAGTGTTTCCAGCTGGGCCGGGGTCAACTGCTCCAGGCGCAGAACCAGTTGCTGGATCAGGTCGCGACGGATTTCCTTGCGGATCATCACGCCTTCCTGGTTGCTGCCGGCCACGTTGCTGCCGTCCTGCAGGTAAACCTTGTAGGCCTCAACCTTGTTGCTCAGCAGCACCAGATGGTTCTGGCCCTGGATTTCGTAGTTGACCACGCTGTTCAACTGATACTCGGCGGTGCCCGTGTTGCCGGTGTAGCTGGCCGCACGCTGGGTTTCTTTCTCGTCAGTCAGAACCAGCTTGTAGGGGGCGTTTGGCGTGATTTTAACGCCGCTGTTTTCCAGTACCTGACGCAGTTGGCGCACAGTATCGCCGTAGGCGTTACGGGCGCTGACGTCGAGTTCGGTGATCGTCAGCTGGTTGGTGCCGGTGCCGCGCAGCTGAAAGCCGCAGGCGCTCAGCAGAACAGCGAGACCCATCACCAGCAAGTTGCGTTTGATCATGTGTTGCTCCCATTGAAACCAGAGAAGCCGACTGAGCGGCCCTGAAGGTCTTGTTGGGCGCCCGCGCTTGGCACGGGCGCCTGTTCCAATTAGCTGGCGACGATATTGACCAGTTTGCCCGGTACCACGATCACTTTGCGGATCGTCAGGCCTTCGGTAAAGCGCAACACGTTCTCATTGACGCGGGCTGCGGCTTCAACCTCTTCACGGCTGGCGCTGGCTGGCATTTCAATATGCCCGCGCAGTTTGCCGTTTACCTGGATAACCAGTTGCAGGGTGTCTTGAACCAGCGCGCTTTCGTCCAGGGTTGGCCATGCAGCGTCGATGATTGCACCCGCATGCCCCAACTGGTTCCACAGCTCATGGCTGATGTGCGGGGTGATCGGTGCCAGCACCAGGGCAACAGTCTCAAGGCCTTCCTGCAGCAGGGCGCGGTCTTGTTCAGTGGCTTGCGGTGCTTTTTCGAGCACGTTCATCACGGTCATCACCTGGGCGACAGCGGTGTTGAACTTGTGGTGCTGACCAACGTCCTGGCTGGCTTGCTTGATAGCCTGGTGGATGGCGCGGCGGATGACTTTTTGCTCATCGGTCAGGCTGGCGATATCCAGTGCACCCGGCAGGCCCTGGCCTACATGGGCATGGGCCAGGCGCCAGACGCGCTTGAGGAAACGGTGCGAACCTTCAACACCCGAGTCGGACCATTCCAGGCTGGCATCAGGCGGCGAAGCAAACATCATGAACAGGCGGCAGGTGTCTGCGCCGTACTGCTCGATCATGTATTGCGGGTCAACACCGTTGTTCAGCGACTTGGACATTTTCTGCGTGCCGCCGATTTCCACCGGCAGGCCGTCGGTCTTCAGCTTGGCGCCGATGATCTTGGCCTTGGCATCACGTTCGATTTCCACGTCGTCCGGGTTGAAGTAATCCTTGCCACCGTTGTCCAGCGTACGGAAGTAAGTCTCGGCGATCACCATGCCCTGGGTCAGCAGGTTCTTGAACGGCTCGTTGGAGCTGACCAGGCCTTCGTCACGCATCAGCTTGTGGAAGAAGCGCGCGTACAGCAGGTGCAAAATGGCGTGTTCGATACCGCCGATGTACTGATCGACCGGCAACCAGTGGTCTGCCGCCGATTTTTCGACCAGACCGCCTTCATAGTGCGGCGAGGCGTAACGGGCGTAATACCACGAGGACTCGACGAAGGTGTCCATCGTGTCGGTTTCGCGTTTGGCCGGTGCGCCGCATTTAGGGCAGCTGCACTCGTAGAATTCAGGCATGCGTGCCAGTGGCGAACCGGCGCCATCGGGCACGACATCTTCTGGCAAGACCACTGGCAGCTGGGCTTCAGGCACCGGCACGTCGCCGCACGTATCGCAATGCACGATCGGGATCGGGCAGCCCCAGTAGCGTTGACGGCTGATGCCCCAGTCGCGCAGGCGGAACTGTGTGCGCGCCTGGCCAAGGCCTTTGGCGGTCAGGGCGGCTTCGATGGCGGCGAAGGCAGCGTCGAAATCCAGGCCGTCAAATTCGCCGGAGTTGATCAGCGGGCCGTGCTCGTTGTAAGCGTCCTGCCAGGGAGCAGGTGACTCGTCGCCAGCACTGGTGCGCACAACCGGCTTGATTGGCAGGTTGTACTTGGTGGCGAATTCGAAATCGCGTTCGTCGTGTGCCGGTACCGCCATTACTGCGCCGTCGCCGTAATGCATCAGCACATAGTTGGCGACCCAGACCGGAAGTTTTTCGCCGGTCAGCGGGTGCTCGACGAACAGCGAGGTCGGCAGGCCCATTTTTTCCTGGGTGGCCATGTCGGCTTCAGCCACGCTGCCGCCCTTGCACTGGGCGATAAACGCCTGCAGCTCAGGGTTGCCCTGCGCGGCCTGGGTGGCGAGCGGGTGCTCGGCAGCCACGGCGACGTAGGTAGCGCCCATCAGGGTGTCGGGGCGAGTTGTGAAGACCTTGAGTGCGCCCGCTGCGCCGATGGACTCGACGTTGTAAGGGAACTGCACTTCCATGCCGCGGGATTTGCCGATCCAGTTGCGCTGCATGGTTTTGACCTGCTCGGGCCAGCCCGGCATGTCGTCGAGGCTTTCAAGCAGTTCATCCGCGTAAGCGGTGATCTTGAAGTAGTACATCGGGATTTCGCGTTTTTCGATCACCGCGCCCGAACGCCAGCCACGGCCGTCGATCACTTGCTCGTTGGCCAGAACGGTCTGGTCTACCGGGTCCCAGTTAACGGTACCGTTCTTGCGGTAGATCACACCTTTTTCGAACAGGCGGGTGAACAGCCATTGTTCCCAACGGTAGTAATCCGGCTTGCAGGTGGTGATTTCGCGGGACCAGTCAACGGCCAGACCCAGGCTGCGCAGCTGGGTTTTCATGTAGGCGATGTTTTCGTAGGTCCACTTGGCCGGCGCGACCTTGTTTTTCATCGCGGCGTTTTCGGCCGGCATGCCGAAGGCGTCCCAGCCCATCGGCTGCAAAACGTTCTTGCCAAGCATGCGCTGGTAACGGGAGATCACGTCACCGATGGTGTAGTTGCGCACGTGCCCCATGTGTAGCTTGCCGCTTGGGTACGGGAACATCGATAGGCAGTAGAACGTCTCTTTGCCTAGATCTTCGCTGACTTCGAAGGACTTTTGGTTGTCCCAGAATGATTGGGCGGCGGCTTCTATTTCACGGGGCTGATATTGTTCGTGCATGGCTACTTGTACTGATAAAGGGTGGCCTAATCCTCTTCAACATAGACCGGCGACAGTGTTGCCCGGTCAGGTTGGAGCAGGGGTTACAGGAAGTCCCGTAGCATACATGACCCCGCTCTATCGAGGGAAACCCTGATTGCCTCATCACTCCGTTGGTCGCAGCAGCACGCCGCTTTTAGATGCGCAGCTAAGCTCTCCTTTGGGGGAGATTCATTTCCTTAAATGAGGTGGACGGATGGCAGAGTTGCAACGCAGCGTAGCAACATCGCAAGTGTATGAGCGGCTGATTGATCGTTTAAGTATGGCTCTTGATTCAGCAAAGACGGCTGTCGTATTGCGAGATGAACGCCCAGTCGAATTGGAATTGCGAGGCTTGAGTCATGCCGAGCTGGAGTTGATCAACCTCTATTTGAACCGGATCGGGCGTGAGGCAGTCAAACGCTCGCAAGGCAGCGTGAACATGCAGGATGCCCCCAGAGCCAAGGTCATCTGGCTCAAAGACAGGGTGCAGGGAGCTTAGGCCATACGGCGAATCAGGCCCGGCCTTTAACAAAAGCCGTATCAAAACAGGTCGTACCCCGGGTTGATGCATCACGCGTTTGTGTTTGGGTTTCTCACCTGCGTTATTGATGCGCTCACTCAACCCCCTTAGGCTTCGGGCATCTTTGGAGATGCTCGATGCCTATTCGATATTTTTTTAAACAACTTCTATTGCCTCCCGGCATTTTGATCTTGCTCCTGGTGCTTGCCTGGTGGCTGCGGCGTTCGCGTCCGCGTGTGGCGGGCGTGCTGTTTGCCCTGGGGCTGGGCGGTTTCTGGCTGATGAGCTTGCCGGTAATGGTGGAATGGGGCGCCCGGGTGCTGGAGCGCGAGCCGCCGCTGGCGCAGAGCGAGTGGTCGACGTTGGCCCGGCGTGCCGATGCCATTGTAGTGTTGGGTTCGGGGCGTGAGCGGGGTGATCCGGCCTGGGGCAGTGATCAGCCGACGGGCATTGGTCTTGAGCGCCAGCGTTATGCCGCGCGACTGGCCAAGGCCTCGGGCTTGCCGGTACTGACGACTGGAGGTTTGCACTACGGCTCGCCGCCCAGTGAAGCGCAGTTGATGGCGGACTCTTTGCGTGATGACTTCGGCGTGCAAGTACGCTGGAAAGAAGAACAAAGCCGTACTACCTGGGAAAACGCCAAAATGACCGCCGACATTCTGCTGCCGCTGGGGATCAAACGCGTAGTCGTGGTGACTCACGGCTGGCATATGCCGCGTTCGGTCTGGAGTTTTGAAAAGGCTGGTTTTGAAGTGGTGCCGGCGCCGGTGGGCTTTTTCAGTGCCGACAACGCGCGGCCGCTGGGGGGCTGGATGCCGGAGTACAAAGCGTTCTGGCAGTCCGGGTTGTTGATCAATGAGGCGGTGGGGCAGATTGCCTATCCGTTGTTTTATCGCTAGTTAAGTCGATGAACTCATGTGGGAGCGGGCTTGCTCGCGATGCAGGCGGCGCGGTCTGACAGGCAAACCGCGCTGCTGCCATCGCAGGCAAGCCAGCTCCCACAGGTTTTGCGGCGCCCACACAGTCCGAACCCGCAGGGAACAGTGTGGGTGCAGGTGGCTGGCTTAGACCGTCTTGGCAATCCGGCTGGTGACCAGCGCCCAGCCAATCAGCAAGACACACAGGATGATCAGCGGCCAGGAGCGCCATTGCAGGTAAGGCGTGAGGTCATGCATGGGCACCACTTCGCCATACAGGATGCCTTGCTCGAACTGCGGAATCTGCGTGGTGATTTGCCCAAACGGGTCGATCAGTGCCGTGACCCCGTTGTTGGTGGCCCGAATCATCCAGCGCCCGGCTTCCAGGGCGCGCATCTGCGCCATTTGCAGATGCTGCAGCGGCCCGATCGAGGTGCCGAACCAGGTGTCGTTGCTGATGGTCAGCAGGATGTCACTCTGGGCCGCAAGCCCGGCGACGAAGTCCGGGTACACCACCTCATAGCAAATTAATGGCGCGATCTGATAACCCTTGGCCTGCAACATCGCCTGGTCGGCGGGGCCGCGGGCAAAGTCCGACATTGGCAGGTCAAAAAATGCGATCAGGCCGCGCAGTACATCCTGCAGCGGCACGTATTCGCCAAACGGCACCAGCTTTTGTTTCAGGTAAACCCCGTCGCCCTGGCCTACGGCCGTGATGCCGTTGAAGTAGCGCGGTTCATGGCGCACTTCCTGGCGGATCGGCACGCCGGTAATCAGCGCGGAATTCCGGTCGGCGGCAAAGCGCCCCATCATGCTCAAAAAGCCTTCAGCGTTCTCCTTGAGCACGGGGACGGCGGTTTCTGGCCATACAATCAGGTCTACACGCTTTGAACTGAACGTCATGTCGCGGTACAGGGCCAGCTGTGCATTGACCTGCGCCGGGTCCCATTTCATGCTTTGTTCGATATTGCCCTGGATCGCCGCCACACTCAGCGGGTCACCCGATGGGCTGGTCCAGGCGTGGTGCTTGAGTGCCTGGCCGATAACCCAGGGGCCGATCAGCAAGATCACGCCTGCGGCGACAAAAGCCTTGCGTCTGGCCTTGATCAGGCGTGGCAGATTGCACAGCAGGGCTGCGCTCAGGGCCAGGGCAAACGAAATCAGCCACATGCCGCCCAATGGCGCGAGCCCGGCCAGCGGGCCGTCGAGCTGGCTGTAGCCGGAGTACAGCCACGGAAAACCGGTGAGGAACCAGCCGCGGAAGGCCTCTTGAGCGACCCACAGCGCAGCAAATGCCAGGGTGTCGGCCAGCGGTGCTTCGTTGCGGCGGATCCAGCGTGCCCATAGCCAGGCGGGCAGGGCAAAGAACCAGGCAATGGCTGCGGTGAACAACAGCATCAGGAAGCCGGCCAGCAGCACAGAAGCGCCGCCGAAGTGGTGGATGCTGTAGTAGATCCAGCTGGTGCCCGCGCCGAACAGGCCAAAACCGAAGCACCAGCCACGGCCCAGGGCTTGTTTTGGCGACAGGTCGCGCAAACCGAGATAGAACAGAGCCAGGGCCACCAGTGCCAATGGCCAGATATCGAAGGGGGCCAACGCCAGGGTTGTCAGTGCGCCGGCCACCACGGCCAGCAAGTTACCGGGCCAGCCGGGGGAGGTTATCCAGCGCATTTCAATCCTTGGTGTTGAGGTTTAGCGGGCAATAGGCGTGAGACGAATCAAATGAATCCGGCGGCTGTCAGCATTGAGGATGCGGAAGCGGTAAGGGCCGATTTCAGTGGTTTCGTTGCGTTTTGGCAAGTGCCCGAATGCACTCATGACCAGGCCACCCACGGTGTCGAACTCGTCGTCGGAGAATTCGGTATCGAAGAACTCGTTGAAGTTTTCGATCGGGGTCAGTGCCTTGATCAGGAAGTCACCGCTGGGCAGCGGCTTGATATAGCTGTCTTCCTCGACATCGTGTTCGTCTTCGATATCGCCGACGATCTGCTCCAGAACGTCTTCAATCGTCACCAGACCCGCCACACCGCCGTATTCGTCGATCACGATGGCCATGTGGTTGTGGTTGGCACGGAACTCGCGCAGCAACACGTTAAGGCGCTTGGACTCGGGAACAAATGTCGCCGGACGCAGCAAATCCTTGATGTTGTACTTGTCGCCGTTCTCTTGAAGGATCAGCGGCAGCAGGTCTTTGGCCAGCAGGACGCCGAGGACGTCGTCGTGGCTTTCGCCGATCACCGGGTAGCGCGAGTGCGCCGCATCGATGATCGCCGGGAGAAATTCGCGGGGGGTCTGGGTCGCCTTGATGCTGATCATCTGCGAGCGCGGAACCATGATGTCCCGGACCTGCAGGTCAGCCACTTGAATGGCGCCTTCGACGATGGCCAGCGCTTCACTGTCCAACAGTTTGTTCTGATGTGCTTCGCGCAGCAGCTCAAGCAGCTCCTGGCGGTTTTTCGGCTCATGGGCAAAGGCCTGGGTCAGCTTACCTAACCATGACTTTTGCCCGTTGCTCGATCGGTCTTCGCTCATAGCGATTTACTCGTATCCCTTGGTAGTTTCAGTGGGTGTTATTCGGTTTCGTCGTCTGCATAGGGGTCAGGGTGACCCAATTCTGCAAGCAACGTTCGTTCTAGCGCTTCCATTTCTTCGGCTTCTTCGTCTTCTATATGGTCGTAACCCAGAAGATGCAAGCAGCCGTGTATCACCAGATGAGCCCAGTGGGCCTCAAGGCTTTTGCCTTGTTCGGCGGCTTCGCGCTCGACCACGGCCACGCAAATCACCAGGTCGCCCAGCAGCGGGATATCGAGGAACTCATCGGGCACATCGGCCGGAAAGGACAGCACGTTGGTGGCGTAGTCTTTCTGGCGCCAGGTGTGATTCAACTCACGGCCTTCGGGTTCGTCTACCAGACGAATGGTCATTTCCGAATCGGCGCTGCGCTGGCGCAAAGCCAGTTCGCACCATTGGCGGAACTGGGCTTCGCTGGGGGCACTGGCGTCGGTCGCCAATTGCAGGTCAAGCTCAAGCATCGTGGCGGTAATCCTTTGCAGCGGGCAGTGCGGCCAGCTTGTCGGCGGCTTCCTGTTCGTAGCGGCCATAGGCCTCTACGATGCGCTGCACCAGCGGGTGGCGCACGACGTCTTTGGACTGGAAGTGGGTAAAGCTGATACCCGGCACGTCCTTGAGCACTTCAATGACGTGATTGAGCCCGGACTTGGTGCCTTTTGGCAGGTCGATCTGGGTAATGTCACCGGTGATCACGGCGGTGGAGCCAAAGCCGATACGGGTCAGGAACATTTTCATTTGCTCGACGGTGGTGTTCTGGCTTTCGTCGAGGATGATGAAACTGTTGTTCAGCGTGCGACCGCGCATATAGGCCAGCGGAGCCACTTCGATGATCTGGCGCTCGATCAGCTTGGCCACATATTCAAAGCCGAGCATCTCGTACAGCGCGTCGTAGAGCGGGCGCAGGTACGGATCGATTTTTTGCGACAGGTCACCCGGCAGGAAACCGAGCTTTTCACCGGCTTCGACCGCCGGGCGCACCAGCAGGATGCGGCGGATTTGCTCGCGCTCCAGGGCGTCAACTGCGCAGGCCACAGCCAGATAGGTTTTACCCGTACCCGCCGGGCCAATGCCGAAGTTGATGTCGTTGCCCAGGATTTCCTTGACGTAGCGCTGCTGGTTGATACCGCGAGGGCGAATCATGCCTTTTTTGGTGCGCAGCGAAACACTGGCTTCGGCCACCGGGTTGCTGGCCAGGTCCTGGACTTCGGATTCCTGCAGGAACAGATGCACCATATCCGGCGAAAGCTCGGTGGCCTTGGTTTCGCGATACAGGCGGCGCAGCAGGTTTTCTGCCGAGGAAGTGATTTTCGGGTCGCCGATCAGTTCGAACTGGTTACCGCGATTGCGGATTTCGATCGTCAGGCGTTGCTCGATCAAGCGCAAGTGCTCGTCGAATTGCCCGCACAGATTGGCGAAACGGCGGGCCTCAAAGGGCTCGAGAAGGAAGCGATGTGGTTCGATGGGTGCGTTCAAGGTCGTATTTAGCCGCCCTTAGGCAATTGAGATGAAATCAAGGATAACGCTAGCAGGTCGAGCGTGAAAGGACTTCGCTGCAAATCACCTGTAGCAGCTGCCGCAGGCTGCGTTCGGCGGCGAAGCCGTCGTGAAATTGCTCAACACGTTGTTTCAGAAAAACCGTGCTCTCAGCATTCACGATCGCTTCGCAATCGAACGCAGCCTGCGGCAGCTGCTACAGGGTTCGCCTCAGGCTGCCTAATTTAGCAGCGAGCCTCGCAGCGAGTGCGGCTGGGCGGCATCGATATGCACATCGGCGAATTGCCCGATCAGCTGCGGGTTGTCGCAGCGGAAGTTGACGATGCGGTTGTTCTCGGTACGGCCCTGCAATTCGCCAGGGTCTTTTTTCGAGTAGTCGGTTACCAGGATCCGCTGCACGGAACCGACCATCTGGCGGCTGATCTCGAAACCCTGCTGGTTGAGGCGATGTTGCAGGGCGTTCAGGCGCTCTTTCTTGCGCTCTTCCGGGGTGTCGTCGGACAGGTCCGCTGCCGGGGTGCCCGGGCGCTGGCTGTAGACAAAGGAGTAGGAGAAGTCGAAGCCCACGTCTTCGATCAGCTTCATGGTCTGCTCGAAGTCTTTTTCGGTTTCGCCCGGGAAGCCGACAATAAAGTCGGAGCTGATGCAGATGCCCGGTACGGCAGCGCGCAGTTTGCGCAGCTTGGACTTGTACTCAAGCGCCGTGTGGTTGCGCTTCATCGCCGACAAAATGCGGTCCGAACCCGATTGCACCGGCAAGTGCAGGTGCTTGACCAGCTCGGGGACTTCGGCGTGGGCCTGGATCAGGCTGTCGGAGAACTCCAGCGGGTGGGAGGTGGTGTAGCGGATGCGCTCGATGCCGTCGATGGCGGCTACCACGCGGATCAGCTCGGCGAGGTCGGCCAGGCGGCCGCCTTCGGTCAGGCCACGGTAGCCGTTGACGTTCTGGCCAAGCAGGGTCACTTCACGCACGCCGTTTTCGGCCAGGTGAATGACCTCGGCCAGCACGTCATCGAACGGTCGGCTGACCTCCTCGCCACGGGTGTAGGGCACCACGCAGAATGTGCAGTACTTGCTGCAACCTTCCATCACCGAAACGTAGGCGCTCGGGCCGTCGATGCGTGGCTCGGGCAGGTGATCGAATTTTTCGATTTCAGGGAACGACACATCCACCTGCGGCAGCTTGGTGATGCGCGCAGCGTCGATCATTTCGGGCAGGCGGTGCAGGGTTTGCGGGCCGAACACCACGTCCACATACGGGGCGCGATCACGGATTGCCGCGCCTTCCTGGCTGGCCACGCAACCGCCCACGGCAATCACCATCTCGGGGTTGGCCAGTTTCAGTTCGCGCCAGCGACCCAGCTGCGAGTACACGCGGTCCTGGGCACGTTCACGGATCGAGCAGGTATTCAGCAGGATGACATCAGCGTCTTCGGCGCGCGCTGTGACTTCCAGGGCCTGATGTTCACCCAGCAGGTCGACCATGCGCGAGCTGTCGTACTCATTCATCTGGCAACCGTGGGTTTCGATGTAAAGCTTCTTGGCCATGGGTGTTCATCAAGTGGTTCAAAGAACCGCGCATTATAGGGGGCATAGCCGTTGGTTCCTAGCGCTGCGCGTCTGATGGCTATGCTATAGTTCGCGCCCTCTTTTTTACCTCCAGATGCTTACCCGCCCACCATGACCAAACGTGAAGCTCCAATCTACAAGGTGATTTTCCTCAACCAGGGCCAGGTGTTCGAAATGTACGCCAAGCAGATCTATCAAAGTGATCTGTGGGGGTTTCTGGAAGTCGAGGAATTCGTCTTCGGTGAGCGCACGCAAATGGTCGTCGACCCCAGCGAAGAAAAGCTCAAGGCCCAGTTCGAAGGCGTGGTGCGCAGCTTTGTGCCGATGCACTCGATTGTGCGTATTGATGAGGTTGAGCGGCTGGGTACGCCGAAAATCAGCGAAGCGCGGGGTGTCAGCAATGTGATGCCGTTTCCGTTTCCGATGCCGGACAAGTAAGCCCGTCAATATGCGTTACGGCAACAAGTGAGCCGTTAAGGCAGCGGCGAAAACGGCGAGCGGGCATCGGTTGATTGCAGCTCCTGCAAATACTTGCGGAAAATCTGCCCCAGGATCTGGGTGGCGGTTTCGAGCTGGTCGCGCGGCATTTGCTCGGCTACCAGGTCGGCAGTGTCCAGCGCGTCTTCTGCGCCATTGACCGCGGCCATTTTCAACACGATGTAAGCCTGAATGTTATTGGCGGGTACACCTTCGCCCTTGAAAAACATGGTGCCGAGCTGGAACTGGGCCATGGCGTGGCCTTGCAGCGAGGCTTTTTCGAAGTAACTCAGTGCCTTGTTGAAGTCTTGCGGGGTGTTTTTACCGTCGTAATAGAACTCGCCCAACTCGTATTCGGCTTCTGCATCCCCGGCTTTTGCCGCCTCTTCACAGGCTGCAAGTGCCTCTGCGAGGTCTTCAGGCTGTGTATTGAGGGTGCAGCGACCCATCGCTGGGATCAACAACGAGTTACCGCCTGCCTGGGCAAGCAACGGCTGTAGGAGCAACAGGCAGCCCAGTGCAAGGGCGCGGCCGGTGCGGTTCATGGGAATCGACGTACCTCTGGATGACGGGTTAACCCGATCATGGGATGTATAGGCGCGCATTATGAAATAAGCGGAGGCAACCTTACAAAGTCTTTACTCGTTTTTCTGCTGCCTGGGCGCGATATCCATTGATTTAAGACGATTTTGGACGGGAGGGTCAAAAGATCAGCCCATTACCGGCATAAAAAAACGGCAAGGGCGCTGGCCCCTGCCGTTTTTGGGCATCACTTCAGTGCAGCAAATGCGCGTTCTGCAGCGTCCAGGGTCAGTTGCAGCTCGGCTTCGCCGTGGGCGATCGAGGTGAAACCGGCTTCGAAGGCACTTGGGGCCAGGTACACGCCCCCTTCAAGCATCAGGTGGAAGAAACGCTTGAACAGGTCGGCATCGCTGGCCATCACGTCGTCAAAAGTGACGATGTCATCGGCGCCGCTGAAGTACAGGCCGAACATGCCGCCCGCCTGGGTGGTGACGAAGGGGATGCCGGCTGCATCGGCGCGCTGCTGCAAGCCATCGAGCAGGCGGGTGGTGTAGTCGCTCAGCTCGGCGTGGAAGCCCGGGCGGCTGATCAGGCGCAGGGTGGTCAGGCCTGCGGCCATGGCCAGCGGGTTGCCGGACAGGGTGCCCGCCTGGTAAACCGGGCCCAGGGGGGCGATGTGCTGCATGATTTCCCGTTTGCCGCCAAAGCAGCCGACCGGCATGCCGCCGCCGATGATCTTGCCGAACGTGCTCAGGTCCGGGGTCACGCCGTAGTGGGCCTGGGCACCACCCAGGGCTACGCGGAAACCGGTCATCACTTCGTCAAAAATCAGTACCACGCCGTGCTGGTCGCACAGGCTGCGCAGGCCTTCCAGGAAGCCCGGCGCAGGCGGTACGCAGTTCATGTTGCCGGCCACCGGCTCAACGATGATGCAGGCCACGGTGTCGCCCACTTCGCTCAGCAGCTGGGCAACGGCGTCGATATTGTTGAACTCGGTGGTCAGGGTGTGTTTGGCAAAGTCTGCCGGCACCCCGGCCGAGCTTGGCACGCCCTGGGTCAACAGGCCGGAGCCGGCTTTTACCAGCAGGCTGTCGGAGTGGCCGTGGTAGCAGCCTTCGAACTTGAGGATATTGTCGCGGCCGGTGAAACCCCGCGCCAGGCGGATGGCGCTCATGGTCGCTTCAGTACCGGAGCTGACCATACGCACCATTTCCATCGATGGCACGATGGCACATACCAGGTCGGCCATCTCGGTTTCCATCGCGGTTGGGGCACCGTATGACAGGCCGTGTTCCAGTTGCGCACGCACGGCGTCGAGCACGTCCGGGTGGCTGTGGCCCAGGATCATCGGGCCCCACGAGCCAACGTAATCCACATAGCGCTTGTTGTCTTCGTCGGTGACGTAGGCACCTTCGGCGTGCTTGAAGAACAGTGGCGTGCCGCCCACGCTCTTGAACGCACGCACGGGCGAGTTCACGCCACCGGGAATGTGTTTTTGGGCATTGGCAAACAGGGTTTCGGAACGAGACATGGAGGGCTCTCTCTGAATCAGGATTCGGTATTTAAATGGACAGCAAGGTGTTGAAGGCCTTGGCGCGCAGGGTGACTTCCCGGGCGCTTTCGGCGCCGAACAGGCCATGCACCACGGCCAGCAGGTCGGCACCGTGGGCCACCAGCGGCGCGGCGTTGTCCAGGGTAATGCCGCCAATCACGCAGATCGGCAGGTTGAGGCGGGCGCGGGCATGGTCCAGCACTTCGAGGGTCGCGGTGGACGCCCCGGGTTTGGTGCTGGAATTGAAAAACCGGCCGAAGGCGACATAACTCGCGCCCTCTTTGGCCGCTTGTTCGGCCAGTTCGAGCTGGCTGTGGCAGGTCGAACCAATAATCGCCTGTGACCCCAGCAGGGCACGGGCAGGCGTGAGCGGGCCGTCGGTTTGCCCCAGGTGAACGCCAACACCCAGGCGCGCGGCCAGTTCGGCATCGTCGTTAATGATCAAGTGCGCCTTGTAGCGCTGGCACAAATCCAGCAGCGCCTGGGCCTCGCGCAGGCGGCGGGCGTCATCGTTGCTTTTGTCGCGATATTGCAACAGTGTCAGGCCGCCATCGAGGGCCGCCTCAACGTAGGGCAGCAGTTTGCCGGCCAGTAACTGGCTGTCGGTGATTGCATAAAGACCGCGAAGCGTCATGGGGTGAGCCTCATTGGTTATGAGCAAAAATCCAGTGGCAAGCGGCGCGGTACAAATTGCCCCTGGCCCAGTTGCTCGGCATCACGCAGGGTGCGCCACGTATAGTTGAGCGCGGTTTGCACGGCGCTGACCAGTTCTTCACCAATGGCCAGGCGCCCGGCCAGGGTGCTGGCCAGGGTACAACCCGAACCGTGGTAGCTGCCCGGCAAGCGATGGCAAGTGAAGGTGTGGCGGCTGCCGTCGCGGCTGTACAGGCGGTTATGCACTTCGTGCTCATCACCGTGACCGCCGGTAATCAGCAGGTGGCGGCAAAACGGCAGGAGTTTTTCGGCGCACTCATCGGCGCTGCCCTCGGGCAGTTCGGCCAGGATGCGAGCTTCGGGAAGGTTGGGAGTGGCAATGGTGGCCAGGGGTAGCAGGCGTTCGCGCATGGCGTAGCCCACTTCGTCCTTGCCCAGTCGTCCGCCGCCGCCTGCGCGCAGCACCGGGTCGCAGACCATCGGCAGATGCGGGTTGGCCTGCAGCAGTTCGACCACGGTGTCGACCATCTCCAGTGAACCGAGCATGCCCAGCTTGACCGCCGCAACCGTGGAATCGCCGAGCACGGCAGCGGCTTGCGCCAGCACCCACTCACGGTCCAGCACGCGGAAATCGCTGACATTGACGGTGTTCTGCACAGTCAGGGCGGTCACCACCGGGGCGGCGTGACAGCCTTGAGCCAGCAGGGCTTCGATATCTGCCTGCAAGCCGGCACCCCCACTGGGGTCATGGCCGGAGAGACAGAGGACAACGGGGCGAGAACTGTAGATATTCATGGTGCGCGAGCTTACCACCAAACTGTTTTTGGCGGCGCTTGCCAGGTGCTCTGCCAGATGCCGTTTACAGTGTTTAAATCGGCTCGGGTTAATTGCGTCTGAATCTATATGGGCCTCTGTAATGCCCGGTTTAGAGGGGTCTAATAGTTTTGTTGCCTAGTGTGTATGTGCCATTAAGGGCTATGTTAAAGTGCCTTTAAATTAATAACCGGTCGTTCGGTCGACGTGATCTTGAAGGGAAGATGAGATCGCGCAGGTCACCGGGCGAGCTACGTTGGGGCTGTATGCGCTATTTGCTGATGATGTTTTTGGGCTGGCTACCGATGCTGGCCAGCGCAGTCGCTTTTGACGAAACCACACAAAGCCTGCCCTTGGGCCGCGTGATGCAAGTGTTTGAAGACACCGGTGGCGAGGCAACCCTGGCCGATATCACCGCGCGTGACGAACTGTTCAAGCCCCATACCCAAGACACACTTAACGCCGGTTACTCGCACTCGGCCTTCTGGGTCAAAATTGACCTGCAGTACCAGCCCCGGGACCCGCAAGTGCATCGCACCTGGCTGCTGGAGCTGGCCTACCCGCCGCTGGATTCCATCGAACTGTACCTGGCAGATGCCGATGGCAATTACCGGCTTGCAGAACGCACCGGCGATGCGCTGCCCTTCGACAGCCGGCAGATCAAAGAAAACAACTACCTGTTTGAGCTCAACTTCAGCCCGGGACAAAGCCAGACGGTGTACCTGCGCCTGGCCAGCCAGGGCTCGGTGCAGGCGCCACTGACACTGTGGTCGGCGCAGTCCTACCTCGAAGAGCAGCCCGTGCGCATTTACATCCTGGGCCTGATCTACGGCGTGTTGCTGGGCATGCTGGTCTATAACCTGTTTATCTACCTAAGCGTGCGTGACACCAGTTACCTCTACTACATCTTTTATATAGCTTCGTTCGGTCTGTACCAGCTGTCGGTCAACGGTGCGGCAGTGCAGTACTTCTGGCCGAACAACCCGTGGTGGGCCAATGCCTCCACCCCGTTCCTGATTGGTGCATCGGCCTTCTTCGGCTGCCAGTTTGCCCGTTCCTTCCTGCATACCGCCTCCCACAGCCGCTGGCTTGATCGGGCACTGATGGTGCTGATGGCCGTTGGCGTGCTGGTGATGGTGCTCGCACTGACCACCAGTTATGCCGTGTCATTGCGTCTGGCCACGGGCCTGGCGCTGGCCTTTATCGTTACCATTTTTACTGCCGGTGTGGTGGCCTGGGTTCGCGGCCTGCGGGTGGCGCGCTACTTCGTGATCGCCTGGTCGGCTTTTTTGCTGGGGGGGCTGGTCAATACGCTGATGGTGCTGGGTTATTTGCCCAATGTGTTCCTGACCATGTACGCCAGCCAGATCGGTTCGGCGATTGAGGTGGGCCTGCTGTCGCTGGCGCTGGCCGACCGCATCAATGCCATGCGTGACCTGCAGGCGCGTACCCTGCAGGAGTCCGGGCAGAAGCTGGCGGCGATGAACCAGCAACTGGCCCGCACCAACCAGCTCAAGGACGAATTCCTGGCGACCGTCACCCATGAATTGCGCACGCCGATGAACGGTGTGATTGGTTCTCTTGAGCTGATCAAGACCCTGGACATGGGGCCGGAGCTTGAGCAGTACACCCAGACCGCGCAAGGCTCGGCGCGGGAAATGATGCATATGGTCAATGGCATCCTGACCCTGACAGAGCTGCAGGCAGGGCGGCTGGTGGCGCGCGCCCGGCCGTTCAGTTTGAATGACTTGATGCAAGGGCTGAGCGAGCAGTTCGGGCCTGCGGCACGCAGCAAAGGGCTGGCATTCTCCTATGAGGTGACACGCACGCTGTCCGATCATTGGGTGGGTGATGCCGATAAAATCCGTCAGTGCCTTGAGTGCCTGCTGGACAACGCCATCAAGTTCACCCGTGAAGGGGTCGTGCTTGTGCGTGTCACCGGCAAACCCGGCGAGTCGGGGCGCTGGGCGCTGGCGTTCAATGTGATCGACACCGGCATCGGTTTTGTTCACCAGGAGCAAGCCGAGCTGTATCAGCACTTTTTCCAGGTTGATGGCTCGATGACCCGCGAATATGGTGGCCTGGGTATCGGCCTGGCGATTTGCCGGCGCCTGGTGGAACTGCTGGGCGGGCGCCTGACTCATCATTCGCTGCCGGGGCACGGCTCACAGTTTCAATTGTTGCTGGAGCTGGAGCCCGCGCCCCCCCTCCAGGTGCATAGCCCCACACTGATGCGTGCGCCGGGTGAGTGTGTCGTGTTGTTGGTGGAAGACCCGGTCAGCCCGGCCGTGGTACGCGCCATGCTGCTCAAGCTGGGCTACCGCGTGCTGGGTGTCGATACGGGCCAGGCGGCGATCGAAGCCCTGCGCCGCGAGCGGGTGGACGCGGTAGTGCTGGCGTGCCCGTTGGCCCAGGTGTCGGGCACCTCGATGGGCAGCCAGTTGCTGACCCTGGCCGCGTGCGCGCAACTGCCCGTACTGGCTCTGTTCGACGCCGAGGCCGAGGCCCGTGAAGCCCTTGAACAGGTGGATGGCATCACCGATTACCTGCTCAAGCCGCTGCGCTTTGAAGACCTGCAGCACACCTTGTGCCAGCGCTTATTGATTGAAGAGGATGGTAAAAACGCCGAGTTTTAGGCGTTTATGCCACTTGTTCAGGTTCAGATGCGTGCTTCACTGGCTTATTGGCATGAGCCACAGGAGCCCGCGCAATGAACCTGCATCAATACGCTGAAACCCATCAGGTGACCAATCAGCCACCGTCCCTGGACGACGTCAATCTGTATCGCATTGACCTGCCACTCCAGCACTGGAGCCAGCATTTCGGCGCAGGTTGGGCACAGGGGCGGATTGACGAGTACGGTGCCCTGGCGGGTGGGCCGTTGATGGCTGCGGGCTTTCTGGCCAATGAAAACAAGCCGCAGTTTGTCAGCCATGACCGTTATGGCCATCGGATCGATCTGGTTGAATTTCATCCGTCATACCATGAGCTGATGCGCACGGCGATTGAACACGGCTTGCCGACCTTGCCCTGGACCGACCCGCAACCCGGCGCCCATGTGGCCCGCGCATCCATGACCTACCTGCACAGCCAGGCCGAAGCGGGCAGCGGTTGCCCCCTGACCATGACCTTCGCCAGCGTGCCGGCCTTGCGCCTGCAACCGGACCTCGCTGCCATCTGGCTGCCCAAAGTGCTGGCCACCGAGTATGACCCGCGCAATATCGATATCAGCCAAAAGGCCGGGGTGACCCTGGGCATGGCCATGACTGAAAAGCAGGGCGGCACCGACGTGCGCGCCAACACCACCCGGGCTTACCCCGTGGGCGCCAAGGGACCGGGGCAGGCCTATGAACTGCTGGGGCACAAATGGTTCTGCTCGGCGCCGATGAGTGATGGCTTTCTGACCCTGGCCCAGACCGACAAGGGTCTGAGCTGCTTTTTGCTACCGCGCCATCGACCGGATGGCAGCCGCAACGAGTTTTATATCCAGCGCCTGAAAAACAAACTGGGCAATAGCTCCAACGCCTCCAGCGAGGTTGAGTTCCGTGGGGCATTGGCCTGGATGATCGGCGAAGAAGGCCGTGGCGTGCCGACCATTATTGAAATGGTCGCCATGACTCGTTTCGACTGCATGGTCGGCTCCAGCGCCTTGATGCGTCAGGCGTTGACCCAGGCCAGCCATCATTGTGCCCATCGTCTGGTCGGTGGCCGGGTGCTGGCGGAGCAGCCGCTGATGCAGAACGTCCTGGCCGACCTGGCACTGGAGAGCGAAGCCGCACTGGCCCTGAGCCTGCGCATGGGGCGGGCGCTCGACCATCTGGATGACCCGCAGGAGGCCCGGTTTTCGCGGTTGGTGACTGCAGTGGGCAAGTACTGGATCTGCAAGCGGGCCCCGGCCATGATCAATGAAGCGGCCGAATGCATGGGCGGCGCGGGCTATGTTGAAGACAGCATCCTGCCGCGCCTGTACCGCGAGGCACCGGTCAATTCAACGTGGGAAGGGTCGGGTAATGTGCAGTGCCTGGACGTGTTGCGCGCCTTGTCCAAAGAGCCGGGGGTGCTCGATGCGCTGTTTGCCGAGCTGGGCGACGGGCATGGCGACAGGCGTTTGGCGCAGCACATTGCGCAGCTTAAAAACGCGTTTACGGACACTGATGACATCCAGTACCGCGCCCGCCAACTGACCGAAGACATCGCCCTGGGCCTGCAGGCAAAATTGCTGCTGGAGGCGGGCAACAGCGACGTCAGCGACGCCTTTATCGGCAGTCGGCTACAGGGTCGCGCCCGGGTGTACGGCACCTTGCCACGGGGGTTGAACGTGGCCGCCATCGTTGCCCGCTCAACCCCGCAGATGGCCTGAGCCCTGGCCCTGTGGGAGCTGGCTTGCCTGCGATGCAGACGGTGCGGTTTGCCTGGCAGACCCCGTTGATACCATCGCGGGCAAGCCCGCTCCCACACTGATTTGCGTATGGCCGCCAGTATTCTGTTATCCCCCGGCTCCCACAGGAAATCTCTAACAGGCAATTTTGTAGCTGCCATTAGCCATCGATACAGGCAAGATAAAGGCCTGCCCGTTCAGAAGACAGGATGCTTATCGTGACCGAAGCTTTTATTGTCGTTTCCACCGCGCAAGAGGCCGTTGATCGCCTTGCCGCTTTGCACGAACGCGCAACCACGGCCTTGAGCCAGGCCCTCAAGCGTTATCTCAAGGATCGGGTCGAACCTTCTGCGCAAGAACGCGCGCTGTTTCGCTATCCCGAATTGCGTTTGACCTACCGTATCAACGGTGAAGTGCCGACCACCACCCGTGCGTATGCCAAGGTCCAGTTGCCCGGCACATACAGCGTCACCGTCACCCATCCTTCCTCTTTCCGTAACTACCTTTTGGAGCAGTTGGTGCCGTTGATGCGCGATTTCACCGTTGAGGTAGAAGTCGGTGTCAGTGAACAAAACATTCCTTACCCGTACGTCGTCGAACAAGGTGATGAGCTGGCCGGCTCCGGCGTGACGGCCGCAGCGCTGGCGCGAGTGTTCCCAAGCACCGACCTGTCCGCTGCCACTGATGGCATTGCTGATGGCCTGTACGATTGGGAGAACACCGATCCGTTGCCGCTGGCGTTGTTCGATGCGGCGCGGGTCGATTTTTCCCTGCGCCGGTTGGTGCATTACACCGGCAGCGACTGGCGCCATGTGCAGCCGTGGATCCTGCTGACCAACTACCACCGTTATGTTGACCAGTTCATCCTTCACGGCCTTGAGCAACTGCGCGATGACCCGCGTTTTGTGCGCATGGTAATGCCGGGCAACGTGATCATCGAAAAGTCGATGGACTACGGCGAAGCCCAGGCCATTGCGGCGGGGGTGGTGTGGCACCGCTATCAGATGCCCGCGTATCACTTGCAGGCCAGTGATGGCCATGGCGTGACCCTGGTGAATATCGGCGTCGGCCCCTCCAACGCGAAAAACATCACCGACCACCTGGCCGTTCTGCGCCCGCACTGCTGGTTGATGATCGGTCACTGTGGCGGCCTGCGCCAGTCGCAGACCATCGGCGACTATGTGTTGGCCCACGCTTATATGCGCCGCGACGGCATTCTTGACCGGGTCGTGCCGCCGAACATTCCGATTCCGGCCCTGGCTGAAGTCCAGCTGGCGCTGCAGGAGGCTGCTGCACAGGTCACCGGTGAGCGTGGCGACGAACTGAAAAAACGCCTGCGCACCGGCACCGTGCTGACCTATGACGACCGCAATTGGGAGCTGCGCTGGGCTCAGGAGCGTCCGCTGATCAACCTGTCCCGTGCCGTGGCCGTGGATATGGAAAGCGGCACGATTGCTGCCCAGGGTTATCGCTTGCGCGTACCGTATGGCACGCTGCTGTGTGTGTCGGACAAACCGCTGCACAGTGAAATCAAACTGCCGGGTTCGGCCAACGCCTTCTACGAGCGCGCGGTCAGCCAGCATTTGAAAATCGGTATTGCCGCCGTGGATTTGATGCGCGGTCAGCTCAATTCCCTGCACTCGCGCAAACTGCGCAGCTTCGACGAACCGCCGTTCCGTTGATCGGTGATGGTCATTTGGCGGTCCGGGGGCTAGCATTGCCAGCCCTGATCGCCAGATGTCCTTTTTAGTCATGTCCCGTCCCGCCCCGCGCCGTCCGGCCACCAAAAGCCCCAACCCGCAAGCTGCCAACCGCCGTGTGGCCAAGGCACCGCCAGCCGAGCCCAAGCTGTACCTGTTCAACAAACCCTTCGATGTGCTGACCCAGTTCAGCGACGAAGGCGGGCGCGCCACGCTCAAGGACTTTATCCCGATCCCGGGGATCTACCCCGCCGGGCGCCTGGACCGGGACAGTGAAGGGTTGTTGCTGCTAACCAACGATGGCCAGTTACAGGCGCGGATTGCCGACCCCAAGCACAAGTTGCCCAAGACCTACTGGGTGCAGGTCGAGGGCGAGCCCACAGCGGAGCAACTGCAGCAATTGCGCGATGGTGTTGAGCTCAATGATGGCAAGACCCTGCCCGCCGAGGCCCGAGCCTTGGACGAGCCGCAACTGTGGCCGCGCAACCCGCCGGTGCGGTTTCGCAAGAGTATCCCCACGGCCTGGCTCGAGCTGGTGATCCGTGAAGGGCGCAACCGTCAGGTGCGGCGCATGACCGCTGCAGTGGGCCTGCCGACCTTGCGCCTGGTGCGGGTGCGCATTGGTGACTGGACGATTGAAGGGCTGGAGCAGGGGCAATACCGGGAAGTGCCGGCGCGGCTATAGCGCGCCGGATTCGATCAGGCCGATGACCACGCTTTTGATGATGAACGCGGCAACGCCCAGGCCCAGTACGAAAAACAGGATCATCGAACCGAAGCGCCCGGCCTTGGACTTTTTGGCCAGATCCCAGACGATAAAAGCCATGAAAATGATCAGCACGCTGACCAGAATCGTCATCATCCATTCTTCAAGTACGGCAGGATCCATCGGTATTCTCCGGCGACATCATGGGAAAAAGCCGTAGGAGTATACGCCAGGGAAGTGGGGGGGATATTGATCTGGGTAGTGAGAGGGTGTCGCTATCCCCGTAGCAGTTGCCGAAGGCACGAGGCTGCGTTCGATTGCGAAGCAATCGCAAGATCAGACTGCACGGTACAACTGAAGAGTCGCGTGTGCTGATTTTACGACTGCTTCGCAGCCGAACGCAGCCTTCGTTCCTCGGCAGCTGCTACAGGTTTTATTTTCACGTGCGCAAATGGGTTAACGGCAGTTCTGTACTGTTAAGCACCTGATTGAGCACAAAGCTGGAACGCACGCTGGTCACGCCTTCGATGCGGGTCAGCTCGCCCAGCAGCAGTTTCTGGTAGTGGTCCATGTCGGCAACCACCACTTTAAGCTGGTAGTCGGCGTCCATCCCGGTCACCAGGCTGCACTCCAGCACCTGCGGCAAAGCGCGGATGCAGGCTTCGAAATTCTCGAAACGCTCTGGTGTATGTCGGTCCATTCCGATCAGAACGTAGGCCGTAAGGCTCAAGCCCAGCAGTTTGCGGTCGAGCAGTGCTACCTGGCGGCTGATGTAGCCGTCATCCTCAAGCTGTTTAACACGGCGTGAGCAAGGGGATGGTGACAGGCCGATGCGCTCGGCCAGTTCCTGGTTAGAGATGCGTGCGTCACGCTGCAATTCCGCCAAAATGCTCAGGTCATACCGGTCGAGTTTGCTCACGAAGTTACCCTTTGTCATAACTATTGCGTGAAAGTATCCACCTTAAGTCAAAAATTGCGCAAGTAATGTTTTATCGAGCAATCTTCGCAATCGCCTGCTGCGGCCAAACGCCTATTCTTTAAACCAGAATCACTGCCCGGACATAGAGTCCACTGCGGCCCGCCGAATCAGGCCAGCCGCGGCCGCCAACCCCACAGGGTTGCCCCGGCCCCCGGGCTGCGCACTGTCCAGAAGACGGAGCGAGGTGAGCCAACATCACAAGTGTTGAGCCAGGACGAAAAAATTCAAAGGGCGACCGACGGGTCGCCCTTTTTTCGTCTGGCAAAAATAAGTTGCGTCACTGACTGTTCGGTGTAGAACCGGTTCTCGAATTTTCAGTCTTATGTTTAGGCTCTTTCCCATAGTGAGTAACAGCATGAAATCGCGCATCTGGCAGATGGCTACAGTTGGCGTGCTCTGTGTGAGTGTCAGCGGCCAGTTGTTGGCCGATGAGCGGGGGGATGGCGGTTGGCAAGCTCGGCCACAGGGCGAAGCCACCAACCAGCCGCGACCGAACCAGCACGGTAATAACCTGCCGATCCAGCAGCGCCCCGACAGGGTGCAGCAGACTCAGTCGCCGAACCGGGGGGGCAATCAGAACTGGCATGCTGGCGGTTACAACCCCGGTGCGGATAACCGTCATCCCAATGATCAGCGCTGGGCCGGTCGCCCGTCCGGGCATGGCAATGGCTGGGGGCCCGGGCCGCAATATCGCCCGGGCAATGTGGTGGACCGATTCCCCGGTCAACACTGGCAAGTGCCATATCGCGGTCAGAATTACTACTTTTCAGGCGGCTACTGGTATCGCCCCCAAGGCCCGCGTTACATCGTTGTGCAGCCGCCATATGGGTTGCGCGTAGGTTTTTTGCCTGATTATGCGAGGGAAGTCTGGTTTGGCAGTACTTTGATGTTTCTTGCGGCAGGGGCGTATTACGCCTATCAACCTGCGACCCGGGACTACGTCGTGGTTGAGCCTCCGGCGGCCAATCAGCAGCCCGTGAGCAATAACTATGAGATGGTGGCTTACCCGATGAACGGTCAAAGCCCTGCACAAATTGGTCAGGATCGCTACGACTGCTACCGTTGGGCTGTAGAACAGAGCGGCTTCGACCCGGCCAAGGCGACTTACGCTCCAGCTGCGCAAGTGGTGCAAGCCTATCGGCAGGCGCAGGGCAGTTGTTTGAGCAGTCGTGGATATCAGGTGGCGAACTGACTTGAAACCAACGCAGCTGCTACGGGGCCTTGCTCAGCCTCGGTTTGACCACTTCCTTCGGGTCTGCATGCACCAGTACTTCGGCCCGCGGGTAGACCTTGGCGATGGCTTCAGCGGCGCGGTCACAGATGGCGTGGGCCGCGGACAGGGTCAGCTCGCCCGGCAGCTCAAGGTGCAGCTGCACAAACCAGATATTGCCCGAGATCCGTGTCCGCAGGTCGTGGGCGCCCAACACGCCGGGCACGGCACAGGCCAGTTTGAGCATGTCCTCGCTGACATCGACAGGCAACTCTTCGTCCATCAACACGGCAAAACTCTCACGGGCGATCTGGATGGCGCTCCACAGGATGTACACCGCAATCCCCAGGCCAAACCAGGCGTCCAGCTGCGGGAAGCCCACGCTGGCCAGCACCAGCGCCAGTAAAATACTGCCATTGAGCATCAGGTCCGAGCGGTAATGCAGCGAGTCGGCGCGTACCGCGTTGGACCCCGTGGCCTTGATCACCCGGTGTTGCAGCACCAGCAGCGCCACGGTCATCAGCAGCGAAAACACGATCACGCCAATGCCGATCCAGGGCGCGCCCACCGGCTCGGGGTTTTTCAGCCGCTCCACCGCCTGGAAGGCGATCAGCACCGCACTCACGCCAATAAACAGCGCTTGCGCCATGCCCGCCAGCGACTCGGCCTTGCCGTGGCCGTAGCGGTGGTCCTCATCGGCGGGGCGCAGCGCGTAATGTACCGCGAGCAAATTGAGAAACGAGGTCACTCCGTCAAGCAGCGAGTCGGTCAGGCCGGCGAGCATGCTGATCGAACCGCTGAGCCACCAGGCGATGGCCTTGGTTACGATCAACAGGCTGGCCACCGCCACCGATGCGCGGGTGGCCAGGCGTAACAGGCGGGCGTGTTCCGGGCTGCCGGTCATGGCGCATCCTTGGTGATGGGCAAAGGGTTCAGGCCGCTGGCTGCAAGCCGTACATGGCCAGTTGCTGGGCGCTGCCCTTGTGCTGGATCAGGCGCGGGTCGTTGAGCGGGAAGCTGCGGCCCAATTCGCTTTCGAGGATGGCCTGCAGCTTGGCGTTATCCACCTTGCCATCCGCGCCGATGGCTTCGCGCAGTTTTTCCGGAGCGATTTGTGCGGTCTTGCCCGGCGGGAAGTAAATGGCCCCGGTGGCAAAGTCGACACCGAAGGCGATCAGCCCCGGGATCACATAAAACAGCAGGCCCACGGCATCCAGCACGGCAATCATGGGGTCGATCTTGCCGTCGATCTGGCCACGCCGGTCAGGGAAGAAAATACTGCCGCAGGCAGTCAGTTGGGTGAACAGTGCCGCAACCACGACACCGCCGATTACTCGCGAAGGCATACGCATACAAAAAACCTCAAACATGCTCAAAGGACAGGATCATTACTGTTCGCCGTTATACTCGTCGCTCTGTTCTGGAGCCACCATGATTTCTTTGCCGATTGATGAAGTTTTACCTGCGCTGCGCCTGGCCCTGGCCGAGCGCCATGAAGCCGTGCTCGAAGCGCCGCCTGGCGCCGGTAAAACCACCCGTGTGCCGCTGGCCCTGCTCAACGAGCCGTGGCTGGCCGGGCAGAAGATCCTGATGCTCGAACCCCGGCGCCTGGCGGCGCGTGCGGCGGCCGAGCGGCTGGCCAGTGAACTGGGTGAAAAAGTCGGCCAGACCGTAGGCTACCGCATTCGCCTCGACAGCAAGGTCGGCCCCGAGACCCGCATCGAAGTGGTCACCGAGGGCATCCTGACCCGCCGCCTGCAGCACGATCCGGCGCTGGAAGGGGTGGGCCTGCTGATTTTCGACGAGTTCCATGATTTGCTGATTTGTTCTGTTTCTGCTTTTGCTTATCAGGATAATCAATCACTGCCCACAAGGCATTGATGCTCCTGCTCCTTCTTCCCCTTTAGCTCCATCATCCTGCGATTTCTTTACCCACCTCCCCGATATGCTAGATGAAGTAGGGTGCGCTATGTCGTCGCAATCCGAGTGATTTCCTTGGATCAGCAGCAGATTGAAATTCATGAACGGGAGAGTGGATGACAAGTGGATGACAAAGGCAAGATCTGGAGGTAAGAAGGCGGATGCGGGTTCAGCACGGTGACTCCATAGAGTGACGACGTCCTAATCCCGTCCTGACGCACCTATAATTCACCTTCCCTTCCAAATTCCGCAGTCACACCCTGTCATCATCCCACCCCCACCCCCACCCCCACCCCCACCCCCGCCCTCATTTGAGTAATCTCAAGCGATACTACTCTCGCCATCTTCAGGCTGAACGAACGCTGAAAGTGGGTTGTTACCTCACCCTGAACAACCTTGCTGAGAACTCACAACCCGAAACGCTGTGGTAGTGGCCAATTGCTCAGCGCGAGGGCTACTATGGCGCGTTGTTGCCATCGCTTCACGTCAAAGACTTCCAGGGAGGGTCGCTATGTGGGTTGATAACGAGACGGAAGTAGACTTCCTTAATTTCTCTGGGGTTGCTGACACAGTTGCCGAGATCGTCTATCAGGCGAACGGCCGTCCAATTTCCATCGGCGTGTCCGGTGCTTGGGGAGCGGGCAAGTCGTCGATGATCAAGCTGATCCAGGCGTCCCTTAAAGACCCGCCCGAGCGCAATGAGAAGCAGGCTAAGGACTTCGTGTTCGTCGAGTTCAATGCGTGGCTATACCAGGGCTACGACGACGCCCGAGCCGCCCTAATGGATGTGATCGCATCACGCCTAGAGGCTGAGGCCCAGAAGCGAGCAAAGGGGCTGCAAAAAGCAGCTGAGTTGGTATCACGTGTCGATTGGTTGCGTGCTGCGAAGCTCGCCAGCAGCACGGCCATTTCGTTTGCGACTGGTGCACCGACACCTGGGCTGCTGGGCGAGATCATCGGGCTGGTTGATCGACTTCGATCCGGAACGGTTGATCAGGACACGATTGAAACACTGCACGACACTGCTGAGCAGGCCAAGCAGGAGGCTGAGAAACTCTTTCATAGCGCGCCTCCCAAGAAGTCTCCACCGAAAGAGATTCAAGCGCTCAGGGATAATTTTGAGGCTATCTTGGATGATCTGGGTGTTACGCTGGTCGTGCTGATCGACGACTTGGATCGCTGTCTACCCGAAACGACGATTTCTACACTGGAAGCCATCCGACTCTTCCTGTTCCTGCGCAACACGGCATTCGTGATTGCCGCTGACAACGAGATGATCAAGCACGCCGTTCGCAAGCACTTCAGCGGTGTGCCTGACGATGTCCTCGTCACCAGCTACTTCGACAAGCTGATTCAGGTGCCGATTAGGGTTCCTCCTCTGGGCACCCAGGAAGTCAGGGCCTACATGATGATGCTGTTCTTGGAGAACAGCACGCTCCCCAAGGACGTGCTCGAAGAAATCCGTATCAAAGTACGCGGGCAGCTTCGGACAACTTGGCAGGGTAGTCGGGTAGATCGCGCCTTTATGCAAGGCTTGTACAACGACTACCCAACAGAGCTGATCGGCAAGTTTGACACTGCTGAGCGCCTGGCCGCTGTCATGACGTCGGCTTCTGGTATCCAGGGTAACCCCCGACTCATCAAGCGTTTCCTGAACGCCCTAGCTATCCGGATGAGCATCTCTCGCGCCCAAGGTGTCGGTGTCGACGAGGCTGTGCTGGTTAAGCTGATGCTGTTCGAGCGAAGCGGCAATCCCAAGGCTTACGAGGAACTGATGAAAGCCGTGGCTACCGATAAAAATGGCAAGCCAGCCATGCTCGGCGAGTGGGAAGCGGATATCAAAAAAGGCAAGAATCTGTCACTGCTGCAGCCCTGGGATCAGCTTTTCGTGAAAGAGTGGCTAGCTCTGCCTCCTGCATTGGCGGACAAAGACCTGCGTGGAGCGATTTACGTCAGTCGTGAGCATGCGCCGATCATTACGGACGAAGATCGGCTTTCGTCGGAAGCAGCGGAGTTGCTGACCGCGCTACTCGAAACGCCGGGAATGGCCATGCATCTCAAAAGCCGGTTGGCGCTCATCGCACCGGTCGAGATCAACGTGCTGATGGATCGCCTCCTGGATAAGGCGGGCGGTGAACAAGAGTGGGGCGTCCCAGACATTCTTGAAGCTTTGCTGGTTGTTGGACGGCTTGATGCCCAGCAGGGGCATCGACTGGCTGCATTTCTGAAGGAGCGTCCGCCTGCCCAAATCCAAGCGGGTATTGTGCCGAAGCTAACCGATGAAACATGGGCAAAGTCGGTGTACGAATTCTGGCTGACGGCTGACGTCAGCGGGCCGGTGAAGGCTGCAATAAGGAAATTCGATGGGAACCTCACAAAATAACGATGGGCCTGGAAAAGGCCTGCCGTTTGTACCACCGTGGACACCTCCGCTGCCGCCGTTACCTTCTAAGCCGCCAGAGCCTCCGGAGGATGACCCTCATGACGATGGGCCACCTGAACCGGATAAGGACGAGCCTAAAGACGGCGATGACGTTGTCGATGATCCCAGACCAATGCCGCAGGCACCTCCACCCCTAGCGCCGCCAGGGCGATTCGGTGGTGCCCGACGTGGCCTTGGCGACTACGCGAGCAATGGTGATCGCGGTAGCTTGCGCAAGAGCCTTCGGGAGTATGTGCGTCATGGGTACGGCGGCGCCAAAACCACCACTGCTCGCTTTGGCGGCACTGCGTCGATCGCGGGTGTGTTTGGCAACACGCTGGAAGCTGTCGCTGGTAGTAATAATCAAACCGGCCCAGCCGTGCTTGATCCTGCCCTGTGGCAGGGCAAATCTGCTTCTGAGGTCATGGATGCGCTGGTTGAAGCGGTGCGTCCAGTGGACGGTACCCAAGATGCAGAGGCCGAGCGTGCTTCCATTCGAGGCTCGCTTTCTGATGTTCTAGTGCGTTATCCAGATGCCGATCTACTCAATCTGTCGGTTGAGCAGCGGGAGTTTGCCATCGAGCGTTTTACTGCGATGGACGTGTTCCATCGGTTTGAGCTCGACCTAGGCAAAACTATCCAGGAAAAGGCCAAGTCGGCGTCCATTGCAGTGCGTCGCTTGAAGGAGATCAAGGATTACATCAGAGAGTGCGTCTCCGCATCGTTCCGCAAGATCGCTGCATCGAGTGCGCGTTTGACCACGGGTCGAATATCCCAGATGGTCACGCAAGCGTTGCAAGACACCTTTGAAGTGTTTGAGGGGTACGTAGAATGAAATTCGTGTGCGGCCCAGTTGGCTTCAGTGTGCCGGGCGCCGAAGATGCCATTCAGGTGGTGATCTACGGCAAGGCAGAGAAAGGGCAGGTAAGCGTAGGTGGTTATGCTCGAGAGCTTCTGGAGAAAGCCCACCTGGAGATCAATCCCCAAGCTTGGGATTTCCTAAGCATTGCGCTTGCGGTAGTGGCGGCAGACTTCACTGCTATTCGGGCAAAGAGCGCTGATGCTTGGACGCGCGTGATCAATCTCGAGATCGCCGTTCAGGATACGGTTTTCTGGAATAGCCAGGCGCGAGCACTTGAAGGGGCTTTGCGTTTCCTCACCACGGATCGTTGGACGCTTTCTTTCCATGCGGGCGGTTTTGGCCCTCCTGCTCAGCTGCAGGCCTTGCACCCAAGCGAAGATTCAGTGGTGCTGCTGTCGGGCGGGCTAGACAGCTTGATTGGTGCCATCGACTTGGTGGAGCAGGGCGTGAAGCCTTACGCGGTTAGCCAGATTGTGAGAGGCGATGGAGAGAAGCAGGCCACCTTCGCGAAGAGCCTGGGTTTGAACCGGATTGGCCTCAATCACGTTACCAAGTCCCCTGGCCAACAAGAGCCTTCGCAGCGTGCGCGCTCAATCATTTTCTTGGCATTTGGACTTGCGGTGGCGACCTCGCTTGATCGTTACCATCGGGGTGAGACAGTCCCACTCTACATCTGTGAGAACGGCTTCATTGCCATTAACCCTCCCTTAACGATGTCGAGGTTGGGGAGCCTGAGCACAAGAACAGCACATCCTGAGTACCTTGGACGGCTCCAACAGATCTTTGATGCTGCCAGCATCAATGTGCAAATCCGAAACCCTTATGCCCTAATGACCAAGGGTGAAATGCTCGCCGCATGCCGAAACCAAGAGCTGCTCAAAGAGCATGCTGTGGCCTCAACCAGTTGCGGGCGTTTCCAACGTTTCGGCTACAAGCACTGTGGGCGGTGTGTGCCTTGCCAGGTGCGTCGTGCTTCCTTCAAACGCTGGGCTGCGATAGGCGACGACACCCGGTATGTTTACGACAACCTAAGTCAGGATGATCTGCAGCACGGGAAGTTTGAGGACGTGCGATCTGTTGGCATGGCGTTAGCCAATGTTGCCCAAGAGGGATTTGAGCACTGGCTGGGACATTGTCTCTTTTCGCCCTTTATCCAGGATCGAGCTGGCTACAATGCGATGCTTGCTAGAGGATTGAACGAGCTTGGCCACCTGCACCGGGCCTACCAAATCACCTAGCTGATTCATCGCAACGCCTCGTAAAGCTCAGTGCGAGTCGATGCTGTGCTTCAAGTGCGGCATCGACATAGGTAACCTCACGGGTTGACCTTTACAAGGCCGTGAAGGCTGATGTGCGCTGGTAAGTCAGCTAGGGAGTACCTTTTTACGACATTAATGAGAGCTGTGGAGAAGTGCATGTTGGATGCTGGGTTTTTCGATCCGCGTATGCCGTGGTGCTTTGAGCAGGTCGCGCAGGATTACAGCCAGAAGCTCGCCGCGCTTGGTAAATGGCTTTTTGTGGGGAGTGGCGCGTTGTTTTTTGTTCCGCTAACCCAGTGGATGGCACTTGGATTGGCCGGTGCTCTGCTTGTGACTGCTGTCATCCTGGGGCGTGCTTACAATGAGCATGTCGATGAATTCATCAAGCACACTTCGGTTGCAAATCTCGTCAAGATCTTCGCTCCAACGTGGCGATACATGCTCATTACGAGCCTTCTTCTCGGGGTTGGCTTAGGACTGAATGAGTGGAGTTTCTTCGCCGAGCATAAGCAAATCATTATTGGTTTGTTTGTTTCGGGCGGGATTCTGGATGTGGCAAAAGGCTTCTTCAGCAACTGAAGAATGGCGGGTAGCGGGCCGGTTTGGCCAGTAATCTGCCACGCAGAGCCGCTACCAGACGAACCTTTGTATACTGCCCCGCATGTCGCAGGAGTACACATGAGTTCATTGCCGATCAATGCCGCGTTGCCGGCTCTTCTTGAAGCCCTCCACAAACGAGATGAAGTGGTGCTCCAAGCACCGCCAGGTGCCGGTAAGACGACGCTCGTCCCGCTCGCTTTGCTCAACGAGCCTTGGCTGCGAGGGCAGACGATTATCATGCTCGAGCCACGACGGCTTGCAGCGCGCGCAGCTGCGGAGCGAATGGCCAGTGAGCTTGGTGAGAAGGTCGGTGAGACCGTTGGGTATCGCATTCGCCTGGATAGTAAGGTCGGGCCGAAGACGCGAATTGAGGTGGTGACAGAGGGGATCCTGGCGCGCCGTCTGCAGAGCGATCCTTCTCTCGACGGTGTCGGCTTGGTGATCTTCGATGAATTCCACCTCCGAAATTTGGATGCGGATCTAGCCCTAGCTCTGACTCTCAATGGCCGCGAACTCTTCCGCGATGATGCACCACTGAAGGTGCTGCTGATGTCGGCAACACTTGAAGGGGAGAGGCTATCGCGCTTGCTTGATGATGCTCCAATCGTGACCAGCGAGGGCCGGATGTTTCCGGTTAAGACGATCTGGAGCAAGCCCCAACAGCCGGGTGAGTACATCGAGCCGCGAGTCATCAGTGCGTGCTTGGATGCGCTCGCTGAACAGACCGGCAGCGTGCTGGTCTTCCTTCCAGGCCAAGCGGAGATTCGTCGAGTCGTGACGGGCTTGGAAGAGGCTCTGAGCAACTCTCCATCCCTTCAGCCTGACGTACTTCTTTGCCCTCTTCACGGCGAGCTCGACCTGAATCAGCAGCGGGCTGCGATTGATCCTGCCCCATCAGGAAAGCGGAAGGTAGTACTGGCAACGAACATCGCTGAGACGAGTATTACCATCGACGGTGTGCGTGTCGTTATCGATGCAGGACTTGAGCGGGTTCCTCGCTTCGACCCTCGCAGCAGTATGACCCGCTTGGACACTCAACGCATATCCAAAGCAAGTGCAACTCAGCGCGCTGGTCGAGCAGGCCGAATCGAGCCAGGTGTGTGCTATCGACTCTGGTCTGAAGCCCAGCATGATCAGATTCCCGCTTTCAGTTCACCTGAAATTCAGCAGGCAGATCTCACAGGCTTAGCTCTCCAATTGACGAAGTGGGGCGTGCAGCCGGGTGACCTGAAGTGGCTTGATGCTCCGCCCGCAGCTGCTTACTCCCAAGCGAGCGATTTGCTTCGGCGCCTTGGCGCGTTGCAACCAGATGGGCAACTGACAAAGCACGGGCAAGCTATGGCAGAGCTGCCGAGTCATCCACGGATTGCTCATCTCCTATTGCGAGGTCACGAGCTGGGTCTGACTGAGACGGCGTGTAACATTGCAGCGTTGCTCGGCGAGCGCGATATTCAGCGTGGTGGTGGAGCAGACCTTCACAGCCGTTTGGCCATCATGTCCGGTGAGCAGAGAGCACAGCGCGGGGAGCAAGGGGGGGGCCAACGCGCGAAGCAACTCGCTAGGCAATATCGGTCATTCTTGCGCGGCCAAGCATCGCAGCCAGTCGCTGATTCAAACCACCCTCAATGGGTGGGCTGCCTGCTGGCCTTGGCCTATCCCGATCGGGTAGCGCAACAGCGCCGCGCTGGCGGGGCTGAGTATCGTTTGGCGAATGGTCGTGCGGCGATGTTCACCGAGACCGATGTGCTGATGAAGCATTCGTGGCTGGTGATCGCTGACTTGGGTAGCCGACAGGGGCAGCGGGAAGAGCGAATCTACCTCGCGGCCGACTTGGACGAAGCATTGTTCGAGACTGTGCTGAAAGAACAGGTTACCCAGGTGGACGAGCTCTACTGGGATGAGCGGGAAGGTGCTTTGCGCGCTGAGCGACAAGTGAAAGTAGGGGAGTTGATTTTGTCCCGCTCACAACTGGCCAACCTGGGCGATGAGGCTCGTGTACAGGCGTTGCTTAACTTTGTTCGTCGTAAGGGTTTGGAGCTTTTGCCCTGGACGCCCGAGCTTCGCCAGTGGCAGGCGAGGGTGGAGTTGCTGCGCATATTGGATGAAGAGTCGGGTAACCGAAGTGAGTGGCCTGACCTACGTGATGAGGCATTGCTGCAGTCCCTGGAAGAGTGGTTGGGGCCATATGTCGGTAAAGTCACTCGCCTCAGTCATTTTGGCCAGCTCGACTTATCGTCCGTCCTGCGCAACCTTCTGCTCTGGCCTCTTCCGCAGCAGCTTGATTCCCAGGCGCCCCAGACGGTTTCGGTACCGTCTGGATCGAATATTCGAATCGACTACAGTGAGCGACCTCCGGTTCTTGCAGTGCGACTCCAGGAGCTGTTCGGGCAATTGGATACGCCACGCATTGCGAATGGACGACAGGTGCTCAAGCTGCATCTTCTGTCACCGGCACGCCGTCCGGTACAGGTTACTCAGGACTTGGCGAACTTCTGGGCGTCGACCTACATCGAGGTGAAGAAGGATTTAAAGGGTAGGTACCCAAAGCATTTTTGGCCTGATGACCCTTTGATCGCGGAAGCTACCGCACGAGCTAAACCGAGAGGAACATAGCTAGGCTTCAGGCAATTTATAGGTATCGTATTATAACTCTGCGAAATGAGAGCTTGTTTACCGGTTGGCAGTTGATGGAGCGTGGCGCAGTCAAAGGTCATCCCCCGAAGGATCAGTCCTTCTGCCAATACCGCTGAACCGTCGATGTGGGCAGGCCTAGTTCACGGGCAGCTTCCGCTTGGGTCTTGCCCTGCTTTCTCAGGCTAATCACAGCACTGACGCTCTGGGCGTTCGCTCGAGTGCCACGACCGCGCTTTTTCAACGCGCCATCCTGCATTTGATCCTCCATGATATTGAGTCCCCCCGACTCTATGAAGCAAAGGAGTTCCTTTTGCGCCTTTTTCAACTCGGACTCGGGAGATTCTTTGTCACGGATCGCCAAGCACAACGCCATGAGCGTAAGAAGGTTGATACCGAGCGTCTCGGCCACTTTTACAAGGGTCGGTAGCGTAGCCTGGATTTTCCCTTGTTCCAGCAAGCTTAGGTTGCTCTGGCTGATAGTCCCTGCTAGGGCTTCATAACCTAATCCTTTCAGTTTCCGGATGGTGCGTAGGGTGATGGCTAGCTCTTCCTTCACGTTCAGTATCTCAAAAGGAAGAATAGAGCCACAGTCGTGTAGGCCCACCAAATATCATATGTTGTTATTGGTGAGCTGCTTCCTTATCATGTCCATTCAATGGGCGGCGCGCTGACCCGCAAATTGGGGATGCTTCAGCAGCTTCCCTATCTGGCTGCCAAATGTATTAGCAGCGTTTATCTAGAGGATCGCCTTGAGCTAAGCCGATCAAAGGTTTGGCAGGGCAAGGACTGGGTTTTTTGCCGTGTTTGTAACTTATAACAGTGAACTGCAGGGGCAATTTAAAGCGCCGGAGAGTGTTCGGATGCTCTGGAGATCAGTGGACATCAGTCGTTGTGAATACTCATTTCTGATCGAAGGCATGGGATGGGAGGATGGATGCATAGGCCCGGTTGCGCATCTCGTCACGGATGTGAGCACCATCCAAATGATGCGCGCAGCAGAGGTTGGTAATTTCCTGAGCGTGAGCAAAATCCATCTTATCCAGCCGCCTGCAAAGAATAATCAGGGCTCATACACCATGGAGCCTCTATCCGATATTCGGATTCAGGCCGGTACCGAAAGGAATCCGGTCTACGAGTTCGTAACGGATGTAGGCCGGATCTACACGAGCGCAAGGCAATGAAGTTCCATGATCAGGAGGACACATGGCTGTGACTCTGGATGATGTCACTTAATCTTTTTACGGCGCATCAGCGGTCGCACTAGGCTGGCATGGAACTGCGAGTGGGCTCGTTAGCTACTGCTGCTACATAAAGAGAAAAATGCTATGAAGCTGCAAATTTATTCAGATTTGCATAACGAATTCTCGCGATTCGAACCTCCTACCAGCGACGCGGACGTAGTGATTCTCGCCGGCGATATTGATATCAAATCGCGTGGAGTCTCATGGGCGAACGACACATTCCAGTGCCCTGTTATCTATGTGTGTGGCAATCACGAATATTACGGCGGCCACATAGGTCACACACTGCGAAAGATGAAAAACGCTGCATTGCCCCATGTGCATGTACTCGAAAACGAGATGCTCATTCTCGATGGCACACGCTTTTTGGTCACAACGGCCTGGACGGATTATTCGGCTACTGGTGATGTGGTTGCGGCAAAGCGCGTTGCTTGGGATTCGATGAACGATTTCTTGGTGATTCGAGCCGACTTGGATTACAGACGCCTGCGTCCAGATGACCTAGTCGCGAAATCAATGAGGGCTCACCGATGGTTAACCCAAGAGCTTAATAGACCTTTCGACGGCAAAACAGTGGTGGTCACACACCATGCACCAGTGTTGGATCGTCTGGGTGACGATCACCCCGGACATCTGGCTGCAGCCTATGCGAACGATTGGTCAGAGCTACTTAGTAAGGCTGATCTGTGGATACATGGACACACGCATTTTGCAGCAGACTTCCTTAAGAACGGGTGCCGAGTGTTTTCAAATCCGCGCGGATATCGGGGGCAAAGTACAGGCTTCGATCCTGAGTGCTTGGTAGAGGTTTGATGGTGAGTATTTCTCTGCAGTTCCATGCTTTAGGCTCGTAGTCGCTAGATCAAAACTAGCGGGTATGAGATTGCTCGAACGGTCGGTATTTAGAGCGAATTTGAGGGTTGTGAATGGTCACTTTAAATGAAATCTCGCAGCTGCTTTACGGCGTAGGGGAAGAGATGCCTGGCTGGCAGGGCACCCAGGACGAACTAATTGCATTGGCCGCAAACGCCTTCCCTGGCAAAGCCTTCTGTGTTGTGGAGCAGTGGATCCTGATCGACCTCACTGTGACACCTGCGGAGAAGGAAAAACTCACCGGGCTTGGTCTATTGCCCGCGACCCTGTTCGCCCATGAGGTCGTGCTCGATAGCCGTAATCGATTTCAACCCACCATGTGGGTACGCAGTAATTTCGGCGTGTCTTCCAACGCTTACATGTTTGAAACCAAAAATACTGTCTATCTCCTGCTTGGGCCTGGACTGAGAAAAGAGGCTGGCATTGGTGCCGCTTTTTCAATGAAGGTAGGGTGAGCGATGCTGGCCGACGGTGTATTCATGGTCGTTTTGGAGCTTGAGTTGGATGCCTGAAGTAATTGAGCTGGAATTTCATAGTAAAGATGTCAGCGAATTTCAGCTGCACCGTTTGGTGCGAGCAAGCTTTCGCAAATACACGGTGCCTGTCACGGCATTCATCAGCGACGCTTTTATTGCAGATGACACATGCGTCGGGGTGTCCTTCGACCATTCGAAGCGTGACGATGCATACCACAGGGTGGATGGTTCCATTCTTCTCACAGGTAAAATTCAGTCAGCGAGAAAAGAGGGCCGGTTTTGGTTGCTCGAGACTCAAGATGGTAATTACGTCATCACTAGCTTCAGGCGAGACCTGGGCAGAGCTAGCTTTTTGAAGCTTCTCCAGTCCGCCGATAGATCCTAATCGGTAGTATGAAAGCCATCATTTGATAACCTGGTAGGGCCGTGTCATATGCCAGATGAACGATGGTCAGTCGTTAGGGCAATAGCCCATTTTGACGAGTTGCTCGACCAGGTGATCACGACTCGCAAACCAGTTTTCGTTGATGGAGAACGCAGGACTGCGGTGTTCATTTCAATGGAGGAGTGGCTGTCGATTCAGGACAAGCTCATTGCTCGAGCTCCCTCAAACCTCTGAACTTTCGCTTGCTAGGCCTCTTACGGTTTTAGTCTGCTGCGCTCCGAGTCCACCATGCGGAGCGCTTCAAGCGGCATCTGTCCTGTAACGCTCGCCTTAGCTCAGTAACCGAGCTCGTTCAGCAGCTGTTGCAAAAAACCACGGCGCCTACGAATCGCGCACAGGATTAGATAGTCGCGGTCGGTATCGGTTGTTGAAATATGCCCGGCGTCCACCAAGCCATGGATGTAGCCTTCAGCTTTTCCTCTCGCCTCCAGCAGGGCTTCGATGGAAGTGCTTTTGAAAATGTCGCCAGCAATGAGCTGCCACCGCTTCTTCTGGCGGTTCCCAACGGGGTCGTCGGAAAATTTCGGTGCGTTGATAAGTGTGTTGAAATCGGCAAGTGCGTCAGGTGTGTTCAAAGCGAATTCTCGGAACGGTGATAACTGAGTTGAGGCTATCATGCGCACACTAAGTCGCTTGTTGTGAGCTGGTTTTTGTAGGCGCTGGCGCGAAGGGACGACTTCAATGATGGTGCACGCTATCGGTGGCACCTTTGAACATTGCGGAGCGTACAGGCAGTGTTATTCAGCGATTACATTCTTAGCCCGGAGTTGGTATGGGATATCTCAGCCTAGAGGACATCTACCCGGATGACGTACACAAATATGGCCATATGCGGGTAGGAATGACCGATCTCTACGTTAAAGACAATCACGCCGCTTATGGTGTGGTGACGCGTGGCGAATGCCGCGAGCTGACCAGTAGGTTACTGCGTGACGAAACAGTGCAAATGATCATTAGCGCTAATCTCGCCGCATTGCCAGAGGACTACGATCCGTGGATTAGGCGGATCGAACGCAATCGCGCCTTACACGCTAGGTATGGGGACAAATTCGATCCATGGGGAGACGACAGACCTTCATGAGGGCTTCGGCGAAGCCCGTATAGCGGTTCGTTCCAAGGATTATGGGGGCGGCTACTGTTGGCTGGAACGTGCGCATATCCTTACGTAACGTCGTACCCTCCTGCATACATAATCCCATGTTTGGATGTTGCGCGTAGGCATCATGACAGGTGGGGTTTCGGGAAGTTTTGGTACAAATAATACGCGTATTTGCAGTGCTGCTATTTTCTAGAGTATGGGTGCCTTGGGGGAACACAGGTCGTGCCAAAATAAGCGCTTTTCAGTTGATGCCTCTCTCCAAAACCGAAATCTCTTCTTGACGAAGATTGACCCGCTGACGATCTTTTGAGTAGTTGCCGCATCCTTTCACCCGCATGGAGAGTCATATGAGCGCTGGTCATAGTCACGGTCAAGCTCGTGCAGGACACGAGAAAAAATTGTGGATCGCTTTGGTGTTAACGACAAGCTTCATGATCGCGGAGGTCATTGGGGCTTTTGTGACAGGCAGCTTGGCGTTGTTATCCGATGCGGCTCACATGCTAACCGATTCCACTGCCTTGGCTATTTCATTGATAGCTATTCAAATTGCCAAACGCGCTGCGGATAAAAAGCGGACATTCGGCTATGCACGATTTGAGATCCTCGCAGCTGCTTTTAACGCGATTTTGTTGTTCATGGTGGCGGTGTACATCTTGTATGAAGCTTATCAGCGGTTTAAAGCCCCGACAGAAATCCAATCGACAGGGATGCTGATCGTCGCAGTGATCGGACTAGTTGTGAACCTTGTTTCAATGCGGTTGCTAATGTCTGCCAGTGCCGAAAGTCTTAACGTAAAAGGCGCGTACCTAGAAGTATGGAGCGACATGTTGGGCTCCATGGGCGTAATAGGGGCGGCATTGATCATTCGTTTTACCGGATTCACTTGGGTTGACTCGATCGTTGCCGCAGCTATCGGCCTGTGGGTGCTTCCCAGAACCTGGGTTTTGCTCAAAGAAAGCATGAACATCCTGTTGCAAGGGGTTCCGGATGGCATCGATATCGCTGAAGTGGAAGCGTGCATCAGGGCGGTTGAAGGCGTTGAGGATATCCATGACCTGCATATCTGGGCCCTGACCAGCGGCAAGAATGTCATGAGTGCTCACCTTGTAATCTTGCGTAGCTCCCGATCTGAGCAAGATATATTGGCTGAGGTGACTCGGCTGATGAGCGAGGTATTCCATATCAGCCATACGACTCTTCAACTGGAAAACTTGCAGTTTCATGCAGCGCTTGAAGAAAACGAAGGCATGCAGCACTAGAGCGGGATCTTGCAAACATCTCATGTCGGAGTAGGGGTTGCTGCGATTTACTCAGAACTCAGCGGACATTAAAAAACCTGACCACAGGCGCATGTCCAGTGGTGCAGGGAGGGTTGCACAGGTTTGTTGCGGGAATTTACCCTTGAACCTTTCTAGCCTGTTGCCAAGTGGTCTGTCCGTCGAGGTTTGGGAAGCTCAGCCTGAAAACGGTCATGCTGCCAGGCATGCTTTGAACATCCGCAGTTCCCTGGTGGAGGCTCATGATCGATCGAACAATAGCTAAGCCAAGACCAGTGCCACCTTCAGCACGCGAGCGACTTGTATCAATCCGATAAAAGCGGTCAAACAAGTGCAACAGATGCTGAGGTTCGATTCCTGCTCCAGGGTTGCCTACAAGTAGCGATACCTGTTCGGCATAGTTTTCAATAACAATTGAAATAGATTGTCCCGCAGGGCAATGGCGAATTGCGTTGGACAATAGATTGGATATTGCTCGCTGTATCATTAACCTGTCGCCAATCGTCTTGCCAGTTCCGGTAACATTCAGGGTGATACGTTTCTCTTCCGCAGACAGTGAAAACAGATCGACCACCTTAAATGCTTCATCTTCTAAGGTGATTGTTTCGAACGGGACAAGTGCCGCGGGATGGCTGACCTGAGCTAAGAAGAGCATATCCGAGACAATTCGCGTGACACGCCCCAACTCCTCGGTGCATGACTCCAGCACAGCTTTGTATTCTTCTGCCGGACGCTCCCGAGAAAGGGTAACCTGGGCCTTGCCCATCAAATTGGTGATCGGGGATCGTAATTCATGGGCTAAGTCATCTGAAAATTGCGACAACTGCTGAATACCGCTGTCGAGCCGGTGCAGCATGAAGTTGATGCCATGAGCCAACTCACTAAGCTCCTGAGGCATTTTAACAACAGAAAGTCGATGGTTGAGATCTTGAGCCGAGATCATGGCGGCGACCTTCCGGAACTCTCTCAGTGGAGAAAGTCCTTGTTGTACTACGGCCCAAGCACTTGCTCCGATGAGTATTAGTAAAAGCGGTAGTGCAATAATCGTCGACCTAAGGTACGCGCTGAGCAGCGCTTCATCGTTCGCACAATCCATCGACAGCAATACGGGAACGCTTACACCGTTCTTTAATGGGATGAGCTTGGATGCGGTAAGGAAGTGTCGACCTTCACCATCTGAATTGGTGGAATAGGAAACCTTGTCAACGGCAGCAGTCGCAGCTTTCAACTCAGTCCGCGGATCCGACAATCCAGGCCCAAATTTCAGTAAGGGCGTCCTGAGGTTTTTGAGATCATAGATGGTCAGATTCAGATTGTCATGTCCCATGACTTGATCCAGTAACGAATGCGGTTTTGAATTTACGTCGGCCGTGTCATCGTATAGCGAGAGGCTATGTTCAACCTGCTCCATCTTATTGATCAGGCTGTTTTTTGCCAACTTATCCAGCTCATGCGTCAGCGCAAAAAAGGCCAAGACAGCCAAAAAAACTACCAACAACGCCCCCAAGATACTTACTGTCAAACCTAGTCGCATTGACAGGCTGACCGGCTTCATACTCGCGCCTCTAATACGTAACCAACACCGCGAAGGGTGTGGATCAACTTGTTATCGAAGGGGTCATCTATTTTGGCCCTCAGCCTACGGATTGAAACCTCGACAACGTTAGTGTCGCAATCAAAATTCATATCCCAGACCAGTGAAATGATTTGGGTGCGAGAAAGCACTTCTCCAGTCTGGCGCATCAGCAAGTGCAACAGCGCAAACTCCTTGGTTGTTAGATCTATGCGCTGCTCACCGCGAAAAGCACGATGACGTCCTTGGTCTAGTTCCAGGTCGGCTACTTTTAGTACCTGCGGGACAGGTATGTGCTCACTGCGTCGCATCAGGGTTCGTACCCGTGCAAGTAACTCAGGAAACTCAAACGGTTTAACCAGATAATCATCGGCACCCAAATCTAGTCCGCGTATCTTGTCCGCTAGGCGCCCTCGGGCCGTCAACATCATGACCCGGGCATTACTGCTTTGTCGTAGACGTTCAAGAACACCCCAGCCATCAAGTTCGGGAAGATTAACGTCAAGTATCACCAAATCATAAACATGTTGGCGCGCCAGATGTAGTCCATCCGCGCCATTTATCGCACGATCAACAATGTAGCCACTTTCAGTCAGTCCCTGATGTAAGTATTCGGCAGTTTTGAGCTCGTCCTCAACTACAAGGATTCGCATAACATTTCACCTTCTTAATGACTAGAGTTAAAGGGGTTCAGAAAAGTAATAAACGTATACTGTGGTTTTCTGATTGGTATTGTCTTTTTATAAGATTCTCAATCTTCATATGGTTTGAATAACTTACGAGATGACAGCCTTCACTCTAAAGCCTGTAGCTGCTTTAGGGTCAAGCCAAAGCTGCGGTTTTGAGGCGCCAAAGCTAGGGTTGCGACAATCTGTCGCGGGAAATAATCCATAGGCTATATATCCATAGAGAGCTCATATGAATACCCCAATTCGACAAGTGCGCTTCGGCAGATAATTGCTGAATTTTTGTTTCATCATATTTCCGCCTTAAGTTTTTCTTTTTTAACACCTCCTATATTAGAGCAAAACCTACAGCAGTAGAGCTGGATAACATATTTGTAATTCTTCAGTCACCTTGTTGATAGATGAAGAACTCTACAGTTATCACGTTGAGAAAATTCGCTTTAAAGGAAGTATAAAATTGCGTTGGCTTAGAAAGTTAGTTACCCCCTTGCGTACCATAAAATCCTTGTTGGTAATAGGCCTAAGTTGCACGTTTGCACTATCAGGCACGGCTTTTTCCGCTGGTTCGGTTTCACAGGCGCTGACAATGGATCAAGTGCTTCAAATGGCGTTTGCCAACAACCCTGACCTAGCGGCAGCACAGTGGGAAATTGGTATCACTCAGGGAGATCGGCAGCAGGCGAGCTTGATTCCCAATCCTGAGTTGTCTTGGGAGGCTGAGGATACCCGGCGTAATTCGCGCACTACGACGGTGATGATCAATCAGCCGATCGAGCTTGGTGGTAAGCGAGGCGCTAGGATCGAAGTGGCAAGTCGAGCGCAAGATGCAGCCGAGATTGAATTGGAGCGCAAGCGTAATGTTCTACGTGCCGATGTCATTCAGGCGTTTTACAACACATCTACGGCTCAGCAAAGGTTGCTGTTATCACGTCAATCACTTGAGCTCGCACAGCGTGGCTTGAATGTAGCTCAAGGTCGCATCAGTAGTGGCAAGTCATCGCCTGTTGAAGGTACGCGAGCAGAAGTCCAGTTGTCGGAGGTACGCCTAGAGCTGAAACGGGCAGAGCGAGAGGAGGCAAATGCCTATCAACAACTCGCTCGAGTCATTGGTGTGCCTTTGCCGGCGTTTGCGTCTGTAAGTGATTCAAGTCAGCCAATGCCAACTGTACCGGAACCTTCGCTGCTCCTTAATCGCATCGGTCAGACTGCGGAGTTACGGTTGGCAAAGCTGCAAATTGACCAGCGTGAAGCCTCACTTGGCTTGGAGAAAGCCCAGCGCATTCCTGACCTAACCGTAAGTTTAGGTAGCCAATACGATGAACGGGAGCGTGAGCGCGTGAATGTCGTAGGGCTGTCGATGCCCATCCCATTATTCAATCGTAATCAGGGCAATGTGTTGGCAGCCGCCCGCCGAACTGATCAGGCCCGCGACCTTCGCAATGCCAGCGAGTTACGCCTGCGCACAGAAATTCAGACCACTCTAGCTCAGTGGAAGACAGCGAACACTGAAATCACGTCGTTCAATCAAACCATCCTGCCTGCCGCGCAAAGTGCTGTAGATACCGCTACCCGTGGTTTCGAAATGGGGAAATTCAACTTCCTAGATGTGCTAGATGCCCAGCGCACCTTAATCAGCGCGCGCGGCCAGTACATCCAGGCCATTGCCGAGGCGACAGACGCCTGGGTGCGTATCGAGCGAATTTTCGGTGATGTCGACAAGCTCACTCATACCCCTTGAATTTCATATAACACTTTTTTAACCGCTACTCAGCATCGCAGTGCCACGGTAATCCGTGACTGCCCACTGAGCTGCGTAGGGAGTCCCATGGATAAAAAACAAATCCTTGTCACCGCACTGACCCTCACGGTGGGCATATGTGTTGGTTCGCTCTGGATGGGTAGCACGTCAACAGCGTCCACCGGCGTACAGACGCAAGAAGAGCAGGGCCACGATGCTGATCACAGCAACGAGGGTGCGGCCAAGGAGTCAGTTGATGGCGGGCATGAAGAAGGGGAAGCAGAAGAAGGTCACCTGACTCTGAGCGACGATCAGATCAGATCTGCCGGCATTCAGTTAATCGAAGCTAAGGAACAGAGCATCAGCCTCTCATTGCCGTTTCCTGGAGAAGTCCGTTTCGATGAAGACCGTACTGCGCATGTGGTACCCCGGGTTCCTGGTGTCGTCGAGTCGGTACATGTCAATCTTGGCCAAACAGTGAAAAAAGGTCAGCTACTAGCCGTGATTGCCAGTCAACAAATTTCTGATCAGCGCAGTGAGCAAGCCGCAGCGCAACGTCGTCTAGAGTTGGCGCGCACTACCTACGAGCGTGAACGCCAGTTATGGCAGGACAAAATCTCTGCCGAACAGGATTTCCTTCAAGCCCGTCAGGCTCTGCAAGAGGCCGAAATCGCTGTCAGTAATGCCCGACAAAAAATCAGCGTACTTAGTGGCAGCTCGGTGATCAGTGGTGGCAACCGGTATGAGCTGCGTGCACCGTTCGATGGCGTTGTGGTCGAAAAGCACTTGGGCCTTGGTGAGGTTGTCAGTGAAACCAGCAATGCTTTTACGCTCTCGGACTTGTCGCATGTTTGGGTGACTTTTGGCGTTTCCCCTAAGGATTTGAGCAAAGTCCTGGTGGGCAAGTCTGTCACGGTTAGTGCCGCTGAGTTGAATGCGGAAGTTACGGGTGCCGTGGCCTACGTTGGGAGTTTACTGGGTGAGCAGACTCGTACCGCCACTGTCCGTGTGTCCATAGCGAATCCGCAAGGGGCTTGGCGTCCCGGGCTGTTCGTAACCGTACTGGTTGATACCGATACCCGGCTGGCGAAAGTCGCAGTACCAGAAGCAGCAATCCAGACGGTCGAGGATAGGCCAACAGTTTTCGTTCGAACTGATGACGGGTTTAAGGCGCAAGCAGTAGTAATAGGTAGTCGTGCAGCAGGTCTGGCTGAGATCACAGAGGGCCTGGAGCCCGGAGCTCAAGTCGCTGCTGCCGGCAGCTTCATTCTGAAATCAGAACTGGGTAAAGCCTCGGCTGAACACGCCCACTGATCCGCCACTTCCACGAGAAGGTTCTCATGTTCGAACGCCTAATCCAATTTGCCATCGAGCAACGCATAATCGTCCTGCTCGCGGTTCTCCTCATGGCCGGACTCGGCATTGCTAGCTACCAGAAGCTGCCGATCGACGCCGTGCCCGACATCACCAACGTCCAGGTGCAAATCAATACTGGTGCCGCAGGTTTCTCGCCACTGGAGACTGAGCAGCGCATCACTTTCCCTATTGAAACCGCCATGGCAGGTCTGCCGGCACTTGAGCAGACGCGTTCACTCTCACGCTCGGGGCTTTCACAAGTTACGGTGATTTTCAAGGAAGGCACCGACCTATTCTTCGCCCGGCAATTGGTCAATGAACGATTGCAGATGGCAAAGGAACAATTGCCCGAAGGCGTGGAAGCTGTCATGGGGCCGATTTCTACCGGTTTGGGTGAGATTTTTCTGTGGACTGTCGAGGCCCAAGAAGACGCCGTAAAAGAGGATGGTAGTCCCTATACGCCGACCGACCTGAGGGTAATCCAAGATTGGATTATTAAACCTCAGCTGCGCAACGTTCCTGGGGTCGCCGAAATTAACACCATTGGCGGATTCGCCAAGGAATACCAGATTGCTCCGGATCCAAAACGCTTGGCCGCTTACAAGCTGACCCTGACAGACATTGTGACCGCGCTGGAAAGCAACAATGCTAACGTAGGAGCCGGCTACATTGAGCGCAGTGGCGAACAACTACTGATTCGTGCCCCTGGCCAAGTGGCGACCACCGACGACATCGCCAATATCGTGATCGCCAACGTCGATGGCACCCCTATACGTATTAAAAATGTGGCGACCGTGGATATTGGGCGTGAAATGCGTACCGGTGCGGCGACCGAAAACGGTCGTGAAGTGGTACTCGGCACGGTGTTCATGCTGATAGGCGAGAACAGCCGTACCGTCTCTCAGGCCGTTGCAGTCAAGCTAGAGCAAATCAACCGTTCACTGCCTAAAGGGGTGGTTGCGATCACTGTTTACGACCGTACTAACTTGGTAGACAAGGCTATTGCCACGGTCAAGAAGAATCTGATTGAAGGTGCAATCCTAGTAATCGCGATTTTGTTCCTATTCCTAGGCAATATTCGCGCAGCACTGATCACTGCCATGGTCATTCCTCTAGCCATGCTCTTTACCTTCACAGGTATGTTCACCAACAAAGTCAGCGCCAACCTGATGAGCCTGGGGGCTCTGGACTTCGGTATTATCGTCGACGGTGCAGTGGTTATTGTCGAAAATGCTATACGGCGCCTCGCCAATGCGCAGCACCATCACGGGCGCCTCCTCACTCGCTCCGAGCGCTTTCACGAAGTGTTTGCAGCAGCCAAAGAAGCCCGTCGACCACTGATTTTCGGGCAGTTGATCATCATGGTCGTTTATCTACCTATTTTTGCCCTGACCGGTGTCGAAGGGAAAATGTTCCACCCCATGGCGTTCACCGTCGTGATCGCCTTGCTAGGCGCTATGCTGCTGTCCGTAACCTTTGTTCCTGCGGCAATTGCCATGTTCGTGACGGGCAAAGTCAAGGAAGAAGAGAACGTGATAATGCGAGGAGCGCGACGGGCTTATGCCCCCGCGCTGGATTGGGTCATGAGTCATCGATCGCTGGCATTTGCCATGGCATTAGGTGTCATCGCTGCGAGTGGCGTGGTCGCCAGTCGAATGGGCAGTGAGTTTGTACCTAGTCTCAGCGAAGGCGATTTTGCACTGCAAGCATTACGAGTACCCGGTACAAGTCTGACGCAATCGGTGGAAATGCAGCAGCGCCTGGAAAAGCTTGTGCTGGAAAAAGTGCCTGAAGTCGAACGGATGTTTGCTCGAACCGGTACTGCAGAGATTGCTTCCGATCCAATGCCGCCGAACATCTCTGATAGTTATGTGATGCTCAAGCCGAAGGATCAATGGCCTGATCCAAGCAAGTCCCGGGAGACGTTGACAGAAGAGATCCAGAAAGCAGCGGCTGCTATGCCCGGTAGCAACTATGAGCTTTCCCAGCCTATCCAACTACGTTTCAACGAGTTGATTTCAGGCGTGCGAAGTGATGTGGCGGTCAAGGTCTTCGGTGATGACATGGCAGTGCTTAACAGTACCGCTGCGAAAATTGCCGCGTCAATGCAGGGGGTCGATGGCGCCTCCGAGGTTAAAGTCGAACAGACAACGGGGCTACCTGTACTGACCATAAACATAGACCGCGACAAAGCCGCACGTTACGGTCTGAACGTTGGAGACGTTCAAGACACCATTGCGGTGGCTGTCGGTGGCCGCCAGGCCGGGACGATGTATGAGGGAGATCGCCGCTTCGACATAGTGGTGCGTTTATCCGACGCCATGCGTAAGGACGTTGAGGGGTTGTCCACACTGCTGATTCCAGTCCCGGCGCTGCTCAATGGCAATGCCGATCAGATCGGTTTTATTGCCCTTTCAGAAGTGGCGACCCTCGATCTTGTACTTGGCCCGAATCAGATCAGTCGTGAGAACGGTAAGCGTCTGGTCATTGTCAGCGCGAATGTACGTGGACGGGATATCGGATCATTCGTTAAGGAGGCTAGCATCGCCATTGATCAACAGGTAGAGATTCCGGCCGGTTATTGGGCTACCTGGGGTGGGCAGTTTGAACAACTTCAATCAGCTGCCAAACGCTTGCAGATAGTTGTCCCTGTGGCTCTGCTCTTGGTATTCACCCTGCTGTTCATGATGTTTAACAATCTCAAAGACGGCATGCTGGTATTCACCGGGATTCCATTCGCATTGACGGGTGGTGTTATGGCTTTGTGGCTACGTGATATCCCGCTGTCGATCTCGGCGGGTGTTGGTTTCATTGCATTGTCGGGTGTGGCAGTGCTGAACGGTCTGGTGATGATTGCTTTTATCCGCAACCTTCGAGAAGAGGGACATTCGTTGAGTTCTGCGATCAATGAAGGAGCGCTGACGCGGTTGCGCCCAGTATTAATGACAGCTTTGGTGGCATCCCTTGGCTTTATCCCCATGGCTCTAGCTACTGGAACAGGCGCGGAAGTCCAGCGGCCCCTAGCTACCGTTGTGATCGGCGGAATACTGTCCTCAACTGTGTTGACCCTACTGATACTTCCTGCGTTATATCACTGGGCACACCGTAAAGATGAAGAGGCAGACAGCGAAAAACAAGAAATAGTATAGCAGTTTGTTTTTAAAGCCCGCTGCTGATCCTCATTAGCGGGCTATTTATATCAATGATGACGGATATGTAATCTTAGTGCCACCGTATTGATAGCTTCGTATTGATACTCTAATACCAGTATTTAATATGAGGTGTCGAAATGAAAATCGCACAAATTTACGCTCTTGTAGGAGCATTGATTCTTTCTTCCACTGCATTGGCTGAGGGTGGTGGAGACCGGACTATTGCTAGAGCTACTCAAGCTACCGAGCAGGCTATGGAGAAGTTTTTAGCCAAAGAGCTGAAAAAAACTCCTCCGAAAATGTCAGGCGGTGATAAGGGCCCGATTAGTAAGTAAATGTAGTGGTGCTACACATAAGCCCCGCCCCGATTCCGGTTGCGGGGTTTTTATTGACATGTGAGGTGCAAAAAGTGAAGACTATTAATTATGTTATTTTTATTGTGGTCGCTGCGATCTCTTCAAACGTATTTGCTAAAGATAGTGACAAGGTTTTTGAAAAAAGAATGAGTGCCAACTCCGTAGCTATGGAGCAGTATGCGATTAGGCATGGAAAAAAAATTCCCGTAGCTAAGCAATATAAATACGGAATGAAATTAGATGTTGTGAATGTAGTTAGCATGGTGCGACCAGCGGAAGGGTGCGGGGTGATGCCCGCAGCTATGACATACGAAGACTCTGAAGGAGTACTGAATACAGTCAGATACACAGTGGCAGGAAAATGCCGTAAAGGTGGTTAGCCTCTACGCTCTTGGCATAGGGGGTCATATTTTTGAAGTGCGTCATAAGACATAAAATGTGGGGGGTGTTTACTGCAGGCATAAAAAAGACGCCCCGAAGGGCGTCTTAAAATACATCGTATTTAGATGAGTAATCTAAAAGTGGATGCGGAGCTTCAACTTGACAGCAGTGAGTTCCAGGTTTTTGCAAGGGTGTTAATTACCTGTAGCAGTCTAGCCAGATGCGCTAGCAGATTGCTATCTATGAACTCCAGTTTACTATAGGTGACTTAAGCTAACAGGAAGATGATTGAAAAATTACATTTTTGAAATTTTCCAGCTAAAACGGAATGTTCGTCTAGGACGATTCATCCTGCGCAGATCTTAAAGAATAGCTAATGGATACTCAATAATCACACGAACCTCATCCAGATCCGACTCAAATGTGGTTGCGCGAGTATTAGCTTGCCGTAGGCGGAAAGACATATCTTTCAAGGTACCTGTCTGAACGACATATTTTACTTCGATGTCACGCTCCCAACGTTTCTGGTCAGTAAGTGGGTTTCCATCCGCATCGCGTCTCATGTACGTCGTATTGGCGTTAGAGTAATCAGCATCAGTGCCACGACCGTAACGCGTCATAAACGACAAGCCAGGCACACCATACGATGTCATGTCGAGGTCGTAGCGAACCATCCAAGAGCGTTCTTTAGGTGAGTTAAAATCACTGTACTGAATTGAGTTATCAAGAAAGATTGAGTCCGACTGACGCAGGTAATCGAAGTCGTTATTTCCATTATTTCGCTGATGGGATAGTGCAAGTGTGTGCGCACCATACTTCACGCCTACTTTACCGCTCCATATGTTATTGTCGAAATCGCCAAGTAATTTTTTTCCTTCATCGACAGCCTTATAATAGTTAAGGCCTCCGAATACGGAAAGCTCATTTGATAATGAGTAGTTTACTCCGGTGCCAGCATAGTATTGATTCCATACGTCCTTGAGGCGACTGGAGTAAAGACTAAGGGTGACGTTTTTGTTTAAGTTATAATCACCACCAAAGTAGCCTGCCCAAGGCGAGTTAACAGGCCCGGCATAGAAGGTCGCAAAGTTGTCGCGCATGTTGCTCGAAACTGGCTGGCTCATGGCATGTAGGCGACCGCCCTGAACGGTCAAGCCTTCAATGCTAGTATTGGTTGCTGTGACGCCAGTGAAACTTTCCGGTAGTAGTCTTGAGTCGCCAGCAGCCACAACTGGGGTGGATGGGAATACGTCACCGACTTTTACTACGGTGTCAAAGGCGCGAATTTTTGCCGCACCTCCCACTTTTGTGTATTCGTCCCTTGCCTCTCCGTTGCTATTGACTGGAAGGACATCAAATGAACTACGGCCGCCATTACGGCCGCCACCCGTGTCGAGTTTTATTCCAATCATAGCAAACGCATCCACTCCGACACCGATTGTGCCCTGGGTAAATCCAGACTCGAATTTAGTAATAATCGCGTTTGCCCATGCTTCTGAATATCCATTGCCTGTAGGGCTTGACTCTCCGTTACGATGTTCGCGATTGAAGTAGTAGTTGCGGTTAAGGACGGTAAGGCTACTATCCTCTATAAAACCGCCATTTTTTTCTTCCGCAATCACCATTGACGGCACAGAGCTGACAACCATTGCCATAGCGGCTATCGAAAACTTTGTATTGTTAATCATTAATCACTCCTTCGGTTCGGCAGAACTAGAAAGCACTTCGGCTGGAATTGTTGTTTGAAGGAAGCTGGTCGCGCTTCCTATGTCATCGCCGAGTTGTATCGTTGCAATCTGTAGATAACAGGGGCATGATTGAGAAATTACAATTTTGTAATATTCGGCGGCTTTCTTGGAGTGTTGACGCGCGTGCCGTGCGATCAGCCGTTTGCGGCTCTGAGTTTTTACAATGCTAGTTGCTACACCGTGCTCACTTAGCGACCAGAAATCTTTAATTCGCACGTGAGAGGTGCGGATGCGCGGTGCTCGACCAGCTATAAGAGCATGGATAAAATTAGTTTAGACTCCCAGCCTTGGAGTCAGCACTAATTAAGGAATCAAGGAAGTGTCGGATGAATGATTTACCTGAAACTTATCGTAGTTTTTCCTTACGGCTGGCCCAGCTGTAAGCCGCGTCAAGTGAAGATCCAAAAAAAATCCGAACACATACGAAGTCGTCGAAACCAAAATCGGCAACCACTAGATGCCATGAATTTTAAGTCGGATGATTGGGCTTTTGCGCAGGAAGCGCTTGTCAGTCCGCTCTTCCTCCGCGACCATGAGCGCGGAGAGCTTGTCCTATCCTCGGTTTTGATTCAGTTGTTCAGTGACATTGTTTATGCGGAACATGGTGGACGGATACATCATCGCTCCGGGATTGTCGGTCAGGACATGCGCCCCTGCCCACGCAGCCATCTCGCCGTCGCCTGAATCATCAATGAGCAGCTTACCTCACACAGCACGACGATCAGATTTGGTCTCAAGAACGAGGGGGGCGGCCTGACCCTTGTAGGACAGCGTTACTGCGTCAGCCAGGGCATGGAAGGAAACTTCACACCATTGGTGAGAAGGAGTACATCGGCTGCAATTTTGTAAGCGACAGTATCGAACTGCTACGCCCAAACTTTCCCGAAAATAAGGTGGGGTTCTATAAGCCATCGAATCTCATCGATGCGATCCAGCGGCGTGAGGTAATGCTATGGGTAACCCGCTTCAGCTCTCCAAGTTGGTTGGCATACAAGCCTCAGAAGTTGCTGACGCCGGCAGCGGTGCCCATTGTTTTATCCGGGGGCACGTTGCAGCTCTGCAAGCACTGCGGTTGGTGATTTAAACCTGCCCTAGTAAGTCTAAGGAAATTACGCGCATCTTGCAGGCATAGCGAGAGAGCTTCAAGCCGCACGCCTAGCACGCCTAACGACGATTGGACATTGACTCGATAATGCGGCATTGCTCGATCACGCCACCCTCGCAACAAGCTATCAAGCGCTCCAATTCCGACTCCAAACCTTGCAGGTCTCGGATGCGCACTCGAACCTGCTCTAACTGCCCTTCGACTTTTGCGTCCACCCCAGCGCAGGAAGCGTCGCGTGTATCAGCAAAGCCTAGTAACTCTCGAACATCGTCAAGACTGAAGCCCAGTGCGCGGCTACGGAGTATAAACAGTAGACGGTCGCGCTCCTCGTCGGTGTAGAAGCGATAGCCCGATGCTGAACGACCTGCGGAGGGCAGGAGGACGACCTGCTCGTAATGGCGGATGGCTATCGCTTTGGTATCGGTCGCCTTCGCCAAGGCTCCGACTGTATATGTGGTCGGACTCATTTCGCTTGACCTTATAGTTGCTAGAACCTTCATTCTACGCGCCTTAGGTGATAAGCAAATCTGCGCGCGCTCAAAAGAAAGCGGACTGAATCCTATGGAAGCACCGTTAAAACAGCATCAATCCGGAGCTTGGGCACTACTGCTCTGTGCTTGGTTGCTCGCTCTGGTATCAACAATCGCCGTGCTATTCGTTGGTGAAGTCATGGGGCAACTGCCCTGTGTGCTCTGTTGGTTTCAACGAGCCTTCATGTTTCCACTCGTCCTTGTATTGGGCGTCGCCTGCTTTTTATCGGACGCCGGTGTTTGGCGCTATGCACTGCCATTAGCAGTTGTGGGCTGGCTCATCGCTCTCTATCACAACCTGCTTTATTTCGGACTGATCCCTGAAAGCATCAAACCTTGCGGGGCTGCCTAAACGGGCACGATCCATATGCTTACCTGAAAGATGTTCTTATAAGCCTGCCGACGCAGCGCGCGAGTAAGATTAACGAGCTGCTACCGCATAGGTGGGCGCCCGCTTAATCGCGCAGGGTGTTTTGGGCTTATGTCTTCGCTGGCATCTACATTTTGCGCCACACCAAAGCAGGAATTGCTCGGATGTAAATTAGTTCGCTGACCAACTCAATCAGCGTTTGAGTAATGACTGCTGCCGCAGCGAGCCCTCTGATTTCCTCTGGCAAGGCCAATGCCAGTGGCAGAACCACCAATGAATTGCGTGTCGAGCTACTGAAAGCTACTGATCTTGCAGTGATGGCCGGCAATTTGAATGCTCGCGCAACCAGCGCACCAACCAATGGTGCCAAGAGCATGAAACCAATGTAGACAGGAATGACGGGCAGCAGCTTGTCCATGTCTCTGACCACCGCTGAAATCTGAGATCCGATCACTGCGACCAATACCGCTGCCATAGCCGGTACAGGCATCCAAGCCCAAGCGTTGTTCCAACCCTCAACGACGCGTGACCTTTTTGTACCGGCAGCTGTTGCTACCGCCAATACCAAGGGCAAAGCAATCAGCACTACGAAAGCCTCAACAAATGGGCCCACCGATATAACCACCCCCGAGTCATTACCCAGCATGAAGGCCAGATACAGGGGCAGTAGCACAAGCTGAAGCAAGAGTAGTAACGGCGTTGCCGCCAGAGTCAGTTTGGAGTCGCCCTTACCGATATGGGTAAACACCACCACATAGTCGATACAAGGCGTCAGCAAGACCAACAGTGCACCCACCAAAATCGCTGGGTGACCCGTTAGGCCCATGGTCAACGCCCAAACCAACAGGGGGATGGCGACGAAGTTGGCTGTCAGCAGCGCCGTCATGAAACGCTTGTTTGCAAGCCCTTCACGGAGATCCAGGAATGGGATCTGTAGAAACATGGTGTACATCAGCACAGCGATGGCTGGCGTCACCAACGCACCTAACGCTTGAGAAGCATTAGGTGCGAGCAGACCTCCGATAGCAGCGACAATGACCGCGACGAAGTAGACGGGAATCTGGTTCTTCTCTAGCTGTTCTCTGTCCACAAAATGCCCTTAAAACGCGTGAAATCAATTTTCGATTGAGCAGGGTAATATCTGTAGCTACTACAGGTTCAAGAAAATGCTTGGGGAATTCGCATGTCAGGAATCGGGGCGTTGTCTAAATCAACGGGTTGCCACATTGAAACTATTCGCTATTACGAGAAAATAGGCCTTTTACCTCCGGCGCTGCGGTCGACCGGCAGGCACCGAATCTACACAGAGAAGCATCGTTCAAGACTCGTCTTCATCCGTCAGAATCGTGAGTTAGGCTTTCCCCTCGACGATATCCGAGAACTCATCGCGCTCGCAGCAGATGCTGATCGTCCGTGCGCTGACGCGCTGTCGGTGGTCAAGAAGCACCTAGCAGAAGTAGAGTCGAAGGTAGCTAAGCTCCAGCAAATCCGGATAGAGCTGCTCTCAATGGCAGGCACGTGTGAGTCAATTTGCTTGGGTTCAAACTCCCCAGATTGCACGATTGTAGAGTCCTTGTTCGAACCCGCTGCTGGGACGCGCTCCGGTTGCTGCTCCTAGGCGAATCAAGAAGCGTGGGGGAAGCAAGATGCCATCGAAACCGAATAACGCGAAGGTCTCGAAGGTATATTGAATCGCCCCGGCTTTTCTAGACACTCTCCAAGCTCGCTGGACTGCAATTGCTATCGATATAGTGCCCAGGCGCTGTGCCGCATTTATCGCACACCCTAATAAAAACTCATAGGTGGCAATGCACTTTAGGTAGAGCGGCATCCGTGTGGACAGGACAGGGATTATCAGTTGGCGCAACCGATGAGCACCTCGACATAATTGTTCCCGATACCATCCTGCAACTTGTGGCCAAAAGCGCAAGCGGAGCGCGCCGGCCCACGATGGGCCAGAGGCTTGAGAATGGAAGCCCGAAGCGTATGGCGTAATGCCCCCGATACGGAACATTAAGTTCCTTTTGCCCCGTTATGTACCCAGATGGGGGGCACTACGGGGGGCACTGTCCTGCGTGTAGCAGTGGACGGTCGTCATCACCGCCAGGCGTTAAAGAGACTTAGGCTGGCCGTCATACCTAGAAAGCTCGAGATCCCGCAGCGCCATCAACTCGTCACTCCGTCGCATAAACTCATCTGGAGTTATTTTTTTGAGCTTGAATTCGTTGTAAAGAGCATCGGAGTTCTTCTGATAAAGCGTTAACGTATTAGTCTTGTGCACGCTTTCAGCCGCATCACCTATGCTCTTATCTCCTTCGAATACCTTTGTTAGATAGTCTCTGAGAGACTCAATGCTCTTGTGGCCTGTCCACTCCCTAACTTTGCGTAAGAATTCCTTGTCGCTGATAAGTGCTGCTTGGAACTCATCCTTGCTTTCATACTTGTGTCGTTCGACGAGCAATCTGAACAAGTTCGTGATAAAGGCATGGCGGAACATATGCGCGCATGCTTGCTCTTCAATTCCAGCCGATTCTCTGATCTTCGAGACTATCGACGTTATAGTCTCAGGTGCGATCGGTTTTGCTGTTATTTCAGATATGAGCAAGTAGTCGTTTTGGTTTTCTGGGTGTGCTTTGATCAACTTCTGTCTTGCGGCTAAGTATTTTTTGACCTCATTCAATGCAATCGCATTCACCGGAACTTCACGGACAAATGCTTCGCCGCGCTTAAGCGTTACCAGCTTTAGCATTGGATACTTCATCAGCAGGGCATCACGCAGTGACGATGTTGTCAGGGATGCGATTTCCGATCGCCGAGCGCCTGTATGCTGAAGAAGTGTGAGCAGTGCAAGGTGTCGCGCTTTGAGGAACTCGGACTTGCCGCTATCATTTACCGCCTGCACCATCTTGTCAATGTTATGCTCAGAAATTGGGCTTCGTGTGTGCTCGCGGAAAGGTAGGGGGAAAGAGTGGTGCGAGATCGTAGTTGTTACTTTGTGTTGATTGTTGAAGGCGCGAATTACTTCTTCGGTGGTTAACTTGATGGTGCCTTTTGGTGATACGAAGTTGAGGTCGCCATAAAATTCGCCAATCCAAGCTAGGAACTTTAAGCACTCTCTACCTATGTTGATGGTGGTTCTGTCTGCTCTTTTTGGTTTATCAGGTTTTCTAGGGTTGGGCTCTTCAATTAGCTCAATGATGAAATCTTCAAAAAACTTGTCGGTTATGTGATAAGGGTCGACCCTGTAATGCCAGCAGCGTCTTATCAGCTGGCTAATGTTGCTCGCGTACTGGCCAATCGTTCCACCCTTGCTGTCCTGCCTTCGACCATCAGCAGAAATTTGCTCATGCTTCTTGGATAGTTTTAGCAAATAGAGATTGGCGATATGGCATGGCTCGTTATTTGGCCACTTTATGTATGGGAATTTGTAGAAGGCATGCTTGCGCGTCTTACCTCCGGAAAATCTCTGGAACAGATCTACATGATCTAGCGTTTCCACCAGAAATTCTTCATTCATTTTTCTTACCCTTGGCCGTGATAGATACGACCGATGCCTTCTGTATAGGCGGGATTTGATACATTTCAGGGTTTAGACTGGTTATTGCAGTGATACGCTTTAATATTTCCGCAGCGCGAATCTTGCGCGTCACTTCATCTTGTGCGCTGACTACGCCATCCAGCTTACTGCGGACATCCGATAAGGTTTGCAGGAGTATCAAGTTTGAGCGCTTCTGTACATCAAGGCTGAGATTAAGCTCCGCCAATTGCGCCAGTATCGCCTCTCTAGTTCTATTGTTTTTCGTGGGTGTTTTTTTTTCCTCCTTGTTGATAACCGACGCAGCATTTTTACGTAGGCGATCTATTGCAAGGAATCCACCCGGTATTCGCTCTTCGCTTCTTTGCTTAAATGTGTTTAAACTTATGGGTGATATATGTAGCGTCTCTCCCTCAACGATCGTTTCCAAAGCGAGCTTCGCCAGAGATGCCTGGCTAATAAGGGAGTCCCTTATAACGGCACTTTTGAGGTACTTGTAAGGCGTCGCGATTATCGCTAGTAATAACTTTCTCGTGTTCTCAATCGAGGCGGCTTGAATGGTTTTTCCCTCATCCCATTTCATCTTGTTTCCTCACAACAACAAGTATGTCAACCCGTAAACCGTTATCACTCTCCAGGAAAACTGGCTCCATGGTCATTTGGTCGCTTTCCATAAGAAAGTCAAAGTATTCTGCGAGCTGTTCTGCATCCATTAATGACACGTTTCGGGTGCCGAATTTAGCCTCAATCAGATCAACCACATCAGTATAGTACGTGGCGCCGCCAGAGGCGATACGCTCGCTGAGGGCTTGCGACAAGGTGTTTTGAAGCTCCTTGCCTGGCAGCTCCTCCGTAATGTAATTCCAGATGTGCGCCGGGTCAGTGTGCCCGAACATCCACTGCAGGATGCCTACGCTTGCCCCGTACCCACAATGGAGGAAGATTAAGGCAAAGAACCGCCTCAGTTGGTGTTGGCGGATGTAGTAGCGACGCCCCAAACTGTCGCGCTCGACCTCAAAGTAATCACAAAACAGATCAATATTTTTGTAGTAGAGGTAAACGTCGCAAGGCGTCAAAGAACTTGTGCCTATGATGCCTGGGGACGAAAACAAGGGAAGGTGCTGATCGATGAAGCCGATGCTGATCAGCTCTGTCTGGAAGTCAATGAGCGTCTGAACCATTTCCGCCGCTAGGGGATCAATGGGGCGGGCGTTTCGAGCCCTGCGACCTTTTAGACCCCGACTAGACTTGGCGATAGGGGCGATCAGCCACTTTTTGTCCGCGCTGAGACAGTTGGCAGGATCGAGGCCGCGTAGTTCACAACCCCGTTTCGCCATCGTTGCTCCTACCAACAACTGGATAGATCCGTAATAGACCGCGATGAGTTCCAGTAGCCCTACATTGCCCCGTAGCTTGCTGAAATACAGTTCCTTGCTTTCTTTTAGTTCAGTACCAGGATCCCTTCCGTTGGAGCGAGTAGAAATTCCTAGGTACTGGACGCCAAGTTTAGCGATGGAGGGTTCGAGTAGCGAGAGGATAGTTGTGTCTGGGATGCCTGTGATGTTGACCTTGTGTTTCACGGAATATTTGGCGATGTTCACATAGCTTTCAAGAAGCTGCGGGCCGTATTCAAAGTGGAACTCAATGCCATCTTTGATCGCCTTGAAAATGATTGGGGTTGGGACATTTTTAAAACGGCCCATCGCCGCCCCTGTTACTTTATAGGTTGCAATCTCTCTAAGATCTTCTGGGGTAGGGAGTGGAAAATCTAGGGCAGAGATCTTTTGTAAGATGGTAAAGGCGGTGCGGTACAAGACCAAGTCTCGCTTGGTCATGCGGTCTGGGTTGCCGTTGGTGACCGGGGCGCCATCGACCTCACGAATAAAGCGATCATTACGCCAAATGAAACCTAATATGCTATGCAGGGGCTTGAGTCGCCTTTTTCCAGCTAAAGTATCGTTGTATAGTTGTGCACTGACCCATACTGAGTTGACGTTCACTCCACCATTTGGATGGGTGTGGTACATCTTGTTGATATAAAGCGCGGCTCTTACACGCGGGATCAGCTCCAGAGGGATATCAAGCACGTTCTCTTCGAGCTGAAGAGGTGTTATGTCGGAGATGGAAGGGTAATCCTCCAGGCATTTATCAATGGCCGCTGGGCTAGTTTCCTCCAGAAGCGAAATGCAGTAGTTCGCGAGACGATTGTTCCAATCGTAGGTACTCACAGCGACGTAGCTACTAGTCCCGACCTGCTCGATGATGTCACACATCACGTCATAGGTAAGCGCGCTCAGGCCATGCTCGACCAGCTCCAAGGCTTCGGCGCCTTGAAGGATATGGTCAATGAGCGTGAGCGTTCGTCGAAAAGATGCCGCCTGTGAGGCCCAGCTATTGGTGAAGCCTGGCCCAGCTGAATTTTGAGTCGCTGCTATCAGCCAGCATTGCAACGAGTTGAGTAATTTGACGTGCTGTGGATCCGTTAATAACGAACCGTCATACAGGTGAACACTCCAATCCAGGTCTTGGTCGGTCTTGAAACCAAAATTGTATTTCCACACAGGATCCCTGAAGCTTGAGACAAGCCACGGAGCCGACATGAAGTGTGATATGTCGCGTTTCTTGAACAGGCTGGCGAAATGAGCGAGGTGTTCAGGATACTGCATGGATCATGCTCTCGTAGGCGCTGGGGTTGCAATTTTTGGAGGCGATTTCCAAATGAGCGTGCAGGAGTTTGTCGCGACTTTTGAGGATGTACTTCTCGACCGTATCGCAAACCGCAGCCCAGTATTTGGCCAGCCCTCGAACAGCGTGTGGCGTCTTGCTGAGATTGATGGCTTTTCTGATGGACATCAGCGCGGTCATGCTTTCAGCAGACACGGAGACACCCACCTCTACAATCTCACCATTGGCCAAGCGATTTTCTTCCCTGGTTTTGAGGTTCTCCGGAACCTCCTTGAGTGTGTACCGGCTCAAAAACTCGTGCATTTGGTCGAAATCGTCAAACTTGGAAGCACGAAGTAGGTATTTACTGTCTTTCATGGCTTCGCAGATGATTCCCTTCTGGAAAATACGCACATACCTGGTCGCGAAGAAGTCATAGATCGCGGTGGGCAGGTAGGAATCCAACAGGTCTCTGTTCATGTGGGCGTGACCAAGCTTTCTGGCAAGTCTTGGCAGGCTATGATTTTGAATGTAATCAGCCACGGCTGACTGAGCGCGAACCCTGGTTATCGAGAGCTTCTTGATAAAGTCCACCAAGTCGTCGCCTCTTTTCACGGTGTGGGGCGATAGCCGCGCAATGAAAACTTCGCGCCTAAAAGCGTTCTTATCGACTGCCGTTCGATTTAGAATGTTGCTGTCAGCAGTTTTCGGATAGTTGAAGCTTCTTCCGCACGTTAAAAAAAGTTTTTGCCAAGTCGGATCGCCTTGCTTTTTAAGGTATTGGCGAAGTGGCTCCGTGATCTCTTCTACCATACGAACGAGCGCAGCAGCCTTGGGGTGCAGCAGGATTTTCTGTTCGGAGTTCTTACTCCCGCGCCTATCCTTAAATCCAATAAGTTCATAGCCCTTGTCAGTCTTCAAGAACGAAACCCTTTTTGGGCCGTCCCAAATCACCAAGTCGTCCATGAAGGTAGTGGTAATTTCCGGGTGGTATAGAGTGAGTAAGCACTGAAACGGCAGTAAGCTGTAGGTTGTGGGTAGGCCAAGTTTTAGTGCTAGCGCCGGAAGCCTTATTCCGTAACGACGACGCGCATCATTCGTTGTGCACATGCCTTCGTCTTCGAAGGTGCGACAAATATTTGCGAAGCCTAGCTTTTCGAAGTTAAGGCGATTTTGGGGGTTGCGGACAACACGCTCCAGAAGCATGCCGTCCCCAGCTTCTCTGACTCGAATTCGTTGCGCTTTGCGAATTGCCAACGCCTCTGATAGCCCCCATTTTTCGATGCACGACAGATCACTGGTAATCTCTCCATAAAGGAGGTCGATTGCCTGGATGTCCGTGACATGCACGGGTACTTCTGTCAGAAGTTTGTCTTTGATCTCAATGCCATGCTTGTTCTTCTTGATGTTGAGCTCGGAGCCAGCCTTACTCTTCCCTGCAGGCAAAACTATTGCGTCTTCGTCAGCCGACCAAACATCGGTTTTGAGGAAGCATCTTATGATCAGGTTTCGCATAGTTCTGAAAGTGCGAGCATTGAGTTCTGGGTCTTCGTTGCGCTCGTACTCAATGTTCTGGTAGTGCCAGAAATAGTGCTCGAAAAAGTCTTCCATCATCTCCGGTGACTGGAAAGCTGCCGGAGGGAAACGAAAGCTTTGCTCAGATATGTATTTGGCGAGCTTATTGATCATCCCGCTCGCCACTTTGGCGCGCTTCAAAGAGTCGCGTCTGATCGCTTCATGGAAAGCTTTGGTGAACTCAGGGCCGTGCGAGTGATACATCGCAACTAGCTTGAGATAAACCGATTTTCCTTTCTTGGCCTTGACCTTCCACCCACTCCAGAAGGAGACGATCTCCGGGTCTAGCTTGTGCTTGCTCTCTTGCCATGTCTGTTCAAAGTGAGGCAGCCGGGCACGAGACCAGATCACTGGCTGCAGGCCTGGAACAAGGTCGACCAGACCAGAAATCATCTCAGTAACAGCAATTGATCGTTGACGAACTATGTACTCTTCAAGCACAGCTATGTCGCCAACGTGAAGGCTTCCAAGAAAGCTTTCGACCAGCCACGTGAGTTTTTCACCATCAAGGTTGGTCAGGCTGAGGTACTCGCCCAAGCAGTGACAGTGACAGTCGAAAAGCTGCAGAGCATTACTATTGTGTCTATCAAGTGTGGTCGGAGACATCAGCAGCTTGTATGCCAGCTCTTCATCAATGGCCTGCAGCGGGTAGTGGGTGACGTAGCCTTTACTTTTGATGATTGTCACGGTTTTATTTACCCTTGAAGGCTGGATTTGTCCTTAAAATGTAGCGGATTTTAAGTATTTGACAATGTGTCAAATCAGCAAACTTGCAGAGCGTAGTCTGGATGCCGATCTGGCGTTGGCCTTGAGCCTCAACGGGCGTGAGCTGTTTCGTGACGAGCAGCCGCTGAAAATCCTGCTGATGTCCGCCACCCTGGAAGGCGAACGGCTGGCCAGCCTCCTCGACGATGCGCCGATCCTGCGCAGTGAGGGGCGCATGTACCCGGTGGCGATGCGCTGGGGCCGGCCGTTTGTGCCGGGTGAATTTATCGAGCCGCGGGTGGTGCAGACCGTGCTCGATGCCATCCACGATGAAAGCGGTAGCCTGCTGGTGTTCCTGCCGGGGCAGGCGGAGATTCGCCGGGTCAACCAGCAACTGGCCGACGCGCTGGGTTCGCGCGGCGATATTTTGCTGTGCCCCTTGCATGGCGAACTCGACCTGGCGGCCCAGCGCGCCGCCATCGAACCTGCGCCCAAGGGGCTGCGCAAGGTCGTGCTGGCCACCAATATTGCCGAGACCAGCCTCACCATCGACGGCGTGCGCGTGGTGATCGACGCCGGGCTGGCGCGGGTGCCGCGTTTTGACCCGGGCAGCGGCATGACCCGCCTCGATACCCAGCGCATCTCCCGCGCCAGTGCTACCCAGCGCGCTGGCCGTGCCGGGCGTCTGGAGCCCGGCGTGTGCTACCGCTTGTGGTCCGAAGACCAGCACGCGCAACTGGCGGCCTATGGCAGTGCGGAAATCCTCCAGGCCGATCTGGCCGGGCTGGCCTTGCAACTGGCGCGCTGGGGCGTGACGCCCGAGCAACTGATCTGGCTCGATGTGCCGCCGTCGGCAAGTTATGCACAGGCCCGGCAATTGCTCGAACGCCTGGGTGCCTTGCACGGAGCAAAACTCACCGCCCACGGCGAAGCGATGGCTGAATTACCCGCGCATCCACGTATTGCCCATTTGCTGATTCGCGGGCAGGACTTGGGGCTGGCGGAAATGGCCTGTGACGTGGCGGCGCTTCTCGGTGAGCGGGATATTTTGCGCGGCGCCGGGGCGGACGTGCACAGCCGTCTGGCCCTGCTGTCGGGCGAGAGCCGTGTTGCACGGGGCGGGCAGGGTGGCGTGCAGCGGGCCAGACAACTGGCCAGGCAATACCGCGGCTACCTGCGCGGCAAGGCCACGCAACCGGTCGCCGACCCCGATCACCCGCGCTGGCTGGGCGCCTTGCTGGCGCTGGCCTACCCCGACCGCGTGGCGCAGCAGCGCAAACCCGGCGGTGCAGAGTATCGGCTGGCCAATGGCCGGGCGGCGCTGTTCAGCGAAGTCGACGGCCTGATGAAACAGCCCTGGCTGGTCATTGCCGACCTGGGCAGCCGTCAGGGGCAACGTGAAGAACGTATCTATCTGGCCGCCGAGTTCGACCCCGGGTTGCTGGATAACGTATTGAGCGAGCAGGTCAGCGTGGTCGACCAACTGGACTGGGACGAGCGCGAAGGTGTGTTGCGCGCTGAACGTCAGCGCAAGGTCGGCGAACTGGTGCTTAGCCGCGAGCCCTTGAACGGGCTCGACGAAGCAGCGCGCACCCAGGCGCTGGTCAATCTGGTGCGGCGCAAGGGCCTGGAACTGTTGCCGTGGACGCCCGAGCTGCGTCAGTGGCAGGCGCGGGTGGCGTTATTGCGCCAACTGGATCTGCTGGCCCAGGGGCAAAGCGAATGGCCCGACGTCAGCGATGGAGCCTTGCTGGCCGGGCTTGAAGACTGGCTGGGGCCGTACCTGGGGCGTGTGTCACGGCTTAGCCACTTTGCCAACCTCGACCTGTCGAGCATTGTGCATAACTTGCTCAAATGGCCGCTGCCCCAGCGCCTGGACGAACTGGCGCCCCATCACATCAAGGTGCCGTCGGGCTCCTCGGTGCGGCTGGACTACAGCGAGCAGCCGCCGATTCTGGCGGTGCGCCTGCAAGAGCTGTTCGGGCTGGCGGATACCCCGCGCATTGCGGGCGGGCGGCAAGTGGTCAAACTGCACCTGTTGTCGCCAGCGCGGCGACCGGTGCAAGTGACCCAGGATCTGGCCAATTTCTGGCGCAGTACCTATGCCGAAGTGAAGAAAGACCTGAAGGGGCGCTACCCCAAGCACTACTGGCCCGATGACCCGCTGGTGGCCGAAGCCACGGCGCGGATCAAGCCACGCAAGCCGTAGCGAACGGGTGTACGCATCGCGAGCAAGCCCGCTCCCACAATAAAATTGCGCAGTTCCTGTGGGAGCGGGCTTGCTCGCGATGGCATCAACGCGGTGAGTAGAGCTTCACGACCCGATATAGCTGGTCTTGACCACGGTGTAGAACTCCTGCGCATAGCGGCCCTGTTCGCGCGAGCCATAGGACGAACCTTTGCGCCCGCCAAACGGCACATGGTAATCAACGCCGGCCGTGGGCAGGTTGACCATCACCATCCCGGCCTGGGAATGGCGCTTGAAGTGGTTGGCATATTTGAGCGAGGTCGTGGCAATACCCGCCGACAAGCCAAACTCGGTGTCATTGGCCATCGCCAACGCTGCTTCGTAGTCCGCAACCTTGATGATATTGGCCACCGGGCCGAACACTTCCTCGCGGCTGATGCGCATGTCGGCCGTGCTGTCGGCAAACAGGGCCGGGGCCAGGAAGTAACCCTCGGTGTCACATGTCACCAGGCTGCCACCAGCGACCAGGCGCGCACCCTCGTTGCGGGCAATGTCGATATAACCCAAATCCTGGTCGAGCTGGGCGCGGGATACCACCGGGCCGATATCAATCCCGGCCTGCAAGGCATGCCCGACCTTGATCGAACGCATGCGCTCGGCCATCGCCTCGACGAATTTGTCGTGGATGCCCGCCGTGACAATCAGGCGGCTGGAGGCGGTGCAACGCTGGCCGGTGGAGTAGAACGCACTCTGCACCGCCAGTTCGACCGCTTGCTTGAGGTCGGCATCGTCGAGAATCACTTGCGGGTTTTTGCCGCCCATTTCCAACTGCACCTTGGCCTGGCGCGACACACAACTGATGGCAATCTGGCGACCAACGCCCACTGAGCCTGTAAAGCTTACGCCGTCCACTTTCGGGCTGTGGACGATCGCGTCGCCAACCACGCGACCGCTGCCCATCACCAGGTTGAACACGCCAGCCGGGAAACCGGCGCGGGAGATGATCTCGGCCAGTGCCCAGGCGCAACCCGGCACCAGGTCAGCAGGCTTGAACACCACGCAGTTGCCATAGGCCAGGGCCGGGGCGATCTTCCAGGCGGGAATGGCGATGGGGAAGTTCCAGGGGGTGATCAGGCCCACCACACCCAGGGCTTCGCGGGTAACCTCTACATGCACGCCCGGGCGCACCGAGGGCAGATAGTCACCTGACAGGCGCAGGCATTCCCCGGCGAAAAACTTGAAGATATTACCGGCGCGGCTCACTTCGCCTATGGCCTCGGGCAAGGTCTTGCCTTCTTCACGGGCCAGCAGGGTGCCCAGCTCTTGCTTGCGGGCGAGGATTTCGCTGCCGACCTGGTCCAGCGCATCGCTGCGGGCCTGAATGCCGGAGGTCGACCACGCGGGGAACGCGGCCCGCGCCGCATCAATGGCGGTCTGTACCTGGGCGGCATCGGCCTGGGCGTATTCGCCGATCACATCGCTCAGGTCGGACGGGTTGATATTGGCGCTGTATGCAGTGGCGGCGACCCACTCGCCCCCGATGTAATGGTTGTGGCGCTTTGGATCAGTCATGGCGTTTCTCCGCTCGGGGGATGGCAGGGATTGTTATTAGTTATCTGTCATCGTACAACTATGGAGATAAATAAGCAGTGATGCAACGCCCATCAGTCTGCAGGCAGCAGCAATCGGCCCAGCACGGGCAGGTGGTCGGAAATGGTCTGGGTGTCTTCCTGGCGCACATAGCCTTCAATGCGTTGCAGCTTGGGGCTGTGGAACAGGTAGTCGAGGGTGCGGTCGGGCTCGTCGGCGTCGGGACGGTTGGGCAAGTGGGTCAGCCACAGTTCGCGGTCGATGCCGGTGGCTTCAGGGTTGCTGGGGATCATCGGGTACTTTTCCCAGAGCAGGTGCAACTCGCTGTCTTGCGAGTAGCCCTGGCGCAATGGTGCGGGCAGGCGCAGGTACTGGCCGATGGGCAGCAGGTTGAAATCCCCGCCGATCAGCCACGGCGTGCCCTGGCTTTCGAGCTTGTCGGCCAGTGTGGCGACGGTCTGCATTTGCAGGCGCAGGTTGCTGTTGTCGGCGGAGGGCGGATCCAGCTGGGTGTTGATTGCTGCCAGTTGGCCGCCATCATTGAGTGGCAGGTAGTTGACCAGCAGTGCAGGCCTGGGCTGGAACTGGCGGCTGACAAAGTTGGCATCGGCCACGGGCAATTGCAGGCGCTCGGCGTGTTCGATCTGGAAGCGGCTGAGGGTGACCAGAGAGCGCCCGACACTGCCGAAAATATGCCAGTCGGGCACAAAGTCGGCCTTCCAGGTAAAGGCCTGGGTGCTGCAGGGGTAAAGGTCGACCAGACGCTCTTGCAGCAGGGCCAGCTGGTTCTGGTAAGCGCTGGCCTTGGCGTTGTCATCGACTTCCTGCAGCAGCACCAGATCCGGGCGCTCGTCACGGATGACCCGCGCCACTTCATCCAGGCTGAAGGCCATGTCTTCCAGGGTGGGGCGGGTATCAGGGCCACTGCCGTCGGCCAGGTTGTACCAGAACACGTAACGCTTGCCGGCCAGCTACTGGATGTTCCATGTCATCACCTTGAGCGCTTGGCCGGGCACCAGCACGGGGGCGCTGCCAGGGCACGTCAGCGGCAACACCTCGCGGGCATCGGGACGCCATGTCACGCTATAAATCAGGCATGCCAGCAGCGCTGAGAACAGCAGCAAACCTGATACGGTACGGCGTAATAAACGGGGCATGGGCTCGACTTATGACGTTGCTGAGAATAATCGAACATACCCGACGGCAGTGCGGCATTCCAAGGTTCTTTATGTAGGAAATTGCTGTTCTTATTGGCCTGACTTTTCGCTAATTAGCATAAATAAACGAAACAGCACGACGGAAACAAACAACTGCAAGAAGCTGTTGGCGCTGTCGAGTGCCAGCGACAGCAGTGTGTTGTCGTCCTTGGAAAACAGCGAGTAACTGAATTCCTTGAGTAACATCAGCGGGCCCAATACGGCCAGTATGCACACGAAAATCCGCCAGAAATGCCCACGGCTCAGGCTGAAACTCGACTTCATGGCCGCCAGTGGCGCTTCACCGCGCAATACCAGGCGGTACTCGGAGAAGGCCAGTACCACGGTGAGGAAAATCCCCGGAATAAAAAACATCGACAGCCCCAACACGATCAGCAACGTGCTGATCGCCGAGAGCAGGGCGAACCTGGGCCACAGATTGACAGCTTGCGCCAGCAGCTCGCGGTTGCGCGGGCTTTCACCGCGGCTGCGGGCATCCAGAAACAGGATCAGGGCCGCGGTGTACAGCGGATACAGCAACAGACCGACAATCAGGCCAAACCCGGCGGATGCATCGGGGCCAACGGCATCGTCAACGATGCGCTGCAATATGGCTTCAACAATGACCAGCGGCAGGCACAGCGTCACGATCTGGCTCAGATTGCGCTGGAAGAAATACAGGGAGTCGCGAAGAACAGTCAGCGGATTCATTGGCAGTTGTCAGCAGTCAAGAGCGGTGCATCACTTTACCCGATGAACCCCCTGAATGAACAAAAGTTCATGCAGGCTATTTGCTGTTGAAACTTCCTGTAATGCCCCAAAAACGGTTTTTGAGCTTCTGCGTAGTGCAAGGGGCAGGTTTTTAGCTGCAATCGAACGAGGTGGTCATGAACAGCGAAGAGCAAACCCTGATTGACGGGTTGTTTACACGGTTGCAGCAAGCAGAGGCAGGTTCTGCTCCACGCGATGCCCAGGCGCAGGCGCGTATCAATGAGCATCTGGCGCGCCAGCCGGCGGCAACGTACTACATGGCTCAGGCACTGCTGGTGCAAGAGGCCGCGCTCAAACAGCTCGACCAGCAGAACAGGCAATTGCAGGCCGAACTGGCCCAGGCCAAGGCACCCCAGGCTGCAGCGCCCACAGGCGGCAGCTTTTTATCCGGTCTGTTTGGTGGCGGTGCTTCTGCGCCTGCCCAGGCCCCTGTTGCTGCGCCTAGCCAACCGCCAGGCAGTGGTGGCTGGCGTGATGGCCCTGCGCAAGCGGCTCCGGCTCCTCAAGCAGCGCCTGCGGCCCCGGCAATGGGCGGCGGCTTTCTTGGCGGTGCCCTCAAGACGGCGGCGGGGGTGGCGGGTGGCGTGATGCTGGCGCAGGGCATCAGCAGCCTGTTCCACCACAATCAGCAGCCGCAGGTGATTGAAGAAATTATCGAACAGCCAACCCCCGTCAGCGACAGTGGTTGGGGTAGTGGCAACCAGCAATACGCCAACAGCGGTTCGGGAATTGAAGACGTCGGTCTGGACGATGACGGTTTCTTTTCTGACGACGACTCCTACGTTTGATCCCGTCGCCCGGCGGGTGATTGCACGCCGGGCGGTTTATCCGCGCAAACCCCCGACAGGCTGGCATACTGCAACCTTGTTTTCAGTCGCGTGCCCGCTGCCCGGGCGCCATGGGGTTTACCGGTGAAAAAAATTGCGGTCTTCGCGGATGTGCAGAACCTTTACTACACGGTTCGCCAGGCCTATGGCTGCCATTTCAATTACGCCGCCCTGTGGGCTGATATCAGCCAGCGCGGCGAAATTGTCGAGGCCTATGCCTATGCGATTGATCGGGGTGACAGCAAGCAGCAGCAGTTTCAGCAGATCCTGCGCAACCTCGGTTTTATCGTAAAACTCAAACCTTATATCCAGCGCAGCGATGGCTCGGCCAAGGGCGACTGGGACGTGGGTATCACCATCGACATCATGGACTCGGCGGCCAATGTCGACGAAGTGGTGCTGGCCTCGGGCGACGGTGATTTCGACCTGCTGCTGGAGCGCATTGCCAGCAAGCACGGAGTTGAAACCGTGGCCTACGGCGTGCCCGGCCTGACCGCCAACTCACTGATTCGCGCGGCCAGCCGCTATGTGCCGATTGAAGGCAATTTGTTGCTCAAGTAACCCACTTTTTACAGGATTGACCAGGTTTGGAACGCATCGCGGTAATTGACTTTGAAACCACCGGCATCTCCCCGAGCAGCACTTGCCGGGCCACTGAAATTGCCGTGGTGATTCTGGAGCGCGGGCGCATTGTCGAGCGTTACCAAAGCCTGATGAATGCCGGTGTGCGGGTCCCGGGGTTTATCGAGCAGTTGACCGGCATCAGCAACGCCATGCTGCGTACCGCACCGTCGGCCGAGCAGGTGATGAATGAGGTCAACGAGTTCGTCGGCATCACCCCGTTGCTGGCGCACAATGCCGCGTTTGACCAAAAGTTCTGGGATTTCGAAATGGGCCGCATCAAGCGCACCCGTTTGCAGAATTTCGCCTGCTCCTTGCTGCTGGCGCGACGCCTGATGCCGGCGGCGCCCAACCACAAGCTGGGCACCCTGACCACTTTTGCCGATTTGCCACATACCGGCCAGGCTCACCGGGCCATGGCCGATGCCGAGATGGCGGCCAACCTGACGGCGTATCTGGCTGAGCAGTTGCGCCAGAAGCATGGGTTGAAAGAGCTCAATCACGACCTGCTGTGTGGTTTGCAAAAAGTCCCGGCAGCAAAGGTCAACGAGCATCTGAAGCGCTATCGCGGGTTTTAAAAGCATCGCGACGCGGTTGCGAGGACAAGAAATCGTGTAGCAGCTGCCGAAGGAACGAGGCTGCGTCCGAGTGCGTAGCGCTCGCAAACCTAGACCATCAGGTCTGCCTGACACTCGGGCGAACCTGATTTCACGACGGCTCTGCCGCCGGACGCAGCCTCGTTCCTTCGGCAGCTGCTACGAGGGTTTGTGTTCCCTGCCTGCAATCTGGACAGTGTTTTTCGGTTCCGTTAAAAGTGTACGGCCCCTTTTGGTGCATTCTGTTACTTATTATTTCCCGACTCCCTGTCTAAACTCTCCAGTCCCCTGCCTCTGCCCTTGAGCTGCCTTCATGCCTGCCGCACGTCGTTTTCCGCTACAACTGATCGGTGCTTTTTTCGCCCTGTACATCATCTGGGGCTCGACCTATCTGGCCATCCGCATCGGTATTGAGTCCTGGCCGCCGTTGATGATGGCTGGCGTGCGGTTTCTGATTGCAGGCAGTTTGATGTACGGCTTTATGCGCTGGCGCGGTGCACCGGCACCCACTGCCGTGCAGTGGCGTTCGGCGGCCATGATCGGCTTTCTGTTGCTCGCGTGCGGCAACGGCGGCGTGACCCTGGCCGAACACTCGGGCGTGGCCTCCGGCGTCGCGGCCCTGGCCGTAGCCACTGTGCCGTTGTTCACCCTGCTGTTCGGCTACTTCTGGGGCAACCGCAACACCCGCCTGGAATGGGCCGGGATTGTCCTGGGGCTGATCGGCATCGGTATGCTCAACCTGGGGTCTAACCTGCAGGCCAGCCCGGCTGGCGCGGCGATGGTGATTTTTGCCGCTGCGGCCTGGGCTTTCGGCTCGGTATGGAGCCGTCACTTGCCGCTTCCGGCTGGGCCAATGGCCAGTGCTGCGGAAATGCTCACTGCCGGCGCCGTGTTGCTGGCTGGCAGCCTGCTCAGTGGCGAACGCATGACCCAAATGCCCACCGCAGCAGGCTGGGGCGCACTGCTGTATCTGGTGTTCTTCGGCTCGATCATCGCCTTCAGCGCCTATATGTACCTGCTTAAAAACGTGCGTCCTGCAGCGGCCACCAGCTATGCCTACGTCAACCCGGCCGTGGCGGTCATGCTGGGGATTGCCTTTGCGGGCGAGAGCATCGGTTTTGAGGAGTGCCTGGCCATGGCGGTCATCATCAGCGCCGTGGTGTTGATCGGTTTGCCGCAGTGGCGCAAGCAGAAACCGGCCTGAATTAGGGTAAACTGCGCGCCATTGCAACTTATGCACCCACGCGCTGACCTTTTTCGACGGTATCCCCATGACATTCGCCACCCTTGGCCTGATCGAACCCTTGCTGCGCGCCCTTGAGACGCTCGGCTACAAGACCCCAACCCCGGTTCAGGCCCAAGCGATCCCCGCAGTACTGGCTGGCCGCGACCTGATGGCTGCGGCCCAGACCGGTACCGGCAAAACCGGCGGTTTCGCCCTGCCGTTGTTGCAGTCGCTGACCATGGAAGGCCCGAAAGTGGCCAGCAACTCGGTGCGTGCACTGGTGCTGGTGCCGACCCGCGAACTGGCCGAACAGGTTCACGAAAGCATCCGCCAGTACGCCGAACACCTGCCGTTGAGCACCTACGCGGTGTATGGCGGTGTCAGCATCAACCCGCAAATGATGAAAATGCGCAAAGGCGTTGATGTGCTGGTGGCAACGCCGGGTCGTCTGCTGGACCTGTACCGGCAGAAGGCGATCAAGTTCAACCAGCTGCAAACCCTGATCCTCGACGAAGCCGACCGCATGCTCGATCTGGGCTTCAGCGAAGAGCTGCGGGACATCTACCGTGCCTTGCCGAAAAAGCGCCAGACCCTGCTGTTTTCCGCAACCTTTTCTGACGCGATCCGCCTGTTGGCCGAGCAGATGCTCGACAACCCGCTGAGCATCGAAGTCAGCCCGCGCAACGTGGCGGCCAGCAGCGTCAAGCAGTGGGTCATCCCGGTCGACAAAAAGCGCAAGGCCGAGCTGTTCCTGCACTTGCTGCGCACCCAGCACTGGAAGCAGGTACTGGTGTTCGCCAAGACCCGCAACGGTGTGGATGAGCTGGTAGGCAAGCTGCAAGCGTTGGGGGTCAATGCTGACGGCATTCATGGCGACAAGCCACAGGCCACGCGCCAACGGGCGCTGGACCGTTTCAAGGCCAGCGAAGTGCAGATCCTGGTGGCCACCGACGTGGCCGCCCGTGGCCTGGACATCGAAGACCTGCCGCTGGTGGTCAACTTCGACCTGCCGATCGTGGCCGAAGATTACATCCACCGCATTGGTCGTACGGGCCGTGCCGGTCAGAAAGGCGAAGCCATTTCCCTGGTCTGTGCAGACGAAGTGAATATGCTGTCGGCAATCGAGATGTTGACCCGTCAGACATTGCCGCGCCACGAAGAGCAGGATTTCGAACCTGAGCACCGCGTGCCCGAGACCGATGCGTCGGGTCAGGTCATCAAGAAGCCGAAGAAGCCAAAAAAGCCGAAGACTTCGGGCGGTGGCGGCAAGCGTAACCTGGGCAAGTGGGTGGATAGCGGCGAAGCGGCCCCCGCCGAACCGTCGGTCAAGCCGGTGCGTAAAGTGCCGGTATTCAACACCGGCCCGCGCAAGCGCAAGCCGTAAACACTCGGCACCTGTGGGAGCGGGCTTGCTCGCGATGGCATCCATGCGGTGGGTCAGCCAGACAGCGTTGCCTGCATCGCGAGCAAGCCCGCTCCCACAGGTTGATCAGCGTGGCGCCTGCAACCAGCTCAAAACCCCCAACCCGGCAGCCCGGCCACTGGCAAAACAGCCTGTGAGCAGGTAGCCGCCGGTGGGGGCTTCCCAGTCCAGCATCTCGCCCGCACAAAATACCCCCGGCAATGCTTTGAGCATCAGGTTTTCATCCACAGCCTCAAACCGCACGCCACCGGCGCTGCTGATGGCTTCGTCCAACGGGCGGGCTTTTATCAGCTGCAAAGGCAACGCCTTGATGGCCCTGGCCAGTTGCGCCGGGTCGTTGAAGCATTCGGCGGGTGCCAATTCGCGCAGCAGCGCCGCCTTTACCCCGTCAATTCCCAACTGGCTGTGCAGGTGCTTGCTCATCGAGCGTGAGCCGCGGGGCTTGGCCAATGCGGCCGCGACTTTATCCACAGGCTTGCCCGGCAACAGGTCGATCAGGATGGTCGCTTGGCCGTGTTGGTTGATCGCCTCGCGAATCGGCGCCGACCAGGCGTAAATCAAACTCCCCTCAATGCCGCTGGCGGTGATCACGCATTCGCCCAAGCGCAGCGTGCCGTGCTCCAGGGCAATGGCGATATTTTTCAGCGGGGCGCCGGCGAATTTGCTGCGCAGCACCTCGCTCCAACCGGCTACATCAAACCCGCAGTTACTCGGCTGTAACGGTGCCAGTTCAACGCCGCGTTCGGCCAGCAGCGGCATCCAGGCACCGTCCGAACCCAGACGCGCCCAACTGCCACCGCCCAGGGCCAGTAGCACCGCATCGGGCTTGAGCTGCTTTTGGCCTTCGGGGCTGTCCACCAGCAACTGGCCATCGGCCTGCCAGCCCAGCCAGCGATGGCGGGTGTGGATAACTACACCGGACTCGCGCAGGCGCTTGAGCCAGGCGCGCAGCAGCGGCGCGGCTTTCATATCGGTGGGGAACACCCGGCCAGAGCTGCCGACAAAGGTTTCGATACCCAAATCGTGAATCCACTGGCACAGCGCATCGGCATCGAAGGCGCGCAGCAACGGGGCCATCTGCGGTGCGCGTTCGGCGTAGCGCGACAGGAAGGCCGGGTAGGCTTCGGAATGGGTGATATTCATGCCGCCGACCCCGGCCAGCAAAAACTTGCGGCCCACTGACGGCATGCCATCGTAGAGATCGACCCTCACCCCAGCCTGACTCAACACTTCGGCTGCCATCAAACCGGCGGGGCCACCGCCAATAATGGCGACGTGACGGGAAGGGAGCGGGGAGGGTTCAGTCATGGCAGGGCTGCAAATCGGCGAAATAGGCCGGGCATTCTACCTGACTGGGCCGCATCTGCCCTTTGTGGGAGCGGGCTTGCTCGCGATGCAGGCGCTGCGGTGTGTCAGGCAAACCCTGGAGAGACCATCGCGAGCAAGCCCGCTCCCACAGTTTTCATAACTGTACGAAAAGTATACAGCCCTCTGAGAGCTATACTCCCTGTGGCCTGCAGGCGCTTTCACTCAGGTTATCCACAGGCAGTTCCACAGGCATTGTGGGTAAAAATCACAGCTTAGTGACACCCCGATGACAGCCAGACCTTCTGTGCACTGTGATGCAATATCCCGTGGCGACGTGCCAGGGCCTTGCGGTCCTTGCTGTAGCCGCCGCCAATCACCCCGACCACCGGTATGTCGCGGCCCAGGCAATGGCGCATCACGCTCTCGTCACGCGCGGCCACGCCTGCGTCGGTGAGCTTCAAATAACCCAGCGCATCGTCTTTGTGCACATCGACCCCGGCGTCGTACAGCACCAGATCTGGCTGATACAACGGCAGCAGGTAATTAAGTGCCTCGTCCACCACTTGCAAATATTCGCCATCGCCCATACCCATAGGCAGGCCGATATCCCAGTCACTTTGCGCCTTGCGCGCCGGAAAATTCTTTTCGCAGTGCAGGGAAACGGTAATTGCATCCGGCGTATGTTCAAGAATTCGTGCAGTACCGTCGCCCTGATGCACATCGCAGTCAAAGATCAGCACGCGGTTTACCCGGCCGCTTTCCAGCATATAGCGGCTGATGATCGCCAGATCGTTGAAGATGCAAAACCCTGCGGGGTGATCGTAGTGCGCGTGGTGGGTACCGCCCGCCAGATGGCAGGCCAGGCCGTGTTCCAGCGCCTGCTCGGCGGCCAGCAGCGAGCCGCCCACGGCCCGCACGGTGCGCCGTGCCAGCGCCTCGCTCCAGGGCAGGCCCAGCCGGCGCTGGTCTTCGCGGGCCAGTTCGCCGGCCATGTAGCGTTCGATATAGACCGGGTCATGGGCCAGGGCGAGGATATCCACAGGGCACAGCTCGGGGCGCAGCAACCGGGCATCCTGGGTCAGCCCGGACTCGACCAGGTGGTCACGCAGCAGACGGAACTTGTCCATCGGAAATCGGTGATCCGCCGGGAACTCTGGGCTGTAGTCATCGTGGTAAATCAGCGGTACAGGCATAGGGATTTTCGCGTCGTAACGAGCGCTGGATATTAACAGCGCTGTACACTGCTGACATACGCAAAGCCCGGTAACAGATCGGAGAGAACCGATGGAGCAGATCAAAGAACTCGAAAGTGCCCGTTTGCACTTGCGCCCCTGGCGTGACACAGACTTGCCCGAGTTCGCTGCCATGTGCGCCGACCCCCAGGTGATGCGCTATTTCCCCGCGCCCCTGAGCCGCCTCGAAAGCGCTGCGCTAATTGGCCGGGTTCGTGGTCACTTTGCCGAATATGGCTACGGGGTGTGGGCACTGGAGCGCAAGGATACCGGTGCCTTTATCGGTTTTACCGGGCTGATGAATGTGTCATTCGAGGCGCCGTTTACCCCGGCCGTTGAAATTGCCTGGCGCCTCGCGCCTGAGCATTGGGGCCTGGGTTACGCCAGTGAGGCGGCCTGGGCAGCGCTGCGTTGTGCCTTTGATCGCCTGGCGCTGGATCAGGTGGTGTCGTTTACCAGCCGACTGAACCTGCCCTCGCAGAAAGTCATGCAGGCCATTGGCATGCAGCACGATGTGGACGGTGATTTTGACCATCCCTTACTGGGCGCGGATGACCCGCTCAGGCCCCATGTGCTGTACCGCATTACGCGGGCACAGTGGCTGGAAACCCTGCACGGCTAGGCGTGTGTTTAACGGCGCAAGCCAAAAATTTTGACCTGCGTAACGAAGATTACGACGGTAATGCTCTGTGTGAGGAGAATCTGAATGAGCCAAGTGTTGGATGATCTGGTCAATTTGCTGACCCTGGAACCGATCGAAGAGAACCTTTTTCGCGGCAGCAGTCAGGACTTGGGCTTTCGCCAGTTGTTCGGCGGTCAGGTGCTCGGTCAATCGCTGTCGGCCATGAGCCAGACGGTTGAAGACGCCCGCCATGTGCATTCCATGCACGGCTATTTTTTGCGCCCGGGCGATGCAAGCCTGCCGGTGGTGTATCAGGTCGACCGCGTGCGGGACGGCGGCAGCTTCAGCACGCGGCGGGTAACCGCAATCCAGAAGGGTCAGCCGATTTTTACCAGCAGCGCTTCGTTTCAGTACGACGAAGGCGGTTTTGAACATCAGACGACCATGCCTGACGTTGTAGGCCCTGAGAATCTGCCTTCGGAACTGGACATGATCCGCCAGCGTGCGGACCTGATCCCCGAGTCGATGCGGGAAAAACTGCTCTGCGCCAAGCCCATCGAGTTTCGTCCGGTAATAGGCGAAGACCCGTTCAACCCCAAGGTCACTGATCCGATCAAATATGTGTGGTTTCGTGCCGATGGCAGCTTGCCTGACACCCCGGCGCTGCATAAATACCTGCTGGCCTATGCTTCGGACTTTGGCTTGCTGACCACCTCGTTGCTGCCCCACGGCAAAGGCGTATGGCAAAAGGATATGCAGGTCGCCAGCCTGGACCATGCACTGTGGTTCCATGCCGACCTGCGTGCCGATGACTGGTTGCTTTATGCGATGGACAGCCCGTGGGCAGGCAACTCGCGCGGGTTCTCCCGTGGCAGTGTCTACAACCGGGCTGGCCAGCTGGTTGCGTCTGTCACGCAGGAAGGTTTGATTCGCCATCGCAAGGACTGGGCATGACACTCAAGGACGTCAAGCACTGGGTTTTTGACATGGACGGCACCCTGACTGTTGCCGTGCATGATTTTGCCCTGATCCGCCGTGAGCTGGAAATCCCGGCAGATGCCGATATCCTCACCCACCTCAACGGCCTGCCTGCCGAGGTGGCGGCGGCCAAGCATGCCTGGCTGCTGGAGCATGAACGCGAACTGGCGCAGGCCTCCACGGCCGCGCCGGGTGCGGTTGAGCTGGTGCGCGACCTGGCGGCCCGTGGCTGTCGCCTGGGCATTCTGACCCGCAATGCCCAGGAACTGGCCCATATCACCCTCAAGGCCATCGGCCTGGGCGAGTGCTACGCCCCCGAGGATGTACTGGGCCGTGACAACGCTGCGCACAAACCCGACCCGGACGGCCTGCTGCAACTGGCACGGGCTTGGGACGTGGCGGCGGCGAAGATGGTGATGGTGGGGGATTACTACTTTGACCTGGCCTGTGGCCGCGCCGCCGGCAGCCAGACCGTACTGGTCAACGTGCCTGAAAACCCGTGGCCGGAGCTGACCGACTGGCACGCCAAAGACTGTTACGAACTGCGGCAGTTGCTCGGTTAACGAAACACTTGTAGCAGCTGCCGAAGGAACGAGGCTGCGTTCGACGGCGAAGCCGTCGTAAATCCAGGCAGCGCGGTGAGTCAGTTAAACTGTGCACTCAGACTTCACGATCGCTTTGCAATCGAACGCAGCCTCGTTCCTTCGGCAGCTGCTACACAGGGTGCTCTTACTCGCCAAACAGCGCCCTCTGCCCCTCAGGCGAAGTAAACATCTGCTCGCCGTTGTGCCCGACTCCGGGCACCTCAACCAGTCGCTGGTTGAGCCCCTGCGGATGGCGCTGGGTCAAATACTCAAAGTAGTTCTTGCCCCGTTCCAGCCTGAACGCCCCCTGTGCCTCGGCCTCACAACTTTTATCCAGCGCCGGGTGATTGGGGTCGATGTCCTTGGCACCTAACAGATAAGTGATGTCACGCTCGACATAAGCCTGCTCCAACTGTCGATGCTTTTGCCCTTCAGCGTAGGCAGGCAGCTTCTTAAGCCCGTATTTCCAGGTATTGAAGCCCGGGCAGTTCGCTGCATCAAACGTCGGAATCGGCCGCTGTGCATTGAAGTAGGCATAAGACGAAGGGTTGGCGATCACATAGCGCACCTTGATCCCGTCTGCCTGCAAGGCCTTGTCGGCTTGAGTGGTGAGGGCATAGCGCTGCACCACCTGGGCGCCCCCGGAGTGCCCGGCAATCACCACCTCGCGCAAGGCCGGGAAGCGCTTGCGGTCATCGAGCCGCTCAAGGATTTTATCCAGTGCTGCGTAGGAACTCAGCGGCGCCGGGCCCAGCGCCGGATCACCCGCCATCCAGTCATTGGCGTGCCAGCGCAATACGGCGTCGGGCAGGGGGTGGCGCGAGCCATCCGTGTCATTGAGAAACTGTGGCGCGACGATCAGGGTTGTGGATAACTGCCCGGCCTGGATCGCAGCCTGCTCGGCGCTATGCAGGTAGGTCTGGGCATTGCGCAGGCGGCCATGAATCACAATCAATGCGCGCTGCACCTGCGGCAGCGGTTGTTGCCATTGCTGACTGATCCCGACACTCAACTCACCGGGGCCGATGGTCAGATGATCGGGACTCAGTTCTTTAACCCCGTGCTCCGCCGCTTGAGCAGCCGAGCACGTCAGCAACAGGCCCAGGATCGGCGCAAGTGGACGTATCACCATTTACAGTTTCGCTGCCGAGAAGGTGTCGCACTGATTGATATTGCCCAGGGCAAAGCCGGTCTTGAACCACTTGACCCGCTGCGCAGAAGTGCCGTGGGTAAAGGAGTCCGGCATCACACGGCCCTGGCTTTGCTGTTGCAGGCGATCATCGCCAATGGCGTTGGCGGCGTTCAAGGCCGATTCTATATCGCCTGCTTCCAGCCAATTGTGACGTTTTTGCGCCAGGTTGGCCCACACCCCGGCCAGGCAGTCGGCCTGCAACTCCTGACGCACCAGCAAGCCGCCATCGCCTTCCATGCGCTTGCCCTGTTGGCGGGCCATCTGCATTTTCGACGACACACCCAGCAAGGTCTGCACATGATGGCCAACCTCATGGGCGATTACATAGGCCTGGGCAAAATCGCCAGCAGCCTTGAAGCGCTGAGCCATTTCCTGGAAGAAGCTCATATCCAGATAGACCTTTTGGTCGGCCGGGCAATAAAACGGCCCGCTGGCAGCTGTTGCAAAGCCGCAGGCCGAATTGATCTGGCCACGAAACAGCACCAGGGTCGGGTCTTTATAGCTACGCCCGGCTTGCTGAAACACTTGGCGCCAGGTGTCTTCGGTGTCGCCCAGTATCGCCCGCACAAAATCGGCCTGCTCGTCATTGGCCGCCGGTGCGCGACCAGCGGGCTGGGTAACTTGGGGGGAAGATTGATCGGTGAGCTGGCCGCTTAACTGTCCGAGAATCTGCATGGGATCCTGCCCGGTTAACAAACCGATGCCGACAATCACCACCACGGCCATCAAACTCAGCCCTTTGCCGCCGCCAATCCGCATACCGCCGCCACCGCCAGTGCTTTGATCGCGGACGTCTTCGACGTTATCGCTACGTCGGCCTTTTTTCCAAAGCATGGGGTAATCCTCTGATAAGTCATGGTCAAAAGTGTTGTAGCTGAGTCGAGGCCACGCCAGCCCGGCTGTCAGATGCTTCTTGATTTGGGGAGGGAGTATGGCACTGGGGGTTAGGGTTTGCTGTTTAGGGCTACAGAACGTATCGGCTTTTTGTGGGCTGGGGCTGACTTACGAGCTAAAGGGCGGGAGATATCGTTGGGTTTCTCAGCATCTTGTTCGGAGCTCGGCATGACAAAAAAAACAATCTGGCCCAACTGCAGTGGTAGCCTAGGACTCATCATTTTTTGAGGTAGTGCAACTGATTGACCAGGCCCGCCAGTACACAGCCAGAGCCATTAACACAGCGCTTATCGAGTTGTATTGGCAAGTTGGCCAATACGTAAGCCAGAAAACTGCGAGTGCTGGCTGGGGCAAAGCGACGGTTCTAGAGCTGGCCACTTACATTCAGCGTACACAGCCCGGTATCAGAGGGTTTTCTTCGCAGAATATCTGGAGAATGCGGCAATTTTTCGAGGCTTATCGAAGTGAGCCACATCTCTCAACACTGTTGAGAGAATTGCCATGGTCATCGAATCTGCACATTTTGACTCGCGCAAAACACCCTGATGAGCGCGCTTTTTATTTGCGCAAAGCGGTTGAGCAACGCTGGTCAGTCCGCGAGGTTGCACGACAGATGGATAACCATCTGTTTGTGCGAACCCAGCTCGTACCTGCAAAAGTATCGACAGCGTTGAGAGAAATTCATCCACTGGCGACCCAGTACCTCAGGGATATGTATTTTTTTGAGTTCCTGGGGTTGACCAACGATCATTCAGAGTCCGACCTTCACCAGGGACTGATTAAACATCTTGGCCGCTTCCTGACCGAGCTTGGCAGTGATTTTTGCTATGTGGGTTCTGAGTATCCGATCCAGGTTGGCGGGCAGGACTTTGCATTGGATCTGCTGTTTTTTCACCGCAGCCTCAATTGCCTGCTGGCGATCGAACTGAAGGTGACGCGCTTCGAACCCGAACACCTGGGCAAGCTCAACTTCTACCTCGAAGCCCTGGATCAGGGCCACCGCAAGGCTCACGAAAACCCGGCAATCGGTGTTTTACTGTGTGCCAGCAAAGACAATGAAGTGGTTGAATACGCGCTTAACCGTTCCCTGTCTCCCGCTTTGATCGCTGAGTATCAGACCAGGCTGCCGGACAAGAAGTTATTGCAAGCCAAGCTGCACGAGTTTTATCTGCAGAACGTTCCCGTTGATGATGCGTGACCCCGCCCCGGAGTTGTTAGCCCTGTGAATATCGATACCCGTATCAAGTACCGTCACCTCGTGTGCTTTCTGGAGATGGCGCGCCAGGGCAGTCTGGCGCGGGCGGCGGATGTGCTGGCGGTCAGCCAGCCGGCGATGTCAAAAACCCTCAAGGAGCTTGAGGAATTATTGACCGTCAGCCTGTTTGTGCGCAGTAAAAGCGGGGTCACCCTGACCGAGGCCGGGGTTGCCTTTCTGCGTTATGCGACACCTTCGGTGCAGGCCTTGCGTGAAGGCGTGAATGCCCTGCGGGGTGGCGAATACGTGGGCGGTACGGTGCGTCTGGGAGTGTTGTCGACGGTAGAAAGCCTGCTGATACCCGAGTTGGTGCAGCGCCTGCACGCCAGGCATTCGTCGCTGGTGGTGAGCGTGGTGACCGGGCCCAGCGCCTATCTGTTATCGCAGTTGCGTGTAGGTGATGTGGATTTGGTAGTGGGGCGCATGACCGACAGCCCGGAAATTCAGGGTATGAATTTTGAACACCTCTACAGCGAATCCATGACCCTGGTGGTGCGCGCAGATCACCCCCTGACCCGGGGGCCACTGGACCGCAGCCAACTGGAGCACTACCCGTTGGTTGTGCCGTTGGCCAACACCACCATTCGCGCCTTCGCCGACAGCCTGTTTGTGCAGTGCGGCATCAGCCAGTCCCGCCAGCGCCTGGAAACCCTGTCGATCACCCTCAGCCGACGTTATGTGCTGCGCAACGATGCGGTGTGGATCGCCCCGCTGGATGCCGTGCGCCTGGACCTGGCCAGTGGCGAGCTGCAAGAGATCGACCTGGGCCAGCGCGAACCGGGTGGTTCGATCGGCATTTGCAGCAATGCCCATGTGCCCATGTCCGTGGCGGCCCAGGGCTGTGTCGAGGTTTTGCGTGAATTGGGTCAGGCTTACGGCGAAGGTATTTATCCATAACCATTTGGTTATGTATTGGGTTGGGCTTTTCAGTAGTCGTTGCGCCCCTGTTGGTTAAAACTGGCTCTCAGCCTTTATAAAAACAACAGGAGATCGACATGTCTGATGCAGACAGCCGGCGCTTTATCATCCGTGACCGCAACTGGCACCCCAAAGCCCTGACCCCCGACTACAAGACCTCCATTGCCCGCTCCCCGCGCCAGGCGCTGGTGAGTATTCCGCAATCGGTCAGCGAAACCAGCGGGCCTGACTTTTCCCACTTGAAATTCGGCAAATTCGACAACGACCTGCTGCTTAATTTCAACAATGGCGGTTTGCCGATAGGCGAGCGGATCATCCTGGCAGGTCGCGTGCGCGATCAATACGGCAAGCCGATTCCTCATACCTTGGTGGAAATCTGGCAGGCCAACGCAGGCGGTCGCTATCGTCACAAGAACGACCGCTACCTGGCGCCGCTGGACCCAAACTTCGGCGGCGTGGGCCGAACCCTGACTGACAGTGAGGGGTATTACAGCTTTCGCACCGTCAAACCTGGGCCTTATCCTTGGCGTAACGGGCCTAATGACTGGCGCCCGGCGCATATCCACGTCTCCATCAGTGGCCCCTCGATTGCCACGCGCCTGATTACCCAGCTGTACTTCGAAGGTGATCCGATGATCCCCATGTGCCCGATCGTCAAATCGATTACCAACGCCGATGCCGTGCAGAGCCTGATTGCCCGGTTGGACATGGGCGCGGCCAATCCGATGGATTGTCTGGCCTATCGTTTTGACATTGTGCTGCGTGGTCAGCGCCAGACCCACTTCGAAAACTGCTGAGGAGCCCGTCATGCCTATCGAACTGCTACCGGAAACCCCATCGCAAACTGCCGGCCCCTATGTGCATATCGGCCTGGCGCTGGCTGCGGCCGGCAATCCGTCGCGTCCAGAGGAAATTTGGAGCGAAATGGCCAGGCCCGATGCCGAGGGCGAGCATATTGTGCTGTTTGGCAACGTTTACGACGGTAATGGCCACTTGGTGCGCGACTCGTTTCTGGAACTGTGGCAAGCCGACCATAAAGGGGTCTATGACGAAAATTTCGACTCGGAAAAAGCTTTTAACAGCTTTGGCCGCACCGCCACCACCTTCGATGCGGGTGAGTGGACACTCAATACGATCAAGCCGGGCGTGGTGAACAACGCAGCTGGCGTGCCAATGGCGCCGCATATCAACGTGTCGCTGTTTGCCCGGGGTATCAACATCCATTTGCAAACGCGGCTGTATTTCAGCGATGAGCCAGAAGCCAATGCAAAATGCCCGGTGCTCAACCTGATCGAACAGTCGCAACGGCGTGAAACCCTGATCGCCCAGCGTTGCGAAGTAAATGGCAAAACGGCCTATCGGTTTGACATCCGCATTCAGGGCGAAGGCGAGACGGTGTTCTTCGACTTTTAAAAGGATATGAGGCAAATGCAAAATCTGTAGCAGCTGCCGAAGGAACGAGGCTGCGTTCGGCGACGGAGTCGTCGTAAAACCTGAGCACCCGATTTTGCAGAAGTATCGGGGGGCTCAGGTTTTTACGATTGCTGCGCAATCGAACGCAGCCTCGTTCCTTCGGCAGCTGCTACGGGAGTTATGTGCGCCCGCGTCTTTGCTGCCACGCCGCCGCCAACCCGCTGGCACAGATAATCGCAATACCGACCCGGCTGGCCAGATCCGGTGTGTGGTCAAAAAGCAACCAGCCCAATATCCCCGAAAACACGATCTGGCAGTAGCTGAACGGCGCCAGCAATGCCGGCGCGGCAACGCGAAATGATTGGGTCAGCAGCAAGTGTGCGGTCATGCCCAGGCTGCCCAATGCCAGCATCTGCAGGCCGTGGGTCAGGGTTGGCGTTTGCCAGAAAAAAGGCACCAGCGCACTCATCACCAGCACATTGAACAACCCGGCAAAAAAATTGCTGGTGGTGGGGCTGTCGTAGGCGCTGAGTTTGCGCGTGAGGATTTGATAGCAGCTAAAACACAACGCCGCCGCCATCGGTAATAACACCGCAGGGGTAAACAGTTCGCCGCCCGGGTGGATGATGATCACCACCCCGATAAACCCGCACACCACGGCCAGCCATTGCCCGCGCGTCACCGTCTCGCCCAGCAACGGCCCGGACAAGGCCGCCACCAGCAGCGGTGCCAGAAAGTTGACCGCGGTATTCTCAGCCAACGGGATAAACAGCAAACCGTAGGTGAAAAACAGCCCCGAGCCCAGCAGGCAGATAGCCCGTAACACCTGAAGCAAAGGCCGTTTACTGCGCAATACACGCAAACCCGACTGAGGCAGAAAGATCCCCGCCATCAGTACGGTATGCACCAGGTAACGTGCCCACACCACCATCACCACCGGGTAAAAACCACTGAGGTACTTGGACAGCGCATCGTGGCTGGAGAACAGCGCTGTGGCCGTAACAATCAGCAAGATGCCCTTCAAGGGTTGGTTCACCCCTGAAAGGGGTGTGGGTAATGTCATCGAATACCTCGTTGTTCTATGCGTTAAACCTGTGGGATTTTTCGCGGTGCCATGAAGTACATCCACACTAACGCAATGAAGTACATCGCTGGAATCATGGTGAACAGCAAGGTGTAGTTATTGTTGGTGACGGTCAGCACATAGCCCACAAATTGGGTCATAAACATCCCGCCTATTGCGGCGCACATGCCGCCAAAGCCGAACACGGTGCCCATCATGTGCTTGGGCGTGTAGTCCATTACCATGCTCCACACGTTGGCCGTCCAGGCCTGGTGCGCACCCAGGGCCAGGGCGATGGCACCTACGGCGACCCACAGCTCGCTGGAGCCAGCGGCCATGACCACGCCGATGATGCTGATGGCACACAACAGCATCGACACCAGGCGCGCCTTGACCGCCGCCATGCCGCGCTTGATCAGTACCGAAGACAGGATCCCGCCGCCCACGCTGCCGAAGTCGGCGGTGATGTAGATGATGATCAGCGGGATACCCATTTGCGTCACGCTGATGCCCAGGTTGTATTGCTGATTCAGGAACGGCGGCAGCCAGTACAGATAGAACCAGAACACCGGTGCCGTCATGGCGTAGGACAAGGCGAAGGCCCAGGTGCCGCGCATCTTGAGGATGGTGCCGAAAGAGACGGTGGTTTGCTCAGGCTCTTTCTCTTGCTGGATGTAGTCCAGCTCGGCCTTGGTGACGGTCGGGTGCTCTTCCGGGTTGTAGTACTTCAAACCCCAGAAGATCAGCCAGATACCGCCCAGTGCCGCCATGCACAAAAAGGCCGCCTGCCAGCCCCACACATGCAGTACCAGAGGCAACATCATTGGCGTGAACATGGCGCCCACGTTGGTGCCGGCGTTGAAGATGCCGCTGGCCACGGCGCGCTCGCTGGCCGGGAACCACAGGCGTGTGGTTTTTACGCAGGCCGGGTAATTGGCGGCTTCGGTGATGCCCAGGATAAAGCGGCAGATCATAAAGCCCACCGCCGAAGTGGCCAGGCCGTGCGCGCCGGTGGCCAGGCTCCACAGCAATACGGCGCAGAAGAACACACGCTTGACCCCGACCCGGTCGATCAGGCGGCCTTGCAGCACGAAGCCGATGGCGTAGCCCACCTGAAACCAGAAGTTGATGTTGGCGTAGTCCATCGCCGTCCAGCTCATTTCCTTGGCCAGGATCGGCTGCATCACGCCCAGGGCGGCGCGGTCGATAAAGTTGAGGGTGGTAGCGAAGAACACCAGTGCGAGCATGCCCCAACGGGTTTTGCCAGTCGCCAGGGTGCCGCGAATCTTGTCACCGATTCCTGCGCCTGGAGCGTGGGCAGAAGTGGTGCGTGCAGTCGGAGAAGGGACCATGGATGTTTACCCGTTTCTTGGAATTTTTATGTGGTGTTGCACAACAAGTGACGCAAGGAGTACGGGCTTGATGGTGGCGAGTGGACAAAAAGTCGTCAATTCAAGATAGGCCATATTGTTCGATAATCGCACGCAAAACTAACCGGTTGGTACAGATTGGTTGCTCAATAATAGGGCGCCCTTAATAATCAAGCCATTAAGAAATGCCGTCGCCTGCAGGCTGCGCCAATCCTGGGAGTTATAAATGAAGCGTTCGATCGCCACGGTTTCCTTGAGCGGCACCCTGCCGGAGAAGCTCGACGCCATTGCGGCGGCAGGTTTTGACGGGGTCGAAATCTTTGAAAATGACCTGCTGTATTACGACGGTAGCCCCCGTGAAGTGCGTCAGATATGCACCGATCTGGGGCTGGAAATCAGCCTGTTCCAGCCGTTTCGTGATTTTGAAGGTTGCCGTCGCGACCGTCTTGCCCGCAATCTGGACCGCGCCGAACGCAAGTTTGACCTGATGCAGGAGCTGGGCACCGACCTGGTGCTGGTGTGCAGCAATGCCGCAGCGGACTCGGTGGGTGACCGGCAGATTCTGCTCGACGACCTGAGCCTGCTGGCCGAGCGCGCCGGGGTACGCAACCTGCGCATTGGGTACGAAGCGCTGGCATGGGGCCGTCACGTAAACACCTGGCAACAGGTCTGGGACCTGGTGCGTGAGGTCGATCACCCCAACCTCGGGGTGTTGCTCGACAGTTTCCACACCCTGTCACTCAAGGGCGACCCGAGCGCCATTGCGCAGATTCCTGGCGACAAGATCTTCTTTGTACAGATGGCCGATGCGCCGATTCTGGCGATGGATGTACTGGAATGGAGCCGTCATTTCCGCTGTTTCCCGGGGCAGGGCGAGTTCGATCTGCCGGGCTTCCTGGCACCGATCATACAAAGCGGCTACACCGGGCCGCTGTCTCTGGAGATTTTCAACGACGGATTCCGCGCTGCGCCGCCGCGCGCCAATGCCGCTGACGGCCTGCGTTCACTGTTGTATCTGGAAGAGAAAACCCGCGAACGGCTTGCCCTGCAAAATACCCCGGCCGCGACTCTGCAGCCGCTGTTTGCGCCACCTGCCGCCAGCCCGTACGACGGCATCGAGTTTCTCGAATTTGCCGTGGATGAAAGCCAGGGCGCGCAACTGACCCACTGGCTCGAGCGTCTGGGTTTCAGCAAGGCCGGGCAGCACCGCTCAAAGAATGTGAGCTTGCTGCGCCAGGGTGATATCAACCTGATCTTAAACGCCGAACCTTATTCGTTTGCCCATAACTTTTTTGAGGCCCACGGCCCTTCGTTATGTGCCACCGCGATTCGGGTGCAAGACAGTGCCAGCGCACTGGCTCGTGCCGTGGCCTACAAGGGGCAGCCCTATCGCGGGCTGGTCGGCCCCAATGAGCTGGAACTGGCGGCAGTGCGAGCGCCGGATGGCAGCCTGATCTATCTGGTGGACAAGGACGCTACCGGCAAGCCGTTGTATGAATCTGACTTCAACCTCACGTCAGCCCCATCAGCCCGTGGCGGGCTTAAACGCATCGATCATATGGCGATGGCATTGCCCGCCGACAGCCTCGACAGCTGGGTGCTGTTCTATAAAAGCCTGTTGGATTTCGAAGCGGATGACGAAGTGGTACTGCCAGACCCCTATGGTCTGGTAAAGAGCCGCGCGCTGCGTAGCCGTTGTAGCTCGATTCGCTTGCCGCTGAACATTTCCGAAAACAGAAACACCGCCATCTCACATGCCTTGTCGAGTTATCGCGGTTCGGGTGTGCATCATATTGCCTTCGAATGCGACGACCTGTTTGCTGAAGTCAGCCGCGCCAAGGCGGCGGGCGTCCCGCTGCTGGATATCCCGCTTAACTACTATGACGATCTGGCCGCACGCTTTGACTTCGATGATGAGTTCTTGAGCGAACTGGCTTATTTCAATGTCTTGTATGACCGCGATGCGCAAGGCGGCGAGCTGTTTCATGTGTACACCGAAGCCTTTGAAGGGCGGTTTTTCTTCGAGCTGCTGCAGCGCAAAAACGGCTATGCCGGCTACGGCGCAGCGAACGTTGCGGTGCGGTTGGCGGCGATGGCCAAGTCGCGCAGTGGCGCGGCGCGTCAGGCAAAGTTGTAGGGCGACTTCCTTCATGGGGCAGGGCGCCCCATAATCGCCAGCACTTCAACCTGGCCGTGAGCCTTAAATGACCAAGACTCCAGAAGTCGACACCGGCGCCACGGCACCGGCAGTCGAACCGCGTAAAAGCCGCAAGAACAACCCCGAGAAGACGCGGGAAAACATCCTGCAAGAAGCCATTGTCGAGTTCGTCGAACAAGGCCTGGCGGGGGCGCGGGTGGACGCGATTGCCGAGCGCACCAAAACCTCCAAGCGCATGATCTATTACTACTTCACCAGCAAGGAGCAGCTCTACGTCGAGGTGCTGGAGAAGCTCTACGGCGAAATCCGCAGCATCGAAAGTTGCCTGAATCTGGATCAGCTTGAGCCGGTGGAGGCGATTCGGCGGCTGGTGGAGTTCACCTTCGATCACCACGACATGAACGCGGATTTTGTGCGCATCGTCAGCATCGAAAATATCCACAAGGGTGAATACATCAAGCGTTCGGAAGGCATCAAGGCCATGAACGACACGATCGTGCAGGCCCTTGAAAACATCCTGCAGCGTGGCGTTGAACAACGGGTCTTCCGCACCGGGCTCAACCCGCTGGACGTGCATTTGCTGGTCAGCTCATTCTGTTTTTACCGCGTATCGAATCGCTACACCTTGGGTGAAATCTTCCAGGTCGACTTTTCCGATCTGCAGGTCAAGCAGCGTCAGCGCGACATGATGTGCGATGCCGTGTTGCGCTATTTGCAGGCGTGAGCAGGCGACACACTTTGTACTAATGAAACACAATACCAATTGAAAATCATTCTCGACAAAAAGTAAGATAGCGGCCCCTTTCCTTCATGCTCAGGGAGTCGGTTTGTTGGATACGGATCTCAAGGGCTTGTTCCTCAAGCATGCCAGTACCCTGCGCGGGTATCTGGCGCGCAAGGTGCGAGACCCACAGCTGGCCGCGGACCTGGTACAGGAAAGTTTTCTGCGCATGGCCGAGCGTGGCCGCAAGGAGCAAATCGACAACTCCCCCGGTTATCTGTACCGCATTGCCGGCAACTTGCTGGTCGATCATATCCGTCAGGAAACCCGGCGCAAGACCGACTCGGTCACCCACGAAGCCCTGGCTGAAATCGAAGACGAAATGGCAGGGCTGGAGGCCCAGGCGATGGCTGAACAACAGCGCAGGGCTCTAAAGCAGGCATTGTCCGAATTGCCCGAACGCACCCAGGAAATCTTCCGTCTCAACCGCATCGAGGGCATGACCCACGCCCAGGTTGCTCGCCATCTTGAAATTTCCGACAGCTCAGTGCAAAAGCATCTGTCGAAAGCCTTGGCTTACGTCATGCAGCGCCTACAAGAACCCGAGAAATAACTTTCAACTATGTAGATGAACGGCTTACTGAGTTTTAGCCGGCGAGACGTCACTGCTTATATATAACGAGAAATAGAGATTCACACCTGATGAGCCAAGGCCCCGAACAGCAGAGCATTACTGAAGCGGCCGCCGAGTGGGCGGTGCGTCTGCACGCGGGTGCGTTGAGCGAGGAGGCGCAGGCGCAACTGGAGCAGTGGCTGGCGGCCGATACGCGCCACCCCGAGGCCTTGCGCTTTGCCGAGCAGACCTGGGCCGCGCTGGGGGATTTGGCACTTGAGCCGCGGCCTGTAGCCCATCGCCAGCGACCAGCAGAAGCCCGGCCCGCGCCGGTTACACGCCGTCGACGGCCGTTGCGCTGGGTCGGGCGTGCGGCAGTGCTGTCGCTGGTGCTGGCTGTCGGCTGGTTTAGCGGCCCGACGTTGCTGATACAGATGCAGGCCGACTACCGCACAGGTGCGGGAGAAATCCGCACGGTTCAGCTCGATGACGGCAGTTCGGTGCAGCTGGATGCCTTCAGTGCCATCAGCATCGACTACGACAGCGGCGAGCGGCGCATCAGCCTGCTGGCAGGTTCGGCGGTGTTTGATGTCGCCCCGATGGGCGAAGCTGAAACACGACCTTTTGTGGTGCAAAGCGCGGGCGGGCGTACCCGGGCGTTGGGCACGCAATTTGTGGTGGGCCGCGAAAGCCGCGATCAGGCCTGGGTCGGCGTGCTGCAACACAGTGTCGAGGTCAGCCTGCAGGCGCCACCGGCTCAAGGCGCGGCGCAGCAAACCCTGGAAGAGGGGCAGAGCGCCCGCTACAGCGCGGCGCAGGGTGTAGAAAAACTGCCCGGTTTTGATTTGAGCGCGGCCACCAGCTGGCGCCGTGGCGTGCTGGTGTTTGACCGCCAGCCACTGGGCCATGTGATCGAACAGCTCAACCGCTATCGCCCCGGCCAGATCATCTTGGCCAATCCGGCCCTGGCCAGTCGACAGGTCAGCGGCGTATTCCGCCTCGAAATGCTCGACAGCGCCCTGCACACCCTCACCCAGGAGTTGCAGGTGCAGCGCGTCGAACTGGCGGGCGTAAGCCTGGTGTATTGAGTCACCACAAAGCTCTCCAGCACTTTTTGAAAATTAATCGCAAAAACCTTTACTGACTTTTCCCCCATCTTACGTCTTGCTATTGAGATTCATTCGCAAAGCAGCTCGTAAGCCTGGGGAAAATAAAAATGATGGGTATTCAGCGCAAAGGGGTGCAGTCCGCAAGCCGGTTAGCCTTTGCAGTTCATGTCGGGATTGTCGCCCTGTTGGCGACGCAAATGCCGGTGCAGGCCGCAAATAAGATCAGCAGCGCCGTTCAGCAAGAATTTATTGCCTTCCACATCCCGGCCCAGCCGCTGGACAAGGCCGTACTGATATTTGCCGAGCAAGCCGGCCTGCAAGTGCTGTTTGACAGCCAGATGCTGCGCGGTCTGAGCTCCGTGGCGCTGAATGGCGACCTGGGTGTTCAGGAAGGCCTGGCGCGCTTGCTGGGCAACAACCCGGTGGAGTATCGCTTTACCGGCGAGCGCCAGATCACCCTGACCCGCGTCAGCGGCGAACACAACGGCGCCCTGGCCTTGGGCACTACCTCGGTGACGGCCAGTGAGGGTAATACTGCGGATTGGGTGTACCAGACTCCATCTTCCGTCGCTGTCATCACCCGCGAGCAAATCAACAAGCGTGCCCCCCGTCACGCCGCTGACATGCTTGAAGAAACCGCAGGCGTGTACACCGCCGTCAATCAGCGTGACCAGGGCCTGTCGGTCAATATCCGCGGGATTCAGGACTATGGCCGGGTCAACATGAACGTTGACGGCATGCGCCAGAACTTCAATGTCAACGGCCACCAGCAACGCAATGGCGTGATGCTGATCGACCCGGAAATGGTCTCCAGCGTTGAAATCGACAAAGGTGCCCAGTCCGGTATGGGCGGTGCTGGCGTATTGGGAGGCATTGCCAGCTTTAACACCCTGCAAGCCAGCGAGTTCCTGAAAGACGGCAAAGAGTACGGCGGGCGCATCCGGGCTGGCAGCGGTATCGGTAAATTGGGTAATGGCACCTATTTCAATGGCGGTGGCGTCTTCGCATTTGGCAATGATCTTGGCGATGTTTTGGTCGCTTATAGCGAACGCCATTTTGGTGACTACCGTACCGGTCGGCAAAACGCCGATAACCTGGGCGTAAATATTCTCAGCAAGAACAAATATCGCGAAGCCTGGAAAGACTGGCTGTCCAGTGAAGTAGGCGATACCGGCAGTGTGACCCGTTCGCAGATGGTCAAGTTCGGGCTGAACCTGCCCAACGACCAGCGAGCGCAGTTCACTTACCTGGAAACCGACAGCGATAGCGCTGACGCATGGACCAACCTCAATGCGACGAAGGATGGTTATGACTATGTTCGTACCGGTAAAAGCAATATCAATACCGGCAACCTGGCGCTGGACTACAGCTACAACCCGGATAACGAGCTGATCGACTTCAAAAGTAAACTTTATTACGTCAATACGCAGCTTGATCGACGTAATGCCCCCCACAAAGCGTCGGCTGATAGTGGTAATGCATTTGATGGTTACGAAGATGAGTTTCGCACCAGTACATGGGGCTTTCAGGTAGAAAACACGTCCCGGTTTGACTTCAACAACTACGGGCAACTGAGCTGGAACTATGGCCTGGAGAGTTATCAGGACATCTTTAAGTCCAAGAACAATCTGGTGCCTGCAGAGAATGAGACCGATCTGCCCTGGGTTGAGGGTGCTGACCCGGAAGGTAAACGTACCATGGCCAGCCTGTTCAATAACCTGCACTACCAGTACAGCTATTGGCTGACGCTGGATGCCGGGTTGCGTTATGACCGCTATCGTCTGGAAGGCAAGACAGGCATGAGCTTATGGCAAGCGCCAGTCACTCCAGGGGAGAATGGTGGCGAGGTGATGACATCGGGGAGTTCTGTAAGAAATGTTTATTTCTATGATTCCGATCGTGAAGAAGGCAAGTTTTCTCCGACGTTTGGTATAGGGGTAAAACCCGGAGTTGACTGGTTGCAGTTTTATGGGCGGTGGGGTCAGGGCTGGCGCCCGCCGGCGGTGACTGAGGTGTTTATGACCGGGCGGCCCCATGGGGGGAATGCGCCGGAGCGGGTTTACCCCAATCCATACCTGAAAGCTGAGGAAAACCAGGAATGGGAGTTCGGGTTAAATATCTTTAAAGAATCCCTGTTCTTTAATAATGATCGGCTCGGGGTGAAAGTTGCTTACTTTGATAACAACATCAAGAACTTCTCGTTTTTAAATTATGGCGTCTCTCTACCAGGTTCGGACGAAATTTCCACGCCGGGTCGTTCGGCATATGTGAATAACCTGGCTGAGACCCGTTTTCGAGGTGTCGAATATCAGTTGAACTACGACATGGGGCGGTTGTATACCAATCTGAGTTATACGCATATGATTGGCAGTAATGACTTTTGCTCAAATGAATTCTATATGGGTGGGGCCAAAAAAAGGGGTGAGGTTATTAAGATAATCAAAGTGCCCTATACCCGGCCTAATGGCACGATTGGCTACACCAATACTCGAGTCTCTGAATGGCTCGATGACCCTGACAGAAACAACGCAATCACTTGCGGGGCTATCATGGGTAATGCGGCGCATATACCCGCAGATCGAGGGTCTCTAACGGTCGGAGCTCGTTTTCTTGAGCGGCGCCTGGACACTGGGATACGCTTGCGCTACAGCCCTGGTAATGACGCGAGCCTGAATGAGTGGAGTTACAACGGTATAGAGCAAGCACTCTGGCCTAAATACAGCGTGTACGACCTGTATGCAAGTTACTGGCCGACGAACACGTTGAATATTACCTTGTCGTTAGAGAACGCTACCGACGAAGCCTACTTTGTGGCCATGGGAGATGCCAGCAACTTGAGCATGGCGCGCGGTCGGACATTGAGCGGCATGCTCGAATATAAATTCTAAATAACGGACTGTTTGCTTCGTTATATAAAAGATTGCTCGTTGTGAGCAAAGGCGTGCATCGCTGTGCGCCACTTCACTGAAACTATCTAAGGAAGAAACTCAAGTCATGACTATTTCGATTAACTACAGTTCGTTTATTGGTTCTGATTCGATTGGTGACGTACTCAGCGACTGGGCTCAAGGTTTTAAAACTGCGGGTCACGGTCTAAGTAATACCGGTGGTTTCAACAGTGGTGTTAGCGCTCAAGATGGTGAGCAGTATGCGACGCATGGTGCCAATAAGTCGGACTACGCCTTTATCGCAGGAAGCGATACCAACAATGGCCTGCATTATGTGTATGACCCTAAAGTCTCTGCTGGCGACAACATGAACCACTACCTGTGGGGTGAACTGGACAGCGTGAGTCTGGGTGAAGTGCTGACTGGCGGTTCGGGCAGCGCGTTTGGCCTGGGCGACTACACCGTCTCCTTCAATGGCCTCGACCTGTCTGCCGCCAGCGATGCCGGCCGTGCGGGCAACGCTGTTCAGGACGTGATCTACGGCCTGATGAAAGGCGACGTATCGGGTCTGGAAGGCGTGCTCAACAACCTGCTGAGCGGGTTCGGCCTGAGCACCGATTCGACCTTCGACCAGCTGGCTGCGGCTGGCCTGGCTCACGCCGATGCACCGCTGGCGGCTGATATCAGCCTGATTGGCGTGCTGGATGTGGCTCAGGACTGGGCACTGGCGGCGTAACTCCCGCCCACCTCAGTGAACTCCAATCCTGTGGGAACCGGGCTTGCCCGCGATTGCATCGGCACGCTCTGGCAGTCAGACCGCGCCGCTTGCATCGCAGGCAAGCCAGCTCCCACAGGGTTTTCGGCCCATTTCCTCGGAACCTTTCCATGACCCGGCCCAAAGCCAACGAGATGCTGGCTGCCTTGACGGCCTACAAACGTGCTTTTTTCAATATCGGCCTGTTCTCGGCCGTGATCAATTTACTGATGCTGGCCCCGGCGTTGTACATGTTGCAGGTGTACGACCGGGTGCTGGCCTCGGGCAATCAAATGACCCTGTTGATGCTGACGCTGATGATCCTCGGCCTGTTTGGCCTGATGGGCGCGTTGGAATGGGTGCGTAGCCAGGTGGTGATCCGCCTCGGCACGCAGATGGACATGCGCTTGAATCAGCGCGTCTACGACGCCGCTTTCGAGGCGCAATTGCGCACCGGCAGCCCGGCCGCAGCGCAGGCGTTGAATGACCTCACCAGCCTGCGCCAGTTCGCGACGGGCAATGCGTTGTTCGCGTTTTTCGATGCGCCGTGGTTTCCGGTGTATCTGTTTGTGATCTTTATGTTCAGCCCCTGGCTGGGGCTGTTGGCCTTGGGCGGCGCAGTGCTGTTGATGCTTCTGGCGTGGGTCAATCAACACGTTTCCCAGGCCCCGCTCAAGGCCGCCAGCGAGTTGTCGGTGCAGGCCACCCAGCAGGCCAGCGCCCATTTGCGCAATGCCGAGGCCATTGAGGCCATGGGCATGCTCGACACCTTGCGCGGGCGTTGGCTGGCGCAGCACACGGCCTTTTTGGCGCAGCAGAATCTGGCCAGCGAAAAAACCGCCACCGTCAGTGCCTGGTCCAAGGGCGTGCGCCTGGCCCTGCAATCCCTGGTGCTCGGCCTCGGCGCCTTGCTGGCGGTGCAAGGACAGATCACGGCCGGGATGATGATTGCTGGCTCCATTTTGATGGGCCGCGTGTTGAGCCCCATCGATCAGTTGATTGGCGTGTGGAAGCAGTGGAGCTCGGCGCGCCTGGCTTATCAACGCCTTGAAGCCTTGCTGCAATGCTATCCAGCCCGGGCGCCGCGCATGGCTTTGCCCGCGCCACGGGGCGAGCTGGCGGTGGAGCAATTGAGTGCCAGTGCGCCCGGCACCCGTCGCGCCACCTTGGCCAACCTGAGTTTTACCCTGCCGGCCGGGCAGGTGTTGGGCGTGATCGGGCCGTCCGGTTGTGGCAAGTCAACCCTGGCCCGGCTGTTGATCGGCGTGTGGCAGCCGCTGGCAGGCAAGGTGCGGCTGGACGGTGCCGAGCTGTCGCAGTGGGACAAACACCAGCTTGGCCCACACTTGGGTTACTTGCCCCAGGACATTCAGCTGTTTGCCGGCACCATCGCGCAAAATATCGCACGCTTTGCCGAGGTGGATGCCGACAAGGTACTGGCCGCCGCGCAACTGGCGGGGGTACATCAGCTGATTCTGCAATTGCCCGAAGGTTATGAAACGCGCCTGGGCGAGGGTGGTGCCGGGTTGTCCGGCGGGCAGAAGCAGCGCATCGGCCTGGCTCGCGCGCTGTACGGTCTGCCTGCGGTGATCGTGCTCGACGAACCCAATTCCAACCTCGATGAAGCTGGTGAGCAGGCCTTGTTGCAGGCCATTGCCCAGCTCAAACAGCACAAGCGAACCCTGATTTTGATCACCCACAAACCCAATGTGCTGACCCTCACCGATCAACTGCTGATTCTGCGCGAGGGCCAGTTGCAAGCCTTTGGCCCGACGGCCAAGGTGCTCGGTGCGCCCGTCGCGGCCAAACCTGCGGCGCCCAAAACGGCGATGAACGTGAGCTACCGGCTCGGTACGGCAGAGGCGAACAAGGCATGACGCAGTTAAATGCCAAGGTCGTTGGCGACAGCAATGTGCTGCAACTGGATGACACCCGCTATTCGCGCCTGGGCTGGTTGTTGATGCTCGGCGGCTTTCTCGGGTTTCTCGGCTGGGCGGCGTTGGCGCCGCTGGATAAAGGTGTTGCGGTGTCGGGCAAGGTGATGGTTTCAGGCCATCGCAAAGTGGTGCAGCACCCCAGTGGCGGGATTGTTGACCGTATCGACGTGCGCGACGGTGACAAGGTGGCCGCAGGCCAGGTGCTGATTCGCTTGAAGGAAACCCCGCTGCTGGGCCAGGCCCAATCCTTGCGCAGTCAGTTTTACGGCTCGTTGGCCAGTGAGGCACGGCTTAATGCCGAGCGCGACGGTGTGGCCAGTGTGAGTTTTCCCGTTGAGTTGACGGCATTGGCAGCCGAGCCGGAGGTAGCGTCCAACCTGGCATTGCAACGGCAATTGTTCGATAGCCGCCGTCAGGCATTGTTGCTGGATCAGCAGGGTATCGACGAGAGCATCGCGGGTGCCGAGGCGCAGCTGCGTGGGGTACGTGACTCCCAGGCCAGCAAGGTGCTGCAACGCACGGCCCTGACCGAGCAGTTGCAAGGTTTGCGTGAGCTGGCCCGTGAAGGCTATATCCCGCGCAACCGCCTGCTGGACAGCGAGCGGGTGTACGCCCAGGTGCTGGGTTCCATCAGTGAAGACTACGGCCGTATCGGCCAGTTGCAGCGACAAGTGCTGGAGATGCGTTTGAAAATTCGGCAATTGGCCGAGGAATATCAAAAGGAAGTGCGTACGCAGTTGGCCGATACCCGGGTGCGCACCGAAGATCTGCGTAACCGGCTGGCGTCGGCCGAGTTTGAACTGGCTAACAGCCAGTTGCGCGCGCCGGTGGCCGGGATTGTGGTGGGCCTGGACGTGTTTACCGAAGGCGGGGTGATTAAGCCCGGCCAGGCGCTGATGGAAATCGTACCCCAGGGCGAGCCCCTGCTGGTCGAAGCCCGGGTGCCGGTCGAGCTGGCCGATAAGGTGCACGCCGGGTTGCCGGTGGAGCTGATGTTCTCCGCCTTTAGCCAGAGCACCACGCCGCGGGTGGCGGGCGAAGTGACGCTGGTATCGGCAGATCGCCAGGTTGATGAGCGTACGGACGAACCGTATTACACGCTGCGTGCCCAGGTCAGCGAGGCGGGCATGGCCCAGTTGGCCGGGTTGCAGATTCGCCCGGGCATGCCGGTTGAGGCCTTTGTGCGCACGGGCGAGCGCTCGATGCTCAATTACCTGTTCAAGCCGCTGCTCGACCGCACCCACATGGCATTGGTGGAAGAATGACCGTGCGCCAGTTTGTATGTGGATTATTGATGGTGTGCGCGGGGCCGGTGCAGGCATTGGGGTTGCTGGACGCCTACGATTTGGCCGTGCGCAATGACCCGACCTTTCAGGCGGCCATCGAAGAGCGTGCCGCCGGCGAGGAGAACCGCGCCCTTGGCCGCTCCGCCTTGCTGCCGACCCTGTCGTGGAACTACAGCAACTCACGTAACGAGTCTGAAGTTACCCAGGCCAGCACCCGGACCGATCGCGATTACCGTAGTTACGCGGCGACCTTGACCTTGCAGCAACCGCTGCTGGACTACGAAGCCTACGCACGATTTCGGCAGGGCGCGGCGCAGGCGTTGTTTTCTGATGAGCGTTTTCGCAGCAAAAGCCAGTACTTGGCAGTACGGCTGCTCAATGCCTACAGCCAGGCCTTGCTGGCGCAAGAGCGCATTGAGCTGAGCCGTGCGCAAAAGCGTGCTTTTGCCGAGCGTTTGCAGCTTAACCAGCGATTGCTCAAGGGCGGCGAGGGCACCCGCACCGATGTGCTGGAAACCCAGGCACGGCTGAGCATGGCGGTGGCCGAAGAAATCGAGGCGCAGGACAACCAGGACGCTGCCCTGCGAGAGCTGGAGGCGATGCTTGGCGAGCCGTTGCAGATCGGGCAACTGGCCCCGCTGGCGGTACACTTTGCGATTGCGCCGCTGGAGCCGCAGCGCTTTGAAAGCTGGCGCGAGCTGGCCCTGGCCAATAACCCGGAGCTGGCCTCGCAGCATCATGCGCTGACTTCGGCCGAGTACGAGGTGGAGCGCAAGCGGGCCGGGCACTTACCCAAACTCAGCTTGTATGCCAGCAGCCGTCAGACCAGTTCTGACTCCGAGAGTACCTATAACCAGAAGTACGACACCAACAGTGTCGGTATTCAGCTCACCGTGCCGTTGTTTGCGGGGGGATCGGTGTCGGCATCGACCCGCCAGGCCGCGCGGCAATTGTCCCAGGCCCAGTATGAACTGGACGCGCAAACAGCCAGCACGCTGGTGGACCTGCGCAAGCAGTACAACCTCAATAGCAGTGCCGCGGCCAAGGTGCGGGCCTATGAAATGGCGGTGGAGTCTGCCGGTGCCCTGGTGCAGGCGACGCAGAAAAGCGTTAGTGGCGGTGAGCGGGTCAATCTGGATGTGCTGGATGCCGAACAGCAGTTGTTCAGTGCCAAGCGGGATCTGGCTGAAGCACGCTATGCGTATTTATTGGCACGGGTACAGCTCAGGTATTACGCGGGGGTGTTGAACGAGGGGGACTTGCGGCAGGTGGCGGGGTATTTTCGGGCCCATTAAACATGGCCCTATTGCGGCGTGGCCATCGCGGGCAAGCCCGCTCCCACAGGTATTGCGCTGATCCTGTGGGAGCGGGCTTGCCCGCGATTAGGTCGACACGGTGTATCAGAACCCGTGTTTACCGGCGAACCAGCAACACGCCCGATTCCATGTGGTGCGTCCACGGGAATTGGTCAAATACTGCGCAGCGCTCAATCCGGTGTGTATCGTGCAGTTGGGCGATGTTCTCGGCCAATGTCGCCGGGTTGCACGAGATATACAGGATATTGTCGAAACGACGGGTCAGCTCGCAGGTGTCCGGGTCCATGCCCGCACGCGGCGGATCGACAAATACACTGCCGAACTCGTAGCTTTTCAGGTCGATGCCCTGCAAGCGACGGAACGGACGCACTTCATTGAGGGCTTCGGTCAGTTCTTCGGCCGACAAGCGCACCAGCGTGACGTTATCCACAGCGTTGTCGCGCAGGTTGTTCAGCGCCGCATACACCGACGTCTTGCTGATTTCAGTGGCCAGCACTTTACGCACGCGGGTGGCCAGCGGCAGGGTGAAGTTGCCGTTGCCGCAATACAGCTCCAGCAAATCGTCCGACTTCTCACCCAGGGCGTCATACGCCCAGTTGAGCATCTTCTGATTGACCGTACCGTTTGGCTGGGTGAACGCGCCTTCAGGTTGTTGATAGGTGAAAGTGCGACCCGCCACTTCGAGCTTCTCGACCACATGGTCGCGACCAATCACGCTGCGCTTGCCCTTGGAGCGGCCAATCACGCTGATGTCGAGGTCTTTGGCTAATTGCTCGGCGGCGGTTTGCCAGTGCTCGTCCAGCGGGCGGTGATAGCACAAAGTGACCATCGCATCGCCGGCCAGGGTGGTCTGGAACTCCACCTGGAACAGCTTGTGGCTCAGGGCCGAGCTGGCTTGCCAGGCGGCCTTGAGCTGGGGCATCAGTTGGTTGATGCGCAGGCTGGCGATCGGGAAGTCTTCGATCAGGATCGGCGTGCGCTTGTCGTCCTGGGCGAACATCGCGTAATGACGGTCGCCCCCTTCACGCCACAGGCGGAACTCGGCCCGCAGGCGAAAGTGCTTCAGCGGCGAATCAAACACCTGCGGCTCAGGGGCATCGAAAGGCGCCAGCAGTTCGCGCAGGCGATTGGCCTTGGCTTCAAGCTCTACGGCGTAGGTAGCAGAATCAAACGGCAAGGCACTCATGCAGGAAACCAACCTAGCTTGACCACAAACAGAATCGACAGAATGATCAGCGGCGCATTCAGTTCACGGGCGCGGCCCGACAGCAGCTTGATCACGGTCCAGGAAATAAAGCCGAAGGCGATGCCGCTGGCAATGGAGTAGGTGAACGGCATGGCCAGGGCGGTGATCACCACCGGGGCGGCCACGGTGATGTCTTCCCAGTCGATTTCGGCCAGGCCGCTCATCATCAGCACGGCCACGAACATCAGCGCAGGTGCGGTGGCGAAGGCGGGAACACTGGCGGCCAATGGCGAGAAGAACAGCGCCAGCAGGAACATGATGCCGACCACGATGGCGGTCAGGCCGGTACGACCGCCGGCGCTCACGCCCGCTGCCGACTCGATGTAGCTGGTGGTGGTCGAAGTACCCAGCAGCGAACCGGCCATGGCCGCAGTGCTGTCAGCGATCAGGGCGCGGCCCATTTTCGGCATGTGGCCGTCCTTGCCCATCAGGCCGGCGCGCTTGGCAACGCCGATCAGGGTGCCGGAGTTGTCGAACAGGTCAACGAACAGGAAGGCGAAGATCACGCTGATCAGGCCGATGTCCAAGGCACCCTTGATGTCCAGTTGCAGGAAAGTCGGAGCCAGCGAAGGCGGCATCGACATCACGCCACCGAAATCGGTCACGCCCATGGCGATGGAGGCAATGGTCACGGCCAGGATGCCGATCAGCACCGCGCCGCGCACTTTCATCGCTTCAAGGGCCACGATCAGGGCAAAGCCCAGGGAGGCGAGGATCACTTTTGGCTGGGCCAGGTCGCCCATGCCCACCAGGGTGGCCTTGTTGGCAACCACGATGCCGGCGTTACCCAGGGCGATCAGAGCCAAAAACAGGCCGATACCGGCGGCAATGGCCGAGCGCAGCGGCAGCGGGATGCTGTTGATGATCCATTCGCGGATGCGAAAGATCGACAACAGGAAGAACAGCACGGCCGAGATAAACACCGCACCCAGCGCTACTTGCCAGGTATGGCCCATGTGCAGGACCACGGTGTAGGTGAAGAAGGCGTTCAGGCCCATGCCCGGTGCCAGTGCAATCGGGTAGTTGGCAATGATGCCCATCACCGCCGAGCCGATGGCCGCTGCCAGGCAGGTGGCAACAAATACGGCGCCCTTGTCCATGCCGGTCTCGCCGAGGATGCTCGGGTTCACGAACAGGATGTAGGCCATCGCCAGGAAGGTGGTGATACCCGCAAGAATCTCGGTACGCACATTGGTGTTGTGTGCTTTGAGTTGAAACAGCCTTTCCAGCATGCCAGTCCCCGTGGCGCCAAATGCGCCGTGATTAAATCGTTTTCAACAGCAAAGCACAGGCGCGGACCGCCTGAAGATTTTCTGTCTGTTGGAAAAAGCCGCGCATCATACCAGCAGCTCGTGGATATGGCTGCTTTGGTTACCCTGCGGGGCCATGTTTTATAACCTTGATGTGGCAGGCATACTGCGTGCCAGTTTTTGGAGGGACCCATGAAGCACTTCATCAAACATCTATCAGTCTGTTTTGGCCTTTTCCTGAGTGCTGCCGTCAGTGCCGCGCCGGCAATGCCCTTGAGTACCCTGGAAATTCTCAAGGTAGCGTCTGTTTCGTGCGCTGTAGAGGATGTATCGGATGGCCGCGAGCAGACCCGCTGCGATCATAACGGCCCGCATATCAAGGTGTATGTGCTGGAGCGCGGCTACGGCGGCCAGCCCAATGTGACCCTCGACGGCCAGGAAGTGGACGGCGTGCGGGCGCCGGTGTGCAATCAGGGCGAGGGGCTGGTGGCCTGCAACGGGGCAGGCACCACGGTGGGGCATGTGTATACCTTTGACCTGGGTAACAAGGACGGCGGCTGGTTCCAGTTCAGTAACAGCTCACTGGTACCACCGCACAACCGGCTGAGTGTGCGGCTATATATAAGGTAGGAGCGGCGACTTGCTCCCGTAGCAGCTGCCGAAGGCTGCGTTCGGCGACGCAATCGTCGTAAACCCGGTCGTCGCGGTAGATCTGAATCACCGAGTTGAATGGCTTTACGACTGCTTCGCAGCCGGACGCAGCCTCGCGCTGCTCGTCAGCTGCTACGCAGCAGGGGGCAAGTCAGATTTTTCTTCCACCATCCGGTCCCGATTGGCCAGCCCCGGGAACAGTTTTATCCACAGGCCGGTAACAACCAGCGTGCCGACACCGCCCAGCACTACGGCCGGCACGGTGCCCAGCCAGTGGGCGGTGGCCCCGGATTCAAATTCCCCCAGCTGGTTGGAGGCACCGATAAACAGGCCATTGACCGCGCTTACCCGGCCACGCATCTCGTCCGGGGTCTCCAGTTGCACAAACGAGGCGCGGATCACCATGCTGATCATGTCTGCCGCGCCCAATACCACCAGCACCGCTAACGAGAACCAGAACGAGGTCGACAGGCCAAACGCGATGGTTGCGACCCCGAATACGCCCACGGCGGTAAACATCACGCGCCCCACCTTGCGCTCCACCGGGAACCTGGCCAGCCACAATGACATCAGCAGGGCGCCGACTGCCGGTGCCGAGCGCAACATGCCCAGGCCCCAGGGGCCGGTCAGCAGAATGTCCTTGGCAAACACCGGCAGCAGCGCCGTGGCGCCGCCCAGCAGCACGGCAAACAGGTCCAGGGAGATGGCCCCCAGCACGTCCGGGCGGCTGCGGATAAAGCGGATGCCCGCCAGCAGCGAGTCCAGCGTGGCCTTGGCCTTGTTCAGCGGCAACTGACGGGCGGGCAGGGTGCTCATCAACAGGGCGGCAATCAGGTACAGCGCCACGCTCGGGCCATATACCCACACGCTGCCAAACGCATACAGCAGGCCACCAAATGCCGGGGCAACGATGGTGGCCGATTGCTGCGCCGCCTGTGCCGCCGCCACGGCCCGCGGGAACAGTTCCACCGGCACAATCGAAGGCAGCAGCGCCTGGGTGGCGGGCATTTCGAAGGAGCGGGCAGCACCCAGCAAAAATGCGAGGATAAAGATCATTTCCCGGGTGATATGGTCGCTGGCACTGCTGATGGCCAGTGTCAGGGCAATCATTGCCTGTAGCGACTGGCACACGGCAGCCACTCGGCGCCGGTCATAGCGGTCGGCCACATGCCCGGTGTGCAGCATAAACAGCAGGCGCGGGGCGAACTCGATCAAGCCCACCCAACCCAGGTCCATCACATTGCCGGTGAGCTGGTAGAGGTTCCAGCCAATGGCCACGGTGAGCATTTGAAATGCACTGGCGGTAAAGATACGGGCAAACCAGAAGGCCACAAATGGCCGATGACGGCGAAGCAGAAGAGGTTGGCTGGTCATGTAGGAAGATCGTGGTCGAGGGCAGGGGAGGTCGAGATTATCACTGTTTTGTAACAAGAAATGACTCAAAACATCACATCAGCCGAGGTCCGCATTGCGGGCTTGCGTCGATTCCCTGCACTTCTTGCAACGGTCTATATCAAGGGCTGAGGCATCATGTCACGCGACAACAAACCACATTAGCCGTGTGTCAGGAATGGACTACTCTTTCATCCATGCTTGATCCAGATCAAAGCCCTTCGGGTTTTATCTGGGTGGCCAGCCGGCCAGATCCCTTACGGTTGTGGATAAAAAGCGGGCACCGATTCGCTGCGGCCACGGCTTGCGAGGGTAGTTGGATACAGGCGCGATGCCTGTGTCCCCAACGACCTGATACCTGATAGAGGAAGACTTATGTTCGGTTTGGAGGCTCTCGATCTCGCCCGAATTCAGTTCGCGTTTACCGTGTCGTTCCACATTCTTTTTCCCGCCATTACCATCGGTCTCGCCAGTTATCTGATGGTGCTCGAAGGCATGTGGCTGAAAACCCGTGACGACACTTACCGCGATCTGTACCACTTTTGGTCGAAGATATTCGCCGTCAACTTTGGCATGGGCGTAGTGTCGGGCCTGGTCATGGCCTATCAGTTCGGGACCAACTGGTCGAGGTTCTCGGACTTCGCCGGTGCAGTCACCGGGCCACTACTGACCTATGAAGTACTCACCGCATTCTTCCTTGAAGCAGGCTTTCTGGGGGTCATGTTGTTTGGCTGGAACCGCGTCGGTCGCGGGATGCACTTTTTCTCGACCGTCATGGTGGCCATCGGCACGCTGATTTCGACCTTCTGGATCCTGGCCTCCAACAGCTGGATGCAGACCCCGCAAGGTTTCGAAATCATTGATGGCCGGGTTATTCCGGTGGACTGGCTGGCGGTGATTTTCAACCCGTCGTTCCCCTACCGCCTGGCCCACATGGCCACGGCTGCCTTTGTCGCCACGGCGTTCTTCGTCGGTGCTTCGGCCGCCTGGCACCTGTTGCGCGGTCGCAACACGCCGGCCATTCGTCGCATGTTTTCGATGGCGATGTGGATGGCCCTGGTGGTTGCGCCGGTGCAGGCCTTTATCGGTGATGCCCACGGGTTGAATACCCTTGAGTACCAGCCGGTGAAAATCGCCGCGATCGAAGGCCACTGGGAAAACAAACCGGGTGAGCCAACGCCGCTGATCCTGTTCGGCATTCCCAACATGAAAACCGAGACCACGGACTACAAGATCGAGGTGCCGTACCTGGGCAGCCTGATCCTGACCCATAGCCTGGACAAGCAAATCCCGGCGATGAAGGACTACCCGGCAGCGGATCGCCCGAACTCGACCATCGTGTTCTTTACCTTCCGCATCATGGTTGCGCTGGGCATGCTGATGATCTTTATCGGCCTGTGGAGTGTGTGGCTGCGCAAACGTGGCACGTTGTACGAGAACCGCTGGTTCCTGCGCCTGGTGCTGTGGATGGGGCCATCGGGCCTGATCGCGATCCTCGCGGGCTGGTTCACCACCGAGATTGGTCGTCAACCGTGGGTGGTCTACGGGCTGATGCGCACTGCTGATGCTTCGTCCAACCATAGCGTCACGCAAATGAGCATCACGCTGGTCATGTTCGTACTGGTGTATTTCTCGCTGTTCGGTGTGGGTCTGGGCTACATGATGCGTCTGGTACGCAAGGGCCCGATCACTCACGAAGGCGATGACGACACCCACGGTGGCCCAGGCCAGCAACGCACGCCTGCCCGTCCTCTGTCTGCGGCCCATGAGGGTACAGATGAAGGCCACAGCGACAGCCTGACTAAGGGGAATTGAGTCATGGGTATTGATCTGCCACTTATCTGGGCAATCATCATCATCTTCGGGATCATGATGTATGTGGTCATGGACGGTTTCGACCTCGGGATCGGCATCCTCTTCCCCTTTATCAAGGGTGAGAAAGACCGCGATGTGATGATGAACACGGTCGCCCCTGTCTGGGACGGTAACGAAACCTGGCTGGTACTGGGCGGTGCAGCGCTGTTTGGCGCCTTCCCGCTGGCCTATTCGGTAGTGTTGTCGGCGTTGTACCTGCCGCTGATCCTGATGCTGATGGGCCTGATCTTCCGCGGCGTGGCCTTTGAGTTCCGCTTCAAGGCGCGCCCGGAAAAACGCCATATCTGGGACAAGTCCTTTATTGGCGGTTCGCTGGTGGCTACGTTCTTCCAGGGCGTGGCGCTGGGGGCCTTTATTGATGGCCTGCCGGTCGTCAATCGCCAGTACGCCGGTGGCGGGCTGGACTGGCTGTCACCGTTCACGGTGTTCTGCGGTATTGCCCTGATCGTGGCTTACGCCTTGCTCGGCTGCACCTGGCTGATCATGAAGACCGAAGGCGAGCTGCAAGAGCGCATGCACAAGCTGGGTCGTCCGTTGGCACTGGCCGTGCTGGCATTGATGGGTGTCGTCAGCCTGTGGACGCCGCTGGCGCACACTGACATTGCAGCTCGCTGGTTTACCCTGCCGAACCTGTTCTGGTTCCTGCCGGTACCGATCCTGGTGCTGGTAACCATGTACGGTTTGATCAAGGCAATCGCGCGCAAGGCTCACTACACACCGTTCCTGTTGACCCTGGTGCTGATCTTCCTGGGTTACAGCGGCCTGGGCATCAGCTTGTGGCCGAACATCATCCCGCCTTCGATCTCGATCTGGGATGCGGCAGCACCGCCGCAAAGCCAGGGCTTCATGCTGGTGGGTACGCTGTTTATCATCCCGTTCATTCTGGGTTACACCTTCTGGAGCTACTACGTGTTCCGCGGCAAGGTCACCCACGAAGACGGTTATCACTAGTAGCAAGTGCCGCTGTGGCCCGAGGGCCACAGCCTTTTCCCCAAGAGGAGGCCCGACATGGCTGGCAAGGATTATCTACACGACGTGCAAGAGTGCGAAAAGAAGCCTTTATGGCAACGCATAGGCTGGCTGCTGGTGATCTGGACCGGCAGTGTGGCCACCCTGGCAGTATTTGCCTGGCTGATCCGCATGTTTATGACGGCGGCAGGCATGAAAAGCCACTGACTTCCCATCCCGTTGCCTTGCAGCTACGGTTTTATGACCCGCTTCGGCGGGTTTTTTTTCGGCTGGATTTTGTAGGTGTGAGGCTTTCGCGAGCAAGCCCGCTCCCACATGGATGGGCATCGCAAAACCTGTGGGAGCTGGCTTGCCTGCGATGCAGGCGCTGCGGTGAGTCAGGCAGGTTGAGGTGATGCTATCGCGGGCAAGCCCGCTCCCACATGGACGGGCATCGCAAACCTGTGGGTCTGCCTTACTTGCGCGCCTTCAGGATCACAAACTTGGGTGTAGCGGCCACTTGCTCGACGCCGCGGAACAGCTTGGCCAGCTTGCTGTGATAGCCCAGATGGCGGTTACCGACGATATACAGTGCGCCGCCCACGACCAGCGCTTCACGCGCTTGCTGGAACATGCGCCAGGCCAGAAAGTCCCCCACCACTTGTTGCTGGTGAAACGGCGGGTTGCACAGCACCACGTCCAGTGAGTCCGGCGCCTGGCTTGCCAGCCCGTCATCAGCCCGCACAGTCACTTCACGATCACCCAGCGCCGCCTGCCAGTTTTCACGCGCAGACTGCACGGCCATAAATGACTCATCGACCAGCGTGTACTGTGCCTGCGGGTTGGCCAGGGCACTGGCAATGGCCAGCACCCCGTTGCCACAGCCCAGGTCGGCGACCCGGGCCGAGCCCAGGTTTTTCGGCAGGTGCGGCAGGAACGCCCGGGTGCCGATATCCAGGTCTTCGCGGCAGAACACGTTGGCGTGGTTGAGCAGCTCGATGGCCGGCCTGTCCAGCTTGTAGCGGGTAGGGTACGGCGAGGTAAAGGGCCCCAGGCCCTGTGCAGTGGCGATCAGCAGGCGGGCCTTCTTGACCGCCAGAGACGCGTGCATCGGACCGATATAGCGTTCCAGCAGGTCGCCAGCGGCGCGAGGCAGGTGTTTGACCATCGCCCCCGCGATCACTTGGGCGCCCGGAGCCAGTTGGCCTTGCAGGCGGATCAGCTGCTCTTCAAGCAACGCCAGGGTTTTCGGTACGCGCACCAGCACACAGTCGAAAGGACCGATAAGCGGCTCGCTGGCCGGGATGATCGAGACCGCATCGTAAGCATGACCATTGCGCACCAGGTTTTTTTCCAGTGCTTGCATGGCCAGGAAAGAGTCACTGCTGCTGGTGACCTGCAGGGTCCCGACCAGGCTGACCGCCAAGGCTCCAAAACTGTCATTGAGCACCAGCACCCGGCTATTTGCGGGCAGCGCCTGTTCGGCCAAGTGATTAAGCAAATACTCATCCGCCGCATCAAAGGCCTGCAAGGGCTCATTTTGCTGCTCGGGTTGGCGGATCAGACGAAGTTGGGCGAAAGGGCTTTCTAGCACGGGCATTTATACAAACTCTGAGGAATCAACTGTTGCGTGGCCTGGCCCTGAGGGCGCCGGGCAAGCAGAAGAGTCCGTGGGTTTTACAGGTGGCCGTGATTTTACTTTTTTTTACCGCAGATTACCTGATGCGTTTATTGCCGCTGGGCAGCGCAGGTTTACAACAGGCCTAACTTGGCTGCCATGACCACTGCGGAGGTTTTGTTGTTGGCACCCAGTTTTTTCATGGCGCTGCTGATATGGAAGTTCACGGTCCGGGTGCTCAGGCCCAGGATCATGCCGATATCGGAGGCGATTTTACCGTCGGCAGTCCACTTCAATACCTCCAGCTCGCGGCACGATAGGCGGATGATATGAATCTCCAGCCGGTGATGCAGGTGGCAGCGTTCGAGCATGGCACTGTGCAGCTGGTTGCAGAGCCACAATACTTTTGCGGCTTTCTCGGAAAATTCGCCTTCGGTCACCGGATGGCTGCTTCTGGCAAGGCTCAGCATGCTCACTACACCATTGGGGTCGTGCACCGACTGCGACCATCCATACGTCAGCCCGAAGGTTTGCGTGGCTTTCCATTGATCTGGGGCTTCGCGAAAGATCTCGCTGCTCCAGAGGATGGGCGCGATCGACAGTTGGCAGTGGTTTACAAGTGGGTTCTTATGGGTGAAAGCACCTTTTTCATACCGCTCTACATAATCATTTGGATAGTTTGTTATTACTTTGCTATTCGTTGTGATATTTCCAAGTCGAGGGATCATTCGAAAGAAAAAAAAGTCAAAGCCGTACTCTTCTATCCGTTTGAGTGTATCTGAACAAAGTTCCGCTTCGCTTCTGCAAACAACAGGGGGAGTTTGGCTGATTAAATGATGTGAAGTCATAAGGCGCTCCTACGGCCCGCCAGTCAGTGGGTGGTGATGTTATGGGAGGGTGATAATTTTATTTTAGGTGCTGTTTCAGATATTGCTAAGTATTTAATAAGTTGCTTTTGCTGCATGAGAATCTATTGGGGTATAAGTGGGGTTGGAGCACTTTTTGGGCAAGTTTAGTTATGCGTTTTTGAGTGCCTGTATATAGCAGTCGCCGGATGATTAATAGGGCTGGCGCCTGAACCTGCATGGCGTCACTCTCGCCCGGCCCGCCTTTGCCCCCGTGTTTGCGACGCGGCAAGGTGTCGCAAAGCCAGCACAAACCATCGGTGTTTCTCGGCGCGCCTTTGCGCGACACTAGGGGTATTCGCCAATGGAGTGCCCCATGACTGCCAGTGCAGAAAAATTCACCCAGCAGACGATCCTCGACGTCACGCCGCTGACGCCCAGCCTGTTCACCCTGCGTACCACACGCGATCCGGGCTTTCGCTTTCGCGCCGGGCAGTTCGCCAGGCTGGGGGTGACCAAGGCCGATGGCAGCACGGTGTGGCGCGCCTATTCAATGGTCTCGTCACCCCATGATGAGTTTCTGGAGTTTTTTTCGATCGTGGTGCCAGGCGGGGAATTTACCAGTGAACTCAATCGCCTGGAAATTGGCGACACCTTGCTGGTGGAGCGTCAGGCCTTCGGTTTTCTGACCCTGGACCGCTTTGTCGACGGCCGTGACCTGTGGTTGCTGGCCACCGGAACGGGTATTGCACCGTTTCTGTCGATCCTGCAGGATTTTGAAGTGTGGGAAAAATTCGAGCGTATCGTGCTGGTTTACAGCGCTCGCCATGCCTGCGAGCTGGCCTATCAGGAACTGATCGCCGGGTTATGCAGCCGTGAATACCTGGCCGAGTATGCGCACAAATTGGTCTATATACCGATTGTTACCCGGGAACAGGTTCCCGGTGCATTGAACGGGCGCCTTACTGCGCTGATTGAAAATGGCGAGCTTGAACAGGCTGCAGGCATTGCGCTCTGCAGTGAATACTCGCGGGTCATGTTGTGTGGTAACCCACAAATGATCGATGACACGCGCAAGTTGCTCAAGGCGCGCAACATGCAATTGAGTCTAAGCCGTCGGCCAGGACAAGTTGCAGTTGAGAACTATTGGTAGTTGTTTGTATTGTGTTTGACATCAAAAAAACAATGGCGCCCCAAAGGGCGCCGTTGTTTTTATTGAGCACTTATGGCCGGTTATTCTGAACTTTGAGCAAGTCGCGAATTTCGCCCAGTAGTTCTTCTTCTTTGGAAGGCAGTGGCGGTGCGCTCGGAGCGACTGCCTCTTCGCGTTTCAGGCGGTTGATTGCCTTTACACCCATAAAGATAGCGAACGCGACGATAATAAAGTCGATCACGCTCTGGATGAATTTGCCGTAGGCCACCACCACTGCTGGCGCATCGCCAGCTGCGGCTTTCAGGGTAATGGCCAGGTCACTGAAGTCCACCCCGCCAATCAACAACCCCAGCGGTGGCATGACAACGTCCCCCACAAAGGACGAAACGATTTTGCCGAATGCCGCGCCGATGATAATACCGACGGCCATATCGACCACGTTCCCTTTGACCGCGAAGGCCTTGAACTCACTTATCACGCCCATAGGTTATTCCTTGTTACAGATGAGGTTGGTGGGTGCAGTGTAAATCAGCATGGCTGATCTTGCCCGCGCAGCTGTTTGCGGGTAATCAATCGACCCGCTTGACCGTCAGAAGTTTTCTATTGGCGCTCATTACGCGATTGAAGGGTTCAATACCAGACCTTTTTCTCAATGGCTGGCTTGAGACCTTTCTATTTAGAATTTGCCCCGCAGGCCTCTAGCCTTTGGTCAGCGCCCCATAGCGCAACCAATAACCAGAGGACTTTCGCATGACCACCCCCCTAGGCTTCGGCGCGCTTTCACAGCGCCGCCTGCTGTGTGTATTAAGCGCCAGCCTGCTGTCGGTTACGGCCCAGGCCGCCACGTTGACCCGTGACAACGGTGCCGCTGTCGGTGATAACCAGAACTCGCAAACCGCCGGGGCCAATGGCCCGGTGCTGCTGCAAGACGTGCAACTGCTGCAAAAGCTGCAGCGCTTTGACCGCGAACGCATTCCTGAGCGTGTTGTGCATGCTCGCGGCACCGGCGCTCACGGTACGTTTACCGTGACCAATGACCTGAGCGACCTGACCAAGGCCAAGGTATTTGCCAAGGGCGAAACCACTCCGGTATTTGTGCGTTTCTCGGCCGTTGTCCACAGCGCCCACTCGCCAGAAACCCTGCGCGACCCGCGCGGTTTCGCGACCAAGTTCTACACCGCAGACGGCAACTGGGACCTGGTGGGCAACAATTTCCCCACCTTCTTTATCCGTGATGCAATCAAGTTCCCGGACATGGTTCACGCCTTCAAGCCTGACCCGCGTACCAACCTGGATGACGACTCGCGCCGCTTCGACTTCTTCTCCCACGTTCCAGAAGCCACGCGTACCCTGACCGAGCTGTACTCCAACGCAGGTACCCCGGCCAGCTACCGCGAAATGGACGGTAACGGCGTACATGCCTATAAACTGGTCAACGCCAAGGGTGACGTGCGCTATGTGAAGTTCCACTGGAAGAGCCTGCAGGGGCTGAACAACCTTGACCCGAAACAAGTGACACAGGTTCAGGGCCAGGACTACAGCCACATGACCAACGATCTGGTCACGCATATCAACAAGGGCGACTTCCCCAAGTGGGATTTGTATGTGCAGGTGCTCAAGCCTGAAGAGCTGAAGACCTTCGACTTTGATCCGCTGGATGCCACCAAGATCTGGCCGAACGTGGCTGAGCGCAAAGTCGGGCAAATGGTCCTGAACCGCAACCCGGCCAATGTCTTCCAGGAAACCGAGCAGGTCGCTATGGCCCCGGCCAACCTGGTGCCAGGCATCGAGCCTTCTGAAGACCGTTTGCTGCAAGGTCGGGTGTTCTCCTATGCCGATACCCAGATGTACCGTTTGGGCGCCAATGCCATGCAATTGCCGATCAACGCTCCTCGTGTCGCGGTAAATAATGGCAACCAGGATGGTGCGATGAACCTGGGCCACACCACCTCGGGTGTGAACTACCAGCCGAGCCGCCTGATGCCGCGTGAAGAGCCGCAAGCCGCGCGCTACAGCGAAATGGCGCTGTCGGGTACTACGCAGCAGGCGAAGATCCAGCGTGAGCAAAACTTCAAGCAGGCCGGTGATCTGTACCGCTCATACAGCAAGAAAGAGCGTCAGGACCTGATTGAAAGCTTCGGCGGCTCGTTGGCGACAACGGACGACGAAAGCAAGCACATCATCCTGTCGTTCCTTTACAAGGCTGATCCCGAATACGGCACTGGCGTAGCCAAAGTGGCCAAAGGCGATCTGGGCCGGGTCAAGGCGCTGGCTGCCAAGCTGGTGGATTAACCTCTGACCCTCACCCCAACCCTCTCCCGGAGGGAGAGGGAGCTGATTTGCGGTGATTTTGAATACGCACGCGGTCAGTCCCCTCTCCCTTTGGGAGAGGGCCAGGGTGAGGGGCTTTTGATTCAGGTGAGCACCATGCGTATTTTCATTACCCTGGCCTTGATGTTGATCAGCGGCCTGAGCCTGGCTGACGGTCCCGATGTCCGGGTCCAGCTTCAGGATTACTATTTCGACGCCGCCCGCCGAGGCGATGTGGCGATGATCGATACCTTTATCGAATCCGGTTACACCCTCGATATTCAAGACAGCAAAGGCTATACCGCGCTGATTCTGGCGGCCTACAACGGCCAGCCCGAGGCGGTGGAGCATTTGCTCAAGGCCGGCGCCAATGCCTGTGTGCAGGACAAACGCGGCAACACAGCCCTGATGGGCGCGATTTTCAAGGGCGAACTCAAGATTGCCCATCGCCTGATGGCGACTGACTGCAACCCCGATCAGCGCAATGGTGCAGGGCAGACGGCGGCCATGTATGCGGGACTGTTCAAGCGGGTTGAGCTGCTCAATGACTTGTCCCGTAAAGGCGCCGACCTGAATACCGAAGACGCGGCAGGCAACAGTGCCGCCCGGCTGGTCAATGGTGAAATCCGCATGCCGGTAGCGCGCTGATCCAGGCCCAGTGGGCTATCATCGCGGTTTTTCCGTGGAGTTCAGATGGCCAAGCCCAAGCGCATTTACGGCTGCACCGAGTGCGGCGCAACGTTTCCCAAGTGGGCCGGACAGTGCGGCGAGTGCGGCGTCTGGAACACCCTGGTCGAAACCATCGTTGAAAGCGGTGCTGCCGCGCCGCCCAGCGGCCGTACCGGCTGGACCGGGCAACAGGCCCAGCTCAAGACCCTGGCTGAAGTCAGCATTGAAGAGTTGCCGCGCTTTTCCACGGCCTCCGGCGAGCTGGACCGGGTGCTCGGTGGCGGGCTGGTGGATGGCTCGGTGGTATTGATCGGCGGCGACCCTGGGATCGGAAAATCCACCATCCTGCTGCAAACCCTTTGTCAGATGGCCACCCGCATGCCGGCGCTGTACGTCACCGGCGAGGAATCCCAGCAACAAGTGGCCATGCGCGCCCGGCGCCTGGGGTTGCCCCAGGATCAGCTCAAGGTAATGACCGAGACCTGTATCGAAAGCATCATCGCCACCGCCAAGCTCGAAAAGCCCAAGGTCATGGTGATTGACTCGATCCAGACCATCTTTACCGAGCAGCTGCAATCGGCCCCCGGCGGCGTGTCGCAAGTGCGCGAAAGTGCGGCCTTGCTGGTGCGATATGCGAAATCCAGCGGTACGGCGATTTTCCTGGTGGGCCATGTGACCAAAGAAGGCGCACTGGCCGGGCCGCGGGTGCTGGAGCATATGGTGGATACCGTGCTGTATTTCGAGGGCGAGTCCGACGGGCGCCTGCGTTTGTTGCGAGCGGTAAAAAACCGTTTTGGCGCGGTCAACGAGCTGGGTGTGTTCGGCATGACCGATAAGGGCCTGAAAGAAGTCTCCAACCCTTCTGCAATTTTCCTAACCCGTGCTCAGGAAGAAGTCCCGGGCAGCGTGGTGATGGCCACCTGGGAAGGCACCCGTCCGATGCTGGTGGAGGTGCAGGCGTTGGTGGACGACAGTCATATGTCCAACCCGCGCCGCGTTACCTTGGGCCTGGATCAGAATCGTCTGGCCATGTTGTTGGCCGTCCTGCATCGCCACGGCGGTATTCCTACCCATGACCAGGATGTGTTCCTCAACGTGGTCGGCGGGGTCAAGGTGCTGGAAACCGCCTCTGACCTGGCGTTGATGGCCGCCGTAATGTCCAGCCTGCGCAACCGTCCGCTGCCTCACGACCTGTTGGTGTTTGGTGAGGTGGGCTTGTCGGGCGAAGTGCGTCCGGTGCCAAGCGGTCAGGAGCGGCTTAAAGAAGCGGCCAAGCATGGCTTCAAGCGCGCCATCGTGCCCAAGGGCAACGCCCCCAAGGAATCGCCGCCGGGCCTGAAGGTGATTGGCGTGACCCGTCTGGAACAGGCGCTGGATGCGTTGTTCGAGTAGATCTGCAACCGGGTTGCGTCGTCTGCCGAATAACCGCAAAAGAAGGCTCTAGACCAACGTTGGGGGCTGGTCTTTAGAGCCAAGAGCGCTAAACTCCGGGGGCAGTCTTTCTTGTCCAACTGGCCGGAATTAAAAAATGAATAATAAAAATAGCCTGCTACGCCACATTCCGTGGCTGGTGTTGGCAATTGTAGGAGCCTGCGCCCTTGGCGTAGTGGCATTACGCCGGGGCGAGGCGATCAACGCCTTGTGGATTGTTGTGGCAGCCGTTGCCATCTATCTGGTTGCTTATCGTTATTACAGTCTGTTTATCGCCACCAAGGTGATGCAGCTCGACTCCAGCCGCGCAACGCCTGCGGTGCTCAACAACGACGGTCTGGACTATGTGCCGACCAACAAGCACATTCTCTTTGGTCATCACTTTGCTGCCATCGCTGGCGCTGGCCCTCTGGTCGGGCCGGTATTGGCCGCACAAATGGGCTACCTGCCGGGCACGCTCTGGCTGATCGCCGGGGTGGTGCTGGCCGGTGCGGTGCAGGACTTTATGGTCCTGTTCATGTCCACTCGCCGCAACGGTCGCTCACTGGGTGACATGGTGCGCGAGGAAATGGGCAAGATCCCGGGCACCATCGCGCTGTTTGGCTGCTTCCTGATCATGATCATCATCCTCGCGGTGCTGGCACTGATCGTGGTCAAGGCCCTGGCCGAGAGCCCGTGGGGCATGTTCACGGTGATGGCGACCATCCCGATCGCGATGTTCATGGGCATTTACATGCGCTACATCCGCCCGGGTCGCATCGGTGAAATCTCCGTTGTCGGCGTGCTGCTGCTGCTCGGTTCCATCTGGCTGGGGGGCCAGATTGCGGCGAGCCCTGAGTGGGCCCCGGTGTTCACCTTCACCGGTACGCAAATCACCTGGATGCTGATCGGTTATGGTTTTGTTGCTGCAGTGCTGCCGGTGTGGCTGGTGCTGGCACCGCGTGACTACCTGTCCACATTCCTCAAAATCGGCACCATCGTTGCGCTGGCGATCGGCATTCTGGTCACCATGCCCGAGCTGAAAATGCCTGCGCTGACCCAGTTCACCGATGGCACTGGCCCGGTCTGGAAGGGCGGTCTGTTCCCGTTCCTGTTCATTACCATTGCCTGCGGTGCGGTATCGGGCTTCCACGCGCTGATTTCCTCGGGTACTACGCCCAAACTGCTGGATAACGAAAGCAACGCCCGTTACATCGGTTACGGCGGCATGCTGATGGAGTCCTTTGTGGCCATTATGGCGATGGTTGCCGCTTCGGTGATCGAGCCGGGCGTGTACTTCGCCATGAACAGCCCGGCAGCCATTGTCGGCGGTGATGTGGTCACGGTGGCGCAGAACATCACCAACTGGGGCTTTGCCATTACCCCGGATGCGTTGACCGCGCTGGCCAAGGACATCGGTGAAACCACCGTCCTGGCCCGTGCCGGCGGCGCCCCGACCCTGGCGGTCGGTATCGCGCAGATCCTGCACAACGTGCTGCCGGGCGAAAACACTATGGCGTTCTGGTATCACTTCGCCATTTTGTTTGAGGCCCTGTTTATTCTGACGGCCGTTGACGCCGGTACCCGTGCTGGCCGCTTTATGTTGCAAGACTTGCTGGGCAGCTTTGTGCCTGCACTCAAGCGCACCGAGTCGTGGGGCGCCAACCTGTTGGCCACCGGCCTGTGTGTGGCGATGTGGGGCTACCTGCTGTATCAGGGCGTGATCGATCCACTGGGCGGTATCAACACCCTGTGGCCACTTTTCGGTATCTCCAACCAGATGCTGGCGGGTATCGCGCTGATGCTGGCTACCGTTGTGCTGATCAAAATGAAGCGCCAGCGCTACATTTGGGTGACCATGCTGCCAGCTGTCTGGCTACTGATCTGCACCACCGTGGCAGGCTTTATCAAGTTGTTCGACGCCAACCCGGCGGTGGGCTTCCTGTCCCTGGCCAACAAATACAGCACTGCGCTGGAAGCCGGCCAGGTGATTGCCCCGGCGAAAAATATCGACCAGATGCAACACGTGATCATCAACGCCTACACCAACGCCGGTCTGACCGTGCTGTTCCTGTTCGTGGTGTTCAGCATTCTGTTCTTTGCGATCAAAGTGGGTGTCGCTGCATGGGGCACCAAGGAACGTACGGATAAAGAGTCGCCGTACCAAGCCATGCCGGATGTTTGATAGAGGGTTGCAAGCATGTTCAATGACCTGAGTCGCCTCGGTAAATACCTCGGTCAGGCCGCCCGCCTGATGGTCGGCATGCCCGACTACGACAACTACGTCGAGCATATGCAAACCAAGCACCCGGACAAGCCGGTGATGAGCTACGAGGCGTTCTTTCGTGAGCGCCAGGAAGCCCGTTACGGCGGCAAGGGTGGGCCCAAATGCTGTTAACCCGTCAGGGTTGAGCTGTATCTGACTGTGGGAGCGGGCTTGCTCGCGATTCAGGCGGCACGGTGTGACTGACACACCGCGCCGTTCTTATCGCGAGCAAGCCCGCTCCCACATTTGTTTTGGCGTTTTGTTTAAGGAGGCACTGCATGACCTCTCCAATCCCCGTCACCATCCTCAGCGGTTTTTTGGGGGCCGGTAAAACCACCTTGTTGCGCTACCTGCTCAAGGCCGAGCACGGCCTGAAAATCGCCGTGATCGAAAATGAGTTCAGCGATGCCGGGATCGACACCCAGTTGCTGGGCGACGAACCGGTGCAAGTCATGACCCTGGCCAATGGTTGCGTGTGCTGCACCATCCACACCGACCTGACCAAGGCGCTGTACCTGCTGCTCGAGCGCCTGGACAGCGGCGAAATCGCCTTCGACCGCCTGGTGATCGAATGCACCGGCCTGGCCGACCCGGCACCGGTGGCGCAAACTTTCTTTATCGATGGAGAACTGCGCGAGCGTTACCTGCTGGACGGCATCATCACCCTGGTGGATGCGGCCCACGCCGATGTGCATTTGAGCCAGACCATCGCCCAGGCGCAGATCGGTTTTGCTGACCGCCTGTTGGTGAGCAAGCGCGACCTGGTGGATGACGCCACCTTTGACGCGTTGTGCGAGCGCTTGACCCGTATCAACCGCCGGGCGCCGATCCGTGTGGTTGAGCACGGCAAGATCGACCTGGCCGAGTTGCTGGATGTGCGCGGGTTCAACCTCAATGCCGACCTTGGCGGTGGCCTGAGTTTGCGCCCGGTGCAACCCGCGGCGTCCGTCGACCGCATTTCCAGCCTGGTGCTGCGCACTGACAAGCCGCTGGATATCGACAGCCTCAGCGCATTCATGAACGAGTTGCTGGAAGATCACGGCAAGCAATTGCTGCGGTACAAGGGCGTGCTGAGCATTGCCGGTGAGGATCGACGCCTGGTGTTTCAGGGTGTGCTGAAGCTTTATGGGTTCGACTGGGACACCGAGTGGGCCGAAGGCGAGGCGCGGGAAAGCGTGATGGTGTTTATTGCCGATGATCTGCCCGAAGCCAAGATCCGCGAGGGTTTTGCGCGGCTTGGGGCCTGAGTGATGGCTGACCCTCTTCCTGCGGGAGAGGGTCAGGGGCTTTTGCTTTTATGTCTTAAGGTGATTAAGGAAGTTTCATACAGCTTTAAGCTGAAATTAATAAGCCACGCTCCTTGCAATAATACTTAAAAGAAATACCGCTTTGTGGTGTTCGGTTGTTTCGCCAAGGTACTGGTGGGGGGAGCTCTTGGTTCTTCTGATGCCGATAAACTTGTGGTTGTGCGTTTTAAGTGTGATCAGTGTGTGGGCTTCATTTAAGTTGCTTCCTGTAACTATCCGGTTGTCTTGGTCAAGTAATGTGAAAGTCAGTGGATGCTTGAGTGTCGGACTTCTCGCATGGAGTATATCCATATGGTTTTTCCCCAGCCGATGCCGGTCATACTGGCCCGGGTGTTTGATATGTATTTCATAACCCTTGGCGGTGTGCCGGAAGTATAGCTTGAGCGCCGCCTTGACCCCGCCTGTGGCGTGGGACTGAAGGCCCATTGTGGCGGAATCGTCCCGTAACTGTGGTTTGCCGGAAAAAACCCCGCCACTGCCGAGCAAGTCAGTCACCATGACCGGCGGGCCAAAAAGTGCCCCTAAAAGATTCAGGTTGTGGTTGGGCACTTGCAGAGTGGCGATAAAGGATTGTTGTGTATCGTTTGCCATTGTCTGAACTCTGTTGTCGATAAAAAGCGATAAGGTTCAGACTAGGTTGTTATTGTTGCGAGGTGATCAGTCATGTGTTTCAAAATAACAGAGGCAATAAAAAAGCCCGGCGTAAACGCCGGGCTTTTTATTCAGCTATTTACACTCAGTTGCCGTATACCGGCAGCTTGGCGCAAATGGTTTTGACTTTCTCGCGAACGGCGTCGATAACGGCTTCGTTGTTGATGTCAGCCAGGATGTCGCAGATCCAGCCTGCCAGTTCACGGCATTCTTCAACCTTGAAGCCGCGAGTGGTCACAGCCGGAGTACCGAAACGCAGACCCGACGTTACGAACGGGGAGCGTGGATCGTTCGGTACGGAGTTCTTGTTCACGGTGATGAACGCTTTGCCCAGAGCGGCGTCAGCGTCTTTACCGGAGATTTCCTGCTTGATCAGCGACAGCAGGAACAGGTGGTTTTCAGTACCGCCCGATACCACGTCAAAGCCACGCTCGATAAATACCGAAGCCATTGCCTGAGCGTTTTTCACCACTTGTTGCTGGTAAGCCTTGAACTCTGGTTGCAGGGCTTCCTTGAAGCACACGGCCTTGGCGGCGATAACGTGCTCCAGCGGGCCGCCTTGCGAACCCGGGAATACAGCCGAGTTCAGCTTCTTCTCGATGTCGGCGTTGGCTTTGGCCAGGATCAGGCCGCCACGCGGGCCACGCAGGGTTTTGTGAGTCGTGGTGGTCACCACGTCAGCAAATGGAACCGGGTTCGGGTAAACGCCAGCAGCCACCAGACCAGCTACGTGAGCCATGTCCACGAACAGGTAGGCGCCAACCTTGTCGGCGATTGCGCGGAAACGCGGGAAGTCCAGAACCTGCGAGTAGGCAGAGAAACCGGCCACGATCATTTTCGGCTTGTGCTCAACGGCCAGGCGTTCAACTTCGTCGTAGTCGATCAGGCCATTGGCGTCGATGCCGTACTGGATGGCGTTGTACAGCTTGCCCGAAGACGAAACGCTGGCACCGTGGGTCAGGTGACCGCCGTGAGCCAGGCTCATGCCCAGGATGGTGTCGCCAGCCGACAGCAGGGCCAGGTAAACGGCACTGTTGGCCTGGGAACCGGCGTGCGGCTGAACGTTGGCGTAATCGGCGCCGAACAGTTCTTTTGCACGGTCGATAGCCAGTTGCTCTACCACGTCTACGTATTCGCAGCCGCCGTAGTAGCGCTTGCCTGGGTAGCCTTCGGCGTATTTGTTGGTCAGAACCGAGCCTTGAGCTTCCATGACCGCTGGGCTGGTGTAGTTTTCCGAAGCGATCAGCTCAATGTGTTCTTCCTGGCGCTGAGCTTCTTGCTCCATGGCGGCAAAAAGGTCGGCGTCGAACTTGGCAAGTGTCAAATCACGGCTGAACATGGCGGTCCTCAAGGATCGGGGGCAGAAAAGGAGGGCATTCTAACCCAATGGGTTTTATCTGGCATATGAATGCGATTCACGGTGTGCATCTGAGTGCTTCAAGCTTGCAGCTGTGAGCTTGCCGCTTGCAGTTGTTCCACCAGTTGCTCGGCTGGCATCGGGCGCCCGAACAGGTAGCCTTGCACTTCGTCGCAGCCGTGTTCGCGCAGGAAGTCCAGTTGCTCGTGGGTTTCCACGCCTTCGGCGATCACCGCCAGGTTCAGGCTATGGGCCATCGCAATAATGGCCCGGGCAATCTGCGCGTCTTGCTCGCCGCTGGGCAGGCCGTCGACAAAAGTGCGGTCGATTTTCAGGACATCGATGGGGAATTGCTTGAGGTAGTTGAGCGACGAATAGCCGGTGCCAAAGTCATCCACGGCAATGCTCAGACCGAGGTTTTTCAGGCTGGCGAGGATATGCAGGGCTTCGCTGACTTCGCGCATCAGGATACTTTCGGTCAGTTCAAGCTCAAGGCAGGCCGGGGACAGGCCGGTTTCCTTGAGGATAGTGGCGATGCGCGTACCCAGTTGGCCATCGGAGAACTGGCGCGCCGAGATATTCACCGACACCTTGGGCACCCGCACCTTGGCCTGGTGCCAGTGCTTGAGCTGGCGGCAGGCCTCTGCCAGCACCCAGTCGCCGACTTCCACCACCAGGCCCAACTCCTCGAGTACCGGGATAAAGTCGCCAGGTGGCACCAGGCCACGCCTTGAGTGGTTCCAGCGCAGCAGCGCCTCGACGCCGGTCAGGCGCTTGCCGTCGCCGCTGAATTGCGGCTGGTAGAACAGGATGAACTCTTGCTGCTCCAGGGCATGGCGCAGGTCACTCTCCAGTTCCAGGCGCTCCAGGGCGCTGGCGTTCATGTCCGCCTGATAGAACTGGAAGTTGTTTTTGCCGCGCTCCTTGGCGTGGTACATGGCAGTGTCGGCGTTTTTCATCAGCTGGCTGAGTTCGTTGCCGTCTTGCGGGCTCAGGGCAATACCAATACTGGCGGTCACAAAAAACTCGCGGCTTTCGAGCACGAAAGGTTTTACCAGGCTGGCGAGGATCTGCTCGGCCACGTTGATAGCCCGGTTCAAGGCCTGCTGGCGGGTGGTGCGCGGTTGCAGGAGGAGGGTGAACTCGTCACCGCCCATGCGCGCCACGGTATCGTCGTCACCGACGCAGGCCAGCAAGCGGATGGCCATGTCCTTGAGCATGCGGTCGCCAGCGGCGTGGCCCAGGGAGTCGTTGATCGGCTTGAAACGGTCAAGGTCGAGGAACATCAGTACCACCCACGACTTGTTACGCTCTGCCTGTTGCAGCGCGGTGTGCAGGCGGTCCTGGAACAGGGTGCGGTTGGGCAGGTGGGTCAGGGCGTCGTAATAGGCCAGGCGGTGAATGCGCTGTTCACTGGCCTTGCGCTCGCTGATATCACTGAAGAAACACACATAGCTCGCCAGATCGCCTTCATCATCGAGCACCGCCGTGATGCCGACCCAGGCCGGGTAGTGTTCGCCGTTCAGGCGCTTGAGCCAGACTTCACCCTCCCAAGTGCCATGCACATGCAGTTGCTTGAGCACATAGGTCAGGTGCGCACGCTGCTGGGCATCGACGGTGAGCATGCTTGGCAGCTGGTCGAGCACCTGCGCCACGGCGTAGCCGCTGACCCGGCTGAAGGCTTCGTTGGCCTGCACGATATAGCCAGCGGGGTCAGTAATGAGGATGGCCGAGGTGGAGTGTTCAAACACCGTGGCGGCCATGCGCAGGTCTTTTTCGGCGCGGCGCTGCTGACTCATGTCGCGGCCTACGCCCAGAATCCCCTCAAAACCATCGTTCTCATTCCACACCAGAACTAGGCGCAACTCGATGGGCACCTTGTGGCCGTCGGCGCGCAGGCAGTCGAACAAAAACAGCTGGGTTTGTACCTGGGCGCGCAGGGCCGACAGTTGCTGGGGCTTGTGCAGTGCGGCGCGGATGCGCTCGATCAGGCTGTTGACCCCTTCCAGTTGTTGTGGGGTGGCGATGATCGATTGCCAGCCATTGTCGAACACCCACTGCGCCTCATACCCCAATACGGTTTGTATGGACGGGCTCAGGTAGTTCATGCGCAACGAACTGTCGGTCGAGAAAATCACGTCGCTGATGCTTTCGGCCAGCATCCGGTAGCGTTGCTCGCTGTCACGCAATGACTCGCTGGCTTCGATCTGGTCGGTGATGTCCTTGGCCACCCCGACAATGCGCGTGACCTGGTTGCCAGTGTCACGGGCGAACGCCTGCTCGCGGATGTCGAAGCGCCGCCAGGTGCCTTGCTGATGGCGAAAGCGCAACTGGCATTGCAGCAGTTGCTTGTAGCCGTTTTCCCGCTGCTCTTTGCGCAACTGGTGATAACGCTCGGCGTCTTCGGGGTGCAGCAGCAACTCCCAGAAGTACGCGCCCATTTCTTGCAGCTCGACCGCGCTATAACCCAGGGTATGACCCAGGTGGTGGTTGCTGAAGATGATCCGCTGGCTGATCACATTTTGTACATAAAGATGGTCGGGCACGGTGCGCACCACATCGGACCAGAAACTCTCGCGCTCTTGCAGGGACAGTTCGATCAGCTTGCGGCTGGTAATGTCGCTGATGCTCAGGATCACCGCGTGGTAATCCTCGTGATCCGCAGGCAGGCGCAGCACCAGCCATAAATGCTGGTCGCGGCCATTGGCATCGGTAAGTTTTATTTCCAGCTCAAGTTGCTGTTGTTGCTCAAGCACGGCCTCGACGATCTGATAGCCAATGGCCGTGCTGGTCGACGGGCAACCGTTGATCAGCTTGTGCCAGGCGCCATCACCGGAGTCGACCTCCAGCAGTTGCATGGCTACCTGATTGACCTCGGTGATGCGCAATTGCTCGAACAATTGACGGCGATGCTCGGGGTGATCGCCCAGCCATTGTTTGAGGGCGTCGCCGTTGTGAAGTTTTTCGCGGTCGAGAAACCCCGGCAGGCTGGACAGGTCGAGCACGCACAGGGCGACGCCGGTGCCTTCGAAAATATCGTGATAGCGCCGCCGGCCTTCATGCAGCTGGCGCTGACGGCGGCGCATGTTCAGCAGGGCAATGATCGGCAGCAATGAAAACAGCAGGCCAAGCAGGCATTTGCCAATCAGCCCGGGCAGCAGGTGCTCGATCGCCTGGCGGTCATTGAACAGCCCGCGCAGTTGCCAGTCGCTGTGGTTGATGGGCGTCAACAGAACGGTGTCTTCTTCATCCTCCGGGTTCAGGGTGGAGGCAGGGGTGACGTTTTTATCCGCCCGGCTGAGGACTTTGCGGGTCTGGCTGTTCTCCACCAGCCATTGCGGCCTTTGGCTGCTGGCATTCTGATGGGTCAGGTTTTGCAGCAAGTCCGGGCTCATGCGCAGCAGCCAGTAGCCATTGATGGTGCCACTGGGCTGGCGCAGCAACAGATAGATGACGCTGGCGTCACGGTTATTGCTGAAGTAATAGCCCTCGGTGCGGCTGCGCGACGGGCTGTGCCGGATCCAGTCCGCCAGGTTAGCGGCATCGGGGCTGGTGCCCAGGCTGTCGAGCAGGATTTCGCCTTCAGGGCTGACCAGTGCCAGGCTTTGCAAGGCGGGCAGGGACTGGCTCAGTTGTTTGACCAGGGCCTGTTGCTGGCGCACGGTTTTCGGCGACTTGTCCACAGGCAGCAGATTGAGGGCGGTTTCAGCGCGCAGGGCCATGCTCAGGCCAATGTGGTCGGCCAGGTCGGCACTGTAATTGATGCTGGCCTGGCGCTCTTGCTGCAGGGTTTCCTGGAACTGTTCGATCAACAACCAGAACAGCATGGCCAGCAGCAGTAAAACCAGCGCCGCCAATGCACTTTTCAGCGTTCCGCGCACAGGCGTCCCCAATAATGGGTTGGACGCTTTGACAATAGTGGGCGCGGTGACATTGGGCAACTTGTGATCCTGCAATTTGGCGGCAATGGCGCGAGGCCCCCTAAAGGCGCCAAGCATGCCTTGGGTTGTGGCAAAGTGCCAGTCCTCTGGTCTGCGCTGGTTTGCCCTGCCTCGCGCATTCAGGTAGATTCTGGCGTCTACATTTGTGCTTTTTCTGCGAGCAGGCATTGATCTCGATCAGTCCCTGACTTTCTGCTATGGCCTGATCCGGGCATTGCTCGCGCCTTATTCACCCGTCACTGACCCTAGGTTCTCCATGGCTCAATACGCTTATCTACCCTATTAGATTTTAGTCATGTTTTACGATCTGAAGCCGAGCCCTGACGGTTACTAGTTCTCCAGCCTACCCAGCATTTTTTCGCTCTCAGTCCTGCATCAGGGCAAAGATTTTAGTTAGGTTTTGATGATTTTGAGCCAATTTCAACTCCAAAACTTAACTTTTCTAAGCGTGCCTCCTTGTCAGGTATCACGATGCAGATATATACGCTGGGAACATGATGCTGTATCGGAGGAAATGCAGAACCTGCTGAGCAAATCACCGGAGATAATGCAAGTCCGAAAGCGGACGGTTGAGCATCCCTTCGGGACGCTAAAGCAATGGATGGGTGCGACGCGCTTCCTGACCCGAAGGCTGGCCGGAGTGAGCGCAGAGTTGAGCTTGAATGTGCTCGCCTATAATTTGAAACGGGTTATGAAAATCATCGGCGTTAATGGTTTGATGAAGGCGCTGTCGGCGCAAAAAAAAGGCTGACTTTGGCCCATCCGAGAGGCTGTAAAGCAGCGTTGACCTGTTCCAGGTCGCTACCCAGACCCGAGGCATTTACTGTGCGATCACTCAGCCAACGAACGTCAATGCTTCAAGACGATAGGGCCCATGAGCGTTTTTACACACTCTGGGCCGTTTTCTGCCTGTGGCGAGAGGCAAAAACCGGCCAAAAGAAGGCGGCCGGCATCGGAGCTGCTCCTAGCACGAATTCGCAAAACTCAGGTAACTGACTCCCCAGAAATGTCGACAATGCCGCACCGCACCAGCACTCTTAACGATCCGCACACTGAGCTGGCGTACAAAATATAGGAAGGTCTAGCGATATCTAGTGATGTATAGCGAATTTCGCTATACATCACTAGATATCGCTATATTTCGCGCATTGCTCGATCACCGATGACCGCGTATCTACATGCGCTGCCGCCCAAACTCAAGATTCGAGTCGCAGATGGCAGTAATTTTAGCGGAGTTCAGTTCATCGTAACGGGCGACTACCGGCCAAAAGCGGCTGCTCGGATATGTCTACGAATCAAGGGGCGATTCAATATTCAACTCATTTAGGAAACGATGATTATGAGCAAACAACCGAAAAACCCAAGCCGCCCGAGCCACGAACACGCACCTCGTCCGGTAGTTCCTAATCTGCCAAGCACCACAGGCAACAAGTCCGGCAGTGATCGCGGCAACTATCCACCAGCGAAATCTAAGTAATCGCACAGGTATGACAGGCTATGGGGGATGGATTTTTCCTCTGCCTGTCATACTTTTACACGCATCAATCGCGATGGATTAGCCTGATATTTGTAACCGTCTGGCCAAGTCACCTACCGAACTCCAGCATTAAGGGCGATGGTGTCCGCGTATTTTTAAGCGAACGCGATCACCCTTATCGCTAGGATTTCCATGCGCCAACGTAGTTCTTACCCCAAGTCGTTCAAAGCCTAGGTCGTCCAGAAAGCGCAATGCGGCAAGGTGTGGTTGCGCGGCCATTTTCGGTTAATATTTTCTGAGTGTTCGGCGCACATTTTAAGAAAATCTTGGCGCGGTTAAGAAAATCTAGCCAACGACAGGGGGAAAATGGGAAATCTAATGGGGGTTACGCCCATTAGATCAATGCGATGGAGCTACCCAATGGTGCGGCAGCTACCGCGTAAGCACATCCTTGAGATAGCCATACGGGTCATGCCCGTTCATGCGTGCCGACTGATTCAGGCTAATGATTGCCGCAGCCCGTTTTCCGCTGAGCAACGACCCTGCGAAGAGCCAGTTTTTGCGTCCAAGCGCCCATGGCCTAATTTGGTTTTCCGCCCAATTGTTGTCTATGGCTACGGCCCCGTCATTGAGGTAGCGCGACAGCGCTGCCCAGCGTTTCAGGCTGTAATTGAGTGCTCTGCTGATGGCCGTGCCTTCGGGCACCAGATCTCGCGGGGCGAGCATCCAGGCATGAAATGCGTCGATGATCGGCGCTGCTTTTTCCTGCCGTATTCGCTTCCGGACACCCGGTTCCAGTTCGCGTACGTCTCGTTCAATTTCATACACGGCAGCGATGTAGTGCAGCGCTTTTTCGGCAATCTGGCTTTTGTTGGTCGCGTGCAAATCAAAGAATTTCCGACGCGCATGCGCCATGCAGTCGATCTCGGTGACGCCCAGTTCAAAGCCTGCCTTGTAGCCAGCGAAGTCATCGCAGACCAGCTTGCCCTTCCAGTTTCCAAGGAGGTTTCGGGCATGTTCGCCAGTGCGGCTCGGGCTGAAGTCGTAAACGACCGCCGCCAGATCGGAGAACTCGCTTGTGGCATAGGCCCAGACGTAAGCGCGGTGAGTTTTCTTCCCGCCAGGCGTCAGCATCTGTACCCGAATCCATTTATGGACGAGGTTAGCGTTGAGGTTGTGAGTCAAGGTGACGTTGGCAATTGAGGTGTCAGCCTGCGCGCACTCGGAGATGACTTGGGCCTTGAAAGACTTGGAGTAAGAACGGCGTTTTTGTGGCATGGGCGTCCGCTTTAAAAAGGCTAAAAATGGTCTCCACTTAAATTTAAGTGGGCATCATTGCCTCAAGCGACGGTGTCAGGAAGATGTGTTGCCCGGACGGTTACGCTTCGACCTGGAGTTCTCCGGGGTAACATTGACGACTCATGGCACCTCCAAGTCCCATCATGGGGGTTGGAGGTGCCTACAAAACCCGAGGCGATTCATGCCTCGCATCATATGCGCGAAGAGATGCCACTTCCCTAGAAGCAAACTGAGAGCGAATCTGACGCGTCCGACACAGACGTCTGCGTCACATACACCTGGGTGCCCAAATTCTCAATGCACCAGATCATCAAGACTGGGGCGAATGCACCCTTTCGGCCAATAGCGGTCATCGACCGTCAACTAAAGCAGGGGCGACTCAACATGAGCGCCGGAAAAACTCTAGCTTTGGGCCTCGTCGTCAGCGCAGGCTCATACCCATCCTGGGTTAGCACCTTTGCTTTAATGTCAATGTGTTAACTGCGACAGCCGGGATAGTTGTCGCGGCTGATCTACGCGTTAAGGATTAGCCTCGGCCAAGCCTGCTTCAATGAAGCGCACCGAACTCTCCATGGCCTGCTGACCTTCTGGCAGCATGGTGGCGTAGAAGTGCCAGGCGTGGAACATCGCAGGCCATACTTCCAGGTTTACGCGAACGCGGTTATCAGCCAGGTGAGTTGCAAGGCGCATTGCATCACTCAACATCAGCTCGTTCTCGCCGATCTGCACCAGGATTGGTGGAAGACCGGTGACGTCCGCGAACACAGGTGAGGCCAGAGGATGATTGGCCAATGTGTCGCCTAGGAATGCTCTGGCGAGGATGTCCAGGACAGGCTTGGAGTTCAGAGGATCCAGACCTTCACGGTTGCTCATGGAAGCACCGGTGTGTTCAAGGTTCGCCCATGGTGAGATGGAGGAGCCAACCGCAGGCAATGGAAGCCCTTTCGACTTAGCAGCAACCATGATGCTGACAACCATCGCGCCGCCAGCCGACTCGCCAGAGAACGCAATTTTGTTAGCTGGGATTTTCTGCTCAAGCAGCCATTCGTAGGCGCGCAATGTGTCGTCAACAGAGGCTGGGAACTTGTGCTCAGGAGCAAGACGATAGTCTGGCATGTACACACGAGCACCGAGCATTTTCGCGTAATTGCCTCCGATGCCGTGGTAGCCGTCTGGACGACCTACAATGTAGGCGCCGCCGTGGATATACATCACTACTGCGTCAGTTTTGATCTCGTCCGGAGTAACCAGTGTGCCGGGTACGCCGCCCATGTTGACTGCTTCGAATTTAACGCCAGCTGGCGCTGGATTTTGCGCGAGCATTTTTGCGTAAGAGTCGCGGATGTCGCTCATTTTTGTGGTGGTATCAATTCCCTTAAGAACGGGTACCAGATCGCTAAGGCTGTTGGCCCAGGTTTGGACGGCTGCTTGGACTTTAGTGTTCATAATGACCTCAATTGATCGATGGGAGTGGATTAGCTAATTGAGATACTATGCTTAGTATTGGGGAATAGGGTTCCCCATAACAGGTGCTAAGCCGCCCGAACGTTGAGATCCTTGAGGCCCCATGGAACTCCATAACCTGAATGATATCGCAGCGTTTGTAAGCTCGGTAAACGCTGGAAGCTTCACTGCGGCGGCCAAGCAGCTTGGCCTTACGCGCTCTGCAGTGGGGAAGTCGATAGTCAGGCTCGAGGCTCGTTTACAGGTACGTTTACTGAATCGTACTACGCGCAGTTTAAGCATGACGGATGACGGCCAGGTTCTGTATGAGCGTTGCGTGGGCGTTCTTCAGGATCTGGACGACGTGGAGGATGCCCTTGCGTTTCGTCGTTCAACACCCAGTGGGCGACTGCGGATGAGCCTGCCGGTAGCATTAGGCAGACTTCATGTCCTTCAGCACATCGAGTGCTGTCTTAAGGATTGGCCCTCCTTGAGCGTCGATATCACATTTTCCGACAGGCTGGTCGATCTGATCGATGAGGGATTTGATTTGGCCATGCGCATCGGGCCACCGAAGGAAGACTCTCGGTTGCTCACGCGTACCGTGGCCTATCAACAAATGATTACCTGCGCTTCACCCAAGTATCTGGCTGAGCATGCCGAGCCCAAAACGCCTGAGGATTTGTCCGAGCACCAGTGCCTGCATTTCGTGAGCGGTGGGAGATTGCTTCCTTGGAATTTTCGCGTGAATGGTAGCTCCGTGCCCGTTACTCATGGTGGAAGGCTACAGATGGACAGTGCTGAGTCATTGCACCAGTCAGCTGTCGCTGGCCTAGGCATCGCGACTCTTCCTTCCTATGTGGTAAATGACGATTTGAGGAGCGGCAAACTCGTTCAATTGCTCGCAGGGTATGCAGAGGCCGCAGAGCCTATTCGGGTGATTTACCCTAGCAAGCGACATCTCTCTCCAAAAATTCGTCTCTTCATCGATAAGCTTGTGGAGGCTTGGTCGCCTTGTCCGCCATGGGAGCGTGATTCGGCAATTCCTACGTTTGCACCCTAAGCGAAGCCGTCTGGCTGAACCGACGCTCAGACACCCTAGATCACCTCGACCTTAATCATGGCGTCTGTATTTCCAACAGTTTACAACTCAAATATTTGAAGGGACGCTATTGGCCGCTCTCCGCCGATCACAACAGGCAGAAAACGGCCATCTCTGGTCACCCCTACCTAAGTGACAGCTCTAAATTCTGCGGCGCATTCTCCCTGGAGGCGCCCCATAAACCTCCTTAAATTTTTTGCTGAACGCCGCCTGCGATTGGTAACCAACCTGCAAGGCAATATCTTTTAATCCCAGATGCGAATGACTCAGCAGGCTGAACGCCAATTCCATACGGACTTGCGTAAGCAATACCCATGGCGACACACCAGCCACACGAACGAACGCCCGCATGAAAGATGCTCGGGACATGCACGCGATATCTGCTAGATTTTGGATGATCCACTCGTGCGCAGGATCAGCCAACATCGCCTGCCATACGGGGCCCAGACGTTTATCGCTGAGCAAGGCGAGCGTGCCGATGTCTTGGCCATGGCTAGATAGATGGGCGCGAAGGATCAGGGTGAATAACGCCTGAGAAAGAGCATCGAGCAAAAATTTTGCTCCAATCTGATCGCCGTCTGCTTCCCCGCGTAATAAATCGACCAGAGACTGTAATGGTCCATCCGCTGGGAGCGTGCCGCTGGGTATCAACAGGTAGTCAGGTAATGAAGCAAATAGCAACGAAGTTCGGTTGAAGTGAAAGCAGCCGCATAGCATGTCCAGATCCGCACTCACGCCGCCAATGCGATGTATGGGCAATATGCCAGCGTCGATACGCTTTGCCGATACCAATGTTGGCGCAACAGCTTTGCCCGGACTATGCAGCACATGCGGCGCACCACCCGGCAGGAGCAGAACGTCGCCGGCGCGCATAGAAAGACGCTGCCCGCTTGGAAGCTCCACCCGACACTCACCCGACAGCACCACGTGGTATGGCGCTTTGCCCAGCGCTTCCTGCTCATGCTCCAGGGACCAGTCACCCTGAAATTGGCAACGTAAATCCAGACTGCCACGAACATTGGCGAGGCTGATGAGCTTGTCGATCGAATTCATTTGAGCGCATCGCAGAAAAAACAGAGCGTATCGAACTAATCAAAATAGGACTAGGGCATACACTAAACAAGGTTAAACATTACACCCAACCCCCCTCAGGAGTTACCGCAATGTTCATTAACTGGTCCGAATTATTACCCTCCATCCAGAAAGCTTTCGGCGCGCTGGGCAAAAGTAATCCAAAAATGGTCAAAGCCTACATGGCCCTCGGAGAAGCCTCTGCCGAAAACGATGTGCTCGACACCAAGACCCGCGAATTGATCTCCATTGCAGTCGCCATCACTACACGCTGCGACGGCTGTATTGCAGCTCACACTGATGCGGCCATTAAGGCTGGTGCGAGCCGCGAGGAAGTGGCTGCGACCTTGGCCACTGCGATCTCGTTGAACGCAGGCGCCGCTTATATTTATTCACTGCGCGCTCTTGAGGCGTACGACACCTTGAAAAAATAGCTCTTTCGCCATAACTCCACCGGCCCCGCACACTTAAACGTGCCGGGGCTTACCTGATACATCCAGACGTCAGCCACTTGTTGAGACGATCGAACAATAACTTGAGCATGACGCACAAAAGCGTCTCGCGGCTAAGCCTCAGACTGGTTTCACATTCCAAATATTCGGATAAGTCTGATGCTCGCTTCATTCACTACATGGCTGCAATTCATCAGCAAGCTCGACACCCTTGGCACACACCTCATGAGACTGGCGATCGCCGTAGTTTTCTTGTGGATCGGGGCGCTCAAATTCGCGCCTTACGAAGCCGATAGCATTACCCCATTTGTCGCCAACAGCCCGTTTATGTCTTTTTTTTATGAACATCCCGAGGATTACAAGGCACACCTGACCCACGAGGGTGAATTGAATGCGGAAAAGCGCGTCTGGCAGACCGCAAATAACACATACATCTTTTCCAACGGCCTGGGCGTAGTAGAAATTCTGATCGGTCTGCTGGTGCTTTCCAACCCGATCTCGCGACGCGCCGGTCTGCTTGGTGGGGCGCTGGCCTTCGGTACACCGCTGGTGACCTTAACCTTCCTGCTCACCACACCTGAAGCCTGGGTACCGGATCTTGGTGATGGTGAACATGGCTTTCCATTCCTGTCTGGTGCAGGACGCCTAGTGCTCAAAGATCTCTTGATGCTGGCCGGCGCTCTTCCGGTGATGGCTGATTCCGCCCGTCAGTTATTGCAAGAGCGGCGCCCCTAGTTTTCTTTTAAAGCCTTGAAATCTGAATCGCCTCAAGCTTCGTAGATACCTCCGAGAGGCTGCTTGTGGCCGACTCCGGCCTGATTCGGCAGATTCAAAGCGGTCGGCTAGCAGGTACTGGCGGTTGTTTCCAGCGTTCAGGTACGTCAATTTGAGCGCTGAATTACTTCTCCCAACTAGGAAACGGTGCCTACAAAACCTACAGAACTTAGTTTCGTAGGTTTTGTAGGTGGCTTTGATGGTCTTTTGAGTGCACCCGTCGGGTCAAGGCAACGTTTTTCGCCAGACATAGCGTGTCGATGGGCGGCCACCTTTCTCACCGGCAACCTTGTAGCCAACGATGAAGTCGTGTTCAACCAGAATTGCGAGCGCATTATTCACGGCGTCTTGCGAGCCCAATCCCGTCCAATCCTTCTGACGCACCTCTCGGGCAGTAAATGCCTCGGGCAATTTCTGCTGGCGCTCCAGAATCAGTCGCGCAGCGATTAGTGGTGCGTTGATTGCCGCTCCGTACAGCCGCTGGGCGTGGCTCATCAGGTATTTCGCCCAGCTGATGGCGCGTTCAGTGGACTTAGCGCCCACGGCTTCCCGTCCGCCTTCAATCAGCTCAAATAGGAGGGCCAAGCCTGCAATGGTTTTCGGCATTTTCAGGTAATGGGATTGCAATGCGGGGTGAAGATGATCGCTCCGGCTTGCTTGCATGTGGGAGGTATACCAGGCGATAAACTTCTCCTGCGCTTCTGGAGTAAATCTGAGGGCAGAGTGAGGCTCATCAGGTATCTGGTCGAGCTGTTCGATAACCTCCGAGACGCGCTCAGCGGCGATTTTGTTCGGCCAACGGTCGATATAGCGCCACTCTCGAACATCGTCGGGATATACCGCCAGCTGCAGGCGCTGAATCAGGCCGTCATCCAGTTCGCCGCTGACGGCAGCGTTTACGAGGGACGCAATTCGTGAGGGTTGAATTCCACCGATCAACGATAAACAACATGACTTGATATAAATGGTTCCTCGGCCAACACGGTCATAGGTGAATGAGCCGATTTCTGCCTGTCACCAAGAGCTGCAATCGACCCGTAACGGACACTACGTTTCACCAGCGCTCAGGGGAGAAATTGCTGTCTGCCGATTCCATTGATTCGGCTGCCTTCCGCGGTTTTGGTGTCCAGCGTACTGGTCCGATCATCAGCAGCGATGATCTAGCCGGTGGCCTGGCCCTGGTTCGCGCAACGCGCCATGCTTGGCACTTGGCGGGGTTCTGGATAGCTCAGGAAGCAAATGAGCTATGCTTCCGCTGCAAGGCAACTACTGATGGCGCTGCTGATGCTGTCTGCTTTGGCGCGGGCGCTATCGACGTATTGGTTCGCCTCACTCGTTCCCGGCAGGGGAGCTTCATTAGCAGTCCACGTTCCTCTAATTTTCAGATTCGTGAATTCGTAAACTTGACCTACAGCAGACTGGCTTTGAGTCAGGGAAAAGGCTATTGCATAAGTTAGAGGCGTACCCATCGTCATTGGGACAATGAACGTCACCTGATCCTTACCCTGAACAGTGATTCTGGTCTTGGAGGGGTTGAACAACGGGGCGCCGTTAATCCCAGGCACATTCTGCGCAAAGCAGAACTGAAGTGCATCAGTGCCCGCCTGCTGGCCTGCCTTTGCGATCCTAATGGACTCTACGCTGTAACTGCCGTATTGATTTTTGACAATAGAAACGCCATCAGGCGCGGGCTGATAGGGTTTCACTTCCATTGCAGCACAGCCCACAAGCGATGCTGTGAGGGCGCAAACACCCAGAGCTGGGAAAATTTTCATGAAGTTCCATTTCCAAAAGATCCAAGAACCCGAAGGTATCAAATTGCCAGCTATCTGGTTTACGCCTACTCAGTAGTGTCGGTGCGATATGAGATCGATACCGGCAAGATAGTGGTCGCGTAGCCCGCAAGCGATGCTGCGGTGGCCAGCGGTGACCGCACGATTGCTGCCGTCGTGACCGTCAGTAATCGGCCAGGAGCGGACATTTCTTGACCTCCTCTTAGGGCGATGGTGTACACCTATTTTAAGTGGACACCATTTTTAGCCCCACAAGCGGATCGCCATGCGCCAACGAACCTCCTATCCAAAGCCTTTCAAAGCCCAAGTCGTCCAGGAATGCCTGCGACCGGGCGCTCTGTTGTCGATGATGTATCCCGCCTTGAGCTGATTCGTGACCTGCTAGGGAATCTCCGAACAAGTTTTCAAATGTGCTGAAATACGCCTGACCACCTGATCCGAGCCGCCTATGAGCCAGATGAGCTTTTCCGATTTCGAATACGCCGGCAAGCGCAAGCAGACACGCCGCGAACGCTTCCTCGCCGAGATGGATCAGGTCGTGCCCTGGACGGGTCTGCTGGGCCTGATCGAGCCGTTCTACCCCAAGGCCGGTGGCGGCAGAAAACCCTATCCTCTGGAAACCATGCTGCGTATTCATCTGTTGCAGAATTGGTTTTCCCTGAGCGATCCGACCATGGAAGAAGCGCTCTACGAAATCACGCCCATGCGCCAGTTTGCACGTTTGACCTTGAGCGCCCCGATACCTGAAGACACCACGATCATGAATTTCCGGCACTTATTGGAAAAGCATCAGCTTGCACCTGCAATCCTCGCGGTCATCAATGGTTATTTGCAGGACAAAGGCATGTCTCTGCGTCAGGGCACTATCGTCGATGCCACCATTATTCATGCTCCCAGTTCGACTAAAAACGAAGAGGGAAAGCGCGACCCTGAGATGCATCAGACCAAAAAAGGTAACCAGTATTTCTTCGGAATGAAGGCCCATATTGGCGCTGATGTCGAGTCCGGCTTGGTTCATCACGTCCACGGCACCGCCGCCAACGTCGCCGATGTCACACAGGTCGCCGAGCTTTTGCATGGCGAAGAAAATGCAGTGTATGCAGACGCCGGATACACCGGCGTTGAGAAGCGTGAAGAGCATGAAAATCGTGAAGTGATCTGGCAAATCGCGGCGCGCCGCAGCACCTATTCCAAGTTGAATAAACGCAGCGTGCTCTACAAGGCCAAGCGCAAGATTGAGTACTGCAAAGCCCAGACACGGGCCAAGGTCGAACATCCGTTTCGGGTGATCAAATGCCAATTTGGGTACGTGAAAGTGCGCTTTCGTGGGCTGATGAAAAACACGGCTCAGTTGACCACATTGTTCGCCCTGTCGAACCTGTGGATGGCTCGAAAACAACTGATGGGTATGGGCGAGTTGCGCGCTTAACATGGAAAACCGGGCGAAAAACGCCCTCGATGAACACTGCATCAGGTCGTTTTGAGCAAATAGCGCTGCGTGCCGTGCAAATTACGACTTGCGGCCGCCGCGCAGCAAGTTGATCGGAGCATCCCTAGAGGGGGTAATAGATAAACCGCACCGTCCACGAACTGATTGCGTCGTCGCAACCTAGTGGATTGAGCGGTTAATTCATTTATCCACCGGTAACGATATACTGTGCGTCCAATGCCATGGATTGGTTATGCGCATGGCTCGACCGACTTTCCCCATTCGCTCGAAATATATTTTTTATGATACACTATCCCAGCTGTTATTTTCTGGAACAATGAAATAATTAATATTATCATAAACAACAAATCGATAATAATAAAGAGGATCATATATGTCGGATCAAGAGTTAATACTAGAGCAACTCCGTAACGTGAATTATGATAAGTTAAGCAAACAAGATATCGTAACAATGCTAGATGCAGGGGAACAGACTCTAGAAAATATGGCAGCATCAAGAAAAACTGCCATTGATATAATAGCAGAGGCAATGAACCAAACAAAGAATACGCTTGAGGCACTTGATTATTCTGGAAAGGTAGAAGTTGAAATCAGGAAAAATCTCAGCATACTGAGAGAGCTACTGATGACTGGCGATCTATAGTCCCCTAGACTGGGCGAATTAGCACAGGAGGTTGGCCTTGGATTAGGGGAGCCTACAGAATTCGGAAAAAATCGTACGCTAAGGTTTTCTGATCAGTCGTAGGCTCGCCAGTTTGATGTATTCCGTTCCTGGCCCAGCCAAACCTATCGGTCTTCGCGGGTGTGCCACAGGCGCAGTAGGTAGATAGTGGAATCCACTATCTCGTAACGCATCTCGTAATGGCCGATCTGAATTCGGCGCACATCCCGTGGATCGAATTCTTCCAGGCGTTCGCCAATGCGCGGGTTGGCCAGCAGCGTGGAAGGTGCGGCTGTGAGTTGCTGCACTGTTCGTGCGGCGGCAGGCTGATTCACCGACGCCAGAAACTCATACAACCGGGCAATGTCGGAAAGCGCCTTGCTTGTCCACTTCAACTCCATCAGCGCGGTACCGGCAACGGAGTGTCAGTGCTGAGGCTTTCAGCCCAGGCCTGGACAGCTTGATGATCGATCACGCGACCAGCATCCACATCGGCCAATGCCTCACGGGTCAGGCGACTACGTTCTTCTTCCTGGTCTATCCAGGCGGCCAGAGCCTGCTTGACGATCCAGTTCTTGGAGCGTTCCAGGCGCTCAGCCATCAAATCGACCTTTTCGGCCAGTTGCACAGGGACGTGAGCCGTGACGGATCGGGTTTTCGCGGTGGTTGCCATGATGGGGTTACTCCTAATCAATGGTAGGTACAAGGTGCATGCTCTGCCGGCGTTCAGTAACCGCCGCTTCCGATGCCATCCGGCGCAGAGTGACGGCATGTTCGCTGGCCTGGCGGGCACCGGCCTCATCGCCATTAGTTTTGAGCTTGTTGGCCTGCCATTCAGACGCTTCAGCGCCGGCAAGTAACGACGTGGCCAGCGTTACTTTTGGACGAGACTTTTCACGCTGCTCCTGCGCGCCTCGCTGACGTTCGACAACCTGCGCGGCCTCGTTGGCCGTGATACGCAAGTTGGTGCGAGCAATGTCAAAGCTGCCATCGGCGTTTGTGGCCTCGGGCGCTTCGAGGCAGGTTTGCATCGAATCCACTGCCGTCAACAGCTTGTCGATCTGCTGCAACAGCTCGGTTCGTTCTTGGTCATTCTTCATGGAGCGTCACTTCTTCTTGAACTTGATGTCGCCTGAGCCGGCAACGGAATGGTCGCGGGTCGGCGGGTTACCGCGTACCACGATGTCACCGGAACCCGCCACGCGTGCCTTCACTGAGTCGCTGACATAGGCGTCGATATCACCGGAGCCGACTACCGACAGTTTGGCGGACGTAGCGACCAGCTCGCTGGCGTCCACGTCGCCCGAACCGGCTATCTCGGCGTCCAGAAGACCCACGCGACCAAAGGCCGTGATATCGCCCGAACCTTGGATGCCTAGATCGAGGACGGTCTGCTGAAGGTCGTACAGGGTCACGTCGCCACTGCCCTTGATGCGGATACTGGGGGCTTCAGGCAATGCGATTCCAACGATGCTTCGCCCCTTGGACTGCATAGTGACGCCGCCGTGGCGTCCACCGACATTGATCGTTCCGCCCACGAAAATGTTGCCGGTACCAGAAACGTGAATATTGCCCCCATAGCCGCTAATGGAAATGCCCTCCTGCTCGATGATCAGCTTGTCACCCTCGAAGCGGGTCTTGATGTTACGAATGGCTTCCACGTTTTCCCCTGTCACGACCAGGTGCGCTGATGACGAGCGAAAGAACACAACATCAACCGCCCCCTTGATCACAATTTTGCTAACTGGGTGGATGGGGCGCTCTTCCTTCTCGTAGTTGGCAGCACGCTCCCATGCGGAATCGCGATGGTTGGCATCCTGGTGCGTCAAAGGGCTGGATTGGCTCATCATCTATCCTTTGTGATTTATTTTGAGTGACTTTGCCATAGCTCGACTCAGGGTTAATCATAGTGAATAATAATGAGCTGTCAATCGATCCGTCAGGTTGGGCTATACCTCAATCAGGCGTCAGGACGATTACTCGCCCCCGTCAGAGTAGGGTCTATTCCTGCATTTTCTGACGCTATGGCGTCCACCTCTACGACCTCAACCTGACAGACAGAGCGCTTAGCGTACGAAATTTCCATTTTCTCTATTCGCCCCATAAAGCACCTCGCTTGTCGTGTTCGGGTTGAGTATAGGGTGTAGCCCAAAGCATCATTGCGGCTCAGAAAAAGGAAAGCGCGCAATTTGACCAGTTTTTGGCAAAGCACGGACATCCCGCAGACAAGATGAGAAAGTAACCGGTTGCTCTACCTCGACCGCCACCAATCGCTACAACGCTGACTTGGTCGACCCGGACGTTTCGGGGGTTGTGTAGACGGGCGCAAAGCCACCGCCGGAGGTGCGAAAGTTGGTGGTTTGGCCCTGATACATGCGGGCGCTCACCCATTGCACCTTGGCGTCATAAGCGTACACGCGGAGGTCGAACTTCATGGGTATGGGCAAGTTGACCTCCCCGGTTGATCTATCGCTTGGTTTGACAATCGCCTGCGCCACATAGTCGCCCGCCAGGATATCCTGCCAGACTCCTCGGGTGAGCTTGTCGCCCCGGTAAGCAGCTCGGCTGCCAAATCCTGCAACTGGTTTGAAGAAAAGACTGCGGCGCGCCGTCCATAGACGCTGCTGATCGCTGGCCCTAACCACTTCTGTGTGGGGAACGTGCTCCAACAACACTTCTTGGATGGCTTGTGGCACACCGAGAGACTCTAACTGCGCCGCGTCGCTGAAGAGGGCTAGCCGGCGTTTGTCGGCATAAAGGGCATGGGATTGAGGATGCGGCGTCAACACAACGCCTTGATGGAGATATGCCTCGCGCAAAGCCGCACTGGTGGGTTGCTCCAGGTAGAAGTCTGTCAGCCGGTTGTACACCAGATCAATGACTAGATCGTCGTGCCATAAGGCGCTTTCACGCCAGTCCAGAGTGGCCGGATCGGCAATGACTGCACGTATGCCGTGTCGTTCGAATAATTGTTGGAAGAGCAAAAACTCAGGGTACAAATATTGATCCTGAGGTGATGAGTCGACGATGGCAATGGTTTTTAGCGGCCCACTACGTCCGGCAAGCAGCCACTCGTGACGGAACATCTCCACCATGGATTTTTCGAAGAATTCAATCTGGGCCAGCGTGGGTGCCATCGCCCCCAATTCAGCACAGCAAGCCCGGTGTGCCCGGGCCATCACGGCATTGAGCATCGCGCCACCGGCGTTGGTGTTGATCTCGATGAGTCCGAGGGGGCCGTCGTTGAGGTGGAAGTCATAGCCAAAGAAAACGCCAAGCGGACCCGTCGAGGTCAGCTGCGCGACGGTTGGCGCCCCCGCCAGGACAAGCTCGCGGTATGCGGGCATGGCCACCACAGACTCAACAGCCCTTACGACTTCCGCCATGCGCTGTATCTGCTGCGCCGCCACGAATACAGGCTGGGAGGCAAACAGGTAGGGGCAGCGCTGTCGAACCATCGTCGACAGCGCTGCCGTACCCAGCTCCGAGTCCAGCGCATGAGCCAATGCATTCTGGTCAAGGCTGAGACAGAAGCACTCCTGGTTCAATAACTCAACAGCGCCGCTTGATGCGCAAAGGTCTTGCGGCGGCAAGCTGGTATTCATAACCATGTACCGACCCAGGTAAGGCTGCGTTGAACGTGAAAATTCGGTCCCGTGCGTTGATACATACCATAGTAATCGCGCAGCCCGAAAAATGAAAATCCCCGGTGCGGCCCGCTGGTGGCCTTGTCGCTGAATACGACAAAGTTCGATACAGTCAAGCGAACTGAAACGGACGGAAATCCAATGCATAACACCGTTGCCCTACTGATTGACTACTGGAAGGCAGATCCCCACGGCACGTACAACACCTGGTTTCTCTGGGAGGAACGCCTGAAGAACTTTCGCTCGATCCGGCGGGGTATTGGCCAGGTGGTACGCGATATCGATGCGGGAACTTTCGGAAATGCTTATCGAGGCTCGTCCTTGCAGACGGTCGTGGGGTCGGTTGCTGAGCAACGGCAAATATTCAAAGGCGCTGACCATGCTTTCTTGTGGAAACCCAAACTGCGCATCCCGGATATTTATGAGCATGAGATCAATCAACGCGCTTTTGCGAGGCTGCTGAATGCCTGCGACTGCTGCGACACTGCGGAGGCCGTGATTGAAGCGATCCAAAAGATCGATGCGCTCAAGATCAAGGGCCTGGGACCAGCCGTCGCCAATCTGCTCTATTTTATTCATCCGACTCTGGTTTGTCCCTTCAATACGGCTATCGTCAACGGTTTCAATGCTGTCACGGGAAGCAACGTGAAGTTGGGCCGATGGGACCATTACCTCTCCATGCGCGAGGGACTGATTCGCCTGAACGAACAACACCGCCACAAGCTGTCCAATGATTTGGGTGCTATCGCCGGCTTGATGTTTGATGTCGGCAGCGGCCGCTACGCTGCGCCCCCGCGTCTGGAGGACCCTGGCGTGATTGCCCTGTGGGAGCGCGATCTGCAACGCGTCCGTGAAGAGTCGGCCGCCGCGCAAAAGCAGTGGCTGCTGGCTCGGGAGAGTGATGCCACCCATACCCAGATCCAAGGCTGGTTGCGAGACATGGGCATGTCGCTGGGCTTCGATGTCTGGATTGCATCGAATGATCGCGGACGCGAACACGCAGACGGTTTTCTGGGGGACGGCTGCCTGCAGCAATGGCCGGGTGGCAATGGGCAAGGTCTGGATTCGGTTCGACTGATTGACGTCGTCTGGCTCGAGCGGGGCAGCGCACAGGTTGCAGCGGCGTTTGAAGTCGAGCACTCCACATCCATTTACTCGGGGATCGTACGCATGCTAGACCTTGCCCTGGGTACGCAGGTAGGCGCCGCCAGCACCTTGTTTCTGGTCGCCCCCGACAATCGCCGCGATGAGGTTGCGCGGCAACTCAAGAGACCCGCTTTCTCGCGGGTATCCGAGCTGGGCATCCGGTATCTTCCCTACAGCCAACTTAAAGAGCATAGGGAAACGATTGGGCGATTCGGCTCCAGTATCAAACCGTTGATGGAGATTTCCCAACTGCTCTAACTTTTCCTGGCCGAGGCTTGGCGGACTGCTTCATAAGCCGGAAATACCAATGTGAAAGGCGTTTCGCCATCCTTTTGGCTGCGCACCCGGACTTGTCCGCCATGGGACAACATGATGGAACGCACAATGGCCAGGCCGAGCCCGGTACCGCCACCGGAGCGCGCACGGCCGGAAAACGCAGTAAAAGCGATCAAAGACCCGCTCCAGATGGGCTGGGGCGATTCCCTCACCCACGTTGGTCACCGCCAAGGTAACGCTTGGGCCTTCTGCAGCGATGGCTAAGGTGACCTTTGAATTGGAAGCGGCATGACGGACAGCGTTAGACACCAGATTGGTGATTGCACGCTGCACCAGCAAACGGTCTCCCAAGATTTTTGCATCTCCGGTCACTTCCAAAACGATGCCCTTGTCTTCAGCGATCAGAGACAAATAGTCAGTTACCCGATTCGCTTCGTGAGTGATCGCTATGTGTCGAACATGACGGGTTTCTGAAACAGCAGGCTAAACGCCTGCTCGCAGGCGGCGTTGCGGGCTTCGCGGATTTTTTCCAGGGCTTGGGTCACGCTCCCTGCGGCTGCACGCGACGGTCAAACCGTCAAGGCGTCACGCTGATGCCGTTGGGGCCCTTGCCTACAGGAACGGTCTTCGTGACCTTGCGGTCCTTCACGTCGAGCACTGAGACCGAGTTGGCGTAGGTGTTGGTAACGTATGCGTACCGTCCGTCACGGTCGACGACCACGCCATGAGCACCGGCGCCAGTCACGACTGTCTTTACGACCTTGAAGCTCTCAAGATCGATCAGGCTGACGGTGCGGCCAGGCTTCTTGCTCGTACCCTGGTTGGCCACCAGCAGCATGCGCGAATTGGGCGTGGCGTACAGCTGGATAGGCACCGTTCCGACGGCGACCTTGCGAATCACCTGGCGCGTGGCCGGGTCTATCACGGCGACTGCGTTTTCCTCCGACAGCGACACCAAGACAAGACGACCGTCCGGCGTGAAGCCGACTTGAGCCGGACCCTTGCCTACCTGCACCTGCGCGATCTCCTTCTGGCTGACGGTATCAATGACCGACACCGTGCCGCCCTTGAGGTTGGCGACGTAGGCCTGCTTGCCGTCCGGACTGATGCGAAGACCGTGGGGAAACTTACCGACCGGAATTGTGGCGACAACACTCTGCGCCGATGTGTCAATCACACTCACCGTGTCGTCGCCGCCGTTGGTGACGTAGGCAAAGCGGCCATCTGGCGACACCACCACATGGGCCGGGTGCGTGCCGACCGGCACCTTGGCGATTACCGCGTCACTACTGGTATCAATGGCCCAAACGGCTCCTACCGTCGCCATCGCGCTGTGTTCACCTTTGACCATTTCCTTATGCACAGAGCCAGCCGCCTGATCAGGCTCGCCGTTATTGGTCACCCATACGACCTTTCCGTCGGGCGATACCTGCACGTTGTGCGGTGTCTTGCCGACGCGCACGCTTGCCAGTGTCTTGAACGTCGCGGCATCGAGCACGCTGACCGTGTCAGCGCCCTCATTGGCCACATACACCTTGTCAGCGGCCCATGTAGCGCCGGACCAGGCCAGCAGCCCGATCTGTATTGCCGTTAAAAACCACTTACCTTTACTTGTCAGCATGATTAATCCTTATTGAGAAAATAAAACTTCTATCGTCAGGCCTCAGCCTGCGGCGGCCCGTCTTGGATGCCATTACCGGCCACGCCGCCTCTAATCTTGTGATTCACCTCCTTGACCGTGACAGCCGCCGTTGATACCACCAAAACAGCGGAGTCATACGCGTCTGTTTCGCAGCCGCAAAGCGTTGCCGATCACCGACACCGAACTCAAGCTCATGGCCAGCGCGGCAATCAGCGGCGACAGCAGCCAGCCGGTCAGCGGATACAGCACGCCGGCCGCAATCGGGATGCCCAGCGCGTTGTACAAAAAGGCAAACATCAGGTTTTGCTTCATGTTGCCCACCGTGGCTTCCGACAATGCGCGCGCAATCGCAATCCCGCGCAGATCGCCCTTGACCAGCGTGATCTGGGCGCTGTTCATCGCCACGTCGGTCCCGGTGCCCATGGCCACGCCGACATCGGCCTTGGCCAGCGCCGGCGCGTCGTTGATGCCGTCGCCCGCCATGGCCACCACGCGGCCTTCCTTTTGCAACCTTTCCACCAGCAGCAGCTTGTCGGCCGGCTTGACCTCGCCATGCACCTCGTCGATGCCCAGGCGGGCTGCAACAGCCTTGGCCGTGGTCAGGCCGTCGCCGGTCGCCATCACGATGCGCAGCCCCGAAGCCTTGAGCGTCGCCAAGGCTTCCGGCGTGCTGGCTTTGATCGGGTCGGACACGGCCAGCAGGCCCATCAGCTGGCCATCGACTGCCAGGTGCATCACGCTGGCGCCTTCTGCGCGCAAGGCCTCGGCCTGCGGCACCAGGGCAGCGACCGAGACGCCGATCTGCTCCATCAGCGTGGTGTTGCCCAGCGCCAGTTGACGCCCTGCCACCTGCCCACGCACGCCGATGCCCGAGCCGGACTCGAAATTCTCGGGCTTGTCGAGCAGCATGCCGCGCTCGCGGGCGGCGCGCACGATGGTTTCGGCCAGCGGGTGCTCGCTGCCCTGGTCCAGGCTGGCGGCCAGGCGCAGCACCTCGTCGGCATCAAAGCCGGGCGCAGGCACGGCGCGCTCGAACGTCGGACGGCCCTCGGTCAGGGTGCCGGTCTTGTCGATGATGAGGGTGTCGATTTTTCGCATGTTTTCGATCGCTGCAGCATCGCGGAACAGCACGCCGTGCGTTGCGCCGCGACCGGTGGCGACCATGATGGACATCGGCGTGGCCAGGCCCAGCGCGCAGGGGCAGGCAATGATCAGCACCGACACCGCGTTGATCAGGCCGAACACCCAGCGCGGCTCGGGACCGAACAGGCCCCAGCCGAGGAAGGCCAGCAGGGCGATCCCCATAACGGTGACGACAAAGTAGCCCGCCACGACGTCGGCCATGCGCTGCATCGGCGCCCGGGAACGCTGGGCCTGCGCCACCATCTGCACGATCTGGGCCAGCATTGTGGTCGCGCCTACATGTTCAGAGCGCATCACCAGTGCGCCGCTGGTGTTGAGCGTGGCGCCGATCACCTTGTCGCCCACGCGCTTGGTGACCGGTATCGGCTCGCCCGTGAGCATGGATTCATCGACCGAGCTGCCGCCTTCAGTTACCACGCCGTCCACTGGCACCTTCTCGCCAGGACGAACGCGCAGCAAGTCGTCCACATGTACATGGTTCAGCGGGATATCCTCTTCGGTGCCGTCCTCCCGGATGCGGCGGGCGGTCTTGGGCGCCAGGCCCAGCAGCGACTTGATGGCCGCCGAGGTCTGCGACCGGGCCTTGAGTTCGAGCACCTGGCCCAGCAGCGTGAGCGAGATGATCACGGCGGCCGCTTCAAAGTACACGGCGACGCGGCCCATGGAGATGAACGAGGCCGGGAACACCTGCGGCGTGACCGTCGCGACCACGCTATAGACGAAAGCCGCACCGGTGCCCAGACCAATCAAGGTCCACATGTTCGGACTGAGGTTCACCACGGACTGCCACCCGCGCGTAAAGAACGGCCATCCGGCCCACAGGACGATGGGGATCGACAGCACCAGTTCGACCCAGCTCTGCACGGTCATGTCCATCCACTGGAAACGGTGGCCGAACATGGCGAGAACAAAGACCATGCCTGTCAGCGGCAAGGTCCACCAGAAGCGGCGCTGAAAATCGCGCAATTCGGGGTTCTCATCGTCGTCGAGTTCCGGCAGCAAGGGCTCCAGCGACATGCCGCATTTGGGGCAGTTGCCCGGATGGTCCTGACGTATCTCGGGGTGCATCGGGCAGGTGTAGATGGTGCCGGCGGCCGCTGGCGCTGTCTCCGCCGGTGGTGCCAGCGTGAGGTATTGCAGCGGATTCGCCGCAAACTTGCCCTGACACTTGGTGCTGCAGAAGTAATAAGGCCGGCCCTCGTGCGTTAACTTGTGAACAGACTGCTCCGTGACGGTCATGCCGCACACCGGATCACGTAGACCTTCACCTTGGGGGTTTAATGGATGGGAGTGACTATGGTCGTGGTGGCTCGTGTTGGTGGCCATGATTATTTTCCGTCCTCATCCTTGTTGGCTTCTGCCTGATCACCATCTCGACCATGCCCTCCATGGCCATGTCCAAAAAAATGCATCAAAGGACAAATCAACAGGATCAGATAGGGTAAATCAGGCGAAACATGGCTGAAATGTTCCCTGACCACGTAGAAAGCGCTGATCGCAACCAGCATGATCAGTAAGACACCCGTTTTGCTCCTCCAGAAAGACGAAGGAGCGTTTTCAACCGAATGCTGATGGTTAGTCATGATGTAGTCCCCACTGTCCTCGCAAAAGTTGCGGTGACGTCTGCGACTGAGAGTAGTCAACGCTCGCTTTGAGGCGGTGATATCGATCAAGCCACGTTTACTTCACTTCAAACTGACCAACCATTCCTGATTGGTAATGACCTGGTACGTTGCAGGCGAACTCCAGCCCAGCGCTCTTGGTGAACGTCCAAATGAGCTCTTTGGTTGCGCCAGGTTCGATCAAAACACTGTTGGGATCGTTGTGCTCCATCCCGACCATCTTCATTCCTCCCATGCTGTGTCCCATATCGTTCATGCTTTGCCCGGACCCAATAGGCGTGAGCGTGCCGTTCTGGAACATGGCTGCCATCTCTTTTTGGTGAGCAGCATGTGCAGCTGCGTTACCAATATTGAATTCATGCAGCAGCGAACCTTCGTTGCGCAGGACGAATCGAACCGTCTCTCCGGGTTTGACATTGATGTTTTTGGACGCGAAGAAAATGTCGCCCATTTTCACCTCAACGGTGCGGGTAACCTCGGCAGCGGTTCCAGGTTGACCAATGTCATCTTTGCCATGCCCCACACTAGCCATGGCTGTAGCACCGAAAAATAGAGCCATTGTCGCGATAACAGGGGTACAAAATTTAGCGTTCATAGTGACCTCAAGGATGAGCGAGAAAAACACTCGTTATGTTAAAGCGACTGAGCTGCCAGTTAACTGACCTGAGCACTACATTTCTGTCAGTTTTTAAAATAAACAACGGCGTCTAAGCGACGTCGTTTGTAATCGCAATTAATTGCGAAAAGCCTTGAAAACAGGATATTTACTGATGGTTTTCTGAAAGCATTAGTTTGTGTTCGCGTTGCATTTGGTTCAAAACGTCATCGACGATTTTGTCGTGCTTCTCCATCCAGGCGAGATGCTGTTGGGGCGACATTGATGCATCGGGATGGTCTTGATGGAGTTGGCTCATGATCTCGCCAAGCATTTTCATGTGGTCTGCCATGTGCACATGGCGTTGGCCCGCTGGGGCTTTTTCGGCTTGAATCAGAACGGTTTCCGCTTTATTACGCATGTTTTCCATGCGTTCCATCACTCGATCTCCGCCGCCCTCAGCCCAAGCCGAGGCCGAGAGCAGGATCGAGCCAACCAGAAACACGGTTTTGAGATAGCTCATGGGAAGCTCCTTGATAGGGATGGTGTCCGACTCCTGAGGATTTTTCTCTCTGGAGAGTCGGATGAGCACTTGACGGTGTTCATGGGCAAACTCTAGACAACGCTTGCTGACATCAACCTGAAGCCAGAATTACATTTCTGTCAGTTTCTGGTTGGCTGGGCTAATTCGTTGCAAACTCAGCCCCATCATCACTTCGAGAGCCACTCCTATGAGACTGCTGGTTGCGGAAGACGAACCGAAAATAGGTATCTACTTGCAACAGGGCCTTACTGAGGCTGGGTTCAACGTTGATCGTTTCACCAATGGTACTGAGGCCCTGCAACACGCCTTGAGCGAAGCGTATGACCTACTGATTCTTGACGTCATGATGCCCGGTCTGGATGGGTGGGAAGTGCTTCAGAAGGTGCGTTCGGCAGGAAAAGATGTACCGGTGTTATTTCTGACTGCGCGAGACCGTGTTGAAGATCGCGTTAAGGGGCTTGAGCTCGGAGCGGATGATTACCTGATCAAGCCCTTCGCATTTTCTGAATTGCTGGCCCGCGTCAGAACACTACTGCGTCGCGGTAATGGCGTGCCCTCGCCAACCAGTATGAAACTGGCCGACCTAGAGGTTGACCTGCTCAAACGCAGGGCCATTCGGGGGGGAAAACGCATAGACCTGACGGCCAAAGAGTTTGCGCTGCTGGAGTTGCTGCTCCGTCGCCGGGGCGAAGTGCTGCCGAAGTCGCTCATCGCCTCGCAAGTTTGGGACATGAATTTCGACAGCGATACCAACGTAATCGAGGTTGCGGTGCGCAGGCTCAGGGCGAAGATTGATGACAGCTTTGAGGTCAAGCTGATCCACACCGCACGTGGTATGGGCTACATGCTTGATGCACCGGATTCGGAATCAAAATGAACCGTCTGTCCCTGACTACACGCATGAGTCTGATGTTCATGCTTGCGGTAACAGCTGTGCTCACTGTCGCCGGAGTCAGCTTTAACCGCCTCAGCCAGCATCACTTCAAAATGTTGGATCAAGAGGCTCTAAACGAAAAACTCCACTCGACCCAGAGAATCCTGGGGGAGCTGAAGAGCATCGATCAATTCGGCGAGTTAAAGCCCGAGTTACAGGCTCTGCTCGGGGCTCACCGTAATTTGACAGCCGTCATCCTAGACGATGACGGGAGGCTACTTTTCGCTGACCCAGGGCCAGTCAATGTTCCGGAGGAGTTCCTCACGACCACCAACAATAATTTTTGGGAATGGCAGAACCAAGAGCAGATGTTCCGGGGCTTGACTGCTCAAGCGATGGTGACCGGTCGGGACAAGCCGCTGACCGTGATCTTGGTTTTTGATGTTACTGAGCACATGTTTTTCTTCGAGACGCTCCAGCGATGGTTCTGGATAGGGCTGGTGATCAGCGCGCTCGTCAGTGTGGGGCTGGGCTGGTTGGTTGCCCGCAGTGGCATGCGTCCTATTCGTCAGGTGACCATGGTCGCTGCGTCGATGTCGGCCAAATCACTTAAAGAGCGCATTCCATTAGCGTCTGTTCCAAAAGAGCTTCAACAGATGGTGTCGTCGTTCAACGCGATGTTGTCACGTCTGGATGATGCTTTTGTCCGGTTATCAAATTTCTCTGCCGACATTGCTCACGAACTGCGCACACCGGTCAGTAATCTGATGACCCATACCGAAGTGGTGCTCTCTAGAAAAAGGGATATTGAGGACTACGAAGACAATCTGTATTCGAATCTGGATGACTTGAAGCGTATGTCTCGGATGATCGACGACATGCTCTTTCTGGCTAAATCTGACAACGGCCTAATCCCCCATGAGAACAAACCGATAGACCTATTGGAGGTCGTGGAGAAGCTGCTTGAATACTACCGCCTGCTGGCAGATGAGCGCGGCATCAACCTGACGGTTTCAGGTGGAGGGAGTGTTCGGGGCGACGTACTAATGCTGCACAGAGCTATCTCGAATCTGCTTTCTAATGCGCTGCGGTACACCCCGGAGGGGAGGACCATCAATGTCGATATCCGACAGAGAAGTACCTCGACATTTGTGGTCGTGGAAAACCCAGGAGAAACCATTGCACCCGAACACCTTGAAAAGCTCTTCGATCGATTTTATCGCGCGGATCCGGCACGCCGTGAAGGGAGCCCCAGCAACGCTGGACTGGGGCTCTCAATTACGCGGTCGATCGTAGAAGCCCATGAAGGCAAGATCTGGTGCACCTCATCCAATCGAAAAACAGCCTTCCATATGGAATTTCCTAATGCCGGATCGAAATGTGCCTAGCCTCGCTCAGGCGCTGTCTTGGAGCAAAGGTCGCGGCCTTTGCTCCAAGACGGATTGACCGAAAGGCTTCAGAGAGAAAGCCAAGGTAACGCACATCGGGAAAATAAAAAGCCACGATGACAACCCTCAATTCTGGACCAGAGGGCACGCGCAAAGCTTACTGAAATGTAATCGAATGGTCGGCAGTCATGTGGCATCGTGTCCTAGCTCTATAACGCGGTCATCCTGATCCACTACCTGGGTTCAGTACGCGGCATACGCTTGGTATTCGCTTGTGGTTTTAACCGGAATTGAGAAGTAAAACCAGATCTCCCCCCACCCAACCTCGAACCAACAGCTTATGCTGTGAGGAGTCTTGCATGTCATTCTTTAAAACTACTACCGTAGTTGCTGCACTTACCGCCGGTTTGCTCGTGAGCGCTATCGCTCAGGCGCATCCAAAGCTGATGTCTTCGACCCCTGCGGACGGCTCGACGTCTGCGGCACCTTCCAAGATCGAGCTGCACTTCTCGGAGAACCTCACGACTCAGTTCTCGGGAGCGAAACTGATCATGACTGACATGCCGGGTATGCCGAATTCACCTATGGGCGTTAAGGCTGGTGTCGCAGGCGGCGACGATCCGAAAATGATGGTTATCACGCCCGCCGCTCCGCTAACCACTGGTACTTATAAGGTCGAGTGGCGTGCGGTCTCTTCCGACACTCATCCCGTCACTGGCAACTTCTCTTTTAAAGTGAAATGATCCATGAGCGACTCAATCAACATCGCCGTTCGTTTTGCTCTTTATATGGACCTCATGCTGCTGTTTGGATTGGCCATTTTTGGTTTGTACAGCCTTAGGGGAAAAGAGCGAGTGTCCGGCGCCGTCTTGAACTTTGAGTCGCTCATTTTCGGCACAGCAGTTATTGGTGTGCTTCTGTCTCTTATCTCTATGCTTTTACTTGCTAAAGCAATGAGCGGTGTTTCAGAGTTTAGTGAGCTTCATCGTCACATTTTTGAGATGGTCATCACGGGGACCGACGTCGGGCTCATGTGGATGGTCCGAATAGCTGCCCTGGTTCTAGCGGGTATCGGCTTGACGCTAAACAAACGCTTTCCGACCCTCAGCTTGTGGGTGGTTACCTTGTGCGGTGCGATCGCGCTAGCCACCCTCGCCTGGACTGGGCATGGCGCTATGGATGAAGGCGACCGGCGTTACATACATTTCGCCAGCGACATCTTCCACCTGTTCGCAGCAGGAGGCTGGCTGGGCGCTCTGGCGGCATTCGCTTTATTGCTACGTACGAAGGTACTCAATGGCGAACAAGAGGTGCGAATTCTCTCTCGAGTGCTTACTGGGTTTGAATCAGCCGGTGCATTGATTGTAGTGAGCCTAGGCATTACCGGCATAGTAAATTATCTATTCATTGTAGGCCCAACACTAAATGGTGTCGTGTTTAGCACTTATGGTGCACTGCTTTGTTTGAAAATTTTACTATTTGCAGCAATGCTTGTATTAGCCACGATGAACCGGCTCCACTTGAGTCCACTTTTAGAACGATCGATCAAAAGCGGAGAATACACTGTCGCCGTTAATTCTTTGCGACGCAGCATGGCCATAGAGTTCTCAGTAGCGATAATAATAGTGTGCCTGGTCGCCTGGCTAGGAACCTTGAGCCCAGAGATGGATATGGGCACCGTATAGAGGGCGGCCCAAATGCATTCCTACGGCGAACGACCGTAAAGGGTCGATTCTGTTGAAAAAATCGGATTTTCAGCTCGCCGGAGCTCAGGCAGGACCACCACCGGAGAACCTAATAACCACATTGAGTGGTTTCTCGGCCCTTCGTTGACCTTTGCTGCTCTGTTAATGGGTTAGTTTGAGGTTTTTACTTCGTGCAGGCGCACCTATCCCGTAGAAGGTGGCCCTTGAGATGCAAGTTTGGCCAGACGTCGCAGGTTCTGTACCGCATCCTCTCAATATTGATGGTGTTGTAAATGATTGACTGCGCCAGTTGCTCCTCGGCCTTACTGAATCTGATGCCCTCGCCGAGAATCCCTCGGGCCAGACCTGAGGCCGCTCCTCAAAGGTCGTGGCTTGAATCGATTGCTGCGGGTGAGTGCGTAGTCTTCAGGCCAAGTCAAGCGTCGATCCCCGTTATCTATCCCAAGCCCGGAATGTCAGGCATTATCGCGCCAGATCGCTTTGGCGATTTGCCAGTGGACTAGGTTAGGCGGAGGGTAAGGTGAAGGACTCATTTTCAAGGCGTCACGGTTTCTCGCAGGTCGATGAAGCCGAAATCACTGTCCGGGAAGACGCACCGCAAGCGCTGCAGGAGTATCTGATTCAATTGAGCTACGAATGTGGTCTCAAGCCATCAGACCTGCGCCAAATAATCTGCCAGACATTGAAGGTCTTGCCCGACAAACAGAACTGGAGTGAGAGGCCCAATATCCACGAGGAAAACGTTCGGCGGCTTGAGCAGTGCAAGTGGTTCAAGGTGTATGACGTCATTGAGCGGCTCGATGATTACCTCGGGAACCGTAACTATGACTCTGACGTGTACGAGCACTTCACTACTGAGCTGAACGAGTTCTTTATAGAGCACGGCATAGGGTGGAAGCTGCTGGAAGGTCGCATCGAAATCCGTGGTTCTGAATCCTTTGAGCAGGTTTTGACCTCGGCGAAAGAAACTGAGCATCAACATGGGCACGTCACGGCCAGCAAGGAATTGCACCAGGCGATTGCTGATCTCTCACGCCGACCGTCTCCAGACCCGACGGGGGCAATACAGCATGCCATGGCTTCGCTGGAGTGTGTCGCTCGGCAGGTCACTGGTGACCAACAAGCGACCCTCGGGAAGATCATGAATGATTCCCGAACTCTGATTCCAGCGCCATTGGATCAGGCTGTCATCAAAACCTGGGCGTATGCCTCGGAGTTCGGGCGGCACATCCAAGAGGGGCGCGAGCCGTCTTTCGAAGACGCAGAGCTCGTAGTTGGCCTGTGCGCCTCGGTCAGCAGCTATTTGATCAAGAAATCGAAGTGACTTAAGAGGGCTCACAAGATGATCTGGGAGAGCTGGTACTGGAAACAACCGCTGCTAGAGATGGCAGATCGTCTTGAGCACCTCAAAACGGCCAGTGCCCTGTCTGATGAAGAACTTGCCCAGGTGGAACGCAAGTGATGGAGGGAGGCGCGGAGGCGTTCGAGCGACGCTATCAACGCTTGGGGGAGAGGTCTGATTAGGACTGACCATCGGGCGAGCGTTGCTCTGGTGAATGCGATAAGGACTCGGCAATGACGAAGGGTTGGGGAATCCCATAGGACTTTGAAATAAATGTTAGGGCTATGCGTTTGCCGGCTGCCACAGTCGGTCATCATAGACAAGCCGGGTTCAGGATTCGACAACACCTCCACAGGGCAACGCCAATCATAAGGATGTTAGACGTAAACGCCATGTTCAATCTGATTCAAGAACCTATCCACATCTTCATAACCTAAACGCGTCGACAACATATCGCATGGGACTTGCCATCCTAGCCCGTAGGCCGGATCACGCAACCAGCGTTCGGCATGCTTGCGCGTTCCAAATACCCGCGTTGCTATCATCAGAACCTGCTCGGACCGCCCCACGAAGCACCTGTGAACCATGCTCCAGCACGCAATTGGGGCGCTAGGGCTTAACGCAACTATCTGCAAATCATTCATAGATTACATCTCGAAGATGTCACCGTTTAACCGCACAGCCTGCCAATCGGTTCTATTTCCCTACCTTTCTGCACGGCGATTTCGAGTAACCTCCCTCGTTTTTCAGACCTCTTCTGTAGCAGCTCTCGGGCTTCCGCTTCCATTTGAGCGGCATCATGCCATTTACGGGTTTTGATTTTGCGCCGGCCTTTCATTCCATCTTCTCAATGTCAGTAATCATTACTATCAGCAGCCGCCGAATTACGCACCGCGCACCATAGTCACACCGCACAGGATAGCTCAGCCCTTGCTGCGGCTCATGCGAATGATGGTAGGGCCGGAAGCGCCCACACCAAGACAGCTTATCGGGGTGAAGGCCCAATAATTTCCGTTCGAATTCGATCCATCATTGAGTCCAGCGTGACGGTTTCGTCCATAAAAAGGTAACACTGCGTCAAAATCGTCAAAGGATGTACACCCATGGCAGCGGCCAGCGCTTGAACCATTTCAAGCGTAGGGCCCTTTCCGCCGCCTTCCAATTGGCTCAGGTAAGTCTGGCTGCTATGCCCCGCGAAGTCTTCCTGGTTGAGATGACGAGACTTCCTCATCTGTCTCAACGCCTTACCAAATGCCTGTTTCAGCTCCATTTTTTTCATTCCCATAAAAGGAATGATGAAGCCGTCTTGAACGTCAGACATCCATTAACTATTGTTAATATTTTGGGAGTTTTTTCAATGTTCAAAACGTATAGACATGCAGAGCTCAGCCCTGCAGCCGTTTTCGGTGGTGGCGTCGCCAGCTACTGGCAGTTCGTTGAGCTGGAGGTACACCATCCCTGGTTCTACATCGAATTGGTGAGGGATTATGGCGACGACATCGTGGGCAGCATGTTGATGGTCCCAACGGTGCCGATACTTCAACAGATGCTTTCGGAGTTGGATGAACGCTCATGGTTCGGCCAAGCACACCTGATGTCTCCTGGCCATCTACGAGGAGGTGACAACTGGAAAATGGAGCCACTGATTGAGGTAGGTGTTGCTCAAGACAATAAAGGTGAGGTCGAAGGGTATCTGTTCAAGGTTGCGGGAGGAGTCAGTTACAGCACCCACCACTCACGCGATCACAGCAACCTAAAAGTGACTGAGATAATTTTCTCCGCAGATCGCGATTTGCGAGCTCATGGAGGGTGACAGTCCTTAGCAGTCGGCCACGAATCAGGAATCTCTTAGGAGAGGTCTGATTGCTATCAAGTTCGCTTGGCCGTTCTTTGCGTGGTGACTGCATTTGCTCCGCGAGGCAATCTGCGAACCATTGGAGGGACTCAAATTGCATCGCTGAGCGCAACAGGTGCAAATCGCTGACTCGAAAATACCCACGATGCCTGATCGAAGTTCTCCAGTGTCAAGGCCTTCATCATTTTGACCGGAAACCTTCACCCGAGGGCTGATCTGAATTGCACTCGTGCCATCCATAAGCATCACCGGGTTTAGACCTCTTTCCTACAGAAGCTGCTTAAGCACTGCCAAATCGATGAGAACGTAGCAAGCATATTTCTCCTGCATGAACAGCACTGTATTGGCAGGAGACATCGTGACGGTAACTGTCGGTCGACACTACGAGGTCGTTGACCAAACGACAGATGTGAAGATGGTCAACTCCAAGTCAGCTGGAATGCGAACGGCTGGTCAGTACGCGCTATTGCGCAATCATGTCTTCTTTTGAAGCTGTGAAACCGGCCGCTCCAACATTGATTGCGTTAGCCCATGCATATCGGCATTGGCTTGCCAGATCAAAAAACGGCTATGCATATCTCGAACAGCAGCTAACAGCTTCTGATTGTTCGCTGTCAGTTTCTCAATGTGCTCGTTGGCTGCCTGAATATCGCTAATCCAGCCCGGTTTCAGCTTCTGAGCCTTCAATGCCGCCTTGCAATTCTTCATCGCTAAATCCACGGCAGGTAGATTCATCAGAGACTGGCGAGCACGACTGATACCCAGTTTTTCTTTGCAGGCCTCAACGAGCAAAGGCCAGGTCAGCTTCGGCTCTGACCATTCCTCAATCAGCTTAATGATGCGTTTCTCATCCTTTGGCGTTAAATGCCCCATCGTTAACCCTCGATCTCATCAAGCAAAGCTAAGACGTCATCCAACGATGACAACGCCTCTTGCGCCTGGTTCTCTTCAATGACTTTGACCTCGATCAGCCCCGACATTGCGGCGGCATTTTTGGTCAGCGTCCAACCGTTATCGGCGTTCCACACAATGTCACCGTTTTCGAGTTCGGAGTTTTCCAGCATTTGGATTAGCGCCTCGCACTTAAAGAGCTTCTCACCCAGTTTTTTGGCCGACTCCGATGCCCCAAACACGCCACGAGACTGTGCATCCATGGCTTTATCTAGGCGGCGTTTAAGGTCGTCGCGTTCTTCCATGAGGTTGCCCAGCTTCACGTCATCCCCTTTGACGCAACCGAGCCGCCCGCAGTCCAAACAGGCACCCATTTTCGGGCAGGGCTCGGACGCGAAGTTGTGCACACAAACGCCGAGATGGGTTTGATGAATAATGCGGTCCTGCTCACCCTCGCGCAGTTCCCTCACCTCAACCAGGTTCAGCGGCTGATTGGTTTTGATCTTGTCCAGGCGCTGAGCAGCGGTGCTGTGCTTCGTTTTGGGGTGGTAAGCTGCAACCCTTTGGGTGCGATCCTCGATGGTCTCATGGTTGTAGACTGACCCCATCGTCGTGCGTCCGGAGAAGGCGTCAATTAGGAGCTGCGACAGACCGGCCTGGTGCATTGCCGTGTTCAATTCGTGCCGAAACGCGTGCGTGTTGACCTTGACACCGGGGTAGCCATGGCGCTCGAACAGACTTTTCCTTGCCGCAGTGTTCGTACTGCCTAATTGCGTCTTCATTCGGTTAGGGTTCGCCGCGATCTCTACGCCAAACCCGTGCGTCACAGCACTGCCACCTGCGTCTTCAGCCAGCGCTCCCGTGCGCACGGTGAACAAGGCATCACGAAACTTCACCCGCGCCTTGCCCTCCGTGTACGGCGTGGTGTAGGGAAAATCCTTTGGGAGATACTTCTCACGCAGCAGCACATTGAGCGTGCGCAGCGTGATCACACACCGATCGTCAAACTCAACACCCTGGACTCCTGGCTTGTCTTTCACGTATATCCGCGTCCCTTTACTGGCATCAAAACCATAGCGAATCTCGGCCAAGAGTACTCGGGCGGCGGGGCTGAGTGCTTTTTTCTGCTCCATGGGTTTTAGTAAACCCCTTTGGAATGTACTTCGCGGGTTGTGGTTCTCATGAACACTGAGTTTCAGCGCGGCACAGGCTTCGGCATAGGTGAGCGGTTCATCAGGCCCCTTGAGTGGCAGCCCTTCATGGGGCGGAAACTCATCGGGATGCTCTTCCAGCCAGGCGACGTAAGCCCGCGCCTCATCGGTGATCGGTTTCAGTAAGGTGATGACCCGCTCGACGACCGGCTCCATCTCGGGCTTGATGACTGGCTTCAGCGTGACCTGGTTTGTCTTTTCCGCGTACCAGCGCAGGAACATGCGCCGGTTGCCGTGGGTATCCTCTTTGAACACGCGACAATCCAATTCAACATCCGCCAACTCACCCACGCGACTCGGGGCGCTCAGCAACAGCGCACAGGCGGTTGTCACAATGATATCCAGAGGGCGGGTCAATTCGTTAGTGAACACTTCCCCGAGCGCTTTGATCGCTTCGGGGTTGGGCAGTTTCTGTTCCCGATCCGCTTTTTGCTGCTTGAGCGTGCCACGCGGTTTCAACGTCAGCGGAGAGGTCCACCGAAAATCGGTCTTGAGCAGTTTTTTGGCCTGCATAAGGGTGATGAGGGCCTCAAGCGCCTTGCTGTTAGCGTATGCGTTGTTGCCTTTTGTCCAGTGACGACTCAGGTGCTCGCACGCTCTATTGCAGACAGCGGCGGACACCTGCGTCACATCCCGCGTGCCGGTCAGCTCGACCAACGCGGCTTCCAGCACCTTCAGGGCACTCAGCCAGTCTCTAATTACCTTTTTCTGCAAATACACCCGTCGGTACACCATGATGGCCTTGGCAAACTCCGTGAAGGGTGCCTGTATCGCCCTTGGGGCTGCCTTGGTCGATCCCAACGCTGTGAAGCTACAGCTTTGGACGCCATGGCTGTGCCAACTGCCGTCCTCCCAGCAAATACTCGAGTGCACGCGACTGGGAATGCCTTTGGGCAGGGTCTGTTTTGCCCATTCGATAAACGCCGCGAGCTGAGTCTCCGCAGCAAGTTGGCTCCTGGGCTTGAAATCAAGAATGTTGTTCGTCGGTTCAGAATCAAACGCATCGGTCATTCGCCTTTCCTCCCTGATTGGCGCGTGGCCTCACAATCCAGAATCACCTTGCGGCACGCCAGAATGGCCCGATCCCAGAGCACGCCGGTCGTTTTATCCGTGGCAATGGTTTGCGCTCGCCGACGTTCCAATCGCTCAAGGACCGCGCGGTGATTGGCGTACAGAAGGGGTTGGAATTTTCCGCATGCGTAACAGGTAAAGGGCGCATCGAGATGGCAGGCGGCAGTGGCACCGCACACTGCCAGATCCTCGATTTGTCGATCCGCTCGGTCCCCGTTTTTTGCTGAGGTGCGATCCGTGACGATCATCCCGGTGAACGCATTCACAACCAAGGCCAGATGGTCGCTCATCTTCGCGTCGATCAAGGCCAGCAGCTCCGGCGACACCTGGCGGTACTTTCGCACTGTCCGAGTATTGTTGTGCATCAATGCGCTGGCCATCGTCCACTCATCCACCCCGGCATTGGACAGGTCCGTGCCGAGGGTGTGCCTGAGCCGGTGCCCCCGCGTCACTTTCAGCGGCTGATGGGTGCGAGGCGAAATCGGAAAGCCCTCCATCCGCTCGATGCGATCAAGCCATGCCTGAACCGTGCCTGCTCCAACATGAAAGATTGGCTGCGCCGCCTCTTCGAGCGCTTTTTGCAGGGGGCTATCGAGTAAAACGGGGGGATTCACCCGATCCGGAAGTTTTGCTTCATCATCCAGCTTCCGACGAAAGAGCGGCAAATTCTCAATGGCTGCATCCCAGTCGGTGCGGACTGGATAGGTTTGCCAGAGTTGCGCCAGAACCATGGCCTTGTAGGCCTGCACGGTGTTGTACAGGTCCTCATCCAGACTGAAGGTTTCGGACTTTGCTCGCCAACCCGCCTCGCCGTCTTTTTGCTTTGCCCAATGAAACCTGACCTTGCAGCCCTGATCGGTCTTCGTGAAATCACCAAAAACCATCATGCGCACCTGAGCGCCACGCTGCCCGTAAATCATCAACAGACGCAGATACAGGTATTGCTCGGGATCTAGCTGACCGTGACAGAACTGCTCATGTATCCATTGGTGTAGCGCGTCCTGCTCCACTTGGGTGAGCGGGCCCTGTTCGGGGTCCAGGCTGAGGATCACATCGTGGCTGGATCTCTTTTTTCTGGGCAGTGCCTGGTAGGCCTCGATCAGGGATTGCGGCGGACGTTGTTCGAGGGATTCGCAGGCGCTCCAAAATGCCATGAAAGCGGCGAGCTGACTGAACTCGCTGACGTTAAAGCGCTCCCGCAGAGCGATCAGGTGATCGTCGTTGAGCGGGTCAAGACCGGCCTGAGCAGCCCGCGACAACACACTGGCGACTTTAGCAACCGAGCTCGTTGCATGATCAGCCATTCGATAGGCCAGGGCAGCGTGAAACCAGGGATGCCAATCCGGCGAGACGCAAGCAAGGGCCGCTTTCCAGTTGACTGGGCTTCTGGCCGATTTATCGGGTTTCCACATGGGGTGAGTCGGTATGAACACCTCCCCACATTTCGCCAAGCGAGGCGTGCTCAGCCATGCATCGAGGCTGTCCTTCGTGGGGGCCTGAAGTGCTTCGACGGCAATGTTCACTCTGAACCTCCTTGTGTCGTGCCGGCCTTCTGACGGATGGCCTTAAACCGCTCGGCCCGTTTCTGTATCGCTTTGTCTGCCTCTTCCTTCCAGAATTTCGCGCCGTAGCGGCCTGGCATGTCCGATCCGGGACTCCAGCCGAACATCCATGTGAGGGTCTTTTGAACTTGCGTGGTGCGATCCTCTGGCGTGAGCGCTGCCAGTTCCTCACGCATGCTTTCCAGCATCGTGTAGACCGCGTCATGTCTCAGAATATGTGGGTGCACATGAGCCAGTTCCGGCGCTATTTCTCGGACCCTGGATAGAACGCCATCGATTGCTTTGATGGTCAGAGGGCCACCCTCATTTCGCTTGTGCGCCACCAGCAAAAACGGATGCTTTCTCGCTTGCGATGTGCCGCTACGGGGCTTTCTGTGGCGATAATTCGATTCGTACTCAGTGATCGCGTCATACAGGTCATCGGTCATCACCAGCATGCGCTCGTGGGTTTTGAATTGCGGGGCCATGGTTCGTGGATCGAGGCTCTCATCCTCCAGGTTGACCACCGCTAGTTGACGACTGTGCCAGTGAATATCGCTGGTCTTGATCAGCAGCATCTCGGAGCGTCGCAGCCCCATGTCGAGACCCAACAGCAAAATGATGTAGTTACGCAGCCTGATGGCTTTATCTGGAAAGGGGTTCTCGGCGCTATCCGGATGCATGATTTCCAGCAGTCGAGTTCGCTCCTGGCTTGTCAGCCCCTTCATCTCATCGACTCGCGTATTTTTCCACGCAGGGCTGGCCGCTTTGATCTTGCGGTTGATGCGCTTCTTCAGATCGTCAACCGCCGCATATCTCGTTGAGTGATCACCCAATTTGTCATAGAGGAAGGCGACATAGTCGCGTACCGCCTCGATTCGCTGCTGCGCATGAACTTTGCCAACGGATTTGTAGGCAGTCGGATGCAAACGCATCCCTGCATACTTCATGGCCAAGGTTTCCTTGCGAAACCCCGCGTCCGACACAAATCTAGAAAGCTCACTGTCTGTCAGGTATTGGCTGTGAGGGTGCTGTTCGAGGCGAGAAATCAGATCAATGGAGGAAAAGGACAGAAACTGCTCAAGCACAATCAGATGCTCAAGGTACTTCTTTGTTGTTTCCAGTGCTCTGCCGGAGTGCTCCATGGTGATGTAAAGATTGGGGTAGTAAACCGGGATGCAGTCTTGCACCAGCAGCTTTCTACGAGCACCATTCACAATCTGCTCTATGACCTGGAAATCCATGTTGCTTCCTCATAAAACATAACTTTTCTAAGTATAGTCAGGAACAGGGTAAGGTCAATGCAAAACCTAACGTTTTGCTTTCCAGAATTTAAGCGTTTTCGCTACCATTAAAGCACTGAAAACACAGGATTAAAGGCGAATCAAACCATGTCAAAAAGTGACAAAGCAGGCAAAACAGGCTCTTACGTTTTCACCATGCATCGGCTGGGCAAAGTTGTGCCGCCGAAGCGGGAAATCCTGAAAAACATCTCCCTGTCGTTTTTCCCGGGCGCCAAAATCGGCGTGCTGGGCCTCAACGGTTCGGGTAAATCCACCCTGTTGAAAATCATGGCGGGCGTTGACACCGAGTTCGACGGCGAAGCGCGTCCGATGCCAGACCTGAACATCGGCTACCTGCCGCAGGAACCGCAGCTGGATCCAAACAAGACCGTACGCGAAGTGGTGGAAGAAGCCGTGAGCGTGATCAAGGACGCCCAGGCGCGTCTGGATCAGGTTTACGCCGAATACGCCGACCCGGATGCCGACTTCGACAAGCTGGCCGCTGAACAGGCCAAGCTCGAAGCCATTTTGCAAGCTGGCGACGGCCATAACCTTGAGCGCCAGCTGGAAGTCGCCGCCGATGCGCTGCGCCTGCCGGCCTGGGATGCCAAGGTCGAGCACCTGTCGGGTGGCGAGAAGCGCCGTGTGGCCCTGTGCCGCCTGCTGCTGTCGGCCCCGGACATGCTGCTGCTCGACGAACCGACCAACCACCTGGATGCTGATTCGGTGGCCTGGCTGGAGCACTTCCTGCACGACTTCCCGGGTACCGTGGTTGCGATTACGCACGACCGTTACTTCCTGGACAACGTAGCAGGCTGGATCCTGGAACTTGACCGCGGTGCGGGCATTCCTTACGAAGGCAACTACTCGGGCTGGCTGCAAGCCAAGTCCGATCGTCTGGCTGCCGAATCCAAGCAGCAGTCGGCCCATGAAAAGGCCATGAAAGACGAGCTGGAATGGGTGCGTAAAGGCGCCAAGGCGCGTCAGTCCAAGTCCAAGGCCCGTCTGCAGCGTTTCGAAGAACTGCAATCGCAGGAATTCCAGAAGCGCAGCGAAACCAACGAAATCTACATCCCGGCCGGTCCGCGCCTGGGTGACAAGGTGATCGAGTTCAAGAACGTATCCAAGGGTTATGGCGATCGCGTGTTGATCGACAACCTGTCGTTCGCCATGCCTAAAGGCGCCATCGTCGGCGTGATCGGCGGTAACGGTGCCGGTAAGTCGACCCTGTTCCGCATGCTGATGGGCAAGGAACAGCCGGATTCGGGCAGCATCGAAATCGGTGACACTGTGCAACTGGCCTGTGTGGACCAGAGCCGTGACGACCTGGATGGCAGCAAGACCGTATTCCAGGCGATTTCTGACGGTTCCGATGTGATCCGCATCGGTAACTACGAAATCCCGTCGCGTACCTATGTAGGTCGTTTCAACTTCAAGGGTGGCGATCAGCAGAAGTTCGTCAAGGACCTGTCCGGTGGTGAGCGTGGTCGCCTGCACCTGGCACTGACCTTGAAAGAGGGCGCCAACGTGCTGCTGCTCGACGAACCGTCCAACGACCTTGACGTTGAGACCTTGCGTTCGCTTGAAGAAGCCCTGCTGGACTTCCCTGGCGCCGCCATTGTGATCTCTCACGACCGGTGGTTCCTTGACCGCGTCGCGACTCACATCCTGGCGTACGAAGACGACTCGCAGGCGATCTTCTTCGAAGGTAACTACACCGAGTACGAAGCTGACCGTAAAAAGCGCCTCGGCGAAGCGGCTACCCTGCCGCACCGTGTGCGTCACAAAAAACTGGCCCAGTAAGGGCAGTTTGCAAGAAAAGACGGAGCCCCTCGGGGCTCCGTTTTTTTTTAGCAGAGCAATACTGTCCCTGTGGGAGCGGGCTTGCTCGCGATGGCATCACCTCGGTTTGCCTGGAAGGCCGCGGCGACTGAATCGCGAGCAAGCCCGCTCCCACAATGGGATTTTGGCGTTTATAAGTTGGTGCAAAACTGGGTACAAGAAGTATTTTTTTGGTGCGCAAAACCCCGATAAATCGGTGCGATTTATATAAATGCACCATTTAAATTCATAACTGCGACATTTTGCGCTGTCGCGGTGCCACATGAATTGATAAAGTTCCGGTCAATCTCCGTTTAACGACAATAAATTTGCCGAGACTTACCATGATCGAATCCGTCGACCAGTTCCTTGCCCGCCTGAAAAAACGTGACCCGGACCAGCCTGAATTCCATCAGGCAGTGGAAGAAGTTCTGCGCAGTCTGTGGCCATTTCTTGAAGCCAATCCCCATTACCTGACTTCAGGCATTCTTGAGCGCATTTGCGAACCTGAGCGTGCGATCGTGTTCCGCGTTTCCTGGGTGGATGACGAAGGCAAGGTGCGGGTCAACCGCGGCTTCCGTATCCAGATGAACAGCGCCATTGGCCCGTACAAGGGCGGCTTGCGTTTCCATCCGTCGGTGAACCTGGGCGTGCTCAAGTTCCTGGCCTTTGAGCAGACGTTCAAGAACTCCCTGACCTCGCTGCCTATGGGCGGCGGCAAGGGTGGTTCGGACTTCAACCCCAAGGGCAAGAGCGACGCCGAAGTCATGCGTTTCTGCCAGGCCTTTATGAGCGAGCTGTATCGCCATATCGGTTCGGATGTTGATGTGCCAGCAGGCGACATCGGTGTTGGTGCGCGCGAAATCGGCTTTATGTTTGGCCAGTACAAGCGCCTGAGCAACCAGTTCACTTCCGTACTGACCGGCAAGGGCATGAGCTATGGTGGCAGCCTGATCCGCCCTGAAGCCACCGGCTTTGGCTGTGTGTACTTCGCCCAGGAAATGCTCAAGCGCAGCGGCCAGCGTATCGATGGCAAGCGCGTGGCGATTTCCGGTTCGGGTAACGTGGCGCAATATGCGGCGCGCAAGGTCATGGACCTGGGCGGCAAAGTGATCTCGCTGTCGGACTCCGAAGGCACGCTGTACTGCGAAGCCGGTCTGAGCGAGGAGCAGTGGGAAGCACTGATGGAGCTGAAAAACGTCAAGCGCGGCCGTATCAGCGAGTTGGCGGGGCAATTCGGCGTGGAGTTCCTGGCAGGCCAGCACCCGTGGAACCTGGCATGTGATATCGCGCTGCCATGTGCGACCCAGAATGAGCTGGACGCCGAGGCGGCGCGTACATTGCTGAGCAATGGCTGCGTTTGTGTGGCAGAAGGCGCGAACATGCCGACTACCCTGGAAGCGGTCGATGTGTTTATCGAGGCCGGTATTTTGTTCGCACCTGGCAAGGCATCCAACGCCGGTGGCGTGGCGGTCAGCGGGCTGGAAATGTCGCAAAACGCCATGCGCTTGCTGTGGACGGCGGGCGAAGTGGACAGCAAGCTGCACAACATCATGCAGTCGATCCACCATGCCTGCGTACATTACGGCGAAGAAAACGGCCGGATCAACTATGTAAAAGGCGCGAACATTGCCGGTTTCGTCAAAGTCGCCGACGCGATGCTGGCGCAGGGCGTGGTGTAAGCCCCTCCCAACCCCTGTGTGGGAGCGGGCTTGCTCGCGATGCAAGCGACGCGGTGTATCTGTTGCATCACGTCGATCCAATCGCGAGCAAGCCCGCTCCCACAGAGGGGGGGGCTGTCTATTTTGCAAGCGCCTGATGCTCCGTCAGTTCCTGTTCGATAAAGGCCGCGATCATGGCGCGGTACACGCTCTCAGTGACGTCCGGGTTGGCGCCCAGTTCATCGGCCAGGGCCCGTACCTTGCCGATTACCTGTTCAACCCGTTGCGGCGCCCTGACCGCATCGCTGTCTTTCTTGAAACGTGCCGCTTGCGATACGTAAGCCCCGCGCTCGGCGATCAAGCCGACAATCTGGCGATCCAGCCCGTCGATTTTCTCGCGCACTTGCTCAAGGGAATCACAGTTAACAGCCATGTCTTAAAAACTCCTTAGTAGTGATACCACTTCAACTCCAGCATCACCTCGTTGACGGGGGTGGTCAGCTTGCTGAATTCACGCTGTGCGCTCAGGCGCAGACCCAGATTGCGCGAAACTTCCCATTGCTGATTCAGGCTCAGGCTACGACGGATTTCACCGTTGGTGAAGTAGTCGCCCTTGGCTTCCAGGCTCAGGTTGCCCACCGGGTTACGCCACAGTAGCCCCGTATCAAAGCCGGCTGCAGGGGCCACAAACGCCGCGAAGTCGTTGTTGTGCTCGATGCGCACCGTCCCGAGCGCAAAACCGAGCAGGTTGTCCGCCAATTGCCAGGTACCACCTGCACCGCCGTTGACATGGCTGACCAGGTTTTCGTCGCCGTGTTTGCCCAGCACCCGCTCCAGCCCGCCGCCCACTTGCCATGACCAGGGTTGCAGCAGGTCATTGCGCGGCGTCAGGGAGCGGATATTGGCCAGGTCCAGTTGCTGCACTTGCCACTGGTTGCCTTCGTACTGGCGCAGCTTGAGTTGCAGGATTTCAATCTGCGCGCCCAGGGGGAAGCCCGGGCCGTTGTCGTTGAGGTCGTGGTAGGCCATGCGCAAGCCGTATTCGGCAAATGCCTTGTCGTCACGGCTACCGGCACCCAGTTGCCAGGTGCGCGACTCATGGCCGTTTTCGGGCAGCTCGGGTTTTTCCACCTGCAATTCGGGCGCCGGGTTCTGGTTGATCGCCCGCAACAGTTCAAAGCTGCGCTGTGAGCGCGCGGGGTCACGCTCAAGGCCATTGGCCCGGTAACGCTCAAGCCGGTAGGCGGCGTCGATAATCAGTGCCTGGCGCGCTTTGGGCAGCGCCTTGAATGTCGGGTTTTGCAACTGGGCCTGATCGGCGCTGACCTGCAATACCCATTGCTGTTCTTCGGGGTCGAGGGCTTTGGCCCGGTCCAGCAATTCACGTTCACGGGACGGGCGGTATTCGATGCTTTCCACCAGCCCGGCTTCCTTGACTGCTTTTACCGTGTCGGTAGGGATTGCGGTCAATGGAAACTGCGTGGTCAGTTGCAGGCCGGGGCGGGCCACTTGCAACAGCTCCAGCAGGCGATAGGAGCAGTTTTCGTCGAAGAAGAAATAGTCGAACTGGATCTGCTTGAGTTCCCACACATGCTCAACCATGCGCTGGGTTTCTTCGGGTGTCAGATTGAGCCGGTATTCCCACAGGTCGCGGTTTTCCAGGCTGCGGTATTCCGAGAGTTTTTCCTGGTAGGGCACCAGCGCGAACAGGCCCGGATAGCCACCGGCCAAGCCCTTCCAGGCATACAGGATGCTGTTGTCGGAACCCTCGATATAGGCGCCGAAGTTGATCGCATAGCTGAGCAGGGCGGTCTTGTTGTGTTGCACGTCGGCCTGGTCGATGCGTAGCAGGGTATGGCCGAACATGGAGGACGGGCTGTTGAGGTAGGCCGCCGGAAAAATCATCACCGTACTGTGTGGTGCAACGTCCTTGAACCACTGCGTGAACTCTGCGCACTCGGCCTTGGGCAGATCGTTCAGGTTCAGTTGGGCCTTGAGCCAGCGGGTGCGGGCCGGGTAGACGCATTGCGGGTGCTTGTCGCCCAGGCTCAAGGGCGCATACAACGCCTCGACGGTAGCGCGCAGTTCGGCATCGGGGTGATGGGCGCCGTCGGGGGCGAGAAAGAATTTGTCGTCGCTGACATAGCTTCGCCAGCCGCTCAGCTTGCCGGCTTCGTAATGCCCCAGTGAGATCCAGAACGGGTCGTTGGCCAACTGCTGCACACGTTGATCGTCGATATGGGGTGCGGCATACAGCGGGGCGCAGGCACAGAGCGCCAGGTAGGCAAGGCGTTTGAGCATGTTCGGCAACTGTTGTCAGACGAAGGGAAGTGAAGCAGGAGAATACCCGCTCCGGGAGGAGCGGGCAGGTCTCATTGACTTACGCCGCGGTGGCGTACTTGGCCAGGCGTGCATCGCCCTTGAGGATGGCCAGGGTGTTGGAGTGAACGTCTTCAGCCGTGACATCGGCCTTGCTGAAGATCTGCTGGAAGTGCTCGTGGGTGACGGCGGCGAAGTGCTCGCGGTCTTCAGGGGCGACGCCCAGGACCACCGCGTAAGTGGTCAGTGCTTCGCCATTGCCTTTGGCCATGTCTTCGGACAGCTCGTTCATCATGCCATTCATGGCAATCCACGATTTGCCGCCGTAGGTCAGGGCGTCCTTGGTGGTACAGCCGTTGGTGCCGGAGGTCATGCCGAAGGTGGCGTTGCCGGACGTGCCGTTGGTGGTGGATGCCAGGAAGTGGGCAGGGGTGCCACGCTGGCCCTCGAACAACATGTTGCCCCAACCGCAGTTCGGGCCGCCCGGTGCCTGGGCCATGGCATTGAGGGAAACAACTGTAAAGAGAGTACCAAGAAGAATCCGTTTCATAAGCTGTGTTCTCTATAGGTGTGCAACCAATGGACAAGGGTTTCTGGCCCTGAAGCGCCAGTACGGGCCAGTTATGCCTTCCAGCCGCGTAACAGCTTGGAGTCTAGGCACGATCGGCAGGTTCCGTGATTTTTTGTAAAACAATCTCTGCCGGAACACATTTCACCCCCGTAAACACTGGGGGGCGAGTTTTCCCGTGTTGTACGCCTTGCCAGTGATGTACAGCCAGCGCCAGAATGCTGCCATCTGCCCCGCCCGATGTAAGGAAGCCCGATGCCTGATTCTGTTGCCACCAGCTTGCGTCTAGCGCCTGATGCGCTAACCCGTCCTTTTTCTGCTGAACAGTTCAGCTTCTCGAACACCAATGATCTGGAACCTTTCCGCGGCATTCTCGGCCAGGAACGTGCGGTCGAAGCCTTGCAGTTCGGCGTGGCCATGCCTCGCCCGGGTTACAACGTATTTGTCATGGGCGAGCCGGGTACGGGTCGCTTCTCGTTCGTCAAACGCTACCTCAAGGCCGAGGGCAAGCGCCTGAAGTCGCCGAGCGACTGGGTCTACGTCAACAACTTTGACGAACCCCGCGAGCCCCGAGCCCTGGAATTGCCTTCCAGTAGCGCGGGCGCTTTTATTGGCGATATCAACCATTTGATCGACAACCTGCTGGCAACCTTCCCGGCCGTGTTCGAACACCCGACTTATCAACAGCGCAAAAGCGCGATCGATCGCGGTTTCAATCAGCGTTATGACCGCGCCCTGGATGTGATCGAGCGCCTGGCCCTGGAAAAAGGCGTGGCGTTGTATCGCGACAGCAGCAACGTGGCCTTCACGCCGATGAGCGATGGCAAGGCGCTGGACGAAGCCGAATTCTCGCAATTGCCTGAAGCCGATCGCGAACGCTTCCACGAGGATATTTCCGAACTGGAAGAGCGACTGAACGAAGAGCTGGCCAGCCTGCCGCAGTGGAAGCGCGAGTCGAACAACCAGCTGCGCCAGTTGAATGAAGAAACCATTACCCTGGCCCTGCAGCCATTGCTGTCGCCGCTGTCGCAGAAGTACGCCGAAAATGCTGCGGTGTGCGGCTATCTGCAGGCGATGCAGGTGTACCTGCTGAAAACCGTGGTCGAGCAACTGGTCGACGACAGCAAGACCGACGCCCAGGCGCGCAAGCTGCTCGATGAGCAGTACCTGCCGAGCCTGGTGGTGGGCCAGCCGCTCAGTGGCGGCGCACCGGTGGTGTTCGAGCCGCACCCGACCTACGACAACCTGTTTGGCCGTATCGAATACAGCACTGACCAGGGCGCGCTGTACACCACCTATCGCCAGCTGCGCCCCGGCGCCTTGCACCGTGCCAATGGCGGCTTTCTGATTCTTGAAGCCGAGAAAATGCTCAGCGAGCCATTTGTCTGGGATGCCCTCAAACGCGCCCTGCAATCGCGCAAGCTGAAAATGGAATCGCCGCTGGGCGAGATGGGCCGCCTGGCCACCGTGACCCTTAACCCGCAGGTTATCCCGCTGCAGGTCAAGGTCATCATCATCGGTGCGCGCCAGCTGTATTACACGTTGCAGGACCTGGATCCGGACTTCCAGGAGATGTTCCGCGTACTGGTGGATTTCGACGAAGATATCCCGATGGTCGACGAGAGCCTGGAGCAGTTCGCCCAATTGCTCACCACCCGCACCTCGGAAGAGGGCATGGCGCCATTGACCGCCGGGGCCGTGGCACGCCTGGCCACCTACAGCGCGCGCCTGGCCGAGCATCAGGGACGTTTGTCGGCGCGTATTGGCGATCTGTTCCAATTGGTCAGCGAGGCGGACTTCATCCGTCACCTGGCGAGCGACGAGATGACCGACGCGGGCCATATCGAGCGTGCCCTCAAGGCCAAGGCCACCCGCACCGGGCGTGTGTCGGCGCGCATCCTCGATGACATGCTGGCGGGGATCATCCTGATCGACACCGATGGCGCGGCCGTGGGCAAGTGCAACGGCCTGACCGTGCTCGAAGTCGGCGACTCGGCGTTTGGCGTGCCTGCACGAATTTCCGCCACGGTGTACCCGGGTGGCAGCGGCATTGTCGATATCGAACGCGAGGTTAATCTGGGCCAGCCGATTCACTCCAAGGGGGTGATGATCCTGACCGGGTACCTGGGCAGCCGTTACGCCCAGGAGTTCCCGCTGGCGATTTCGGCCAGTATCGCGCTGGAACAATCCTACGGTTATGTGGATGGCGACAGTGCGTCGTTGGGTGAGGCTTGTACGCTGATCTCGGCACTGTCCAAAACACCGCTCAAGCAGTGTTTTGCCATTACCGGTTCGATCAACCAGTTCGGCGAAGTGCAGGCGGTGGGCGGGGTTAACGAGAAGATCGAAGGCTTCTTCCGCCTTTGCGAAGCGCGTGGGCTGACAGGCGAGCAGGGTGCGATTATCCCGCAGGCCAACGTAGCGACCTTGATGCTCGACGAGAAGGTTCTGCAGGCAGTGCGCGAGGGCAAGTTCCATGTGTACGCGGTACGCCAGGCCGATGAGGCTTTGAGCCTGCTGGTGGGCGAGCCTGCCGGTGAACCGGATGCCGAGGGCCAGTTCCCTGAAGGCAGCGTTAACGCCCGAGTGGTCGAGCGGTTGCGGGTGATTGCTGAAATGATCAACGACGACGACCTCAAGGAAGCCGAAAAGGAGTTGTTGGCGGAAGCCCTGGCCGCAAAAAAACCGGCCTGATCCCTTAAAGCGAAACCTGTGGGAGCGGCAAGCGCGCGGATTGTGTGAGCTGGCTTGCCTGCGATGCAGGCAGGCACAGTCTGTCATGGCCCTCGCGGCGTTGGCATCGCGGGCAAGCCCGCTCCCACAGTTTTGCGATGCCAATCGACAAAGCCGTTGGTCATTGGCGACTTTTCATACTCAGAATTTCTTCTATTCTGATGGCATGGACACAACTGTCGTCACTGGATCGATGCAGCCCGTAGTCTGCGGCTGAAGACAGGCTCTACCGAGGGTCGCCGTCATGTCGCGCAACCTTTGCCTTACTCGCCAATGCTTGGGCCTGGTGACCCGTATTGAATGCAGCATTCGACCGCTGGCAGGCAATAACGGGATGTGGACGCTGCTCTTCGCCGCTGGCCTGGCAGGCGAACAACCCTCCACGATCAAGGCGCAGGGCCCTTTCCCCGGGCCGTTCGTGGCCGAAACCATTCTTGAATCCATCGTTGAAAGCCTGACCCTGCATGGCTATCAACTGGCTGACGATCCGCAAATCTGGTGCCTGCATGTGCAGGCCCAGCTGCGTCAGATCAATGGCGGGCGTTGTCAGGCCTTGCGCTAGGCAGTGTTTTAGCGTGGTGTGCTGGCTTCCGGGGCCTTGTCGAGTTTGACTTCAAACCCGTACTCGACAGGGTTGAGCGCGGTGCGGGCATAGCTTTCCAGTTGGGTCGGCTGACCATAAAAGTAATGCACGTCGAACACCGGCGGGCCATCGGGCTCGGTGCTGTGGCTGACGGCAGTCACTTCCTTCAGATAATTCCCCGTATCGTCCTTGGCAAAAAAGCGCCAGGCCTCGGCCGGGAACACGTTTTGATCAACGATCAGGGCATTGCCCTTGAGCTCAAGGCCTTTGGGCAGGTGGGCGATATCCAGCACCTGTTTGTCGATATCCGCGATAAACAGCGGGATTGAGCCAACCGCATAGGCCGGAGTTTCGGGAAACAGGTTCAGGTCGTAGGTGATAACGCCTGCGTGCGGGTCCACATCGAAGGCTTCGGCAGGCAATTCCAGCGGCTCGCTGCGATTGCCCTTGTCGTCTTCGGCAAAGAAGGTGACCGGCGCGTCAGACTTGTCCGGGAGCGCACCGAGCATTTCGCTGTTGAACGTAGCCGGGTGGCTGAACTCCAGGGACGCGGCGCTGGCATCTTCCACTGACTGGCTGATCACTACGCTCTTTTCCAGTTGCTCGGGTGCCAGCGTGGCGTCTTTTAGCGCGTTGGCGGCCTGATCGTCATACACCACGACGTTGAGCGCCAGGGGCTGGATCTCTTTACCCACCACGTTTTTGTCCAGCATGCGCACCGGCAGGTCGAGGGCCTTGCGGGTGACGATAGCGCTTGAGAAATCGAGCACATTGATATCGACATTGGCCACCGTGCCGTTGAAGAACACCTTGCTGTAGTGGTGCGGGTGCAGCTGGTCGAAGGCCTTCTGCTCGTTATCCAGTTGCTGCTCGAACGCGTCACTCCAGGCGGTTTGCTTGAGCATCTCGGCCAGTTGTTGCTGATAAAACGCCAGTTGCTCGGCATTTTCGTTGATCGATCCCGAACGTGTAAGGAACTGCCCGCTTGCGTCGCGGGCCTGGATGATCAGCGGATTGAGCGGGGTGTCGCGCACTTGCTCGGCCAGGGGAGCGCTGTTGACGATGTCCACCTCTGCAAAGTTCTTGCCCAGTGCCAGCAGGGTGACGCTGATTGTGCCGTCGGTCCGGGTTTTACCCACGTCCTTGGCCGTGAGGTTGAAGTTGACCACTTTGCCAGGCGCGATGACTTCGACCTTGCCCTGTAGGGTCATGGGCTGGGGCTGTTGGGTATTGGCGGTTTCAACCCCGTCGATATAGGGGTAAGTGACAGTCAGGTCGTCGGGGTTGCTCAGGTTGGCGCTGGAGGGGCTTAGCTGGATACCCGGGTCGCTTTCGGACCACTCCGGCTGGAAGGGCACCACTTGTTTGTTGCTCAGGGTCACCGACTGCCATTCCAGGGCATGGGGGAACGGGAACTCGGCTGCACTGTTGAGCGGAAACGGGAATACCGGTTCCAGGTCCGTCAGGTAATCGGAGCTTGAGGCCTTGCGCAGTACAAACAAGCCGTTGATATAGGTATCGGTAAGCGCCTGGCTGCTGGGGTAGTGCTTGAGCAATGCCAGGTCATCGGCGCCGTATTCGGTCTCGATCGGCTTGTCCTGCAGTTTGAGGCGCGCACGTTCGAGCAACAGCAGGGACCCGCCGAGGTCGGCCACAGCATCTTTGAGTTGCTGATCCTTGATGCCGTCCAGGCTCTGTTCGAACGCTGCACTGCGCTGCTCCAGGCTGGCCTGCTGGTGTTCGTCGTCAGGAGAACAGCCGCCGACCGCGAGCAATGCCATCGAGAACCCAAAACAAGCCAAGGGGAATCGCAGATCCATGGTTCGGTTTTCCTGTCCGTAAACAATGCTGAGGGTGTGGACACTAGCAGAAAATGTTTTTACAGGCTGTTTCCAGCCCTTTAACACGGTGCTTTTCTCACTGATATACTCGCGCCCATTTTGTTACGTCCTGTGAGATTCAATGGAACGCTTTATCGAAAATGCAATGTACGCCTCGCGCTGGATTTTGGCGCCAATTTACTTCGGGCTTTCGCTGGGCCTGCTGGCTTTGGCGTTGAAGTTCTTCCAGGAAGTGTTTCATGTAATCCCCAACGTGTTTGCGCTAACTGAGTCGGATTTGATCCTGGTCATCCTGTCGCTGATCGACATGGCGCTGGTGGGCGGTTTGCTGGTGATGGTGATGATTTCCGGCTACGAGAACTTTGTCTCGCAACTGGATATCGACGAGCACAAGGAGAAGCTCAGCTGGCTGGGCACGATGGACTCCACCTCGTTGAAAATGAAAGTCGCGGCATCGATCGTGGCGATCTCATCGATCCATCTGCTGCGGGTATTTATGGATGCACGCAATATCGAGACCGAGTACCTGATGTGGTATGTGATCATTCACATGACCTTTGTGGTTTCGGCGTTTGCGATGGGCTACCTGGATAAATTGACCAAACACTAAGGGCTGCCCGCAGGTTGCGCGCCAACCCGGGCTGCGAAGGCTTTGGGGGCTGTGGTAGTCTGCTGGCCCTTTTTTGGTTCGGGGTGTTCGCCAGCCGCGGCTAGCGCGGTTTTTCCGGGCACCCCCCACAGCGGAGCAGTGTTATGTCCGAAGTAAATCTGTCGACCGACGAAACTCGCGTCAGCTACGGCATTGGCCGTCAGCTGGGTGACCAGCTGCGCGACAACCCGCCACCTGGCATCAGCCTGGACGCCATCCTGGCTGGCCTGACTGACGCTTACGCGGGCAAGGAAAGCCGTGTAGGTCAGGAAGAAATGTCGGCAAGCTTCAAGGTGATCCGCGAGATCATGCAAGCTGAAGCAGCTGCCAAGGCAGAAGCTGCAGCAGGCGAAGGCAAGGCTTTCCTGGCTGAAAACGCCAAGAAAGACGGCATCACCACCCTGGCTTCCGGCTTGCAATTCGAAGTTGTGACTGCCGGTGAAGGCGCCAAGCCATCGCGTGAAGACACCGTGCGTGTTCACTACCACGGTACCCTGATCGACGGCACTGTATTTGACAGCTCCTACGATCGTGGTCAGCCAGCTGAATTCCCGGTTGGCGGCGTGATCGCCGGCTGGACTGAAGCCCTGCAACTGATGAACGCCGGCAGCAAATGGCGCATCTATGTGCCGAGCGAACTGGCTTACGGCGCCCAAGGCGTTGGCAGCATTGCTCCGCACAGCGTGCTGGTATTCGACGTTGAGCTGCTGGACGTTCTGTAAGAACCCCAGGGTTTGACGTTGGCTGCGGGTTTGCTGGCAAACCCGCAGCTACATCGGCGCCGTCATATTTGTAGCTTGGCGTGGTGCGGGTGAGTGTCAGTTGTACCGCACGGGCGCAATGCCCGGGCATAGCAGAACAGGAACAGATTGCGTACCAGTTCCTTGAGCACTACCGGCTCGCTTGAGTTGAGCCCGGTGAAATCCAGGTCGCCCTGATCCTGCAGCTCGTTGAGTGCTTCTTCTTCCAGTACCGCACAGACTTCCCCGGTTTCCCGATGCAGGATTCGCAGGTATGGGTGTGGACGGTCCAGCCAGGCATCAATTAAATAAGTCATGGTCGTCATCTCCTTGATGAATACCAATGAGAATAATTCTTATTCAATTAATAGCAAGTGCCTATTGGCGGATTTCTGATCTTTCTGCGTTAGAACTGCTGCGGATCAAAGTGGCTGGCTTTTTGATATTGCTTGGCGGGGAGGGTGAAGCACCTTCCTGCGCAGGGCGCAGAAAGGCATGCAGCAGAATCAGACTTTACGCACGAACTCGGACTTGAGCTTCATCGGGCCGATGCCGTCGATCTTGCAGTCGATATCGTGGTCGCCGTCGCACAGGCGGATGTTCTTGACCTTGGTGCCCACTTTGACCACCAGGGAAGTCCCCTTGATTTTCAGGTCCTTGATCACGGTGATGGTGTCACCGTCGGTCAGCACAGTGCCTGCGGAGTCCTTGTAGACTTTTTCATCGCTGGCTTCTTCAGCTACGCCATTGGCGGACCACTCATGGGCGCATTCCGGGCAGATCAGCTGGGCGCCGTCTTCGTAGGTGTATTCGGAATTGCATTTTGGGCAGGGTGGCAACGTGCTCACTAAAGCTCCTTAAGAATCAGGCTGGCTAAAAGGCGCGCATTATATAGGGTTTTAGTGCGGGGCGGGGGATAGCAGGGCAGATTGAACGTGTGGGAGCGGGCTTGCCCGCGATGCAGGCGCCGCGGTGCATGTGTTGCACCGCAGCGATCCAGTCGCGAGCAAGCCCGCTCCCACAGGTAGTCAGTGTGTACGTGCTACCGCAAATTCGCTCAATTCGACCAGCGCATCGCGGTATTCGCTTGGCGGCAGGGCTTCGAGGCATACAATCGCACGGGCCACATAGTCGCGGGCCAGTTGTGCGGTGTATTCCAGTGAGCCGGAGGCCTCGACAGCCGCGCGGATGCTTTCCAGGTCTTCGATGCCGCCTTTCTGGATGGCCTTGCGCACCAGGGCTGCCTGTTCAGGCGTGCCTTCGCGCATGGTGTAGATCAGCGGCAGGGTCGGCTTGCCTTCGGCCAGATCGTCACCGACGTTCTTGCCCAGGGTTTCAGCATCGCCGCGGTAGTCGAGCAGGTCGTCCACCAGCTGGAACGCCACCCCCAGGTGATCGCCGAAGGTGCGCAGGGCTTCGCTCTGCTCGGGCGTGGCGCCTGCCAGCGCCGCAGCACTGTGGGTCGAAGCCTCGAACAGCATCGCGGTTTTGCCGCGGATGACTTCCATGTAGGTTTCTTCGGTGGTGCTGGCGTCGCGCACCTTGGACAGCTGCAACACTTCGCCTTCAGCAATGATGCGGGTGGCTTGCGACAGGATTTTCATCACTGGCATCGAGCCAAGCTCAACCATCATCTCGAAGGAGCGCGAGTACAGGAAGTCGCCGACCAATACGCTGGGGGCATTGCCCCAGGTGGCGTTGGCGGTCTTGCGGCCACGGCGCATGCCCGACATGTCGACCACGTCGTCGTGCAGCAGGGTCGCGGTATGCAGGAACTCGATGGTTGCGGCCAGCAGGCGCAAGTCGTCGCCTTCGCGACCCAGGGCCTTGCCACACAGCAACACTAATAAAGGACGCAGGCGCTTACCGCCGGCCGAAGTAATGTAGTCGCCGATTTTTGAGACCAGCGGTACGCGTGAAGTCAGCTGCTTCTTGATGATGCCATCGACGGCGCTAAAATCGTCCGCCACCGCGCGGTAGAAAGCTTGGGGTTGCATCAGCGACAGGTGCTCCAGAAGGGTTGCGCGGCATGCTAGGTCGGGGGGCTGGGCCTGTCAAGGCGGATGGACGGCCCCTTGCAAGCCTGACTTGGCTTGCGTACAATCGCGCACCCTGAACTTCCTGGGCAGCACCTGCCTTACGCAATTGCATCTGGGCCGTTCCAGCCCCATGCAGCCATGCCAGCCAATACCTTTACCTATAAAGCGCTGGGTGAGCAGGATTATCGGAGAAATACCATGTCGTACGCAGTAATCGTTACTGGTGGCAAGCAATACAAAGTAGCTCCAGGTGAATACCTGAAGATCGAAAAACTGGAAATCGCTACCGGCGAATCCGTAACTTTTGATCGCGTTCTGTTGGTCGCCAATGGCGACGACGTTAACATCGGCGCTCCAGTTGTACCTGGCGCCACTGTTGTGGCTGAAGTGATCTCCCAAGGTCGTCACGATAAAGTCCGCATCATCAAGTTCCGTCGTCGTAAGCACCACATGAAGCGTATGGGCCACCGCCAGTGGTACACCGAGATCAAAATCACCGGTATTCAGGCTTAATTTCAGCCTAATTCCTCACTAGGAGAATTGACTCATGGCACACAAAAAAGCTGGTGGTAGTACCCGTAACGGTCGCGACTCAGAAGCCAAACGCCTTGGCGTGAAGATGTATGGCGGCCAGGCTATCATTCCGGGCAACATCATCGTGCGTCAGCGCGGCACCCAATTCCACGCTGGCTACGGCGTTGGTATGGGCAAAGATCACACCCTGTTCGCGAAAGTGGAAGGCGTGATCAAGTTCCAGGTTAAAGGCGCCTTCGGTCGTCGCTATGTAAGCATCGTTCCGAAGACTGCAGTCGTCGCGGCGTAATAGCTTGGTAGCTGGAAGAGCCCTGTCTTGCGACGGGGCTTTTTCGTTTGTGGGGTGAGTCTCTTGCAAAACTGTTTGTATGGGCTGCTGGCGCTGGATTTAACGGTCGTTGATTGAGGTCGCTGCGCTCATTTTTGCAAGAGTCTTATGTCTTGGTTTTTAACGGCTCGTCCTAATGACGAGAGGCGCGTTTTGATATGAAGTTTGTTGATGAAGTATCGATCAAAGTAAAAGCAGGCGACGGTGGTAACGGTTGCATGAGTTTCCGTCGTGAGAAATTCATCGAGAACGGTGGCCCAAACGGTGGTGATGGTGGTGATGGCGGCTCGATCTACATGATCGCCGACGAAAACCTCAACACCCTGGTTGACTACCGTTATACCCGTCACTTCGATGCCCAGCGTGGCTCGAACGGCGGCAGTACGGATTGCACCGGTCGCAAGGGTGAAGACCTGGAGCTGCGTGTTCCGGTCGGTACCACGGTGATCGACGCTGGCACCCAGGAAATCATCGGTGACCTGACCAAGGCCGGCCAGCGTTTGCTGGTGGTGCATGGTGGCTGGCACGGGCTGGGCAACACCCGTTTCAAATCCAGTACCAACCGTGCGCCACGCCAGACCACGCCGGGCAAGCCGGGTGAGCAGCGTGACCTGAAACTGGAATTGAAGGTGCTGGCTGACGTTGGCCTGCTGGGCTTGCCGAACGCTGGTAAAAGTACCTTTATCCGTTCGGTGTCTGCAGCCAAGCCGAAAGTGGCGGACTATCCGTTTACTACCCTGGTGCCAAACCTGGGTGTGGTCAGCGTGGATCGCTGGAAGAGCTTTGTGATCGCCGATATTCCTGGCTTGATCGAAGGGGCTTCCGATGGCGCGGGCCTGGGCATTCGCTTCCTCAAGCACCTGGCGCGTACCCGCCTGTTGTTGCATCTCGTCGACATGGCGCCGGTGGAAGGTACTGAAAGTGCTGCTGATACCGCTGAAGTCATCGTTAACGAGCTGACCAAGTTCAGCCCTTCGCTGGCTGAGCGTGATCGCTGGCTGGTGCTGAACAAGTGCGATTCGCTGCCTGAAGACGAGCACGATGCTCGCGTCAAGGAAGTGGTTGATCGTCTTGAGTGGACCGGTCCGGTGTATGTGATCTCGGCGATTGCCAAGATCGGTACCGACAAGCTCTGCCATGACATCATGCGTTATCTGGAGGATCGTGCTGATCGTCTGGCTGCTGACCCTGCTTACAAGCAAGAGTTGGCCGAGCTGGATCAGCGCATCGAAGATGAAGCCCGTGCGCAGTTGCAGGCCCTGGATGACAAGCGTGCCCTGCGCCGCAGCGGCGTGAAGAGCGTCCATGACATCGGTGAAGATGACTGGGACGAAGAAGATGTAGATGATGAAGATGGTCCGGAAATCATTTACGTCCGCGACTGATTCGTTGCAGTAAACTACAGCGCCGCTCAATGAGCGGCGTTTTAGCATCTACGAATTGGTAATCATAAATAATTCCATGGCAGCGCTCGGTCGCGCTGCTCTCAGGCATAGGTTGGATGAAGATGCGGAGCAAGGTGACGGGTGCGCAGCGCTGGGTTGTCAAGATCGGCAGCGCGTTGCTGACAGCGGATGGCAAAGGCCTGGATCGCGCAGCGATGGGCGTTTGGGTGGAGCAGATGGTGGCGTTGCACGAGGCTGGCGTTGAGCTGGTGCTGGTGTCTTCGGGTGCTGTGGCGGCCGGCATGAGCCGTTTGGGCTGGACGGTGCGACCGAGTGCCATGCACGAGCTGCAAGCGGCTGCGGCCATTGGCCAGATGGGCCTGGTGCAGGCCTGGGAGTCGAGCTTTGCCGAGCACTCCCGGCATACCGCGCAAATTCTGCTGACCCATGACGACCTGTCTGATCGCAAGCGTTACCTCAATGCCCGCAGCACGTTGCGTGCGCTGGTGGAGCTGGGTGTGATCCCGGTCATTAACGAAAATGACACGGTGGTCACCGACGAAATCCGTTTTGGTGACAACGATACGCTGGCAGCACTGGTGGCCAATCTGGTCGAGGCTGATCTGCTGGTGATCCTGACCGATCGCGACGGCATGTTTGACGCTGATCCGCGTATTAACCCTGATGCCAAGATGATCTACGAGGCTCGTGCCGATGACCCGGCGCTGGACGCTGTGGCGGGCGGTACCGGTGGCGCGCTGGGGCGTGGTGGCATGCAGACCAAGCTGCGTGCGGCGCGGCTGGCGGCACGTTCCGGGGCGCACACGATCATCGTGGGTGGGCGTCTGGAGCGGGTGCTGGATCGTCTGAAGGCGGGCGAGCGCCTGGGCACCTTGCTGTCCCCTGAGCGTGGTCTGTTGGCTGCACGCAAACAGTGGCTGGCCGGGCATTTGCAAACCCGTGGCACGCTGGTGCTGGATGAGGGGGCTGTAGCGGCTTTGTCCAAGGGCAATAAGAGCCTGCTGCCGGTTGGGGTCAAGGCGGTGCAGGGCGGTTTCCGTCGTGGCGAGATGGTGGTGTGTGTGGCGCCGGACGGGCGGGAAATTGCCCGTGGCCTGGCCAACTACAGTGCTGCTGAAGCGCAAAAAATCATCGGGCAGCCGTCGGATGCGATTGTCGCTGTGCTGGGGTATATGGCGGAGCCTGAATTGGTGCACCGCGATAACCTGATTCTGGTTTGATTTTGAGGTGTGATATGCGCTTGATTGGCGGTTTGTTGGGGTTGATGCTGGCAATGCCGTTGCTGGCGTCGGCTGAAGAGATTGGTTCGGTATCGACGGTTTTCAAATTTGTCGGGCCCAATGACCGCATTGTGGTCGAAGCATTTGATGATCCGAAGGTGGACGGTGTGACTTGCTACCTGTCCCGCGCCAAGACGGGCGGTATGAAGGGTGGTCTGGGGTTGGCCGAGGATCGTGCCGAGGCGTCGATTGCGTGCCGTCAGACCGGGCCGATCAGCTTCAAGGGCGACCTGAAGGATGGTGATGAGGTGTTCAAGGAGCGCACTTCGCTGGTGTTCAAGACCATGCAGGTGGTGCGTTTTCTCGATAAAAAGCGCAATACGCTGGTGTATCTGGTGTACAGCGACCGCTTGATCGAAGGCAGTCCGCAGAATGCCGTAACGGCAATCCCGATTTTGCCGTGGCCACACGAGTAACGTTGTTCAAGAAAAGCCGCGCTTGTCGCGGCTTTTTTTTGCCGATTTTTATTCCGGATCTGTAGCAGCTGCCGAAGGAGCGAGGCTGCGTTCGGCGGCGAAGCTGTCGTAAAGCCGGGTTTTGCTGTGTGTCAGACAAGCTTGGGTTTGAATATTTGCGGTCGCTGCGCAACCGAACGCAGCCTCGTTCCTTCGGCAGCTGCTACAAGGGTGTCGCTTAAATCGCAGGCAATAAAAAACCGACCCTAAGGTCGGTTTTTTAACAAGCTTGTCGCTTAAGCGGCAGTCGCAAGGTTCAACGCCTTGACGTGGCCATTCAGGCGGCTCTTATGGCGAGCAGCTTTGTTCTTGTGGATGATGCCTTTATCGGCCATACGGTCGATAACAGGTACAGCCAGAACATAAGCAGCTTGCGCTTTAGCAGCGTCTTTTGCGTCGATGGCTTTAACTACATTCTTGATGTAGGTACGAACCATGGAACGCAGGCTGGCGTTGTGGCTGCGACGCTTCTCAGCCTGTTTTGCACGTTTTTTGGCGGAAGGTGTGTTGGCCACCGTCGAGCTCCTCGAAAGACTTTTGGGAAATAACAAACAAAATAGGCCGCGAATCATGCCGATGACGAGAACTCTTGTCAAGGGCGTTTGATGCGATCCGCTGAGTGGTGGATCGAGGCAGACGGGATATTTATTTCCGGCGCTTGACCTGTAAACTCGCGAGCTTGGCTCTGTGCTGTTGCGGCGCGCAGTATCGCATAAGTGGGCGCTTTGTTCGCCAGCTCTTTCTCTAATAGGCAAAAACTCTTTCAATGAATTTGCTCAAGTCGTTGGCTGCCGTCAGCTCAATCACCATGATTTCCAGGGTTCTGGGCTTCATTCGCGACACCATTATTGCGCGTGCCTTCGGTGCCGGAATGGCCACGGATGCGTTCTTTATTGCCTTCAAACTGCCCAATCTGCTGCGCAGGATCTTCGCCGAGGGGGCTTTCTCCCAGGCATTTGTGCCCATTCTGGCCGAATACAAGAGCCAGCAAGGTGAGGAGGCGACCCGTACTTTCGTTGCTTATGTCGCCGGGCTTTTGACCCTGGTGCTGGCCATTGTCACCGTGCTGGGCATGGTGGCGGCCCCCTGGGTTATCTGGGCAACGGCTCCAGGGTTCGCCACGACTCCGGAAAAATTCGAGCTGACCAGCGACATGCTGCGGGTCACTTTCCCTTATATATTGCTGATCTCGCTGTCATCCCTGGCCGGGGCGATCCTCAATACCTGGAACCGTTTTGCCGTACCTGCCTTTGTGCCGACCTTGCTGAACGTCAGCATGATTGTGTTTGCATTGTTCCTTACGCCGTATTTCGATCCTCCGGTCATGGCCCTGGGCTGGGCCGTGCTGGTGGGGGGGCTGGCGCAGTTGCTGTTCCAGCTGCCGCATCTGAAAAAAATCGGCATGCTGGTATTGCCGCGCCTCAATCTGCGCGATACCGGTGTGTGGCGCGTGATGAAGCAGATGTTGCCGGCCATTCTGGGTGTGTCGGTCAGTCAGATTTCGCTGATCATCAATACGATTTTTGCTTCTTTCCTTGTCGCCGGTTCGGTGTCATGGATGTACTACGCGGACCGCCTGATGGAGTTGCCGTCGGGGGTTCTAGGGGTGGCGCTGGGCACGATCCTGCTGCCAACCCTGTCCAAGACCTACGCCAATAAAGACCGCCAGGAATATTCGCGGATTCTCGACTGGGGCCTGCGCCTGTGTTTTGTGCTGGTGCTGCCATGCTCGCTGGCGCTGGCCATTTTGTCCGAGCCGCTGACGGTTTCACTGTTTCAGTACGGCCAGTTCACGGCGCTGGATGCGGCCATGACCCAGCGAGCATTGATCGCTTATTCGCTGGGGCTGCTGGGGATCATCATTATCAAGGTGCTGGCCCCAGGCTTTTATGCACAGCAAAATATTCGCACCCCGGTCAAGATTGCGGTATTCACCCTGGTAGTGACGCAGTTGCTTAACCTGGTGTTTATTGTGCCGTTGCAGCATGCGGGCCTGGCACTGGCCATCAGCGTGGGCGCCTGTATCAATGCCGGGTTGCTGTTCTGGCAGCTGCGTCGGCAAAAACTGTTTGTCGCCCAGCCAGGCTGGACCAAATACCTGTTCAAGCTGGTGCTGGCCGTAGCCGTGATGTCCGCGGTATTGCTGGGCTTGATGCAGGTGATGCCGGCCTGGGATCACGGCAATATGCTGGAGCGTTTTATTCGCCTGGGCGGCTTGGTTGTCGCGGGCGTGCTGGCGTATTTCGGCATGCTGCTGTTGCTGGGCCTGCGTTTGAAAGATTTCGCGCGCAAGTCACTTATGTAAGCTAATGACGGGTCAGACGTCGATTTTGTCGAAATGACCTGATTTGCCTTGCGCTGTTGCCTGTCGTACTGGGCTGGGTGTGGTTATAATCGACCACTTTATGAGCAAGAAGCGCGTTATGCAGCTGGTTCTAGGCCTTCACAATTTGCGGCCCCAGCATCGGGGCTGTGTCGCCACTATTGGCAACTTTGACGGTGTACACCGTGGTCACCAGGCAATCCTGGGCCGGCTGCGTGAGCGTGCGCTGGAGTTGGGCGTGCCCAGCTGCGTGGTGATTTTCGAGCCGCAGCCGCGCGAGTTCTTTGCCCCGGACACGGCGCCGGCACGTCTGGCCCGGTTGCGCGACAAGCTGCAACTGCTGGCTGACGCCGGTGTCGACCGGGTGCTGTGCCTGGCGTTCAATCAACGCCTGTGCAAGCTCAGCGCCGCCGAATTCGTCGATACCATCCTGGTCGACGGCCTGGGTGTGCAGCACCTGGAGGTCGGTGACGACTTCCGTTTTGGCTGCGACCGCGTCGGCGACTTTGATTTCTTGCAACAGGCCGGGCAGATGCAGGGCTTTACCGTCGAGGCGGCGCAAACCGTCGAGCTTGACGGTGTACGCATCAGCAGCACGAAGGTGCGTGATGCCCTGGCTGGCGGCGATTTCGCCCTTGCAGAGCGCTTGCTGGGGCGTCCTTTTCAAATCGCTGGGCGGGTATTGCACGGGCAAAAACTGGCGCGCCAACTGGGCACGCCGACCGCCAATATCCAGCTCAAGCGTCGTCGTGTGCCGTTGACCGGGGTGTACCTGGCCAGCGTCGAGATCGATGGCAAGACCTGGCCCGGCGTCGCCAATATCGGCGTGCGGCCAACCGTAGCAGGGGATGGCAGCGCCCATCTTGAAGTACATCTGTTGGATTTCGCCGGCGATCTGTATGGTCGGCGTTTGAACGTGGCATTCCACCACAAGCTGCGTGATGAGCAGCGTTTCGCCTCCCTGGAGGCGCTCAAGACGGCGATCAATGCGGACGTCGCCGCCGCCCGAGCCTATTGGCTGGGTCAACCGCTTAAAAAGAGCCTGAAATGACCGACTACAAAGCCACGCTAAACCTCCCGGACACCGCCTTCCCAATGAAGGCCGGCCTGCCACAGCGCGAACCGCAAATTTTGCAGCGCTGGGACAGCATTGGCCTGTACGGGAAGTTGCGCGAGATTGGCAAGGATCGTCCGAAGTTCGTACTTCACGACGGTCCTCCGTATGCCAACGGCACTATCCATATCGGTCATGCGCTGAACAAGATCCTGAAAGACATGATCATCCGCTCCAAGACCCTGTCGGGTTTTGACGCGCCGTATGTGCCGGGCTGGGATTGCCACGGTTTGCCGATCGAGCACAAGGTTGAAGTGACTCACGGTAAAAACCTGCCTGCGGACAAGACCCGCGAGCTGTGCCGTGCCTACGCCACCGAGCAGATCGAGGGCCAGAAGTCCGAGTTCATCCGTCTGGGTGTGCTGGGTGACTTTGCCAACCCGTACAAAACCATGGACTTCAAAAACGAAGCCGGCGAAATCCGTGCCCTGGCCGAAATCGTCAAGGGCGGTTTCGTGTTCAAGGGTCTCAAGCCGGTGAACTGGTGCTTCGATTGCGGTTCGGCCCTGGCCGAAGCTGAAGTTGAATACCAGGACAAGAAATCCGCGGCCATCGACGTTGCCTTCCCGGTTGCCGACGAGGCCAAACTGGCCGAGGCCTTTGGCCTGGCAGCCCTGAGCAAGCCGACCGCAATCGTGATCTGGACCACCACCCCGTGGACCATTCCGGCCAACCAGGCACTTAACGTCCACCCGGAATTCACCTACGCGCTGGTCGATGTGGGTGACAAACTGCTGGTCCTGGCTGAAGAGCTGGTCGAGTCGTGCCTGGCGCGCTACAACCTGCAAGGTTCGGTGATCGCCACCACCACCGGTTCGGCGCTGGAGCTGATCAACTTCCGTCACCCGTTCTACGACCGCCTGTCGCCGGTTTACCTGGCCGAGTACGTTGAACTGGGCGCCGGCACCGGCGTGGTTCACTCCGCCCCGGCCTACGGCGTAGACGACTTCGTGACCTGCAAAGCCTATGGCATGGTCAACGACGACATCATCAACCCGGTGCAAAGCAATGGCGTGTATGTGCCATCGCTGGAGTTCTTCGGTGGCCAGTTCATCTGGAAGGCCAACCAGAACATCATCGACAAGTTGATCGAAGTCGGCTCGTTGATGTTCACCGAAACCATCAGCCACAGCTACATGCACTGCTGGCGCCACAAGACCCCGCTGATCTACCGCGCTACCGCGCAGTGGTTCATCGGCATGGACAAGCAGCCGACCACAGGCGATACCCTGCGCGCCCGTGCGCTGCAGGCTATCGAAGATACCCAGTTCGTACCGGCCTGGGGCCAGGCCCGCCTGCACTCGATGATCGCCAACCGTCCGGACTGGTGCATCTCGCGTCAACGCAACTGGGGTGTGCCGATCCCGTTTTTCCTGCACAAGGAAAGCGGCGAACTGCACCCGCGCACCGTCGAAATGATGGAAGAAGTGGCCAAGCGCGTTGAGCTTGAAGGTATCGAGGCCTGGTTCAAGCTGGACGCCGCCGAACTGCTGGGCGACGAAGCGCCGCTGTACGACAAGATCAGCGACACCCTGGACGTATGGTTCGATTCGGGCACCACGCACTGGCATGTACTGCGCGGCTCGCACCCTATGGGTCACGAGACCGGCCCGCGTGCCGACCTGTACCTGGAAGGCTCCGACCAGCACCGTGGCTGGTTCCACTCCTCGCTGCTGACCGGTTGCGCCATCGACAACCACGCGCCGTACCGCGAGCTGCTGACCCACGGTTTCACCGTGGACGAGGCTGGTCGCAAGATGTCCAAGTCGTTGGGCAACGTGATTGCACCGCAAAAGGTCAACGACACCCTGGGCGCTGACATCATGCGTCTGTGGGTTGCCTCGACTGACTACTCGGGTGAAATCGCGGTTTCCGACCAGATCCTGCAGCGTAGCGCAGATGCCTACCGGCGTATCCGCAACACCGCACGCTTCCTGCTGTCGAACCTGACCGGCTTCAACCCGGCCACCGACATCCTGCCTGCCGAAGAAATGCTGGCACTGGACCGTTGGGCGGTGGATCGCGCGTTGTTGCTGCAGCGCGAGCTGGAGCTGCATTACGGCGAATACCGCTTCTGGAACGTGTACTCCAAGGTGCACAACTTCTGCGTGCAGGAGCTGGGCGGCTTCTACCTGGATATCATCAAGGACCGTCAGTACACCACTGGTGCTGACAGCAAGGCCCGTCGTTCGTGCCAGACCGCGCTGTTCCACATCTCCGAGGCGCTGGTGCGCTGGATCGCACCGATCCTGGCATTCACTGCCGACGAGCTGTGGCAATACCTGCCGGGCGATCGCAACGAATCGGTCATGCTCAACACCTGGTATGAAGGTCTGAGCGAGCTGCCGGAAGGCACCGAACTGGATCGCGCCTACTGGGAGCGGATCATGGCGGTCAAGGTTGCGGTCAACAAGGAGATGGAAAACCTGCGTGCAGCCAAGGCCATTGGCGGCAACTTGCAGGCGGAAGTCACCCTGTTCGCCGAAGATGCCCTGGCAGCGGACCTGGCCAAGCTGAGCAACGAACTGCGCTTCGTGCTGATCACCTCCACCGCCAGCGTTGCACCCCTGGTGCAGGCTCCAGCGGATGCCGTGGTGACCGAAGTCGCCGGCCTCAAGCTCAAGGTGGTCAAGTCGGCCCACGCCAAGTGCGCCCGTTGCTGGCACTGCCGTGAAGACGTCGGTGTGAACCCGGAGCACCCGGAAATCTGCGGTCGTTGCGTCGACAACATCAGCGGCGCCGGTGAGGTACGTCACTATGCCTAATACCAGCACTACCGGGCGCTTCGGGCGCCTGGGCTGGCTCTGGTTGACGGTGCTGGTCCTGGTCATTGACCTGACCAGCAAGGTCTACTTCGACAACGCGCTGCAGATGTACCAGCAGATCGTGGTGATCCCGGACCTGTTCAGCTGGACCCTGGCCTACAACACCGGCGCGGCTTTCAGCTTCCTGGCCGACAGTGCTGGCTGGCAGCGCTGGCTGTTTGCATTGATCGCGGTGGTGGTCAGTGCCGTGCTGGTGGTCTGGCTCAAGCGTCTGGGGCGCAATGACACCTGGTTGGCCATTGCCCTTGCCCTGATCCTGGGCGGCGCGCTGGGTAACTTGTATGACCGTATTGTTTACGGCCATGTGGTCGATTTCATTCTGGTGCATTGGCAAAATCGCTGGTACTTCCCTGCGTTCAACTTCGCCGACAGTGCGATTTGCGTAGGTGCCGTGATGCTGGCGCTGGATATGTTCAAAAGTAAAAAGTCCGAGGAAACCGCTCATGACTGAGCAGCGTATTGGTCAGAACACGCAGGTCACGCTGCATTTTGCTTTGCGTCTGGAAAATGGCGACACCGTCGACAGCACCTTCGACAAGTCCCCGGCCACCTTCAAGGTCGGTGATGGCAGCTTGCTGCCAGGGTTTGAAACGGCGTTGTTCGGTTTCAAGGCGGGTGACAAGCGCACACTGGAGATTCTTCCGGAAAACGCCTTTGGCCAGCCAAACCCGCAAAATGTGCAGATCATTCCGCGTTCGCAGTTCAAGGACATGGAGTTGTCGCAAGGCTTGCTGGTGATCTTCAACGACGCGGCCAACACCGAGCTTCCGGGTGTGGTCAAAGAGTTTGATGACGAGCAGGTCACCATTGATTTCAACCACCCGCTGGCAGGCAAGACCCTGACCTTCGACGTGGAAATCAAAGACGTTCAAGCGCTGTAATTCAGTGCCCGGCTGTGGCCGGGCCTGATTGGCATTATTTTTCTGCGCGTCCCACGAGGCCCAGCATGCATATCAAACTCGCCAACCCCCGTGGCTTCTGCGCCGGGGTGGACCGTGCGATTGAAATCGTCAATCGCGCTCTGGAAGTATTCGGTCCGCCTATCTATGTTCGCCACGAAGTGGTGCACAACAAATTTGTCGTTGAAGACTTGCGCTCCCGCGGCGCAATCTTTGTCGAAGAACTGGATCAGGTGCCGGACGACGTCATCGTCATCTTCAGTGCCCATGGCGTTTCCCAGGCTGTGCGTACAGAGGCTGCGGGTCGCGGTCTTAAAGTTTTTGATGCGACCTGCCCGCTGGTCACCAAGGTGCATATCGAAGTGGCGCGCTACAGCCGTGACGGCCGTGAGTGCATCCTGATTGGCCATGCCGGTCACCCGGAAGTTGAAGGCACTATGGGCCAGTACGACGCCAGCAATGGCGGCGCGATCTACCTGGTCGAAGATGAAAAGGACGTCGCCAACCTGCAGGTCAAAGACCCCGAAAAACTGGCCTTTGTAACCCAGACGACCTTGTCGATGGACGACACCAGCCGAGTGATCGACGCCCTGCGTTCGCGCTTCCCGGCCATTGGCGGGCCGCGCAAGGATGATATCTGCTACGCCACGCAAAACCGTCAGGACGCGGTCAAGCAACTGGCCGACGAGTGCGATGTGGTGTTGGTGGTGGGCAGCCCGAACAGCTCCAATTCCAATCGCCTGCGTGAACTGGCTGAGCGCATGCAGACCCCCGCCTACCTGATCGACGGTGCCGAAGACCTGCAAAAAAGCTGGTTCGACGGTGTGAAGAGCATTGGTATCACAGCAGGTGCTTCGGCCCCTGAGGTGCTGGTGCGTGGCGTGATCCAGCAATTGCATGCATGGGGTGCAACCGGTGCCGATGAGCTGGCCGGCCGTGAAGAGAATGTTACGTTCTCCATGCCCAAAGAGTTGCGCGTTCGCGCCATCACCTAAGCGTGCCTGCATAACGCCTGTGCAGTTTTATCGCTGCGCAGGCTAATGCGCCCGCTCTTTGCCAGCACAACTTGATAGTGGCTCTGTGCAGTCCTTGCCTGACAAACATGCAGTGTGCCTGCTTGAAAAGCGCCCCCAATCAGCTGGGGTTCGCCCAGCGGATTAAACCGCACATACTGTTTAACCGGTGCATTGCCCGCAATGGGTATGCGTCCACCGCCCTGTGACTCGACCAGCACCGGGTTGCTCTTGTCCAGGTGGCCTTGCCCGCTCACGTCCAGAATCGTCCGCCAGCCTCGGCTCCAGTTATTTTCGCGTGGATAAACCACTACATATTGCTGGCGCAGCAGTGCTTGGGCGCGGGCGTTGCGCAGGCTGCTGGCCAGTTGTTCGGCAGCGACCTGGCGCTGTTGATGCTCGATAAGGGTGTTATAGGCCGGGCTGGCAAATCGGGCCGTAATCGCCACGATCATCAGCGTCAGCAGCAGCTGGGTCAAACTCATGCCACGTTGATGCACCTTGTCCTCCCTGGACCTTGCAGGTGTGTTTTCTCGGTATAGCTGAGCCTGGCGCTGCAGGTTTCAGGCAATGGTTTCATCATGTTTTCTGACTCTTAATTGCTCACGAAGTCAGGTGAAAAATCGGTTTGGCTTGCTTGGCTTCGTCCTACCTTGCAGCGCCGTGGAGGAGGCTAGGCTTTTATCTGGGCGGCACAGGGCGTGCCGTCGACTTTTCTGATATGGACGATTCGGATGCCTCGATTAGATAAAAGCCGGCAACGCGGGATGAGCTTGATCGAAGTGCTTATCGCGCTGTTGATTCTGTTTATCAGCCTGTTGGGCTCTGCCGGTATGCAACTCAGTGCTTTGAAGCACACGGCCAGCGCGCTGATAACTACCCAGGACAGTTTTATTGCCTACAGCCGGCAGGAGCAGGTCCGCGCGCAGACGGGTTCATCATGAGCAGCCCGCGTTCAGGTTTTGGCCTGATTGAACTGATGGTGGCCCTGGCCCTGGGGATGCTGGTGGTACTGGGCATGACGCAGTTGTTTGCAAGCAGTCGCGAGGCTTATCTGGGCCAGCAGTCATCGGCCATGCTGCAAGAGGATGCGCGCTATGTGCTGAGCAAACTGGCTCGGGAGATTCGCATGGCGGGCATGTTGGGCTGTCTGTCGGCCGATCATATTGTTGATGCGCCTGCGGCGTTCAAGACCCCGGTTTCCTGGCAAGGGGGGGTATTGCGCATGATCAGTTCGAGCGCAGGCCTTCAGTCTGCCAAACCGGACTGGACAGTGGTTTCGGACTGTACAACCGTCGCCAGGGCCTACCCCGGGGCAAGGTTGAGCTTGGCGCCGGGTGAAACAGCGTTCCCCCTGCGTGAGTTGTTTTATCGTTTTGAGCAGGGGCAGTTGAAGGTCGGGCCCAATAAAACGGTGCTGCTCGACAACGTGGCGGCATTTGACGTGAGCTTTGGCGTGGTTGATTCGGCAAGTGCGCACTCTGCGCTGCGTTATGAGCGTCACTTGGTCGAGGGGGCCCGACTGCGCAGCATCCGTATCGGCCTGACATTGCGCGACCGCACGGGGCGGGCCAAAGACCAGGCCTATCAACTGGAAGTCGCTTTGCGTAACCGGCTGGCTTAGGGGGTGCCTATGCCTGTGTCATTCAAGTGTCAGCGCGGCATGGCACTGCTGATCAGCCTGGTAGGCATGGTACTGCTCGGCCTGATCGGGATGGCGGCGATGGTCAGTGCGACGCAACAGGAAAAAATGGCAGCTGGCGTTCAGCACGCCAACCACTCATTTGAGGCGGCGGAAGCGGCGCTTGGAAGTGGCGAAGCGTGGCTTCACAGCGCATGGGCCAGGCTTTTGCCCTGCGCTTCGCCAGCAAGCTGCAACCCGCCCCTGGAAGCCCGCACCCAGACCGTGGCGGGCATTGATCCGGTATCCAGTGTGCTTTGGGTCAGTGTTGCGGATGGGTTATATGGCGTCCAGAACCTTGGCCCAAGCATTACCCCGGCCCATTTGCCGGCGACCACCACGACGGGTTTGTATCGAGTGACCGGCATTGGCTGGCATGGGCAATCACGCACGGTGCTGGAAAGTATCTATGCGCGTTATCAGGGGTCGGATAACACTTCGCAAGCGAGTGTTGCCCCGGTTTTTCAACGGGTCATGTGGCGGCAGCTGCAATAGGAAGCACCCAATGTATCGACCTGCAGCAGGTTTTACCCTGATCGAACTGATGATCGTTGTGGTGATCATCGGTATCCTTGGTGCATTCGTTTATCCGCTGTACGGCGATTATGTAAAGCGGGCCTATCGCTCTCAAATCATCGTCCTGATGATGGAGCAAGCCCAAAGTCTTGAGCGCTTTTACACCAGGAACGCGGTATACAGCGGTGTGAAAGGCCTCAGTTCAGGTAATCAGCACTACCACATAAGTGCAGAGCTTGCCGATCACGGCTACCGGCTGGAGGCGACTCCCAGGCAAGGTTCGGCAATGGCTGGGGATCCGTGCGGGAGTTTTACGCTGGCCCACACCGGTATGGCAGCAATAACCCAGGCCGCCCCTGGCCTGACACTGCAGCAGTGTTGGGGGCGCTAACGATTGATTTTGAATGACGGGCTGGATTAACAGATGGCTAGGCAGCAACGGGTGGTGATTGTCGGGGGCGGGGTTATTGGCCTGCTGACTGCGTTTAATCTGGCTGCGGATGTAGAGCAGGTGATTGTGCTGGAACGTGGTGGGGCAGGGCAGGAGTCCTCCTGGGCGGGCGGAGGTATTGTTTCGCCGCTTTATCCGTGGCGCTACAACCGTGCCGTTACGGCACTGGCGCATTGGTCGCAGGACTTTTACCCGCAATTGGCCAAGCGTTTGTTTGCCTCGACAGGGATTGATCCTGAAGTACACACCACCGGGCTGTACTGGCTGGATCTGGACGATGAGGCCCAGGCGCTGGAGTGGGCCGGGCGCGAAGGGCGACCACTGGCTGCGGTCGATATGTCGGCGGTTCATGATGCGGTGCCCGTCCTGGGCAGCGGCTATGCGCACGCAATTTATATGGCCAATGTGGCCAATGTGCGTAACCCGCGGCTGGTCAAATCACTGAAGGCTGCGTTGCAGGCCATGCCGAATGTCACTGTGCATGAACAGTGCGAGGTGCTCGGGTTTGTGCGCGAGGGCGACAGGGTGTGCGGGGTCAATACGGCCCGGGGTGAGATTCGCGGTGATGAGGTGGTGTTGTCGGCGGGTGCCTGGAGCGGCGAATTGTTGAGCGGGCTGGGGCTGGAGTTGCCTGTGGAACCGGTCAAGGGCCAGATGATCCTGTACAAGTGCGCGGCTGACTTTTTGTCGTGCATGGTGTTGGCAAAAGGGCGTTATGCCATTCCGCGTCGCGACGGTCATATCCTGATCGGCAGCACGCTGGAGCATGAAGGCTTTGATAAAACCCCGACCCTCACGGCCCTTGAGAGCCTCAAGGCTTCGGCAGTCGAATTGATCCCGGCCTTGGCCGATGCGCAAGTGGTTGGGCACTGGGCCGGGCTACGGCCGGGCTCTCCCGAGGGCATTCCGTATATTGGCCGGGTAGCGGGCTTTGACGGCTTGTGGCTTAACTGCGGGCATTACCGCAACGGGCTGGTGCTGGCGCCGGCGTCCTGCCAGTTGTTCGCAGACTTGCTGCTGGGGCGTGAGCCGATTATCGACCCGACGCCTTATGCGCCAGCGGGGCGGGTCTGATCATTGGTAAACAAAAAATCCATGTAGATACTCTGTTGCAGGTCAAACCCAGCCAAAAGCCCCTCACCCTAGCCCTCTCCCGGAGGGAGAGGGGACTGACCGCACGTGGCCTCAAAATCTCCACAGATCAGCTCCCTCTCCCTCCGGGAGAGGGTTGGGGTGAGGGGCTTTCAGCCATCACTTTTTCCCCAACTGGTAGCTGCCTCGTTCCTTCGGTAACTGCTACGAAGATCTCGTGTAGTTGCGAATTGGGCTTAACCCCTTGGCTTTGGCCCTTGCTCCAGATGCTGTTGGGTGCAATACCACTCCTGCCGCTGGCTCAGGGCGCGGTCACGGGGTAGGTGTACGCCACAGTGGGCGCAGCGCACCATTGGCTGAGCGCCCGGGTCGACCGGCTTTTTACTCTCGGCCATGCCGGCCTTGTATTTGCGCCACAGCCAAACACCCGCAGCAATCAGCGCAGCCCAGATCAGTAAACGAAGCATGGTTATTCGCTATTCGAGAAAAGATGCACCAGTTTAGCCAAGGACCTGGCAGGCGCACAGCGGCAAATCAAACATAAAAAAAGAGCCCCGCAGGGCTCTTTTTTCAGGCGCTGAACAATCAGTCGAACAGGCCCAGGGTCATGTAGCTGAACCACGAACGGCTTTTGCCTGGTGCCTCTGGCTCTTCGATGATGTTGCCATCGGCATCTTTTGGCTTCAGTTCGGCCGGGATTGCATCCTTGGCATCCTGATACTGCTTCTGGATGTCCATGTTTGCACGGGTTTCACCCGGTGGCAGCGGTGTGCTGGATTCGATCAGGCCCAGGGTGGCCTTGCTCAGCCACGAGCGGTTATCCGAGTCGGAAACCTGTGGCACAAACTGGCCGTCTACCAGGCTCGGGTGGTCCGGGTAGTTGGTTTTGAGCACTTCAAGGCTGGTGCTGGCCAGCTGGTCGAGGTGCATGCGCTGGTAAGCCTCGACCATCACCGCCAGGCCGTCGCCGACCGAAGGGGTTTCCTGGAAGTTTTCGACCACATAACGACCACGGTTGGCGGCGGCTACATAAGCCTGACGGGTCAGGTAGTAATCGGCTACGTGGATCTCATACGCGGCCAGCAAGTTGCGCAGATAAATCATGCGCTGCTTGGCGTCGGGTGCGTAGCGGCTGTTGGGGAAGCGGCTGGTGAGCTGGGCGAACTCGTTGTAGGAGTCGCGTGCAGCGCCCGGGTCACGCTTGGTCATGTCCAGCGGCAGGAAGCGCGCCAGCAGGCCCACGTCCTGGTCAAACGAAGTCAGGCCCTTGAGGTAATAGGCGTAATCAACGTTGGGATGCTGTGGATGCAGACGGATAAACCGTTCGGCAGCCGACTTGGCCGCTTCGGGCTCGGAGTTCTTGTAGTAGGCATAAATCAGTTCAAGCTGGGCCTGGTCGGCGTAGCGCCCGAACGGGTAGCGTGACTCCAGGGCCTTGAGTTTGGCGGTAGCACTGGTATAGCTGTGGTTGTCCAGGTCGGCCTGTGCCTGCTGGTACAGCTCCACTTCGCTGAGGTTTTCGTCAACGACTTCTTTAGTCGACGAGCAAGCGGCGGTCAGTGCGAGGATGGCGATCAGCAGCAGGTGTCTCACTTGCATGGCGGCTTGCGTCCCTATGACGGCCGCTGTCTTGGGCGGGTCCGTCCTGTTATGATGAGTGCCCCGTGAAAAGCCTCGGGGCAAAAGACGCCGTATTTAACCACAAGCGCGCAGCCGAAACCAAAGGCTTGGCGCGGTCCTGATGAGCATGTCCGAGAAAATTCAACTTCGCGAAGAGGTGCCGTCCGAACTGGGTGGCCAACGCCTCGATCAAGTCGCCGCACAATTATTCGCTGAGCACTCGCGCTCGCGCCTTTCCGCCTGGATCAAAGACGGCCGCCTGACTGTGGACGGAGCCGTCATACGCCCCCGTGACATCGTGCACGGCGGTGCCATCCTGGAGCTGACTGCAGAGCAGGAAGCCCAGGGTGAGTGGATCGCTGAAGACATCCCCCTGGACATCGTCTACGAAGACGATGACATCCTGGTCATCAACAAGCCTGCGGGCCTGGTGGTGCACCCGGCTGCAGGGCATGCCAGCGGTACTTTGCTCAATGCCTTGCTGCACCACGTACCGGACATTATCAATGTGCCGCGTGCGGGGATCGTGCATCGCCTGGACAAGGACACCACCGGTCTGATGGTGGTCGCCAAGACCATCCAGGCGCAGACGCAACTGGTTACACAGTTGCAGAGCCGCAGTGTCAGCCGTATCTATGAGTGCATCGTTATCGGTGTCGTCACCGCCGGGGGCAAGATCGACGCGCCCATCGGCCGTCACGGCCAGCAGCGCCAGCGCATGGCGGTTATGGAAGGCGGCAAGCAGGCGGTGAGTCATTACCGTGTGCTTGAGCGTTTCCGTTCCCACACCCATGTGCGGGTCAAGCTGGAAACCGGGCGCACGCACCAGATTCGTGTGCATATGTCTCACATCAACTTCCCGTTGGTCGGAGACCCTGCCTACGGCGGTCGCTTCCGTATTCCGCCGTCTGCCAGTGTGACGATGGTCGAGTCCCTGAAAAACTTCCCGCGTCAGGCGCTCCATGCCCGTTTCCTTGAGCTGGATCATCCGACGACCGGTAAGCGCATGAGCTGGGAATCGCCTCTGCCAGACGACTTTGTCTGGTTGTTGACGTTGCTCAAGCAAGACCGTGAGGCATTTATCGGGTGAATACCTTCCTGATTCCTGACTGGCCTGCGCCGGCAGGCATCAGGGCCTGTGTGACCACCCGTGCGGGCGGCGTCAGTGTGGCGCCGTTCGACAGCTTCAACCTGGGCGACCATGTGGGCGACGATCCAGTTGCCGTTGCACACAATCGCCAACGCCTTACCCATATTTTTGACGTACAGCCCGCCTGGCTTAGTCAGGTTCACGGGGTTGTGGTCGCACCTGCCAATCCGCAGCTGATAGTCGAAGCTGACGCCAGCTGGACTGCAACACCTGGAATTGCCTGCACGGCAATGACGGCGGATTGCTTGCCTGCGCTGTTTTGCGACCGTGCCGGTACCCGTGTTGCAGCCGCCCATGCCGGCTGGCGCGGGCTGGCGGCAGGCGTGCTTGAAGCCGCAGCGCAAAGCCTCAATGTAGAGCCCCGGGAGATTCTTGTGTGGCTTGGCCCGGCGATTGGCCCCAAGGCGTTTGAGGTCGGGGGCGAGGTGCGGGAGGTTTTTATCAAAGATCTGCCCCAGGCTGAAGCCGCCTTTGTGCCCAGCATCAATGCCGGGCGTTATATGGCTGATATCTATGAGCTGGCGCGTCTGCGTCTGGCCCGTTTCGGTATCACGGCTGTGTACGGTGGCGGTTTTTGTACCGTGACCGACCCGCGTTTCTTCTCCTATCGGCGCAGCCCCAATACTGGCCGTTTCGCATCACTGGTCTGGATCGAAAGACCGTCCAGCTGATCCAGGTCATTCGACCAACGCTTGAAACTCTCGTAATCGCCCGCATCTACTATGGTATCTGGCAGGTTTCTTCATTCAGGAGTTTCCATCCCTCCGGCCTGCTCATAAGGAAGGTGACGAATGCGTATAGATAGATTAACCAGCAAGTTGCAATTGGCGTTGTCCGATGCCCAGTCATTGGCCGTTGGCCTCGATCATCCGGCGATCGAGCCCGCGCACTTGATGCAGGCATTGCTGGAACAGCAGGGCGGTTCAATCAAGCCGCTGCTGATGCAAGTCGGTTTCGATGTAAACAGCCTGCGTAAAGAGCTGACCAAAGAGCTGGATCAACTGCCAAAAATCCAGAATCCTACTGGCGACGTGAATATGTCGCAGGATCTGGCGCGTCTGTTGAACCAGGCAGACCGCCTGGCGCAGCAAAAGGGCGATCAGTACATCACCAGCGAAGTGGTATTGCTGGCCGCGATGGACGACAACAGCAAACTGGGCAAGTTGTTGCTGGGCCAGGGTGTGAGCAAGAAAGCCCTGGAAAACGCCATCAATAACCTGCGTGGCGGCGAAGCGGTCAATGACCCCAACGTTGAAGAGTCGCGCCAGGCGCTGGACAAGTACACCATTGACCTGACCAAGCGCGCCGAAGAAGGCAAGCTCGACCCGGTTATCGGTCGTGACGATGAAATTCGTCGCACCATCCAGGTCCTGCAGCGCCGTACCAAAAACAACCCGGTACTGATCGGTGAGCCTGGCGTGGGTAAAACCGCGATTGCCGAAGGTCTGGCACAGCGGATCATCAACGGCGAAGTGCCTGACGGCCTTAAAGGCAAACGCCTGCTGTCCCTGGACATCGGTGCGTTGATTGCCGGTGCCAAGTTCCGCGGTGAATTTGAAGAGCGTCTGAAAGCGGTGCTCAACGAGCTGTCGAAACAGGAAGGCCAGGTCATCCTGTTTATCGACGAATTGCACGTCATGGTCGGCGCCGGTAAAGGCGAGGGCGCAATGGATGCGGGCAATATGCTCAAGCCTGCATTGGCTCGCGGTGAGTTGCACTGCGTGGGTGCGACCACGCTCAATGAGTACCGCCAATACATCGAGAAGGACGCCGCACTTGAGCGTCGCTTCCAGAAAGTACTGGTGGACGAGCCGAGCGAAGAAGACACCATCGCGATCCTGCGTGGCCTCAAAGAGCGTTATGAGGTTCACCACAAGGTGGCGATTACCGACGGCGCGATCATTGCCGCGGTCAAGCTCAGCCATCGTTACATCACTGACCGGCAATTGCCTGACAAGGCGATTGACCTGATGGATGAAGCGGCCAGCCGCATCCGCATGGAGATCGACTCCAAGCCTGAGGTGCTGGACCGTCTTGAGCGTCGCTTGATTCAACTCAAAGTTGAAGCTCAGGCGCTGAAGAAAGAAGAAGACGAGGCAGCGAAAAAGCGCCTCGAGAAATTGCAGGAAGAAATCGAGCGTCACGAGCGTGAATACTCGGACCTGGAAGAAATCTGGACCTCGGAAAAAGCCGAAGTGCAGGGGTCTGCCCAGATCCAGCAGAAAATCGAGCAGGCGCGCCAGGAGCTTGAAGTGGCCCGCCGCAGCGGTAACCTCAACCGCATGGCCGAGTTGCAGTACGGGATCATCCCTGATCTGGAACGCAGCCTGCAGATGGTCGACGAGCACAGCGAAAAAACTGAGAACCAGTTGTTGCGCAGCAAGGTGACCGAAGAGGAAATCGCTGAAGTGGTATCGAAGTGGACGGGTATTCCGGTCTCCAAGATGCTCGAAGGCGAACGCGACAAGCTGATGAAAATGGAAAGCCTGTTGCATGAGCGCGTGATCGGTCAGGACGAGGCGGTTGTGGCGGTGTCCAACGCCGTGCGCCGTTCCCGTGCCGGCCTGAGTGATCCGAACCGGCCAAGCGGCTCGTTCATGTTCCTCGGCCCGACCGGTGTGGGTAAAACCGAGCTGTGCAAGGCGCTGGCCGAGTTCCTCTTTGATACTGAAGAGGCGATGGTGCGGATCGATATGTCCGAGTTCATGGAGAAACATTCCGTGGCTCGACTGATTGGTGCGCCACCAGGCTATGTGGGTTACGAGGAAGGCGGTTACCTGACCGAAGCGGTACGGCGCAAGCCTTACTCGGTGATCCTGCTGGATGAGGTCGAGAAGGCTCACCCGGACGTGTTCAACGTGTTGCTGCAAGTGCTGGAAGACGGTCGCCTGACTGACAGCCATGGTCGCACCGTAGACTTCCGCAACACGGTGATCGTGATGACCTCCAACCTGGGTTCTGCACAGATCCAGGAGCTGGTGGGCGATCGCGAAGCGCAACGTGCAGCGGTGATGGATGCGGTCAGCACGCACTTCCGTCCGGAGTTTGTGAACCGGATCGACGAAGTGGTGATCTTCGAGCCTCTGGCCCGTGATCAGATTGCCGGCATCGCCGAGATCCAGTTGGGTCGTCTGCGCAGCCGTCTGGCGGAGCGTGACCTCAGCCTTGAGCTGAACCAGGATGCTCTGGACAAGCTGATTGCGGTGGGTTACGACCCGGTTTATGGCGCACGCCCTCTGAAACGGGCGATCCAGCGCTGGATCGAAAACCCGCTGGCGCAACTGATTCTGTCCGGTCAGTTCTTGCCAGGCACCACCGTGACAGCCAGCGTGAAGGACGACGAAATCGTCTTCGCATAAGGTTTGAAGGCGGTGTTTTAAGAGAGGCCTCGCTTTGCGAGGCCTTTTTTTTCTAGGGTGTTGATCTGTAAGGAAAACGCTTGTAATATGCGCCCCGCAGCAAGCAACCCGGAACGGCAACTTGGCCCAAACCGAGACGCCCGCTAGAAGAGCTAAGTAATTGTCTTCTAACGAAAAATAAGGGTTGACAAGGCTTCTAAAGCTTGTAGAATAGCCGACCTCAGAGACGCCAACGCAGCGATGCGTAGAACTCGAAGAGTGTTGCAAAGCAGTAAGGCAACAACGTTACAAATTGAAATATGTAGTTCCGCGATAGCTCAGTTGGTAGAGCAAATGACTGTTAATCATTGGGTCCCTGGTTCGAGTCCAGGTCGTGGAGCCATTTTCAAACCGGGGTATAGCGCAGTCCGGTAGCGCGCCTGCTTTGGGAGCAGGATGTCAGGAGTTCGAATCCCCTTACCCCGACCATTTTTGGGTCGTTAGCTCAGTTGGTAGAGCAGTTGGCTTTTAACCAATTGGTCGTAGGTTCGAATCCCACACGACCCACCATTTTTGGCTCCAGTTCGCTGGGGTTAGATCTTAAGATCAGAGGCCAAAAGCACTGATCGAAGAAGGCGCCTCTTGAAGGTGCTTTTTTTTACCGGGGTATAGCGCAGTCCGGTAGCGCGCCTGCTTTGGGAGCAGGATGTCAGGAGTTCGAATCCCCTTACCCCGACCATTTTCTGCCCGGCAGTAATGGGTGTAGAAAATAAGGCGCTGATGCCAGTCGCATCAGAGGCCATAAAAGAGCGTCCGCAGGGGCGCTTTTTTATTTACGTTTTAATTGAAGTATGTAGTTCCGCGATAGCTCAGTTGGTAGAGCAAATGACTGTTAATCATTGGGTCCCTGGTTCGAGTCCAGGTCGTGGAGCCATTTTCAATGTACTTTTGGGTCGTTAGCTCAGTTGGTAGAGCAGTTGGCTTTTAACCAATTGGTCGTAGGTTCGAATCCCACACGACCCACCATTTTATAAAAAAAGCGTCCATTGGACGCTTTTTTTATGCCTGCAATAAACGTAACCCTGTAGTCGCAGCCTTCGTGCCGCAATAACTACAACCGCGCGTAGCAGCTGCCGAGGAACGAGGCTGCGTCCGGCGGCGGAGCCGTCGCAGAGTCAAACTCTGCGGTGTGCCTGATAAAATCAAATCTCGGCTTTACGACGGCTACGCCGCCGGACGCAGCCTTCGTTCCTCGGCAGCTGCTACTAGGTTATTGCTTCAGCTTGGGTTTGCAGCCTTGTCATCCGCGTCCTGAAGATCCTGCAGCGCGGCCGAATACTGATCCGCTTCTGCCTTGGGCACCATCTGCCATGACGGCTTGCGCAATGCATAGAAGATAAACGGCGGTACACCTGCCACGATCAACCCCAGCAACAAGATCCCCGCATATTCGAAAAACGGCATGCTGCTGAAGCTGTTGGGCGGTATAAAGCCGAAAATCAGTGCTACGCAGGTCGAAAATAACCCCAGATAACACCAGCCGTGCAGGCCCTTGAGCACATAGCCACGTTTTACATTGGGCTGTGTTTTGCGCAACTTCATGGCCGCCATAAACATAAATACGTAAATGATCAGGTACATCAGTGCTGCCATCGCACTGATCATCCAGAAGGCATCAGATACGTTGTCGAGAAAGATGTAAATCGTCGACAGCAAGGTGACGATAATGGCCTGTAAATACAGAATGTTTTTTTGCACGCCTTTTTTGTTCACTTCCTGCATTACCGGAGGCAGCATCCCGGCCTTGCCGACAAACAGCAAGCCGGTAGACGGCCCGGCAGTCCAGGCCAGTACGCCGCCCAGTGCACCGATAATCAGCAAGATGGCCATGATCGGGGTGGCCCACGGCATGTCGAAACCCTGGAAGAACGCCGCGTAAGCCTGGATAACCCCGGCGGTGAGGCTGGTTGAGTCCGCAGGCACCACCAGCGAAATCGCCACCGTGGGCGGGATAAACACCAGCAGGATCATAAAAAAGGCCAACAGAATCGCCCGGGGCATTTCCTTTTGCGGGTTACGCAATTCGCGCGCGTGAATGGCGTTCATTTCGATACCGGCAAACGCCAGGAAGTTACTCACAATCAGGACCAGGCCGGTGATGGCGCCGGTAAATTCCTGCCAGAAGTCCGGGTGCAGGTTGCGCGAGCCGGATTTGACCGTGGAGTGGGTATCGAAAATGGCCGGGATCAGGGCATCCCAGGTCAGTGGCGTTGCCGATTTATGCCCCAGCACCAGCCAGGCCACGCCCAGCAAAACCAGGAGCGCGGCGGGCAATGCAGTGCCCAGCAGCATGAACCAGGACGTCAGTTTCGACAGTGCGGTCAGCCCGTTCAGTGCCACAAATGTCGATAGCCAGTACAAAACAATGATAACTGCCGCAGTAAATACCCCGCTTTTGGCCAGCTCCGGGTTGATCAAATAGGCCATGGTGCTGGCGCCAAACCCGAGCACGATGGGGTACCAGACCACCACTTGCACCCACATGAACCACATGATGAAAAAGCCCGGCCGGTCGCCGTAGGCTTGCCTGACCCAGCCATAAATCCCGCCATTCCAGCCTGTGCCCAGTTCAGAGGCGACCAGGGATACCGGAATGAAAAACAGCAGTGCCGGGATGACATAGAGAAACACCGAACCCAGGCCATAGACGGCCATGCTGGGCAACGAACGAATACTGGCAACAGCGGCAACCATCATGAAGCAGATGGTCAGCCAGGACATGTAGGTTTTAGCTTTGCTGGTGGTAGCCATAATTAGTCCGCCCCCTTACGCGAATTCGTGCAGCAGGCTCAGATTGAGCGTGCGGCTAAGGTATTCGGCAGCCAGTTGACCGCGAACGCTGTTACCGGCCACATCCAGCGGCGGGGCAAAGGCGGCGATGGCGCACACGCCCGGAACCACAGCCAGAATCCCGCCGCCAACCCCGCTTTTACCCGGCAGGCCGACTTTGTAGTACCAGTCCCCCGTGGTGTCATACAGGCCATTCAAGGTCATTTCGGAGAGGATTGGCGCCACGTTCCTGGCCTGCACCGCGCGTTTTCCGGTAATCGGATTGACGCCGCCATTGGCCAGGGTTGCGCCCATGATCACCAGGTCATGGCAGGTGATCGCCACGGAACATTGGCGGGTGTAGACGGCACACACTTCCATCGGGTCGGCGTGCATATAGCCGTAACTCTGCAGCAGCCAGGCAATGCCACGGTTGTGCTGGTTGGTCTTGGCTTCGGATTGATACACCTCGTCGTTGACTGTCAGGCCGCGCCCGGCGAAGAGGTTGTAGGTCGTCTGGATCTGGTCCCAACGGGCTTGCGCCGTGTCGGCCTCAAGCAAGCTGACGGTGGCCATCGCCCCTGCATTGACGAAAGGGTTGAGGGGTCGCCCCTTGTGCAATTCCAGGGCAATCACCGAGTTGAACGGCTCGCCGGTAGGGTCGCAACCGATTTTGCTGCGCAAGGCTTCAGGCCCCACTTCATCGAGCACATGGGCGAGGGTGAATACCTTGGAAATCGACTCGATGGCGAAGGCATATTCGGTATCGCCCACCTCGGCATGGGTGCCGTCGCAGAACATGATGCTGATGCCGAAAAGATGGGATGGCACTGAGGCCAGGTAAGGAATATAGCTGGCATTCTTGCCGTGCTGGTTGCTGGCAAACCGTTGCAGGGCTTGGTCCAGCGCCTGTTTTACCGTGGTGTCGACGGTCGTGGGTCTTTGCTTCATCGTGCTCGCTCCGTGAGTACTTTCAAGATCCGAGACTATAGATCGGAAAATGCACGATGGTCGGAAATCGGACGGCAGACCTCAAATGCTTGTCTATGCTGGCTTGGCCGAAGTTGAGCCAGAGTGACCAGGGCGGGCTCACAGGTTGACCACTACTCAAGGAGAGTTCATATGGCACTGCACCGTATCAAGCGCAACAAGGACGTCGATCCCGTATTTGGTTCTTCTGCGCTGGCTCATGCCGCTGCGATCAAGCTGTTCCCCGAGGCTGAGCAAGCGCCAGGGGAGGTTTATCAACTGGTCCACGATGAGTTGTATCTGGATGGCAACTCCCGGCAGAACCTGGCGACCTTTTGCCAGACCTGGGAAGAGGATGAGGTCCACAAGCTGATGGACCTGTCGATCGACAAGAACATGATCGACAAGGATGAGTACCCCCAGTCTGCGGAATTGGAAAATCGCTGTATTCATATGCTGGCGGACTTATGGCATTCGCCGGCGGCGGCCACCACCATCGGTACTTCCACGGTCGGTTCCAGTGAAGCCTGCATGTTGGGTGGCCTGGCTGCCTTGTGGCGCTGGCGTGCGGTGCGCAAGGCGGCAGGCAAGCCGACCACTGCACCGAATATGGTGTGCGGCCCGGTACAGGTGTGCTGGCACAAGTTTGCCCGTTACTGGGATGTCGAGATTCGTGAAGTGCCAATGTCTGAAGGCCATTGGTTCATGACCCCCGAGGACATGCTGGAGCGGGTCGATGAAAACACCATCGTGGTGGTACCGACCTTTGGCCAGACGTTCACCGGCCTGTATGAAACCGTAAAGCCGTTATCCGATGCCCTGGATGATCTGCAAAAAAGCACCGGGCTGAGCGTTGACCTGCACGTCGACGGCGCAAGTGGCGCGATGTTGGCACCCTTTTGTGCGCCGGACATTCTTTGGGATTTCCGCGTGCCGCGGGTCAAGTCCATCAGTACCTCCGGGCACAAGTTCGGCCTGGCGCCACTGGGCGCGGGCTGGGTAGTGTGGCGCGACGAGAAGGAGCTGCCTGAAGGGCTGGTGTTCCATGTGAATTATCTGGGGGGCGATATGCCGACGTTCGCCCTGAATTTTTCACGCCCGGCCGGGCAGATCATCTCGCAGTACTACAACTTCTTGCGCCTTGGGCGTGAAGGTTATGAGCGTATTCATTCCGCCTGCTACCAGACGGCGCAGTTTCTCGCGGCTGAGCTGGTCAAGGTCGGGCCGTTCGAGATGCTCTATAACGGTGATCCGCAGTTGGGGATTCCGGCGTTGACCTGGCGTCTGAAGCCGGGGGCGAAAACTTCTTACTCGCTATATGACCTGGCAGACCGGTTGCGTACCCGTGGTTGGCTGGTGCCCGCGTACAGCTTGCCGGCAAATGTCGAGAACGTCGTGGTGCAGCGGATTCTGGTGAAGCAGGGTATGTCGATCGACATGGCCAAGTTGTTGCTGGAGGATTTTGTGCGCGCGGTGCAATTCTTTGATGAGCATCAGCCCCACGGCTTTAAAGGCCGTGAAGCCGAGGCGGGGAATCACGCAGGGCGTTAACCCGCCCCGCAATTCTATGGTGCGCTGCAAGCCGCTTTCGTAGCAGTTGCCGAGCTTGCGAGGCTACGTCCGATGGCGAAGCAATCGTAAACACTGAGTGCAGGGTGTGACTGACACTCCATAGTGTTTGATGTTACGACTGCTACGCAGCCGGACGCAGCCTCGCAGGCTCGGCAGCGGCTACAAGCGCCACGGTGTTAGTGCAGTTTCAGGCGCGGCTCGGTGCCGCGTCCGATTCTGCTGCCCAGCATCAGCATCAAGGTGCGGAAGGTGCCATACAGTGCCATCTGGTGCATGCGGTACAGCGAGATGTAGAACATCCGCGCCAACCAGCCTTCCAGCATGACCGTACCCATCAGGCTGCCCATCAAGTTACCCACAGCCGAAAAGCTCGACAGGGAAATCAGCGAGCCATAATCGCGGTAGGTGTAGTCCGGCAGCTGAGTTTTGCCTTCAAGTCGCAATTTCAGCGACTTGGCCAGCAACGACGCCTGCTGGTGAGCGGCCTGGGCGCGAGGTGGCACCAGCTTGTCGGTGCCTGGTTGCGGGCAGGCAGCGCAATCGCCAAAGGCAAAAATATTGTCGTCACGGGTGGTTTGCAGGGTAGGGCGGACCACCAGCTGGTTGATGCGGTTGGTTTCCAGGCCCGCGATGTCCTTGAGAAACCCTGGCGCACGAATCCCCGCAGCCCAAACCTTCAAACTCGCTGGAATCACCTGACCATCTTTGGTGATCAAGCTGTCAGCTGTGACTTCGCTGACGGCGGAGTTGGTCAGCACTGTGACCCCGAGCTTCTCCAGGGTTTTATGCACAGGCCCGCCAATACGGTCCGGCAGGGCAGGCAGTACCCGTGGGCCCGCTTCGATCAGGGTGATATGCATGTTTTCCGGTTTGATCCGGTCCAGGCCGTAGGCTGCCAGTTCGTGGGCGGCATTGTGCAGTTCGGCTGCCAGTTCGACCCCGGTTGCGCCTGCACCGACAATGGCCACGCTGATCTGTTCGAGCGCATCGCTTTGCCCGGCGTGGGCACGCAGGTAATGATTGAGCAATTGCTGGTGAAATTTTTCGGCCTGCTTGCGGGTATCGAGGAACAGGCAGTGTTCGGCCGCGCCTAGGGTGCCGAAGTCATTGGTGGTACTGCCCACCGCAATCACCAGGGTGTCGTAAGCCAGCTCGCGGGCAGGCACCAGTTCCTCGCCGTTTTCGTCGAGGGTTGTCGACAATGAGATCTTTTTCAGTTCGCGATCCAGCCCGCTCATGCGGCCCAGCTGGAATTGAAAGTGATTCCATTTGGCCTGGGCGACGTAGTTGAGCTCGTCTTCCGATGAGTTCAGCGAACCGGCAGCGACTTCATGCAGCAGCGGTTTCCAGATATGGGTCAGGTTGGCATCGACCAGCGTGACGCTGGCCTTGCCGCGCTTGCCCAGAGTCTTGCCCAGGCGGGTCGCCAACTCCAGGCCGCCGGCGCCGCCGCCGACGATAACAATACGATGGGTCATGGGTATCACTCACAAGGCTAGAAAAGAATTCTGTGCCTGAGGGGGCCTGGGCGAGCGCAATGCAGCTCATAGCGCCAGGTAACTCAGGAGGCGGCTCAAAAGGCCCATGCCGATGACCGCGACCACCACGATGGCAAGGAGCAGCCAAGGCCTGAAAGGCCGGCGCTCAACCTGATTTTGTGGCAGTTGAAGGTACTCTTCGACACGCTTCAGATCATCGGGGTTCAGACGGCTGGGCATATTTTTGGCCTCGTCAAATAGACGTTGCAGGGTGTGTAAAAGCTACAGCATTGATCAACCGGGATGAAAAGAAGCATAGCCGTGCGGCCCCAACGGCTCGACCCGCAGTTCGTCGTCTAGACGAATGATCCCGCTTTCGATTACCCGGGCCGTAATCCCGCCGTGGCCGCGTACCGCCTGGAACGTCCCGCGGCCAAGGCGCTGTTCCAGGCGCGCGCAGGGCTGGCACCAGCCGGTGGTTTCGAGGATGGCCTGGCCAACCCTGAAACGCCGGCCTTTGAGGCTGAACAGGTTAATCCCGCTGACCACCAGATTACGCCGCAAGTCCTGCGCCAGGATCGGCTGATCCGCTGTGCGCCCCAGCAGCGAGTTGATAACGGCCAGATGTTCCCATTGTATCAGGGTCACCTGGCGAGCATTACAGGCGCCGGGCCGGGCATGATCGCCGGTCAGTCCGGCTTCGCGGCGGGCTTCTACCGCGTCCAGTTCGAGCATGTCTGCCCGGGACTCGGGGCGCACGCCAATCCAGCGTACGCGGCCGGTTTGCGGGACTTCGGCCATAAGCTCCTGCAGCGGGCTCACAGGCTGATGCCCACATCAAAAATAATGCTGCGCCCCAGGTTGTTGCGCAGAAAGTCCGGTGCGTCCGGCTGGGCAAACAGCACCCGGGCAAAGGTCGGGCCTACCAGCGACAGCGAACGCCAGCCCTGGCGCAAATATTCAGTGGGCGGCGGAAAGTGGCTGTTAAGGTCCAGCACTTCGCGCTTGAGGCTGGAAAATGCAATGATATCCAGCTGACTCAGGTCGATATCGCGCTCTTTGTAGTTGGTGGCTTTTTTATGCAGGGTCGGACCCAGGCGCTGCAACAGCTTGCTCGCCGGAATCCGTTTGGGCCGCGCTTCGCGCCTGACCAATTGGCTCAGGGAATAGGCGCTGCGCCTGCGCTGCAGTTCTGCACGCCATTCATCGTTCAGGCGTCGGCCTTCATCGAGCACAAAGAACACTTCAAAGCGTGCGTCGCCGAACAGCACGTCAGGAGGTTCCTGGCCCGCCTGCAGGAAATCTTCACTGTGGTAGGGGATATTCAGGCCTTGCAGCAGGCGCTGGCAGACCCAACGCTCACGCTCCCATTTGCGGGCATTGGATAAAAAGGCATTGGCTTGCTCGGCCTGGATGGTGAGCAGGCGTAGATAATCTGAGTCGTCCATGCACGCAGCTTAGCCTTGAAACAGGTGTTACTGAAAGTCCGGGTGTAGACTCAGGCGCATCCACCAGGGAGGGTTGAGCGGTGTGTTTTGAACAGGCAGGGCAAGGCAGATGATCGGTACGCAGGTGTTATCCACACAAACGCTGGTGATCGGCTGGCTGATTTATGTTCCCGTTGTGCTGTGGGCCATCTGGCGCACGCCCTGGGTTGAGCTGTTTAGCGACACACGGCGCCAGCACCTGTTGTTTGGCACGGTGTTCGGGCTGTTTTTGCTGTGGCTGGTACGGCGCGACTTTGAGGGCGGGGTGTCTTATCACTTTATTGGCCTGACAGTGGTCACGTTGCTCCTCGACTGGCCACTGGCGGTTGTCGGTGCCCTTCTGGCGCAAGTGGGTCTGGTGCTGCTGGGGCGTCAGGAACTGGCCGCGATGGGGGTCAATGGCGTGCTGCTTATTCTGTTGCCGATTGCCGTGACCGAAGGCTGTGCGCGCATGGTCGAGCGGGCGCAGCCGCGTAATCCCTTTGTGTATATCTTCTGCTCGGGTTTTTTTGCCGCAGCGTTGGCGGCGTTGCTGTGTATCGGGGCGGTACTGGGTGTGTTGTGGCTGGACGGGTTGTTTGTGATGCCGTTCTGGCTGGAGGACTTTGTCGGTTATCTGTGGCTGATCATCTTTCCCGAGGCGTTTATCAACGGGATGCTGGTTACCGCACTGGTGGTGTTCTGCCCCGAGTGGCTTGAGACCTTCAACCGCACTCGCTACCTGGCGGCACCGTGGAAGGATGATGGCCCCGAGTAAATGGCCTTGCCCTGTGGGAGCCGGGCTGCCCGCGATGGTATCGCTGCGGTTTACCTGACAGGCCGGGTTGCCTGAATCGCGAGCAAGCCCGCTCCCACGTTATTAGTGCAGGCGTTCGCTCAGGTCTTCAGAAAACAGATCATCTTCAGCATCCGGGCTGACCGGGATCTTGTGTTCCTCGCTGGCCCAGGCGCCCAGGTCGATCAGTTTGCAGCGGTCAGAGCAAAACGGGCGAAACGCGTTGGTGGTATCCCATTGCACGGCTGTGCCGCAGGTCGGGCAGTCGATGGTCATAGGTTTGGTCATGGTTGGCCTCCACGCAGAGTTAAATAAAAGTGATGCAGGCGCTCGACCTCAGTCTGCAGCGCCTTCAGATCCTTGTCATTGACCAGCACATCGTCAGCGTGGCGAAGGCGATCTTCGCGGCTGGCCTGTGCCTTGAGAATGGCCTGGACCTGCTGTTCGCTGGTGTTGTCGCGCAATAGCGTGCGTTGTATCTGCAAGGCTTGCGGTGCATCGATCACCAGTACGCGTTGGGTTGTCGTGTATTGGCCGGACTCGATCAACAGCGGCGAAACCAGAATGGCATAAGGCGATTGTGCCTGCGCCAGATTGTCCGCGATCTCTTCACGAATCAGCGGGTGCAGCAGTGCTTCAAGCCAGCGGCGTTGCTCGGGGTCGGCAAAGATCAGGTTGCGCAATGCGCCGCGGTTGAGTTGCCCGTCGGCTTGCAGCACCTGCGTGCCAAAGTGTTCGGCAATCCTGGCCAGCGCCGGGCGCCCCGGCTCAACGACCCAGCGCGCCGCATGATCAGCGTCCACCACATGTATGCCCATCGCGGCAAAGTGCTCGGCAGCGGCGCTTTTGCCACTACCGATACCGCCGGTAAGCCCGAGAATCCAGGGTTTGGAGGGTGGAGTCATCATGTCAAACCGAAACCTGCCAATAGAAGCCGGTTATTTGACCACCCCAGAGCAATGCAATCCAGCCGGCAATTGCCAGATACGGTGCAAAAGGGATCGGGGTACTGGTCCTGGCCCGGCGCAAGAGCAACAGCCCAACCCCTGCAGCGGCCCCCAGCAGTGAAGACAGCAGGATGGTCAGCGGCAGAACCGCAACCCCGCCCCAGGCGCCGAGCACGGCCAGTAGCTTGAAGTCGCCGTAGCCCATGCCGTCCTTGCCGGTGATCAGTTTGAACATCCAGAACACCGACCACAGGCAGGCATAGCCCAGCGCTGCGCCCCATACGGCCTGCCCCAGTGTGGTGAACAGGGAGAAGCTGTTGAGCAGCAAGCCCAGCCAGAGCAGCGGGAAAACCAGAACGTCGGGCACGATTTGATGCTCGGCATCGATCAGGCAAATGGCGAGTAACCCCCAGGTCAGCACCAGCATCCAGCCTGCCTGGGCGCCAAAACCGAAATGCCAGGCAACAAAAGCCGACAATGCCGCGCAGGCCAGCTCCGTAAGGGGGTAACGCAGGCTGATCGGGGTTTTGCAGTGTGAGCACTTGCCGCGTAAAAACAGGTAGCTCAGCAGCGGAATGTTCTCCCGGGCGCGCAGTGAATGCTGGCAATCGGGGCAGTGGGAGCGCGGGCGCAGCAGGTTATACACAGGGCCCCTGGCAGGCTCGGGCAAGCCCAGTATGTCGCGCGCCTGGGCCTGCCAGTCCCGTTCAAGCATCTGGGGCAAGCGCCACACCAGCACATTGATAAAGCTGCCCACCAGCAAGCCGAGAATCAGGGCGCAGGCGATAAACGCGTCGGGGTGATGGCTCAGCAATTCAATCATGCTCAGATTACCTGGCCCAGGTTGAAGATCGGCAAGTACATGGCGATGACCAGCCCGCCAACCATAACTCCAAGTACCACCATGATGATCGGCTCCAGCAACGTTGTGAGGTGGTCGACCTGTGCGTCGACCTCGCTTTCATAATAGGCGGCAACGTGGTCCAGCATGCTGTCTAATGTGCCGGATTCTTCGCCAATTGCTGTCATCTGAATTGCCATGCCCGGGAATACTCCGACTGCAGCCATTGCCACATGGATCGGGCTACCAGTCGCAACCTGTTGTTTGAGCCGCAGCACCGCGTCCTTGTGCAGGTTATTGCGCGTGGCGCTGGCGACACTGTTCAGCGCTTCGAGCAATGGCACCCCGGCAGCCAGGGTGGTCGACAGCGTGCGCGCAAAACGGGCGATGGCTGACATGTGCAGCAGATTGCCCAGCACGGGCAAATGCAGCAGCCAGCGATCAATGCGTTGGCGCAAGGCCGGGCAATGTTTGTAGCGATGATGAAGGCCGGCCAGAATGACGCCGCACACACACAGCAGCCACAGGCCATGTGCCAGCAGGCCATCAGACAGGCCGATGACCCACAAGGTCAGCGCCGGCAGTTGCGCATCGAATGAGCGGAACACGCCCTGAAACTGCGGCACCACTGCGATCAGCAAAATACTGCACACCCCCAGCGCCACCAAGAGCACGGCACTGGGGTAGGTCATGGCTTTTTTGATTTTCTTTTTCAGGGCTTCGGTTTTCTCCCTGTAGGTCGCTACCCGTTGCAGCATGACGTCCAGCGCCCCGGCCAGTTCCCCCGCTTCTACGAGGCTGCAAAACAGCGGGTCGAAATGTGCCGGTTTTTTGCGCAGTGCTGCCGCCAGGCTGGTGCCTGCGCCGATGTCCTGTTTGAGTTCGGTGACCTGCTGGCGCATGGCCCGGCTCTCGAAACCGTCGGCGATCACCCCCAGGGCTTGCTGCAAGGCAATGCCGGCGCTGATCAGGGTTGCCAACTGGCGGGTGAACAGGGTGATATCCAGCGCCGTGATGGATTTGCCTGCATCGCGATCGCGACTGTAATGGCGGCGGATTTTACTAACGGTAATACCTTGGCGGCGTAGTTGGACCCTGATCATGGCGTGGCTGTCAGCCGAGATCTGGCCACTGGTTTTAACGCCGTTGCCATCTGTGCCTTGCCACCGGTAGAGGGTGTTTTTAACGGCCTGTGTTGCCATGCATCGATCCTTGGAGCGCTGCGCGCCCGGCTGTGTTTTCAGACCAAAGACTAGATGCACTGCGCTTTGGCCCGGCAACTGGAAGGTGAGCAAACGTGTCTGCGATGCAGTTGTGGAGCAACGGCCCACTAACCTTGATAGCCTGTGCGCACTTTTTTGCCTGCACAGCATTGCCTGGCACCCGTGGGTGCCCCTTTTCTGGAGACTTCATGTGAAACAACAACAAGGCTTCACCCTGATCGAACTGATGATTGTGGTTGCCATCATCGGTCTGATTGCTTCGTTCGCATTTCCGGCTTACCACGAGCATGTGATGAAGACCCGTTTTGCCGAGGTGAACACCATCAGCAACACTTACAAGACGGCCGTTGCCCTGTGCTACAGCCAGACCAATGATTTGATGGCCTGTGATGCCGGCACCAACGGTATCCCGGGACCGGCCGAAGCCACGGAAAACCTGGCCGCGGGCATGACAGTGGTCGATGGCGTGATCACCCTGGCAGGGACCCAGGCCGCAGGCGGTTGGGTCAGCGTACTGGTACCGACCCCAGGCAATTCCGGCAGCACCCTGATCTGGACGCAAAACGGTACTTGCCTGGCCAGCGGTGCCTGCAAATAGCCAGTGATTGGCCCACTACCGATGTGCTGGCCTGCTTGCACTGCGGCCCGCATCGCCGTAATTGCCGGGCATTTGCGTCGGTGCTAGCGTTACACATACCGCCGGTGTAGCTCAGTCGGTAGAGCAGCGCACTCGTAACGCGAAGGTCGCAGGTTCGATTCCTGTCTCCGGCACCATTTCAAAAGCCATCCGGTCAATGCCGTGTGGCTTTTTTCGTTCTTGCGCAACGCCTGGCACATTGACGTCCGAAAATGGCGAGAAGCGGCAAAAGCGCGATGCTATTCTGCGGCCCATGACCACAGATAACAGCCTGTCCACGCCCAGCACCGCAGCCTGCGAAATCGCTCGCCTGAGCCGCGATGCGCGATTTGACGGGGTGTTTTTCACTGCCGTGCTCAGTACCCGGATCTACTGCCGCCCCGTGTGCCCGGCCCGTGCGCCAAAAGCCGAAAACGTGGTCTATTACCCCAGCGCAGCAGCGGCTCAAGCCCAAGGCTTTCGCCCTTGTTTACGTTGTCGGCCCGAGCTGGCACCGGGCAATCAGCTTTGGTTGCAGGGCGAGCATTTGGTGGCGCGAGCCTTGAAGCTCATTAATGAGGGTTACCTGGCCGAGCACTCACTGGAGGAGTTGGCCGAGCGCATGAACATCGGCGCGCGGCAATTGCGTCGTCTGTTTGTTCAGTACCTCGGGGCGCCGCCGATGGCCGTGCATGCCACCCAGCGCCTGCTGTTTGCCAAGCAACTGTTGACCGAAACCGACCTGTCGATTACTGAAGTGGCAATGGCATCCGGCTTTGGTAGCCTGCGTCGTTTCAATGCGGCCTTTGCCGAAGCCAATCATGCCGAGCCGCGTGCCTTCAGGCGCAGCCCAAAGGCAGGGGCAGACAAGGCACTGGTGTTGCGCCTGGGCTATCGCCCGCCTTATGACTTCGCGGCCTTGTTGGGTTTTTTGCAGACCCGCGCTTTGCCCGGTATCGAACAGGTCGATGAGCGCAGCTATCAGCGGGTGTTTGGCCATTCTGACGCCCCCGGCTGGTTGCGGGTCAGTGCCTGGCCGGGTGAACAGCATGCGTTGCAACTGGAACTGCGCAATGTGCCGCCCGGGCAGATGCTGGCGGTCGTCACGCGGATCCGGCGCATGTTCGATCTGGATGCCGACCCGCTGGCTATCGCCCGCACCTTGAGTGCCAGCACGCTGCTGGCGCCTGTGATCGGGCGTTATCCGGGGCTGCGCTTGCCAGGTGGCTGGGACGGTTTTGAGGTGGCGGTGCGAGCCGTACTGGGGCAGCAAGTCAGCGTGGCTGCTGCACGCACCCTGGCCAGTCGAATCGTGCAGCGTCATGGCGTTGCCATTGAGGCCGACCAGGGCTCGGGGCTGGATCGGTTGTTCCCCGGCCCCGAGCAGTTGGCTCAGGCTGATCTTGGGCAAATGGGCATTACCCAGGCACGGATCAACACGATTCAGGGGATAGCGCGTGCACTGATGGAGGGCCGCGTCGACTTCGCCGTGGAGCAACCCCTGGAACGTTTTATCCAGCGCTGGGTGCAACTGCCCGGCATTGGCGAATGGACCGCGCATTACATTGCCATGCGCGTGCTCAAGCATCCTGATGCGTTTCCGGCGGCGGACCTGATTCTGCGCCGCGAAGCCAACCCCCAGGGCGAGCCGTTAAGTACCAAGAGGCTGCAGGCACTGGCTGAAAGCTGGCGCCCGTGGCGAGCTTATTCAGTGATGTATTTATGGCGTGCGGCGACCGATTCGGCTGCTGCCCGCAAGGTGTGAACATGACACAGATTTACTACGACTGCATGCCATCACCGATTGGGCCGTTGTTCTTGGTCGCCGATGATGCAGGTTTGCGCGAAGTGCGTTTTGAGCTGGACCGTCGGCCCCATGCACCGCAGGAAGGTTGGGTGCATTCGCCACAAAAGCTCGCAGAAGTTCGCCGTCAGCTGGAGGAATATTTTGCGGGTGAGCGTCAGACGTTTGACCTGTTTCTCAAACCGCTGGGCACCGACTTTCAGCAGTCGGTCTGGCAGGCGCTGACCACCATTCCTTATGCGCTGACCACCAGTTACGGCCAGATTTCGCAGCAGATCCACCGGCCCAAAGCGTCCCGTGCAGTGGGGGCGGCGAACGGGCGCAATCCGATCCCGATCATCATCCCGTGCCACCGGGTGATTGGCAGCAATGGCACCTTGACCGGTTTTGCCGGTGGTCTGGCAGCCAAGCAATGGCTGCTGGAACATGAGATCAAGTGCCGCCGGCACGACTGATACATATGCCATGGTTTTGCCATCGCGAGCAAGCCCGCTCCCACAATGTCGCCGCAAGTCCAGTGGGAGCTGGCTTGCCTGCGATGCAGGTACTGGGGGCTGTCAGGAAAACCGTGGTGATACCATCGCGAGCAAGCCCGCTCCCACAGGGGGGTTACAGGCTTAGCCGCATCGACAAGTCCACTGCCTTTACATCCTTGGTCATAGCACCAATGGAGATGTAGTCGACACCGGTTTCGGCGATCGGCCGCAAGGTCGTCTCGTTGATGCCGCCGCTGGCTTCCAGCTTGGCCTTGCCCGCGTTCAGGCGGACCGCTTCGCGCATGTCAGCCATGCTCAATTCGTCGAGCATGATGATATCGGCCCCTGCCGCCAGCGCTTCCTTGAGTTCTGCCAGGCTTTCAACTTCGATCTCGACCGGCTTGCCCGGGGCGATCTTGTGCGCAGCGCTGATGGCCTGGGCAATGCCACCGCACGCGGCAATGTGGTTTTCCTTGATCAGGAATGCGTCGTAAAGCCCAATACGGTGATTGTGGCAGCCACCGCAGGTCACTGCGTATTTCTGCGCCATACGCAAACCTGGCAGGGTTTTACGGGTGTCCAGCAGCTTGACCTGAGTGTCCGCCACTTGATCGGCCAGATGCTGTGCATGGGTGGCGACGCCTGACAGCATCTGCAGGAAGTTCAGTGCGCTGCGTTCGCCGCTGAGCAGCGAACGGGCCGGGCCTTCCAGGTGAAACAGCACCTGGTTGGGGCTTACGCGCTCGCCATCAGCCACCTGCCAATGCACGGCAACCCGTGGATCAAGCTGGCGAAACACAGTATCGACCCAGGCGGTACCGCTGATCACCGCCGCTTCACGGGTAATGATCGTGGCTTTGGCCAGGCGCTCGGCCGGGATCAGCCGTGCAGTGATATCGCCGCTGCCAATGTCTTCGGCTAACGCACGACGCACGTTGGCTTCGATTTCGGCAGTGAGGTCGGCCAGGCGTAAATTCGGCATAACGAGCTCCACAAACAAAGTGCGCCGATTATAGGGGCATGCCACGGGGGAACCCAAGGTGTGCGAAGAGTCACATGCAAATACCTGCAATGTGCTGTTTTCGGCACTTTGAGCATTAATTTGCCCCTGCATTCATTCAAATGAAGAGTCCGCTGGTACAAGCGCCATCTTTTACAAGATAATCCGCCTTGCGATTGGCGCCATAGCTTTGACGTGCTGCCATAGCTATAAATTTCGATACACCGGCCAGTGCTCGAGCGCCTGCCGGTTTCTGTTTGTGAGCGTCAAAAATGGCTCTGACCACGCGCGTTCACTGGCAAGCGAAGAGACCCTTCAGGGAGGCCAGGATGCAAAATGACGGGAAAGTGGGGCCTGGGCACAGGACCACCACGGAGTTGGCGATGCACTCGCCGCTTGCCCGCCTGCCTGTGATCCTGCTGCAGGTTCATGACAAGGCTGCCCAGCAGCTCAGAAACGACCTGCAGGTGTTGTTTGAAAACGCTGACGCCACGCTCTTCAAAATGGCTGACAAGGCGCAGAACGACACCGAGCAAAGCCTGTTTTTCGAGGCCATGCGCGATGTGCGGCTAAAACGCAAAAGCATTGAGCGCGGGTTTCTTGAGCGTCTGTTCGAGGCCTTTATCCGGCTGACCCAACCCGATGTGAGTGAACCTACCCTGCCGGGCATTGCACCGGCGCAAGCGGTGTTCTCGCTGATGGCCAATGATCTTGAGCGCACGCAAGTGACTCATGCGATGGTGACGCGGGTGCTGACCCGCAGCCAGTTGGCCTTGTGCCAGTTAAGCACGCGTCTCAATACCCTCAGCTGTGTACCGCTGGATGAGCACAACAACCCGCTGGGCCCGGCGATGTTGTGTGAGTATTTTTTGCAGGCCAAGCGCGACCAGGGCATGGACATCAAGGTCAAGCTGATCATGATGCGCCTGTTCGAAAAGTACCTGCTTGACCAGACCGGGCAGTTGTACGCCGATGCCAACCAACTGTTGATCGCCACGGGTGTGCTGCCTGACCTGTCCGACCGGGCCTCATGCTGCGCCGCCAAGGTGGGGATCCATGCGCAAGCATTGCCCGAGGCCAGCGAAGACGCGAGCAAGCTGGTGGGGCTGATTTTTGAATACATCCACGATGACAGCAATCTGTCGCAACCGTTGCGCAAATTGCTCGCGCTGCTGTGTGAGCCGATGCTGCAGATCGCTCGATGCGATCAGAATTTTTTCAGCTGTGACAGCCATCCGGCCCGACGCCTGTTAAACGTCATGGCCGATGCCGCGATCGGTTGGGATGCCTGCACCGATAGCTGCAACGATCCGCTCTACCGTAAGGTCGAGCATGTGGTACTGCAGTTGGCCCGCTATGCCGGCAATAACCCGGCGTTGCTTGAATCCTTGTTGCATGACTTTTCGATGTTCACCCGCGGCGAGCGCAGCCGCACCGAGTTGCTTGAGCAGCGCACCCGAGATGCCGAGCAGGCCAGGCGCCGTCTGGCGCTGCAACCGGACCCGGTGCAGCCGTGGCCATTGCCGGCTCTCGATGAACAGGGCCATCTGGGTTTGCTGTTGGTCAGCCAGCTGCGTATTGGCAGCTGGATCGAGTTGCAGGAAGAGGGCTGCACGCAGTTGCGTTGTAAGTTGATTACGATTCTGGAGCCGGACGGTACGCATATCTTTGTAAACCGTATCGGGGCCAAGGTGCTGGAAAAGAGCCGCAACGATTTAATCGTGCAACTGCGCAACGGCAGTATCCTGCTGGTGGATGACCGTCTGTTGGTCGACCGGGCGCTGGAGTCGGTGATAGACAGTTTGCGGCAGTCCGGCGCGGAGTAATCACGCCCGGCACAGATTGCTCCCCATCGACGCGCGCATCGCGGCATACTGGGCCTTTGGTTTTGCCTGTCGAAGGAGCCTGTATGCAGATGGACCCCGCGAGCGGCTGGTTTCATGGCGTGCGCCATTGCCCGTCACCCAACTTCAATGCGCGTCCGAGCGACGAAATCTCCCTGTTGGTGATCCACAACATCAGTTTGCCGCCGGGGCAGTTCGGTACCGGCAAGGTGCAGGAGTTCTTCCAGAATCAACTGGACGTCACAGAACATCCTTACTTTGCAGGCATCATTGACCTGAGGGTAAGTGCGCATTTTCTGATTGAACGTGACGGCGCAGTCACCCAGTTTGTCTCCTGTTTTGATCGTGCCTGGCATGCGGGGGTTTCGAGTTTCGAGGGCCGGGAAACCTGCAATGATTTTTCCCTGGGCATTGAGCTTGAAGGCACCGATGATCTGCCCTATACGGATGCGCAATATCAGGCGCTGACGGCCTTGAGCCGACAATTGCAGGCGGCTTTTCCCGCCATTAGCGGGCACCGGGTATGTGGCCACAGCGACGTGGCACCCGGGCGCAAGACCGATCCGGGGCCGGCTTTTGACTGGCAGCGCTTTCGCAGCGCGTTGCAGCACACAGGAGATAAACAATGAGTTTTGTGGTGTTACTGCTGGCGATTCTGGTCGAGAAATTCTCGGGCGTACGTCAGCGCCTGCAGCGTGATGGCGGCTGGTTGCGCGAGCTGCACAAGCTGGAAGCCAGCCCTGGTTTGGGCAACAAGCCCTGGTGGGTGCTGTTTATCCTGATTGCGTTGCCTGCAGTGGTATTGGGTTTGCTGCTGGTGGTGTTGCACCCGGTGGCTTATGGCCTGCTGGCGCTGCCAATCCATCTGCTGGTGGTGATTTACAGCCTGGGGCGTGGCGATCTGCTGGGGGGGCTGGGGCCGTTTCGCGACGCCTGGCGCCGGGGTGATCTGCAGGCGGCCGCTCATGTGGCCGAGCGTGACCTGCGGGTAACTGCTGACAGCGGTGAGCAATTGCTGGAGAACGTGCAGAGGCACCTGCTGTGGCAGGCCTATCAAAGCTTCTTTGCAGTGATTTTCTGGTACTTCCTGCTGGGTCCGGTGGCGGTCTTGAGTTATCGCCTGCTGGCCCTGGCGCAGGAACACAGCCAGAACCCGGCGCTGGTCGAACGTGCCGGGCAATTGCGCCATGCCTTTGACTGGTTGCCGGTGCGGCTGCTGGCGGCCAGCTTTGCCCTGGTGGGCAACTTTGCGGCGGTCAGCCGGGTGATGCTGCATGAATTGCTGAGCTGGGACATCAGTGCTGCGCAGCTGATCGACAAGGCCGGTTGTGCCGCCGCCGAAATCCCTGTGCCGCAGCTTGGGCCTGAAGGCGTGAGCAGCCTCGACACCCTGTGGGCCTTGCTGCTGCGTGCGGCGGTGCTGTGGTATGCGTGCTTTGCGGTGTGGGCGTTGTTGCTCTGACAGCACGTAACCCCTGTCGATACTCTGTTGCTGACGAGTAGGACGAGGCTGCGCGGCAGTCGTAAAACCATGTAACCCGGTGGTTCAGGTGTACTGCGGTTACGAGGTTTGCGACCGCTTCGCGCTCGAACGCAGCCTCGTACTACTCGTCAGCGACTACAGGGAGCGAGGTCAGGCTTCCAGCCAAACAGCTCGCAGGTATTGGTGGTACTTGCACTTGCCAGGGCGTCAGGGCTGATGCCCATTACCTCGGCCAGTGCCCGGCAAATATCGGGCAGGTGCTGCGGACTGTTGCGCTGGTTGGGGTACATGGCCGGGGCCATGTCGGGCGAATCGGTTTCCAGCACGATGGCGTCCAGCGGCAGGTCGACGATCACCTTGCGCAGGCGCAAGGCCTGTGGCCAGGTCGCAGCGCCGCCCAGGCCCAGCTTGAAGCCCAGCTTTATATACTCGCGGGCTTCTTCGCGACTGCCGGCAAATGCATGCACGATCCCGCCGCGCTGCAGCTTGAAGCGCTTGAGGGTGGCAATCACTTGCGCGTGGCTACGGCGCACATGCAGCAGGGCGGGCAGGGCAAAGTCGGCAGCCAGCTGTAATTGGGCTTCAAACAGTTGTTGCTGGCCCTCGCGGTCAAGCTCGGGCAGAAAGTAGTCCAGGCCAATCTCACCCACGGCACACACTTGCGGGTGCCCCGCCAGACGGCTCAGCCATTGCCCCAGTTCAACCACATGCTCGGGGCGATGCTCGTTGAGGTACACCGGGTGCAGGCCAAACGCGGCATACAGCTGACTGTCGGTTTGGACCAGGTCCCACACGCGCTGCCAATTGCTCTGGTAGACCCCCAGTACCACCATTTTCTCAACCCCCAACGCCCGACTGCCTGCCAGTAACTGCGGGCGGTCAGCATCAAAGTCCGGGAAGTCGAGGTGGGTATGGGTGTCGATCAGTTGCATGCTCAGGCCTGGTGGATACGCTGTTTGAAGTTACGCGCAATGGCATGGATACCGGGCACGTAGTTTTGCTCTTCAATCGCAGCCAGCGCCAGGTTCAGGGCTGTTTCGGCAATCAGTTTGTGTTGTTGGCCCATCGCATTGACTGGCAGCGGCAGGAAATCCAGCAGCTGTGTGTCACCAAAGGTGGCCAGGCGCGATGGCGGGCGCTGAGTCGGGTGTTCCAGCAATGCATCGAACATCCCTTGCAGCAGCACATAGGAGGTGGTGATCAGCGCATCGGGGAAGTGCCCCTGGCGTGCCAGCAGATCATCAATGATGCGCCGCCCGCATTCGCGGCTGAACGCGCTGCCGTGTTCGATCAACACTTCGCCCTTGAACCCTTCGACCGCTTGCTTGAAGCCGGCTTCACGCGCCTGGCTGACGCTCAGTTCAGGACGCGCACCGATCAGTACAATCTGACGCGGCAATGGCTGCAGCAGGCTGCGGGTCAGTTGCAGGCTGGCTTCGCAATCATCGCTGATCACCGAGCAGAAGCGCTCCGGCTCCAGGGTCCGGTCAATGGCAATGATCGGCATGCCCAGGTCTTGCAACTGGCGGTAGCTGTCATCGTCTGCGGGCAAGCAACTGGCCACGAACAGGGCATCGCAGCGACGGGCACGAAACAACTTGAGCAATTGGCGCTCGCTGTCCGGCGCATCGTCGGAGCTGGCGATCAGCAACTGATAGCCACGGGCACGGGCACCTTGCTCAAGCTGCTTGGCCAGGCGCGCATAGCTGGGGTTTTCCAGATCCGGCAGGATAAACCCCAAGGTGCGCGTATGTCGGCTGCGCAGCCCGGCTGCCTGCGGGTTGGGCGTGAAGCCGTGCTCCTCGACCACCGCACGCACGCGCTCGACCGTGCTGCTGCTGATGCGCTGCTGTTCGGCTTTTCCATTGATGACATAGCTGGCAGTCGTTACGGAAACACCTGCCAATTGAGCGATATCACTGAGTTTCACGCCGAATATTCCTTATTTTTTGTAGTACATGTCGACATTCTGGCCAATCCTAACCGATAAAGGCAGCCGACCATCGTCTGCCTTGGGTGCGCTGTATCTATTTGCGACATCTGCCCGCTGCCGCCAGGCAATACGACAAGTTGGACTTCAAGCGCGGGCAATTATGCAGTAACGTGCCGGGTATTCTTGATTAAACGTTTCAGCCGCCGTATTTAAAGGCGCCTGTCCTGGTAGCGATGTGTTTGCCACACATCTGCTGACGCAGCCCGGGACGGGCGACCTAAGCTGACTTAATTCAAAACAATACCGGTTGCCATTGAGTACCGGAAAGGAGAACGCATGCTCGAGCTCACTATAGAGCAGATATCCATGGGCCAGACGGCTGTGGATAAATCTGCGGCGCTGCAATTGCTGGCCGATAAACTGGTTGCCGATGGCCTGGTGGCCGAAGGTTATCTGAGCGGCCTGCAAGCGCGTGAGGCTCAGGGCTCGACCTTTCTGGGCCAGGGCATCGCCATCCCCCACGGCACCCCTGAAACCCGCGAGCTGGTGTTTACCACGGGCGTGCGTTTGCTGCAGTTCCCTGAAGGGGTGGATTGGGGCGATGGTCAGATGGTGTACCTGGCGATTGGTATTGCGGCCAAGTCCGACGAACATTTGCGTTTGCTGCAACTGCTGACCCGTGCCCTGGGCGAAACCGATCTGGGCGAGGCCCTGCGCCGCGCCAGCTCTGCCGAGGCGTTGCTCAAGCTATTGCAGGGCGCACCGCAAGAGCTGGCGCTGGATGCCCAGATGATTGGCCTGGGCGTTTCTGCTGACGACTTTGAGGAGCTGGTATGGCGCGGCGCCCGTCTGTTGCGTCAGGCCGATTGCGTGAGCAATGGCTTTGCTGCCGTCTTGCAACAAGTCGATGCGCTGCCGCTGGGTGATGGCCTGTGGTGGCTGCACAGCGAGCAAACCGTCAAGCGTCCGGGGCTGGCGTTTGTGACCCCCGACAAACCGATGCGCTATCTGGGCCAGCCGTTGAGCGGCCTGTTTTGCCTGGCCAGCCTCGGTGAAGCCCATCAGGCCTTGCTGGAACGCTTGTGTGCGCTGCTGATTGCCGGTCGCGGCCATGAACTGGGCAATGCCACCAGTCGCCGTGCCGTGCTGGAAGTACTGGGCGGTGAGCTGCCGGCCGACTGGCCAAGTGCCCGTATCCCTCTGGCCAACGCCCACGGCCTGCATGCGCGGCCGGCCAAGGTGCTGGCGCAACTGGCCAAAAGCTTTGAAGGCGAAATTCGCGTCAGGATCGTCGATGGTCAGGACTCGGCCGTTTCGGCCAAGAGCCTGAGCAAGCTGCTGAGCCTGGGTGCCCGTCGCGGTCAGGTGCTGGAGTTTGTCGCTGAACCAACTATCGCCAATGATGCACTGCCTGCACTACTGGCTGCAGTTGAGGCCGGTTTGGGTGAAGAAGTCGAGCCGTTGCCGACCTTGGCCGAAGCTGTGCCCGGGGTAGCCGAAATCGCTACGCTGATCACCGCCCCGGCGGCTGGCAGCACGCTGCAGGCCATTGCTGCTTCGCCCGGCATTGCCATTGGCCCGGCGCATATACAGGTGCTGCAAACGTTCGATTACCCGCTGCGTGGCGAGTCCTGCGTGGTCGAGCGAGAGCGTCTGCAAAAAGCCCTGAGTGAAGTGCGCAAGGATATTGAAGGCCTGATTACGCGCAGCCAGTCCAAGGCCATCCGCGAAATCTTCATTACCCACCAGGAAATGCTCGACGACCCGGAACTGACCGATGAAGTGGATTCGCGCCTCAAGCAGGGCGAAAGCGCTGAAGCGGCGTGGATGTCGGTGATCGAGGCTGCTGCGCGTCAGCAGGAGTCCTTGCAGGATGCCCTGCTCGCCGAGCGGGCAGCCGACCTGCGGGATATTGGCCGTCGTGTGCTGGCCCAGTTGTGTGGCGTCGAAACTCCGGCTGAGCCTGATGAACCGTATGTGCTGGTGATGGATGAGGTCGGGCCTTCGGATGTGGCGCGCCTTGATCCGGCGCGGGTGGCGGGTATTTTGACCGCCCGTGGCGGTGCGACGGCGCACAGCGCGATTGTCGCCCGTGCCCTCGGCATTCCGGCCCTGGTGGGCGCTGGGGAGGCGGTGTTGCTGCTTGCGCCGGGCACTGAGCTGTTGATTGATGGCCAGCGCGGTCGCCTGCATGTATCCCCTGACGCAGACGCCTTGCAGCGCGCCACGCAAGAGCGCGACAGCCGTGAGCAGCGCCTGCTGGCAGCTTCCGCCCGACGCCATGAGCTGGCGGTGACTCAGGACGGGCATGCGGTGGAAGTGTTTGCCAATATCGGCGAAAGCAAAGGCGTCGCCTCTGCGGTGGAGCAGGGTGCCGAAGGCATTGGCCTGCTGCGCACCGAACTGATTTTCATGGCCCATTCGCAAGTGCCGGACGAGGCGACGCAAGAAGCCGAATACCGCCGTGTGCTCGATGGTCTGGCCGGTCGACCGCTGGTGGTGCGCACGCTGGACGTGGGCGGCGACAAACCGCTGCCGTACTGGCCGATCGAGAAAGAAGAAAACCCGTTTTTGGGTGTGCGTGGTATTCGTCTGACCCTGCAACGCCCGCAAGTGATGGAAAGCCAGTTGCGCGCCCTGCTGCGCTCGGCGGACAACCGCCCGCTGCGCATCATGTTCCCGATGGTGGGCAGCGTGGCCGAGTGGCGCGCCGCCCGCGACATGACCGAACGTCTGCGTCTGGAAATCCCTGTATCTGACCTGCAACTGGGGATCATGATCGAGGTCCCGTCCGCCGCCTTGCTGGCGCCGGTGCTGGCCAGGGAAGTGGACTTTTTCAGCGTCGGCACCAACGACCTGACCCAGTACACCCTGGCCATCGACCGTGGTCACCCGACCCTGTCGGCCCAGGCCGACGGTCTGCACCCGGCGGTGTTGCAACTGATCGACATCACCGTGCGTGCCGCCCATGCCCACGGCAAATGGGTGGGCGTTTGCGGCGAACTGGCGGCCGACCCGCTGGCCGTGCCAGTACTTGTCGGTCTTGGCGTGGACGAGCTGAGCGTGTCGGCGCGCAGCATCCCCGAGGTTAAGGCGCGGGTGCGCGAATTGAGCATGGACCGTCTGAAAACCCTGGCCGCCGAGGCATTGAGCGTCGGCAGCCCGGATGAAGTCCGTGCCTTGGTGGAGGCGCTCTGATGGCCCGTATTCTGACCGTTACCCTCAACCCGGCACTGGACTTGACCGTGCGCCTTGCTCAGTTGCAGCCGGGCGAAGTCAACCGCAGCCCGCTGATGCTGACCCATGCCGCCGGCAAAGGCCTGAACGTCGCGCAAGTGCTGGCTGATCTGGGCCACACACTGACCGTGAGCGGTTTTTTGGGCGAAGACAATGCGCAAGCGTTCGATGCCCTGTTCAAGCGTCGCGGTTTTGTCGATGCCTTTATCCGCGTGCCCGGCGAAACCCGCAGCAATATCAAGCTGGCCGAAGACGACGGTCGTGTCACCGACCTTAACGGGCCGGGGCCGCAGGTTGGCGCACAGGCGCAGCAAACGTTGCTCGATACCCTCGAACGCATTGCTCCCGGGCATGACGCGGTCGTGGTGGCTGGCAGTTTGCCCCGGGGCGTCAGCCCGCAGTGGTTGCACGATCTGCTGCTGCGCCTTAAGGGCATGGGGTTGAAAGTGATCCTGGACACCAGCGGCGAAGCCTTGAAGCAAGGGCTGGCGGCAGGCCCGTGGCTGATCAAGCCCAACAGTGAAGAACTCAGCGATGCCCTGGGCAGCGATATCAGCAGCCTTGCAGCGCAGATTGCTGCGGCATCGCGCTTGCAGGCGCAGGGTGTCGAGCATGTAGTCATTTCCCACGGTGCAGAAGGCGTGAACTGGTTCAGCCGCGCACCGGCCTTGCAGGCGTTGCCGCCCAAAGTCAGCGTCGCCAGCACGGTGGGCGCAGGCGATTCGCTGCTGGCGGGCATGGTCCACGGTTTGCTCAGCGGCCACAGCCCCGAGCAGACCCTGCGCACCGCCACGGCCATTGCGGCAATGGCCGTTACCCAGATCGGTTTTGGTATCAGCGATGCGGCGCACCTGGCGACGCTCGAAAGCGGCGTTCGCGTTCGCCCCCTGACAGAAGAATAAAAGGAATCCACATGAAATTAGCCATTGTGACGGGCTGCCCCAACGGCATGGTGACCAGCGTGCTGTGTGCCCGCTTGCTTGACGCTGCGGCGCAGCGCCAGGGCTGGAGTACCAGCGTTGAAGTCCACGACCCCAAGCACCCAGAGCGCCAGTTGTCGGCGGCGACCATCGACGAAGCCGAGTGGGTGTTGGTGGTCAGCAGCACACCGCTGGATATGCAGCGTTTTATCGGCAAGCGGGTGTTCCAGAGCACCCCGGCCCAGGCCCTGCAAGATGTAGAAGCGGTATTGCAGCGTGGTGTGCAGGAGGCTGAGGTCTACGTTGCTGCGGCGCCATCGGCTGCGGATAAAAACGCACAGAAAGCCCCGAAAATCGTTGCCGTCACTGCCTGCCCTACGGGCGTGGCGCACACCTTTATGGCGGCGGAAGCCTTGCAGCAAGCGGCCAAGCGCTTGGGCTACGATCTGCAGGTCGAGACCCAGGGGTCGGTAGGTGCGCGCAACCCGTTGAGCGCCGAAGCCATCCGCGATGCCGATGTGGTGCTGTTGGCGGCAGATATCGAGGTACCGACCGAGCGTTTTGCCGGCAAGAAAATCTATCGTTGCGGCACCGGTATCGCCCTCAAGCAGGCCGAAGCCACACTGAACAAGGCGTTGAGCGAAGGGCAGCAAGAGAGCGCTGCGGCGGCTGGCGGAGCGCCTGCCAAGCAAGAAAAGACCGGCGTCTACAAACACCTGCTGACGGGCGTGTCCTTTATGCTGCCGATGGTGGTGGCGGGCGGTTTGCTGATCGCGCTGTCCTTCGTGTTTGGCATTGAAGCTTATAAAGAGCCTGGCACGTTGGCGGCGGCGCTGATGCAGATCGGTGGTGATGCCGCGTTCAAACTGATGGTGCCGTTGTTGGCGGGTTACATCGCCTACTCGATTGCCGACCGCCCGGGCCTGGCGCCGGGGATGATCGGCGGCCTGTTGGCGAGCACCTTGGGGGCCGGGTTTATCGGCGGGATCATTGCCGGATTTATCGCCGGTTACTGCGCCAAGGCGATCAATCGCTATGCGCGGTTGCCGCAAAGCCTTGAAGCGTTGAAACCGATTTTGATCATTCCGTTGTTCGCCAGCCTGTTTACCGGTCTGGTGATGATTTACGTGGTGGGCAAGCCGGTTGCCGGAATGCTTGAAGGCCTGACCCATTTTCTCGACAGCATGGGCACCACCAATGCCATCCTGCTCGGTGTATTGCTGGGCGGCATGATGTGCGTCGACCTGGGCGGGCCGATCAACAAGGCGGCCTATGCGTTTTCGGTAGGGCTGCTGGCTTCGCAAAGTTATGCACCGATGGCGGCCACAATGGCTGCTGGCATGGTGCCGCCGATTGGTTTGGGCATTGCCACGTTCCTGGCGCGCCGCAAGTTCGCCCAGACTGAGCGCGAGGCTGGCAAGGCTGCGCTGGTACTGGGGCTGTGCTTTATTTCTGAAGGGGCAATCCCGTTTGCTGCCAAGGACCCGCTGCGGGTGATCCCGGCGAGCATTCTGGGTGGGGCACTGACAGGGGCACTGTCGATGTACTTCGGCTGCAAGCTGATGGCACCGCACGGTGGCCTGTTTGTCATGCTGATCCCGAACGCGATCAACCATGCGCTGCTGTACTTGTTGGCGATTGTGGCAGGTAGCTTGCTGACGGCGGTGGTGTACGCAGTGATCAAGCGGCCGGAGCCGGTTGAAATGGCGCTGGAGACGGCCAAAGCATAAAACAATCCCCGCTCCCACAATGTCACCGTAAATCCAGTGGGAGCTGGCTTGCCTGCGATGCAGGCGCTGCGGTCTGTCAGGCAAACCGTGGCGATGCCATCGCGAGCAAGCCCGCTCCCACAAGAGCTGAGCAGCTTGTCCGACTAATACACATCCCGCCGATAGCGCCCTTGCTCGATCAGCAGCTCCACCGCTTCAGCCCCCAGCATGTCGATCAGCGCCTGATCCACACCCGCCGCCATCCCTTGCAAACTGCCACAGATATAAATCGCCGCGCCTTCAGCCAGCCATTGGCGTACTTGTGCGGCAGATTCACGCAAGCGGTCCTGCACATACACTTTCTGCGCCTGATCCCGTGAAAACGCCAGATCCAGCCGCGCCAGGTCACCGCTGGCCAACCAGCCTTGCAGCTCATCGCGGCAATAGAAGTCGTGTGCAGCATTGCGCTCGCCAAAGAACAACCAGTTGCGCTGCTGGCCCTGGGCAATGCGGGCCTTGAGCAAGCTGCGCAGCCCCGCCAGCCCGGTGCCATTACCGAGCAGGATCAGCGGCACCGGTTCGGCGGGCAGGTGGAAGCCACTGTTGCGCCGCACGCGCAGGCTGATCGCCGAACCGACGGCGGCATGCTCTGTGAGCCAGCCCGAACCTATCCCCAGGCTGCCATCAGCATGCCGCTCCTGACGCACGATCAACTCCAGCACACCGTCCTGCGGGATCGAGGCAATGGAGTACTCGCGCATGTTCAGCGGGATCAGCGCGTCTACCAATGCCTGGGCATGCATGCCCACCAGATGGCCGCGATTTTCCGGCAACTGGCGCCCCGCCAGGGCCTGGGCCAGGGTTTCTTGCAGACCATCGAGTTGCACCAGGCTGTCAGCCGACAGGCCCAGCCCTTCCAGGAAATGCTCAACCGCCCAGCTCGATTGTCGCGGTATGACTTCTACCAGGTCACCGGCCTGCCATGAAACATTGGCGTCTGGCGCGTCGAGCCCCAGCAGGTAAACCCCCGAGCCACTGCTACCGGGGTTGAGCAGCTTGCGCTCAGTCAGGGTCCAGTTGTTATAGCTCGGCGCCTGCCAGTGTGTGCCCGGTGCGCCGCCGGTGAGCTGGCTGAGTTGTTGCTGCCAGTGATGCAGGGCCTCGGCGTCACCGCTGTCGACCTGCACCGGGCTAAACAGCGCTTGTGCGCCGCGCTCGCTCAGCCATTGCTGGATACGTGTGGCAAAGCCGCAAAAGTGCGGGTACTGACGGTCACCCAAAGCCAGTACGGAGTATTTGAGAGCATTCAAGCCCAGGGGCTGGCCGAGGATTTTGCGTTCAAAACCCCGTGCGCTGTCGGGCGCTTCACCATCGCCAAAGGTGCTGACCACGAACAGGGCATGATTGGCTTGCTGCAAATCATCTTCACTGAGCGCACCCAATGGCTGGACCCTTACTGGCAAGCCCGCGGCCTGTAATTGCCCGGCTGTCTGCCAGGCCAGTTGCTCGGCAAAGCCGCTTTGGCTGGCAAAGCCGATCAGCCATGACGAGGCATCGCTGCCCGTGTCGGCAAAACCCTGGCGAGCTTGCTTGATCTGACGCTTTTTGCGGCGACGGTCCAGATACAGCAACCAGCCGGTAATAAAGAACAGCGGCATGGTCAGGCTGGCGACAGTCACCAGCACGCGCCCGGTGATGCCCCAGTAGCTGCCGGTGTGCAGCGCGTAAATGCTGGTCAGCAATTGCGCCTTGTAGCTCTTGTCGTCATAGCGCTCGACTTTTTTGACCGCACCGGTGGCCGGGTCGAGCACGATCTGGTTGAAGGCGCGCTCGTGGGGTGAGGTGTTCAGCAGGTAGAACACCGTTGCAGGCTGGCCGGCCACTGGCGGCATACGCACGTTGTACAAGGCCAGGTCTGGCCCGGCGGTCTTCTGGATGCTGGCCCAGATGGCGTCGTAATCGGCGACCGGCGCAGGGCCGGTCGGGCCGCCCTGGCCACGGGGGCCGCGACCACCGCCCTGGCGCTGTTCACCGCTCGGGGCATCGGACAGGAGTTTTTGCAGGCCCTGGTTGTACCACTCGTACGACCACGACAGGCCGGTCAGGGCTGCCAGCAGATAAAAGACCATGCACCAGGTACCCGCTACAGCATGCAGGTCCCAGTTGAAGCTGCGGCCTTTCTTCGCCCAGTCCAGGGTCAGCCAGGCGCGCCAGTTCAGCGCCTTGCGCGGCCAGCGCAGGTACAGGCCCGACAGGCAGAAGAACACCAGCATCAGGGTACAGGCGCCGGTGATCTGGCGACCGCTCTGGCCCATTGCCAGGAAGCGGTGCAATTGCAGCATCAGGTCGAAAAAGCCCTGGCCATTGGCCTCACCCTGATAGGTGCCGGTGTAGGGATCGACATAACGCAACTGGCCACGGCGTTCGCCCGGTGGCGGGGTAAAGAAAACCCGTGCGGCGGTGCCGCTGTCCACGCCCACCCACAGCATGGCGACTTGCTTGCCCTCGGTGGCCTCGACCCGGCGCACCAGCTCGGCAGGTGGCAATACGCCGCTGTCGAGTTTTTCGACCTTGAGCACCGAAGGGTTGAGCAAGTTCAGCAACTCGTCCTGAAACGACACCGTGGCACCGGTTATCCCCATCAGGGCCAGAACCAGCCCGGCGGTTATGCCGAAAAACCAGTGCAGCTGAAACAGTGTTTTCTTAAACACGACGACCGCCTTGCTTGCTCAATTGAATTCATCACGGCGCAGTATGCCGTGTACGTCAGTTCTACACGCTTCAGAATCTGTAGCCGCTGACGAGGCACGAGGCTGCGATGGGTTGCGCAGCGGCCCCCGTTGGCGCTCCTGCGGCCCGCATCGCAGCCTCGTGCCTCGTCAGCGGCTACACACAAAAGCCCCGACCATCAGATGGGCGGGGCTTTTGTTCAGCTCAACTTCGAATTAGAAGTGGAAGCTGGTGGTCAACAAGGCGGTACGGCCTGCGGCCTGGCTGGCAAAGTGCGCAGCGTAGGCTTTGTCGTAGTAGGTCTTGTCGGTCAGGTTTTGTACGTTCAGTTGCAGGTCGATGTTTTTGGTCAGCTTGTAGCTGGCCATTGCGTCGTAGCGAGTGTAAGCCGGGACGTAAACGGTGTTGGCCGTGTCGCCGTAGACTTCGTCAACATAGAACGCACCGCCGCCGATGGTCAGCTTTGGCATCACTTCATAGGTTGTCCACAGGCTGAAGCTGTTTTTCGGGGTGTTCGGCATTTCATTGCCTTTGTCCGAAACGGCTGCGGTATTGATAGTGCCATTACGGTTGGCTTTCTGGCCCGGATCAACCAGCTCGCTTTTCAGGTAGCTGTAGCCTGCAAACACTTGCCACTTGTCAGTGATCTTGCCACTGGCCGACAGTTCCAGGCCGTCAACGCGAGACTCACCGGCGTTTTCGTAGGTGAACGAGTCAGTCAGTACGCGAGTGTTCTTTTTCTCGGTACGGAAGATGGCTGCAGTCAGCGACAGACGATCGTGGAACACGTCCCACTTGGTGCCCAGTTCGTAGTTAACGGTTTCTTCCGGCTTCAGGTCGCTGGTGATGGTGCTGCCTGGAGCAACCAGGCCATTGCCTTCAACGCCTTCACCCACCACGCCGCCTGGCGGAGTAGCCGAGGTCGCGTAGGACAGGTAAACGCTGCCGTTATCCAGTGGCTTCCAGACCAGGCCGGTCTGCCAGTTGAAGAAGTGGCTGTCGTTCGAGGCCTTGGTACGACCACTCGCCGCATTGGTGTTGGCGGTGGTGCTGAAGGCGTCGTAACGCAGGCCAGCGTTCAACAGCCACTTCGGATCCAGCTCGATGGTATCGAACACATAGGCGGCTTTGGTCACGCCCACGGTGTTGGTGCCGTAGTAGTTGCGCGCTTCAGTACCGGTCCACACATCGTTCGGGTTCGGGTTGGACAGCGAGGTGCACTGGCCGCCGCTGTTACCGACTTTGTCCGGCGTGCAGTTGGGGTTGCTGTTCGGGGTCACGGTGTAACCGCTGGCACGGGTTTCTTCACGAGTGAATTCAACACCGGTGGAGTAGTTGTTCTTGAAGCCCATAACCTGGAAGTTGCCGAACAGGTCAGTCTGGTTGGTGGTGGTTTCGGTGGTCGAAACACGGGTATTGGCACGACGCCATACGGTGCCGTACTGGTTGACGTTGTGCTGGCTGTCGTCCGGCTGGGTGAGGATGTAGTCCTGGCCGGTGTTGCCGTGGCGGAAGGTGTTTTTCAGGGTCATCGCATCGCTGAAGTCATGCTCGAACGAGATGGTGCTGATATCCACACGGGTCTTGCGGAAGTCACGGTCTTTGAGGCCGTAGAAGTTTTTGCTGTCGCCGCCATCGTCCGGTTTGTCGTGGACGTGAACTGCGGTCTTGGAACTGTTGCTGTAGCCGTATGGAATGCCCGAATCCGGCAGGTCGTTGCTTTCCAGGTGGTAGTAGCTGACGTTCAGACGGTTTTCAGTACCCAGGCCGAAGGTCAGCGATGGCGCTACGCCCCAGCGGTCGTAGTTGACCGATTCGCGGCCTGCGACGTTCTGTTCGTGGCTCATCAGGTTCAGACGGAACGCTGCGGTGTCCAGGAACTGACGGTTTACATCCAGGGTGTAGCGACGGGTCTGGTCGGAGCCGTAGGTGAAGCCGCCATTGAGGAAGTCACCCGCCTTGGCGGTCTTGCTCACCATGTTCAGGCTGCCGCCAGCCGAGCCACGACCACCGAAAGTGGAGTTCGGGCCTTTGCTGACTTCGATCGATTCGATGTCGAAGATTTCGCGGGTCTGGCCGCCAGCATCGCGCACGCCGTCCAGGTACATGTCGGACTGTGCGTCAAAACCACGAATGAACGGACGGTCGCCCTGTGGGTTGCCGCCTTCGCCTGCGCCGAAGGTGATGCCTGGCACGGTGCGCAGGGCGTCTTGCAGCGAGGTGGCTGCGGTGTCCTGCAGCACTTGCTGCGGGATCACGGTGACAGAGCGCGGCGTATCAACCAGCGGTGCGGTGTACTTCTGGGAGCTGGCTTTCTCGGTCTGATAAGACTTGTCGGTCTGCTCGCCGGTAACCGTGGTCGCGCCAAGGGAAATACTGCTGCCCTGGGCCTTGCTGTCAGTGCTTTCGGCAGCCTGAACCAGAGGGCCTGCAGAGGTCGCAGTAATTGCGACACCGATGGCCGAAGCCAGTAAACGCGGTGAGCTGACGGGTATTTTTAATTGTTGGCGCGACATTTGAAGATCCCTTCCCCCAGAATTTGAGCCGCGAAATATATGGCAAACAATTCTGACTATCAATTGAGAGGCATTACTATTTGCGCTGAATTTACATTCTTTACAAATTGCCTTTACGGTTTTTTCACACTCGTTCGTCTACGGGCCTCTTAACAAAGTTTTACACAGACAATAAGAATCAATACCATTGCCATCCCTTTGCTATCAGGTATTGCGTCATGTTGCTGCATATCCCCGGCTTGTTCTCCCGTGAAGAGGTGCAGCGCATCCGTGAGGCGCTGCAGCAGACCGAGTGGGCTGACGGCAAGATCACCGCAGGTTTTCAGTCGGCCAAGGCCAAGCACAATCTGCAATTGCCCGAAGACCATCCACTGGCCAAGGAAATCGGCGCGGCGATGATTGATCGGCTGTGGAAAAATCCGCTGTATATGTCAGCGGCCTTGCCACACAAGGTGTTTCCGCCGTTGGTGAACTGCTACACCGGGGGCGGCAGTTTCGACTTTCATATCGACAATGCCGTGCGCCAGCCCAAGGGCAGCCCCGAGCGGGTGCGCACCGATCTGTCGGCCACCCTGTTTTTCAGCGACCCCGAGGACTACGACGGCGGCGAGCTGGTGATTCAGGACACTTACGGTGTGCAGCAGGTCAAGCTGCCTGCTGGCGACATGGTCTTGTACCCCGGCACCAGCTTGCACAAGGTCAACGCCGTTACCCGTGGTGCACGCTTTGCGTCGTTTTTCTGGACCCAGAGCCTGGTGCGCGAAGACAGCCAGCGCACGCTGCTGTTTGAAATGGATGGCGCGATTCAGCAACTGACCCGCGACGTTCCTGATCACCCCTCGCTGATCCAGCTCACCGGCACCTACCACAACCTGCTGCGTCGCTGGGCCGAGGTGTAAGTCATGAGCTTTCAACTACGTCGTGAAGAAGTGCTCGACGGTGCGCAACTGAGCGCCATGCTGGCTGAAAACCCGGGCAAGGCGGCCCAGGCCATTTTAATCGCCGCCAAGCAGGGCATCGTCGATGGCCAGGCCTTGCTCGGGCAGATTCTGCTCGACGGCCAGGGCATTGAGCGCGATCCGGTGCTGGCCAAGCGCTGGTTTCAGATCGCCGCCAATTCTGGCCACCTGATGGCCCGCAATATGTTGGGGCGCTGCTGGGAACATGGCTGGGGCGGGCCTGTGGACTGCACCCTGGCCAGCCTGGAATACCGCCAGGCCGCCGAGGCGGGGCTGGACTGGGCGCTCTACAACTACGCCAACCTGCTGGCCACCGGCCGCGGCGTGGCGCCAGACCAGGGGGCGGCATTCAAGCTGTACCGGGTCGCGGCGCAGGCGGGCCATGCCAAGTCGATGAACCTGGTGGGGCGCTACCTCGAAGAGGGGGTGTATTGCCCGGGCGACAAGCAAGCGGCCTGGGTCTGGTATGAGCGCTCGGCCCGGGGCGGTGATTTTCGTGGCCAGTTCAGCCATGCCTCGGTCCTGGCCGAGGCCGGGCGTATTGATGAAGCGTTGACCTGGTTTGAGCGCGCCCTGGCCGGCGGCAACCTGAATTTTCTGCGGGTAAGCCTGGCGGCCCTGCTTGAAGCCCGCGACCTGCGTGTCAGGGCCATGAGCGAGGCCTGGCAAGCCCGTATCCATACGTTGCAGAGCAGCCCTGTGCAAAACAGATGACAGCGCGGCGGTTAATACTCGTACGCTGTTGTTTATCGCGTCCGAGTACGCGCTGGTTAGTTGGGGTAACTATTCATTTTTATTTACGCTCTGGTCTTACACAGTTGCAGGCTACCCGGTAATTGTTTGATGCCCTTTAAAACATGATGCTGCACAGCAGGATCATTGTTTAAAGGGAATTAATATGCAGGTTCAAAATGTTGCGCCCCCTGGCGGCGCTGAAGATACCCGCCCGCTTGAAGAGATGAGTGCACTTGAAGCGGCCATCTACTTGCCGTCGCAGTATATTCAAATGCTCGCGGGTGAAAAAACCGCTGCTGTTTCCAGGGACGAGTTGGGCTTTATTGTCCGGCGCAGTGATATCCAGAGTGTCCGTGCGTATGTGCGCGAGTCCAGGGCATTGCCCGTAGAGTACACCAAGGTCGTGGCCTGGCTCGGCGCCGACACGGCGAGTGTCGCGGGGCTGGAGCCGGCCAGTATCCAGTCGTTTCATCAGCGTGTGGTGCAACATGCCGCCAGTTGGGCCGTGCTGGAGCGCGATACCAAGGAACTCAGCCGACAACTCAACCGTTTCTCCGACGGGTTCATCACCACGGCCAACAGCATTATCGAGTTGATCAATAAAGTCGAACTGGACCGTTTCCTAAGTGGCACGCTTGACGAACTGACCCAGGCAGAAGAAGCCGAGCTTAAAAAGATTGTGCTCAGCGCAACCGAGCTGAGAGCTGTGGGTATCGTCAGGGACTATGTGCTGCTTATCAAGCAGGATACCGAGGCCTACATCAAAAAAACCCATGCCGTGGGCGCACTGGCGGCCGAGTTTGAGCGTGTGTTGTCGGATGAGCTGATTCACCAGGTAAATGCCAAGCTCGAAGCGTATGCCAAGGCGGGGCTATCGGCTGAGCGCAAGTTGCTGACTGCGCGCATCAAGGAACTGGACAGTGAAATCGAGCAGTTGATCAGGGACTACCGCTCGCATGTGCTGTACGGGCATTCGGGGATCTTTCTTGGGCCTATCGGGCTGGCGATTACCGGCGGGATTTTCGGGGTCAAGGCTGAGAGCATACGCGCGCGGAAAAACAAGCTGATCGCCGAGCGCGATCTTGCCAGGCAAGGCAGTCAGGAGCAGGAACGTCTGGCTGTAGCCCTGGACACCACCCAGCAGCGTTTCACGGATTTGCGCAGCCGTATGCTCGGCGCCGAGCAGGGCGCCAGGCAACTGGCACAGGTCTGGGGTTATATCGCCAAATATCTGGATGAGGCAGCGTTTGAACTCAAAGGGGTCAATACCCTTGCCCGATTACACAAGTTCAAACTTGATTTTGCTCAGTTGTTGAACCCTTGGATGCGTGTCAAGGATTACAGTTTTTATATCGCACTGGTGTTTGATGACATGGTGGATGGGCGTCAGTAAACAAGGAAGTGAATACTTGAACAGGGAGATTGATGTTATGGGTTATGACAATCCCGATATGCCGGGTGTTATCGAAGGCTTGAAAAAATTCCATGCGGTGGCGGTCAATCATGAATACGATTTTATTCCGTCGCTCCAGGAGCGTTTGGGGCAGGCAGCCAGGTATTTGAGTCAAAGTGTGCGTGCTGTTGCTGATAAGGCCAGCAATCTTGAAGTGATGGTTGAAAGTGCCGGGCTCGACGAGCTCCTCCAGCAGTGGATCATTGTTCAGGGCCATACCCGTCTGGCTGCCGGTATACAAGCATCGGCGATCAATACGTTAAGTGATACTTTTTTTCAGCGGGTCAGCCGTATTGCAAGTGCCGCCAGGGCGGCGAAAGAACAGATCGAAATGCGCGCAGTGGAAGGTGAAGGGTTGAACCTGGAGCATTATTCGGACCCGCTGCTGATTTATGACGCGGCCAGGCTCGAAGAACTGGAGCAGCAGGCCGTTGACCTGCAGGTCGAAGAAGATCGGCTGCGTGCAGACAAGCAGGTGATTGACGCAGCGGTAACGCTTTTGCAATCACGAACCTGGCTCGACCATGTGCGTGACTTGCTGCCCACACCGGAGCAAATCCAGGGATTGGTCAGCACCGCCCTGGTGGGAAGGGCGGATGCAGACACCGTGATTGCCGCCCTTGAGCGTTTGACCCAGTACCTGGGCGTTTATGACGGCGGGTTCAGGCTGTTTTCGCTGACTGAAGCGCGCAACAAGATAAGCGACAGGTTGGTCGACCTGAGAACCTTGAGCAACAAGAACAAGACGGATGCGCGAGTGCTGCAGGAGCGCGCGCAAAAGATCAGGCGCCACGCGGAGCTAGTTGAGGTGCGTGCCTGCTGGGTTGCCAATATAAGGCTGGTGGCCAAGGGGATGGGGGTGTTCATTGCCCGGGTGCGTGCGACCACTGAAGTCGATGAGCACTTGCTGCGTCAGACTTCGGCCGAGCTGGCGGGGTTTCTGGGCTTTTTGCGGCGCATCAGCCGCTAGACGATATCGACAGCCCCCCGCACGCGAGTGCGGGGGGCATGTGCTTACAGGTAGAACGACTTCAGCGGCGGGAAACCGTTGAATTCGACGGCGCTGTAGCTGGTGGTGTAGGCACCGGTCGACAGCCAGTAGAGGCGGTCACCGATGGCCAGGTTCAGGGGCAGGCCGTACTTGTAGTTTTCATACATGATATCGGCGCTGTCGCAGGTTGGACCGGCGATCACCACTTCTTCCATTTCGCCTTTTTTCTCGGTCCAGATCGGGAACTTGATGGCTTCATCCATGGTTTCGATCAGGCCCGAGAATTTGCCCACATCGGTGTATACCCAACGCTCAACGGCAGTGCGCGATTTACGCGCAACCAGTACCACTTCGCTGACCAGGATCCCGGCGTTGGCAATCAGCGAGCGGCCCGGCTCCAGGATGATTTCCGGCAGGTCGTCACCGAAGTCTTCCTTGAGAAAGCGGATGATTTCTTCAGCGTAGGTTTCCAGGCTGTTGGTGCGGGTGATGTAGTTGGCCGGGAAGCCGCCGCCCATGTTGATCAGCTTGAGGACGATGCCGTCTTCTTCTTTAAGACGCTCGAAGATCACCTTGACCTTGGCAATGGCCGCATCCCACACGCTGATATCGCGTTGCTGGGAGCCAACGTGGAACGAAATGCCGTAAGGCACCAGGCCCAGGTCGCGGGCCAGGATCAGCAGGTCCATGGCCATGTCGGTCTGGCAGCCGAATTTGCGCGACAGTGGCCAGTCAGCCGTGGTCGAGCCTTCGGTCAGGATGCGCACATAGATTTTCGAGCCCGGTGCTGCCTTGGCGATGTTGCGCAGGTCGGCTTCTGAGTCAGTGGAGAACAGGCGCACGCCTTTCTCGTAGAAGTAACGAATGTCCTTGGATTTCTTGATGGTGTTGCCGTAGCTGATGCGGTCCGGGCCAACGCCTTGGGCCATCACCTTGTCCAACTCGTAGATCGAGGCGATGTCGAAGTTCGAACCTTTGTCGCGCAGCAAGTCGATGATTTCGACCGCCGGGTTGGCTTTGACGGCGTAGTACACCTTGGCGAATTCGAAGCCTGCACGCAGGTCATCGTAGGCCTTGCTGATCATGGCGGTGTCGATCACCACGAACGGGGTTTCCTGGGTGTCAGCGAAGGCCTTCATTTTCTGGAAGGTATCGCGCGCGTAATAGTCTTCGACCTGAATCGACATGCTGGGGGACTCCTGTGGCAAACGTCATAAATAAATGGGTGCAGCTGAACATCCTCCGTATCCCCACTTTGGTTCGCCTACTTCCCAAGGCATGTCCGCCGAAAGCAAAAAAGGTAAATGGACCTTGCTGTCTCGTCGTCAGTACTTGAGCCGGATGGATCGTTTCCAGCATGGATGTTCGGCGCGAACTTTAGGGCGTGAGTGCCCACAGATCAACAAAAAATGTCGCGTTTTTGCACGAGTTCGTCGTAGGGGGGAGAGACGGCTATTTATGTAACCGACTGTGATGACAGCGCAGAGTTCACGCAGGAGAAAATCAAAGGCCCCTCACCCCAGCCCTCTCCCGGAGGGAGAGGGGGGTGATTGGCGGCGTTGCGCACATCTGCTTTTGCCTTTAGTCCCCTCTCCCTTTGGGAGAGGGTTAGGGTGAGGGCTGCGATTGATCAGGCCAGCGCGATATCCGCCGGCGACACAATACTGGTCTTGGCCCCCCGGGAACGGCCCGAGCTCAGGTAGGCGGCAATCGATTCCTGGGTCACTTCACCCAGGAACACCCGCTCGGCATCCATCACCGGCAGCCACGAACGGTTGAACTCGTACATGCGCGACAGCAAGATGCGCAAGTGTTCGTCATACGCTGCCGTGGCGTTGAATTCACGCAGGTACTGGCCACAGGTGCCGCTCTGGCGATGCAGGTCGCGACGACGCACATAGCCCAGTGCCTTGTTGTCGGCACAGGTGACCACCACATAGCGGCGGTCCAGTTCGTCCATCAGCTCCAGCGCTTCGGCCACCGGGGTTTCCGGGCTCACCGACGGTGCGTTGTCCGCAGCGTCTTCTGCTTTTACCAGCAGCAGACGTTTCAGGGTGCTGTCCTGGCCGACAAAGTTGCTCACGAAGTCGTCCGCCGGGTGGGCCAGCAGGGTGTCCGGGTGATCCATCTGCAGCAGCTTGCCGCCACGGAAGATGGCGATCTTGTCACCCAGCTTGATGGCTTCGTCGATGTCGTGGCTGACCATGATCACGGTCTTGTTCAGCGCACGTTGCATCTCGAAGAATTCGTTCTGGATCATTTCACGGTTGATCGGGTCGACCGCGCCAAAGGGTTCATCCATCAACAGCAACGGCGCATCGGCGGCCAGGGCGCGAATCACGCCGATACGTTGTTGCTGGCCACCGGACAGCTCACGCGGGTAGCGATGCAGGTACTGCTTGGGTTCGAGTTTGATCATGCTCATCAGTTCGCGGGCACGCTCATGGCACTTTTGCTTGTCCCAGCCCAACAGGCGCGGCACCACGGTGATGTTCTCCTCGATGGTCATATTGGGGAACAGACCGATCTGCTGGATCACATAACCGATATTGCGACGCAGGGTCACCGGGTCGAGGTCGGTGGTGTCTTCGCCGTTGATCAGGATCTTGCCCGAGGTGGGCTTGATCAGGCGGTTGATCATTTTCAACGTGGTGCTTTTGCCGCAACCCGAAGGCCCGAGGAACACGCAGATTTCGCCTTCGTTGACGGTCAGGCTTACCGAGTCCACGGCTTTGACGTCTTTACCGTTGCTTTGGAAAGTTTTGCTGAGGTTTTGAAGTTCGATCATTTGAGCAGTCCTTTTGGAGTCAGCGAGCGTTGCAGCCATTGCAGAAGCAGGTCGGCGATGATGGCCAGAACACTGACCAACACGGCGCCGACGATCAGCATCGACATGTCGCTACGGCTGATTGCAGCAAGAATAAGTACACCCAGACCGCCAGCACCGATGGTGGCAGCGATGGTCATTACCCCGATGTTCATCACCACGGCGGTGCGCACACCGGCCAGGATCACCGGTACGGCAATCGGCAGTTCAACCATGCGCAGGCGCTGGCTGAAGGTCATGCCGATGCCGCGGGCCGCTTCGCGAATCCCCGGTTCCACGCCGGTGAGGGCGAGGAAGGTGTTGCGCATGATCGGCAGCAGCGAGTACAGGAACACGGCGGTAATGGCCGGCATCGGGCCCAGGCCCTGGCCGAACTTGGAGTAGAACGGCAGCAGCAGGCCGAACAGGGCGATCGACGGAATGGTCAACAGCACCGTGGCGCTGGCCTGCAGCGGGCCGGCCAGTGACGGGAAGCGCGTCATCAGCACGCCCAGCGGCACGCCGATGAGGATCGCGAGGATCACCGCGATGCCGACCAGGCTGATGTGCTGTAGGGTCAAATGCAGGACCTGCGACCAGTCCATGTGGGAAAAGGCGTTTAAAAATTCCATGTCTTCTCCTCTATTCAGTTCAGTGGATGCTGGCGCAGGAAATCTGCGGCGACTTTGGACGGGCTTTCGTGGTCAACGTCGACCCGGGCGTTGAGCTGGCGCATGGTTTCGTCGTCAAACAGGTCCGCCAGCGGCTTGAGCAGACCTTCGAGTTCCGGGTGGGCGTCCAGGTACTCTTTGCGTACCACCGGGGCGGCGGTGTAGTCCGGGAAGTAATGCAGGTCGTCGTCGAGCAGCTTCAGGTTGAAGGCGCTCAGGCGACCGTCCGTGGTGTAGACCAGGCCGGCAAACACCTGGCCGTTTTTCAGGGCGGTGTAGACCAGGCCTGCGTCCATCTGACGGATATTGCGACGGGTCAGGTCCAGGTCATACAGCTTGACCATGCCCAGCAAACCGTCGGAGCGGTTGGCAAACTCGGTGTCCAGGGCCACCAGCGCTTTTTTGTTTTCCGGTTCGCGCAGGGCCTTGTTCAGGTCGCTGACGCTGTTGATGCCCGGGAACTCCTCAGCCACCTTTTGCGGCAGAGCCAGGGCATAGGTGTTGCTGAACTTGGACGGGTGCAGCCAGATCAGTCCCTTTTTTGCATCGACCTCTTTTACCCGGTCGTAGGATTGCTGGCTGTCCAGCTTGTCGGTGATGTGGTTGTAGGCCACCAGCGAAACACCAGTGTATTCCCACACCATGTCCAGTTGCCCGGACTCATGGGCCGAGCGCGCCAGGCTGCTGCCCAGCCCGCCAGTCACCTGGGCGTTGTAGCCCTTGCTGTTGAGGTATTGCGAAGTGATTTCCGCGAGCAGGGTTTGCTCGGTAAACACCCGCGCCCCAATGCGAATCAAGGGTTTTTCGGCGGCCTGTGCAATTCCTGCACACAGCAGGATGCAGCCTAGTAAAAAGCTAATTTTTTTCATGGGTATTCCTTTCTCAGCCAGACCTTAAGCAGGTCGCAGACCGCGTTCCAACCACCGGCGGCTGACCAGTATCACCAGGCCGTCGAGCAGCAATGCCAGCAGCGCAGTACAGGCCGCGCCAAGGATCAGTTGCGGCTGATTGTTAAGGGCGATGCCGGGGAAAATCAGGCTGCCCAGGCTGTTGGCGCCGATCAGGAACGCCAGGGGGGCGGTACCGACGTTGATCGCCAGTGCCACGCGCACACCGCCCATGATGATGGGCACGGCATTGGGTAGCTCGACCCGCCACAGCACCTGGCGCGGGGTCATGCCGATGCCGACGGCGGCTTCCTTGAGTGAGCCCTGGACGTTTTTCAGGCCTTCATAAGTGTTGCGCACAATGGGCAGCAACGAGGCGAGAAACAGGGCGAAGATGGCAGGCCCGCTGCCGATGCCGAGGAAGCCCAGGGCGATGGCCAGTACGGCCAGAGGAGGCACGGTGTTGCCGATGTTGAAGACTTGCATGAAGCGTTCCGCACGTCCGGCCATTGAAGGTCGGCTGAGGAAAATGCCGGCAGGTATCCCTACAAGGAGGGCCGCGAACATTGAAGCGAGTACCAGGTACAGGTGGGCTTGCAGGTAGAACAACAAATCATCTTGATAGTGTTCGATAGTGCTGATGCCGATCCAGTGGACCAACAGGGCCAGAAGCGCGATAACTACCGCACATCCTATAAGCCCTTTTCCATAGCGATTCGCCATAGACGGACTCCTTTTTTTTCAGTCGGCGAACACATCGTCGTGTGGCAAGGCCATTCCTGGCTGCCGGCAATATGTTCGCGAAGAGCAACAGGTGGTGGCGAAAATGCGCCCTCAGCACCTGTCATTAGCGCAGCCTCGTCAGGCTAACTTGCTGATATTTCAGCCCCTGACGCTTTGTCGTATCAGGAGAGTGGACGCCTCCACTGTTTAAAAGGTTCACATTTTTTACGGCACATTGCCACCCTTGTCCGACGAGCCACGGTTCCAACGGTGGCTGCACAGCCCGTATTTGGGCTATAATCCGCGCCCTTTTTTGAATCAATCGTCAGGCGATTTCCCATGACCAACCAGGCCGCCGAAGTCGCGAAACGCCGCACTTTCGCCATTATTTCCCACCCCGATGCGGGTAAGACCACCATCACCGAAAAGCTCTTGCTGATGGGTAAGGCGATTGCTGTCGCCGGTACGGTGAAATCGCGAAAGTCCGACCGCCATGCCACCTCCGACTGGATGGAAATGGAGAAGCAACGGGGTATTTCGATTACCACGTCGGTCATGCAATTCCCGTATCGCGACAACATGATCAACCTGCTCGACACCCCGGGCCACGAAGACTTCTCCGAAGACACCTACCGCACATTGACGGCGGTCGACTCGGCGCTGATGGTCCTCGACGGCGGTAAGGGTGTTGAGCCTCGTACCATCGCCCTGATGGACGTTTGTCGTCTGCGTGACACGCCTATCGTCAGCTTTATCAACAAACTCGACCGCGACATTCGCGACCCGATCGAGTTGCTGGACGAGATCGAAGCAGTCCTGAAAATCAAGGCAGCGCCGATCACCTGGCCGATCGGCTGCTACCGTGATTTCAAGGGTGTTTACCACCTGGCGGACGACTACATCATTGTCTACACCGCCGGTCACGGTCACGAACGCACCGAAACCAAGATCATCGAAAAACTCGATTCCGACGAAGCCCGCGCGCATCTGGGTGACGAGTACGATCGTTTTGTTGACCAGTTGGAGCTGGTTCAGGGCGCTTGCCATGAATTCAACCAGCAGGAGTTCCTGGATGGTCAGTTGACCCCGGTGTTCTTCGGTACGGCACTGGGCAACTTTGGTGTTGACCACGTGCTCGACGCGGTAGTGGACTGGGCGCCGAAGCCGTTGGCCCGTGTTGCCAACGAGCGCACGGTCGAGCCGGTAGAAGAGAAATTCACCGGTTTTGTGTTCAAGATCCAGGCGAACATGGACCCAAAACACCGCGACCGCATCGCCTTTATGCGCATTTGCTCGGGCAAGTACGAAAAGGGCATGAAAATGCGCCATGTGCGCACCGGCAAGGACGTGCGTATCGGCGATGCCCTGACGTTCTTCTCCTCCGAGCGTGAACAGCTCGAAGAGGCCTTTGCGGGCGATATCATCGGTTTGCACAACCACGGCACCATCCAGATCGGTGATACCTTCACCGAGGGTGAGAGCCTGAGCTTTACCGGTATCCCGCACTTTGCCCCGGAACTGTTCCGTCGCGTGCGCCTGCGCGACCCGCTCAAGTCCAAGCAATTGCGCCAGGGCTTGCAGCAACTGGCCGAAGAGGGCGCCACCCAGGTGTTCTTCCCGGAGCGCAGCAACGACATCATTCTGGGCGCCGTGGGTGTGCTGCAGTTCGACGTGGTCGCCAGCCGCTTGAAGGAAGAATACAAAGTGGAATGCTCCTACGAGCCGATCACCGTGTACTCGGCGCGCTGGATTGATTGCGACGATAAGAAGAAGCTTGAAGAGTTCAGCGTCAAGGCGGTGGAAAACCTGGCTGTGGACGGTGGTGGTCACCTGACCTACCTGGCCCCGACTCGCGTTAACCTGGCGTTGATGGAAGAACGCTGGCCGGATGTGAAATTCCGCGCAACCCGCGAGCATCACTAAACACTCCGGTGTCTGGTTGAAAAAAGCGAAGCCCTTGGGCTTCGCTTTTTTTTTGCGCAAATTTTGTAGTCACTGCCGAAGGCTGCGATCGCGGCCTGAGTAGCGCGAAGGCCCTGTAGTCCTAATCGCAGCCTCCGGCAGCGGCTACAAAATTATGGGAACTTTCTCTCGTTATTTATAGATACTTGCTTGGCTGTTGAGGTGTATTTCATAAATTAATGTGCGTAACGCGCGTTATTAAATTCATTGGTCGTATCGAGATCGGGTAATGAAAGGAGTGCAGCTCAATGCCTAATGATGTAGACAAGTATTTGGGGCCTCACAGGAAAATTGGTCCTGACTCATATGAGTTGGCGCCATATCCCATTGTAGGGAAATGGGAGTCAGATATTAAGTTTGGTGGCGGATACAACTCATGGGGGCTGAATGAAGGGCCGCGCAGAGGAGAGGGCGGGCCGAGCAATATTCATGAAGTTGCAAAGCCAAATGTTGTTGCGGAATTCATGAATGAACAAATCCACAATCAGGCAGATATTGATGGCGACTATATTGCCCGATTCAAAAATCTCTTGGGTGATATTGGTCGGGAGCTGCAAGAAAGAAAATTGCTTGCCCAGGGCGCCAAGACACACGGAGCTGCGGACTCAGCGGTAATAGATCAACAGGTTGCTTTGGAGCTTATTGAGTCGAAAAGGCAACAGTACACATCCATTGCGCCTGATATATATGGGCTTTATGGGCAAAGTCCCTATTTTTTGATGACGTTGCTGTCGAGCCAGAAAATAAACGATTTTTTTAACAGGGATAATGGAAGTAATCCTCGCGAAAGTTTTATGGCGTTGTTCGCCCAGTTTGATCATGTGTATAAATCGGCAATGGCTCTCAAGGTGCTTGCTCTTTCCACGGATATGCTTGCGGGCAAGCTTGCCGAATTGGCGCAGCAAGTAGAGCGCATGCAAGGTGCTGCCAATGACGCAGCTGCTTATCAGCGTTTGGGCATTATCAACCAGGAGCAGGCTATACACGCTCAGCAACTGCCGCAGTTCCTCCATACCGAGTTCGTCACTGCGGCGGGTTCAGTGGCAGGTATGACGGCCTCTGAAGCGTTGAGCCACTTCAAGGAGACGCTGACAAGCATGGCCGCGTCTAAAACTGCTGAAATCAAACCTGTTTCCGCGGCCCCGCCGCTCAGCAGGGGCGGGATTACAATCAACTTTCCAGCAGAGAATCCGAAAATCAAGGCTCCTTTGAGCAAGCCTGAGCTGGAGGCGCTCAACGAGTTGGTTTACTTGCAAACTCATACGAACTTGGGAACCAAGTGGTTGAGTTATCACGATGCCTTATTGAAGGCTGAGTCGGCCAGGCATCTTGCGATAACCGGTAATTCATTTGGGGGGCTGGCTGAGCGGGCAAAGCGAATTGAACACACTATTCGTAAAGCCAATACGTTTAGTGCACCGGGTCCATCATCAGCGACAAGCCCCCTGCTTGTCACTTCGGCGGGGACTGTAGCGGTTATTGATGCAGCGGCGGTTACTCTGCAAGCGGCTGTACGTTCTGCCATTAGCGCCTTGTCCGGTTTGGTCGCGGGTACTGCTTCGGGGCTTTTGGTGGGTGTGTCTGCCTTGGTGTATTCGCCCAAGCTGGCAAATGGCGAATTGCCTGAGCGCTATGCATTTAGTACGCCGCTCTCGGATTTGGCGCCTGGGCTCAAGGATGATCTATCAACTATTGCTGCCGCCAATGGCAATGTTGATCTGCCAGTGCGTATCAGTTCTAAGACAGCTGCAGATGGGCAGTCTGAAGTTTTTGTCGCTTTGGCGGATGGCATAACTGTGCCGTCGAAAGTCAGGGTTGTAGCTGCAACGTTCAACGCCCAGCAGAATGTTTACAGCGTAACCACCGAAGATGTACCACCAAGGACGTTGACCTGGACACCCATCGTCGATCCGGGGAGTAGCTCGACTACTTCCCCTGCCGAGCAACCAGTGCCAACGGTCTACACTGGCGCCACTGTCACGCCGGTGACGGGAAGAATTGATGCCTTCCCGGGACTTGCTGAAGCGGGTTTTAATGATTTTATTACGGTATTCCCGGCGAGTTCCGGTTTACCGCCGCTGTATGTGATGTTCAGAGACCCCCGTGAGGATGCAGGGGTTGCAACGGGGATGGGGCAGCCAGTGACAGGCATTTGGTTGGGGACTGCGGCGCAGGGTGAGGGGGCTCCTGTACCGTCACAGATTGCTGATCAGCTTCGGGGGAGGGAGTTCAAGAATTTCAAGGCGTTTCGAGAGGCGTTTTGGGTAGAGGTAACGAAAGATCCGGTGCTGTCACAGCAGTTTATAGCTCCAAATAGAGCTCGAATGAGCATTGGTAAAGCAGCTAAGACCAGAAAAACTGATGCCGTGGGCAAGCGGTCCACATTTGAAATTCATCATGTCCATGAAGTCGCTAAGGGGGGAGATATTTATAATGTTGAGAATATGTTGATCTTGACCCCCAAGCGTCACTTGGATATTCATAAAGGAGCTAAATAATGGAGCTGAAAAGCAGTTTCTCAGAGTATACGGAAGCCGAGTTCTTGGTGTTTATGAAAGAAATATTCCAGGAGAACGTTGCTGAAACTGATGAGCACCTTGACAAACTTCTGGAGCATTTTGAAAAGATCACTGAGCATCCTGAAGGGACAGATCTTATCTACTATGCCGCATCTGATTTGGACAGCACGCCAGAAGCTATAACCAAGAAAGTCAGTGAGTGGCGAGCCGCCAACGGTAAGCCTGGCTTCAAACCGGCTTAATTGTTGCTTGTTCAGCCCAGCCATCCAGTGATCATGAGTGGCTGGGCTTTTTATTGGCTCAACAACTGTGGTTATCAACTCAACTATCTAATGCATATGTTTCCTGTAGGCGCTGCCGAAGGCTGCGATCGCGCCCGAAGCAGTTTACGACTGCTACGCAGCCGGACGTAGCCTCGCGCTGCTCGTCAACTGCTACAAGGGAGCGTATGCCCCGCCATACAGTATCGACAAAAGCGGCTGTGTTACTCCGAATGGGTATATCGCAACCTGCGTGTTTCTGGAAAAGCTAAAGGGGGCGAACTAGGTTTAAAGGGTATTTCTCACACACAGGATGGAAATCTCCATGAAGCTTTTTCAACGCATTGTGCTGTTGCTCAAGGTGCTGGTGCTGCTGACGGTGAGTGCTTCGGCCGCTTGGGCCAGCAACCCGCTGAGCAGTGCCGGGGCAGGGTTCTCGGCTATGGGCGTGCCGGGGCCGACGATTCATGCCATCTACAAGTCGGATTCGGAACCGGGTGATCAGGGCCAGGGCGGCAGTTCGGGGGATGATGACCAGACCGACGGTGACGGCGGCGCAGATGGTGGTGGTAGCGGTGACGGTGGGGATAACGGCGATGATGGTGACGCGGGGGACGAAGGCGATAGCCAGACGTAGTGGTGTGCACATATGTGTAGCAGCTGCCGAAGGCTGCGTTCGGTTACGAAGCAATCGTAAAACCTGAGCGTGCGGTGTGTCTGTTACTCCGCGGGCCTCGATTTTACGACGGCTGCGCCGCCGAACGCAGCCTTCGTTCCTCGGCAGCTGCTACGGGTCGTGTTTAGCTCTGTAAAAACTGCTCCGCGTGATGGCACGCAACCTGGCGGTTATCGAGCACCCGCAACGCCGGCTCGACTGTGCTGCACAGCTCCGTGGCATACGGGCAGCGCTTGTGGAAGGCGCAACCCGATGGCGGGTTCAGCGGGTTGGGCAGCTCGCCGACGATCTTGATCTTCGGCTTGAGCGGGTCCGGGTGGATGGTCGGGGTGGCCGACAGCAGTGCCTGGGTGTAGGGGTGCAGCGGCCGGGTGTAGATCTCTTCCTTGGGGCCCATTTCTACCGGGCGGCCCAGGTACATCACCAGTACCGTGTCAGCCACATGCCGCACCACCGCCAGGTTGTGCGAGATAAACACGTAGGCAGTGTTGAACTCTTGCTGCAAATCCATAAACAGGTTGAGCACCTGCGCCTGGATCGATACGTCCAGCGCCGAGGTCGGTTCATCCGCCACCAGCACCTTGGGTTGCAGCATCATGGCCCGGGCCAGGGCGATACGCTGGCGCTGGCCGCCCGAGAACATATGCGGGTAGCGCTGGTAATGCTCGGGGCGCAAGCCAACCTGTTTCATCATGGCCTGGACTTTTTCGCGACGTTCGCTGGCGTTCAGTTTGGTGTTGATCAATAGCGGTTCAGCCAACTGGTCGCCGATTTTCTGCCGTGGGTTGAGCGAGGCGTAGGGGCTCTGGAACACCATCTGTACGTCTTTGCGCAGTTGCTTGCGCTCGGCTTTGTTGGCCCCGGCGACTTCTTGCCCGGCAATTTTCAACGAGCCCGAGGACGGTTCTTCAATCAGGGTCAAGGCGCGGGCCAGGGTGGACTTGCCACAACCGGACTCGCCCACCACGGCCAGGGTTTTGCCGGCTTCCAGTTCAAATGACACGCCGTTAAGTGCGCGCACCAGGGCATGGCCTTTGAACATGCCACGGGACACTTCGTAGTGACGGGTTAGGTCGCGGGCGGTAAGAACAACAGTCATTACGCCACCTCCTGATTCAAGGGGAAGAAGCAGCGCACCTGGCTGTGAGCCTGTTGCTCCAGCGCAGGACGTTGTTGACGGCATTGTTCTTGTACATACGGGCAGCGCGGTGACAGCAGGCAGCCTTTGGGCCGGTCATAGCGGCCGGGCACGATGCCGGGCAAGGTCGACAGACGGGCAGCGCCCATGCTGTGTTCCGGGATCGCGGCCAGCAGCGCCTCGCTGTACGGGTGCGCCGGTACATCAAACAGCCCCGGCACGTTGCCCACTTCCACGGCCTGGCCGGCGTACATCACGCATACCCGCTGGGCGGTTTCGGCTACCACGGCGAGGTCGTGGGTGATCAGCACCAGGCCCATGTTCTGCTCCCGTTGCAGGCTGAGCAGCAGGTCCATGATCTGCGCCTGGATGGTCACGTCCAGGGCGGTGGTCGGTTCGTCGGCAATCAGCAGTTTGGGTTCTCCGGCGATGGCCATGGCAATTGCCACGCGCTGGCTCATACCGCCCGACAATTGGTGCGGGTAGGCATCCATACGGCTGGCGGCTCCCGGGATTTCAACTTTTTCCAGCAGCTCGATCGCACGTTTGCGCGCCGCCTTACCGGACATTTTCAGGTGCAGGCGCAGCACTTCTTCGATCTGGAAGCCCACGGTGTAGCTGGGGTTCAGCGCGGTCATGGGGTCCTGGAAGACCATCGCCATGTCTTTGCCGACGATCTGCCGACGTTGACGGGCGCTGAGGGTCAGCATGTTCTTGCCATCGAAGGTCAGGGCGTCGGCGGTGACGATACCGGGGTGCTCGATCAGGCCCATCAACGCCATCATGGTCACGGACTTGCCCGACCCCGACTCGCCGACAATCGCCAGGACTTCGCCTTTATCCACCGACAGGCTCAGGCCGTCGACTACGGGGACGGCGCTGGCGTCGCCAAAGCGCACGTTGAGATTCTTGATTTCTAACAGTGACATGGGAATCCCCTCAGGCGGCGTTTTTGAGTTTCGGGTCCAGCGCATCGCGCAGACCGTCGCCCATCAGGTTGATTGCCAGCACGCTGAGCAAAATGGTCAAGCCGGGCAGGCTCACGACCCACCACGCACGTTCGATATAGTCGCGGGCCGAGGCCAGCATGGTGCCCCACTCCGGGGTTGGCGGTTGCACGCCAAGGCCGAGGAAGCCCAGGGCTGCAGCGTCGAGGATCGCCGAGGAGAAACTCAGGGTGGCCTGCACGATCAGCGGTGCCATGCAGTTGGGCAGCACGGTGATAAACATCAGGCGCGGCAGGCTGGCACCGGCCAGGCGGGCAGCGGTTACATAGTCGCGGTTCAGTTCACCCATCACGGCGGCACGGGTCAGACGTACATAGGACGGCAGCGAGACCACGGCAATGGCGATCACGGTGTTGATCAGGCCAGGGCCGAGGATGGCGACAATCGCCACAGCCAGCAGCAGGGACGGCAGGGCCAGCATGATGTCCATCAACCGCATGATGCCCGGGCCCATAAAACGCGGGAAAAACCCGGCAATCAGGCCCAGGATCACGCCCGGAATCAGCGAGATCACTACCGACGACAAACCGATCAGCAGCGACAGGCGCGAGCCTTCGATCAGTCGTGACAGCAGGTCACGACCTAACTCGTCGGTGCCCAGCAAAAATTGCCACTGGCCGCCCTCCAGCCACACCGGCGGGGTCAGCAGGAAGTCGCGGTATTGCTCGCTCGGGCTATGGGGGGCGACCCACGGCGCGAAGATCGCGCAGAACACAATGATGCACATGAAAATCAGGCCCGCGACGGCGCCCTTGTTGCGGGAGAAGGCGTGCCAGAACTCTTTGTAAGGCGATGGATAAAGCAGGCTTTGATCCACTTCGGTCGTGCTTGGGGAGTTACTCATGGTCAGGATCTCAGCGCTGGTGACGGATGCGTGGGTTGGCAAAGCCGTAGAGGATGTCGACTACGAAGTTGACCAGAATCACCAGGCAGGCGATTAGCAGGATGCCGTTTTGCACCACGGGATAGTCCCGGGCGCCGATGGCTTCGATCAGCCATTTGCCGATACCCGGCCACGAAAAGATGGTTTCGGTCAGTACGGCACCGGCCAGCAGGGTGCCCACTTGCAGACCGACCACGGTCAGTACCGGGATCAGGGCGTTGCGCAGGCCATGCACAAACACCACGCGGGCGGGCGACAGGCCCTTGGCGCGGGCAGTACGGATGTAGTCTTCGCGCAGCACTTCGAGCATCGATGAGCGGGTCATCCGCGCGATCACGGCCAGCGGGATGGTGCCCAGCACAATGGCGGGCAGGATCAAGTGGTGCAGCGCGTCCCAGAAGGCTTCGGGCTCGTCGCTGAGCAGGGTGTCGATCAACATGAAGCCGGTCTTTGGTTCGATGTCGTACAACAGGTCGATACGCCCGGACACCGGGGTCCAGCCCAGGCCCACGGAGAAGAACATGATCAGGATCAGGCCCCACCAGAAGATCGGCATCGAATAACCCGCCAGGGAGATACCCATCACCCCGTGGTCAAACAATGAACCACGCTTGAGTGCTGCGATCACTCCCGCCAGTAGCCCGAGGATACCGGCGAACAACAGTGCGGCGCTGGCCAGTTCCAGTGTGGCGGGGAACAGCGCGGAAAATTCGCTCCATACGCTTTCACGGGTACGCAATGACTCGCCCAGATCACCATGTGCCAGCTTGGTGATGTAGTCGATGTACTGCTCGTGCAGCGGCTTGTTCAGACCCAGGCGCTCCATGGCCTGGGCGTGCATTTCGGGGTCGACCCTGCGTTCACCCATCATGACTTCGACCGGATCACCCGGAATCATGCGAATCAGGGCAAAGGTGAGCAAGGTGATGCCGAAGAACGTGGGGATCAACAACCCCACTCGGCGGGCAATAAAACTAAACATCGTTTGGTGTTCCTTATCAGCCGGTCAGGCAGGTCCGCCAGGGTTCAGGTAAACCCCGGCGGGTTTTTATTGTTCTACTTCACCTGGGTTGTGGCGAAGTTGTTGTTGGTCAGGGGGCTAAGGGTATAGCCCTCGACATTTTTACGCATCGCAGTAAACAGCATAGGATGGGTTACGTTGATCCAGGGTTGGTCCTGATTAAAAATCACCTGTGCCTGTTGATAGAGCCCGGCCCGCTGGGAGGGTTCAGTGATACCGCGGGCTTTGGTGATCAGGGCTTCGAAGTCCTTGTTGCACCAGCGCGCGTAGTTCTCGCCGTTTTTCGCCGCCTCGCAGCTGAGCATCGGGGTGAGGAAGTTGTCCGGGTCGCCGTTGTCGCCCCCCCATCCGGTCGACACCAGGTCATGTTCGCCATTTTTGGCGCGCTTGAGCATTTCGCCCCATTCCATGACCCGGATATCCAGCTTGAGGCCGATTTGCGCCAGGTCGGACTGCAGCAATTGCGCACCCAGCATCGGGTTGGGGTTGGTCGGGCCGCCGCCATTACGGGTGAACAGGGTCAGTACTGTGCCTTCGGGCACTCCGGCTTCCTTGAGCAGGGCCCGGGCCTTGTCCAGGTCGCGGGGCGGCCGCGCAATGCTGGTGTTATAGCCCAGCATGGTCGGCGGGTAGGGGTTGATGGCCAGCAGGGCATTGCCTTCACCGTGTACGGAGTTCAGGTAGGTCTGCTTGTCAAAGGCCATGTCGATGGCTTTGCGCACGCGCACATCGCTCAAGTACTTGTGGCTGGTGTTCATGGCGATGTAGCTGGTCATCAGGGCGGCCAGCTCATCGACCTTGAGGTTGGAGTCCTTGCGGATGTTCTTGACGTCATCGGGCTTGGGGTACAGCGCGATCTGGCATTCGTTGGCCTTGAGTTTTTGCAGGCGCACATTGCTGTCGGTGGCGATGGCGAAGATCAGGTTATCGCTGGGCGGCTTGCCGCGAAAATAATCCGGGTTGGCCTTGAAGCGTACCTGGGCATCCTTGTTATAGCGCACGAAGATAAACGGGCCGGTGCCGATGGGCTTGTTGTTGAGGTCGGCGGTTTTGCCGGACTTGAGCAACTGGTCGGCGTATTCGGCGGAATAGATGGAGTTGAACGGCATGGCCACGTCGCGCAGGAATGGCGCTTCAGGGTGGTTGAGGGTGATTTTCACCGTCATGTCGTCCACTTTCTCGACGCTTTTGAGCAGATTCTTGAAGCCCATGCTTTCAAAGTAGGGGTAACCGACCAACGACAGTTTGTGCCACGGGTGATTCGGGTCCAGCTGGCGCTGAAAACTCCAGATCACATCGTCGGCGTTCAGGTTTCGGGTCGGTTTGAAATAATCGGTGGAGTGGAACTTCACGCCGGGGCGCAGGTAGAAGGTGTATTCAAGGCCGTCGGGGCTGATGTCCCAACGCTCGGCCAGGGCCGGTTCCACATCGGTACTGCCGGGGGCGAAGTCGGCCAGGCGGTTGAGGATGGTTTCAGCCGAGGCGTCGGCGGTAACGGCGGTGGTGAACTGGACGATGTCGAACCCTTCAGGGCTGGCTTCAGTGCAGACCACCAGGTTTTTCGCGCTCACACTGACAGCGGTGCTGAGCAGTGCCGCGGCCAGGGCGGTGCGTAGCGGAAGTCTCTTCATAGCAACCCTCTCCAAATCGGGTGAGCCAGCGTAACGACTACGGCTGATTCGTCGAATCAGCCGCGATCTTTGGGTTGTAAGCTTTTTACAAAATGTTGAACGGGATGGTCGTGACCAGGCGGAATTCGTTGATGTTGCCGTCAGACTGGTTTTTGCTGGCACGGTGCGTGGTGTAGGTGGCACGAATCGCGGTGGCTTTCAGCGGGCCACTTTGAATTGCATAGGACGTGCCAACGCTGTACTCGTAATGGGTTTCGCCGTCCATGTTCTTCACGTCGTAGGCGGTGCCTGTGTACTTGGTGCCGTCGATATCCCAGCCACGAGCGTGGTAGGCGTTGAACTTGAGGCCCGGAATGCCGTACTGCGCCATGTTGATGCTGTAGGCCAGTTGCAGGGATTTCTCGTTCGGGCCGTTGAAGTCCGACAGCAGTGAGTTGGCCAGGTAGATGCCGTTGGTTTCGTGCAGGTAGTCGAAGTACTCGTCACCGACGATTTGCTGGAACGACAGGCTGACCGTGTGAGCCTGATGGTTCAGGGCGAAGGCCAGGCTGTAGGCATCGTTGTTGATGTTGCCCAGGGCCTTGCTGCCGGTATCCAGGGTCTTGTAGTAGTTGAAGTTGGTGTTCAGGGCCAGTGTGGCGCTGTCGCCCATGTCGTGGACGGCGCCGAAGTAGTACTGGTTCCAGAAGTCTTCAACGTGGGTGGCGTACAGCGTGGTCTTCAGGCTTTTGAGCGGCTGGTAGTTGAGCCCGGCAACGCTGGCGCGATCGGTCTCGATCGTGGAAGGGCCGTATTCGCTGCGAAACTTGCTCAGGCTCGACTCGGTTCGCGGGGATACGCGGTCAAAGGAGCCGGCATCGAACGACAGGTTGTTGAACTCTTCGCTATGCAGGCCCACCCCTTGAAAGCTGGAAGGCAGTGCCCGGTTACCGATCACATCGATGGTCGGGCTGCTGAAGTTCTGTCGGCCGACGGTCAGCGTGGTGTTGGAGATGCGCGCGCTGAGGTTGGCCAGGCCCAGTTTGCTCCACTGGCCGACTGCGTCGCCGTCGCTGTGGGTCAGGGTGCGGTTGTTTGGCCCGGCGATGTCCTTGGCGTCGCGGTCCAGTGCTACGGCGTTGTACGCCGCTACCTGGGTGCTGAAACCGACGGTGCCTTCGGTGAAGCCCGAGGTGTAGTTGAGGATGGTGCCCTGCACCCAGTTGATCCGGCGCGGGGTGGACTCACGGGTACCGTGGTTGTTGTAGCTGAAGCGGTCATCGCGACGGCGAAGCTCGTTGGCGTACCAGTTGCGGGTAGTGCCGCCCAGGGTCTGGTCTTCGATAAAGCCCTTGGTCTCGCTTTGAGCGCTGGTGGCTTTCAATTCGGTGGGCATAAATTCATCGGCATTGGCCATCGCCGTGATGCTGCTGATGGACAAGGCCAATAACGCGCTGCTGGTGAGTTTCATGGTTGAGGCTCCTCTTTGGTTTCTTCTTTTTATGGCCGGTCTTTTTTTGTGTTGACTCGGCTGTTGTGAAACGCTTTAAAGCATTGCAAACGTTTGCCAGCTACCCGATAGGCGAAGTTTGAGCGGGCCATCAGAAGAGTGGCCTGCTGATACCGCACTGTTGTTCACTGAACCGGCTTCTGCCTCTGTGGGAGCGGGCTTGCTCGCGATGGTCGTTAACGATGACGCGTATTTACTGAGTAAATGCCGCGCCCTGAAGACCATCGCGAGCAAGCCCGCTCCCACACTTGACCAGCGTCACTGCTGATACCGGGGGTTGTCGGGCAAGTTAGTCCTTGAGGCTCACACCCGAGAAGGCGTTACGCCCAAAGGGGCTGACCGTGAAACCTTCGACCTTGGCGCTCAGCGGCTGGTTGACCGTAGAGTGCGCAATGGGGGTGATCGGCACCTGTTGCTTGAGCAACTGCTGGGCCTGTTTGTAGAGCACCGTGCGCTGGTCGCGATCGGTCACGACCTTGGCGTTCTTGACCAGGGTGTCGTATTCCTTGTTGCACCACATGGAGTAGTTGTTGCCGCCAATCGCGTCGCAGCTGTACAGGGTGCCGAGCCAGTTGTCCGGGTCACCGTTGTCGCCGGTCCAGCCGATCAGGCTGATATCGTGCTCGCCGTTTTTGGTGCGCTTGATGTACTCGCCCCATTCATAGCTGACGATCTTGACCTTGAGGCCGATCTTGGCCCAGTCCGACTGCAGCATCTCGGCCATAAGCTTGGCGTTCGGGTTGTAAGGGCGCTGTACGGGCATGGCCCACAGGGTAATCTCGGTACCGTCCTTGACCCCGGCGGCCTTGAGCAGCTCCTTGGCTTTTTCCGGGTTGTAGGCGGCGTCGGTAATGGTCTCGTCGTAGGACCACTGGGTCGGCGGCATGGCGTTGACGGCTTTCTGGCCTGCGCCCTGGTAGACGGCTTTGAGGATCTCGTCCTTGTTGACCGCCATGTCCAGTGCCTGACGCACTTGCAACTGGTCAAACGGTTTGTGCTGCACGTTGTAGGCGATGTAACCGAGGTTGAAACCGGGTTTTTCGATGACCTGCAGCTTAGGGTCGGCCTTGAGCCCGGCAACGTCGGCAGGGCGTGGGTTAAGCGAGACCTGGCACTCGTTTTTACGCAGCTTTTGCATGCGCGCCGAGGCATCGACACTGATCGAGAAAATCAGGTTGTCGAGTTTGACCTGGCTCGGGTCCCAGTAGTCCTTGTTGGCGGCATAGCGAATGTTGGAGTCTTTTTGGTAACGCTGGAACACGTACGGGCCGGTGCCCACAGGCTTCTGGTTAATGTCGCTGGGCTTGCCGGACTTGAGCAACTGGTCGGCATACTCGGCCGACAGGATCGCGGCAAAGCTCATGGCCAGGTTCTGGATAAAGGCGGCGTCCACCGTGTTGAGCTTCATGACCACGGTCATCGGGTCGGTTTTCTCGACGCTGGCGATGTTCTTGTCCAGGCTCATCCCGGTGAAGTACGGGAACTCGGTCGGGTAGGCCTTGCGGAACGGATGCTCGGGGTTGAGCATGCGGTTGAAGGTGAAGAGCACGTCATCGGCGTTGAAGTTGCGGGTCGGGGTAAACCACTTGGTAGTGTGGAACTTGACCCCGTCACGCAGATGGAACGTCCAGGTCAGGCCGTCTTCGGAAACATCCCAGCTCGTCGCCAGGGCCGGGATCGCGGCGGTGCCACCCTTTTCAAATTCGGCGAGGCGGTTGTAAATCGGCTCGGACGCGTCGTTGTCGGTGGCGGTGGTGTATTGCGCAGTATCAAAACCGGCCGGGCTGCCTTCGGAGCAAAATACCAGGCTGTTGGCGGCACTGGCGAGCGGGCTGCCGGCAAGTACGCCGGCGCTGATAAGTACAGATAAAACCAGAGGGTTGCGCATGGCGTTCCCTATCCTTCTTCTTGTTTTTGAGTCCTGAGCGCGCCTTGATCGAAGGCGTACGGTTCAGGGCGTCGATTTCATCATCTACGCAACCGCACCCTTGCAATGGACTGGCTGTTTGTCGACGTTAAGCAGTCGGCATTCACCGGTAAATGCATGGGGTCTGACAAAACTGTAGGAATTGTCTCTGCGTCCTATAGCCTCTGATGTAGTCAGAAGTGGCTTTAGGCTGTAGGTGATTTCCACCGTCCTGGTAGATAAGTGAATGCAGCCTTATAGCCGCATTCACCGGTCCTTGTTATTTGCCGACGCTGACTCCGTAGAAGGAGTTCAGGCCAAACGGACTGATCTTGAAATCTTCTACGTTTTTGCGCATGGGTTGATACACCGTCGAGTGTGCGATAGGTGTCATCGGGACCTGGCTTTTGAGTCGTTGCTGCGCCTGTTGGTACAGTTTTGTGCGCTCTGCAATATCGGTGGTGGCCTTGGCGGCCTTGACCAGTTTGTCGAACTCCGGGTCGCACCATTTGGAGAAGTTGTTGCCTTCCAGCGAGTCGCAGCCAAACAGGGTGCCGAGCCAGTTGTCCGGGTCACCGTTGTCGCCGCTCCAGCCAATCAGCATCGCGCCGTTTTCGCCGCCTTTGGAACGTTTGATGTACTCGCCCCATTCGTAGCTGGTGATCTTGGCCTTGATGCCGATTTTGCTCCAGTCCGACTGCAGCATTTCAGCCATCAGCTTGGCATTGGGGTTGTAAGGGCGTTGCACCGGCATGGCCCACAGCACGATCTCGGTGCCCTCCTTGACGCCGGCTTCCTTGAGCAGTTGCTTGGCTTTTTCCGGGTCGAAAGGCGCGTCCTTGATGCTGGTGTCATACGACCACTGGGTCGGCGGCATGGCGCCAACGGCCAGTTGGCCTGCACCCTGGTACACCGAGTCGATGATCTGCTGCTTGTTCACCGACATGTCCAGGGCCTGGCGAACCTTGAGCTGGGCCATCGGGTTGGGTTCGTTGCTGCCCTTGATCTTGTCCATCACGTTGTAGGCGATGTAACCGAGGTTGAAGCCCGCTTGATGGGGCATCTTCAGATTCGGGTCTTCACTCAGGGCCTTGAGGTCGGCCGGACGCGGGAAAAGCGTGACCTGACACTCGTTCTTCTTGAGCTTCTGGACGCGTACCGAGGGGTCGGTGGTGATGGCGAAGATCAGGTTGTCGATCTTGACGTCTTCTGGCTTCCAGTAGTCCTTGTTGCCGGTATAGCGGATGTTCGAGTCTTTCTGGTAGCTCTTGAACACAAACGGGCCGGTGCCGATCGGTTTCTGGTTGATGTCGGCAGGCTTGCCTTCCTTGAGCAGCTTGTCGGCGTACTCGGCGGACTGGATGGAGGCAAAGTGCATCGCCATGTTCTGGATAAACGCGGCATCGACCGAGTTCAGGGTGAACTTGACGGTCTTGTCATCGATCTTTTCCACCTTGGCGATGTTTTTATCCATGCCCATGTCGGTGAAATAAGGGAATTCGGTGGGGTAGGCCTTACGGAACGGCATGTCCTTGTCGAGCATGCGGTTGAACGTGAAGAGCACGTCGTCGGCATTGAAATCACGGGTCGGCTTGAAGTACGGCGTGGTGTGGAACTTGACGCCATCGCGCAGGTGGAAGGTCCATGTCAGGTTATCCGGCGAGACATCCCAGCTGGTAGCCAGGCCGGGCTCCACCTTGGTGCCGCCACGTTCGAACTGGCTCAGACGGTTAAAGATGGTCTCGGCCGATGCATCGAAGTCAGTACCAGTGGTGTACTGGCCCGGGTCAAAACCTGCCGGGCTGCCTTCAGAGCAAAACACCAGGTTGGAAGCCGCGTGGGCGAAAGGTGCACTTGCCAACAGGCTGGCGCCTACTAAAAACGGAATGACCGCGTGTTTGAACATGGTGGCCTCATGATTTTTATCATTTTTGGTTTGAGGGCGACCTTGTGAGTCGACCCGGCGATACTTATGCACAGCCCATACCCAATGCAATATCCGAAAGCGGTTGCTGATTAAAAACGTGGAACGATCGTACAAGAATGTCGCTTTTATATAAGTTATGACGCATTTGATCGTTTGCGTCGGTGTTTTTGACGCATTTGCTTACACGTTTTGCGACTTCTGCCACGGTGGCTGCACTGTTTCAGGTCAGCGTTGTTACTTATTCAGACTACCGTTCAGGAAAGTGCCGATTAGTGACATCGAGCTTGGGGGCGCGTTGTTTAATACTAGGACGGTCTGCCGGGTTTTTCCCGCGGGCATAAAAAAGCCCCTGGCGCGCGGGGGCGTCAGGGGCTTGTGCGGTGGAGCCAGGTTTACTGCATCTGGACTTCGATCACGCCGTCGGCGCTCATGCTGACTTCGCTGGTGCCGGCTTCGACTTCAGGCGTGGGCGCTGAGTCCATTGCCGGGGCGGCGGCTTTCATCATCATTGCGCTACGCAGGTAAGGTTGCGGATAGCCGTTGGTGTTGAGGTTCAGGTTGACGATCTTGTAACCCTTGCCACCCAGTGCGTCGGTGGCCAGTTGGGCGCGGGCCTTGAACGCATTGACGGCATCCTTGAGCAGCGCATCTTCGCTGGTTTTGCGCGTGGCATTGGCGACAGTGAACTGCATGCTGCCCATTTTCAGGGTTTGCATCAGATCGCCGGTAAGCTTGGACAGGGCTGCAAAGTCGGTGCTTTCCAGGCGCAGCTCTGCACGTTCACGCCAGCCGGTGATCTTCTGGGTTTTATTGTCGTAAATCGGGTAACTGTTGCGATTGCCCTGGCGCAGGGTGACTTCCTTGACCGATTTGGCCTGGCCGATGGCTTTGTTCATCGCGGTGGTGATTTCTGCGGCCAGCTTGGCGGCGTCGGTGTTTTGCGCTTCGGTGTAGAGCGTCACGATCATCAAGTCGCGAGGCACTTCCTGGCTGGCTTCGGCACGCAGGGAAATCTGGTTGTAGTGAATGTCGTCAGCCAGGGCCGGCAGGCTGGCAAGCGCGCCGATGCTCAGGGTCAAAAGGGCAGCGGTGCGTTGGAAATTGGACATGGAAGCTCCTTGAGTGAGGACAGTAATGGCCATATGACTCTAATTAACGGCTATCAGTTCGCCCAATTACATTTTTGATACATATGGCGGCTATTTCTTTGTCCACTGTGGGAGCGGGCTTGCTCGCGAAGCAGGCACCGGTGTCTGTCAGCCAGACCGCGTCGAAGCCATCGCGAGCAAGCCCGCTCCCACACAGTTTGCCCAGATGCAGGCCATTAGCCGCTTTTTCATAAAAAACACTGTGGCTCTTTGCCGCACTTTTGCCTGTCAGGCCGCCTGCTTGGTTATACTCCCGGTGATCCGCCTGGAGCGCTCATCAGGAGAGCTCATGCTCGCCCCCGTTCAGTTATTGTCCGCAACTCGCCAGAACCTCTGGCGTCTTACGTTTATCCGCATGTTGGTGCTGGCCGCGCAAGCGGGTTCAGTGGGCTTTGCCTATCTGTTCAACCTGCTGCCGCTGCCGTGGTTCCAACTGAGTATCACCCTCGGCTTTTCCATGCTGTTGTGCGCGTTTACCGCAATCCGGTTACGCACCACCTGGCCGGTCACCGAGCTGGAATACGCCCTGCAACTGACCTGTGACCTGTTTATCCACAGTGCCCTGCTGTACTTTTCGGGTGGCTCGGCCAACCCGTTTGTATCGTATTACCTGGTGCCGCTGACCATCGCCGCAGTGACGCTGCCGTGGCGCTATTCGTTGGTGTTGACCGGGATTGCGCTGGCGCTCTACACCTTGTTGCTGTCGCAGTCTTTTCCGATAGACACGGTGCCGTTCTTCCGCGAAAAGCTGCAGATTTATGGTATGTGGTTGAGTTTTGCCCTGTCTGCGGCCGTGATTACGTTCTTTGCCGCCAAGATGGGCGAAGAGCTGCGCCGCCAGGAAGAGCTGCGTGCCCTGCGCCGTGAAGAGGGCCTGCGCGACCAGCAATTGCTGGCCGTGGCCACGCAGGCGGCCGGTGCGGCCCATGAACTGGGCACGCCGTTGTCGACCATGAGCGTGCTGCTCAAGGAGATGCGCCGCGATCACCTTGATCCCGAATTGCAGGACGATCTGAGCGTGCTGCAGGATCAGGTCAAGATGTGCAAGGAAACCCTGCAGCAACTGGTGCGTGCCGCCGAGGCCAACCGTCGGCTGGCGATTGAAGTTCAGGACGTTACGCAATGGCTGGATGAAGCCCTGAACCGCTGGCACTTGATGCGCCCCGAAGCCACCTATCGCTTCCAGTGCCTGGGCCATGCTCCGGTGCCGCGCCTGGCGCCGCCACCGGATTTGACCCAGGCGCTGCTCAACCTGCTCAACAATGCCGCCGATGCGTGCCCGGAAGGGCTTGAAGTGACGGTGGACTGGGATGCGGTTGATCTGACCATCAGTATCCGTGACCACGGTCCGGGTGTACCGTTGGCCATCGCCGAGCAAATCGGCAAACCCTTTTTTACTACCAAGGGCAAAGGCTTCGGTCTGGGCCTATTCTTGAGCAAGGCCAGCGTGACCCGCGCTGGCGGCTCGGTAAAACTCTACAGTCATGAGGATGGCGGTACGCTCACTGAGCTGCGCCTGCCACGTGTCGCCCGAGGAAATGAAAATGAGTGAAGAAATTCAGGTCGAAGGCGAAGAGCTGCCGCATTTGTTGTTGGTAGATGACGACGCCACTTTTACCCGCGTGATGGCCCGCGCCATGAGCCGCCGCGGTTTTCGCGTCAGCACCGCCGGCTCCGCCGAAGAAGGGCTGATCCTAGCACAACAGGACCTGCCCGATTTCGCGGCGCTGGATCTGAAAATGGACGGTGACTCCGGCCTGGTCCTGCTGCCCAAGCTGCTGGAACTCGACCCGGAAATGCGTGTGGTGATCCTCACCGGTTATTCGAGCATCGCCACCGCTGTCGAAGCTATCAAGCGCGGGGCCTGCAACTACCTGTGCAAACCTGCCGATGCCGATGACGTGCTCGCCGCCTTGCTGTCCCAGCATGCCGATCTGGAAACCCTGGTGCCGGACAACCCGATGTCGGTTGACCGCCTGCAGTGGGAACATATCCAGCGCGTGCTGGGTGAGCATGAAGGCAATATTTCGGCCACTGCCCGCGCCCTGGGCATGCATCGGCGTACCTTGCAGCGCAAATTGCAGAAGCGTCCGGTGCGACGCTGAACGGGAGCTGTAGGCGCGTGCAATGCACCTTGCATGCTGACGGCTACAGCTTCTAACCTGTAACAAGACGTGTCCCAGCGTCGTGGGCCGGTCGTCCTGACCGGCTTGCAGGTTGCTCTTTACTCCCAACGAGCCTGAACGATGAATCAGAACGCTGAGCCTTCTGTCGTGAATGATGCTGTGCGTGGGAATTTCATCCCTCGGGTCTGGCGCCTCATAACCCCTTACTGGCGCAGTGAAGAACGTACCAAGGCGTGGTTGCTGTTGATCGCCGTGGTCGCCCTGTCGCTGGTCAGCGTGGGCATCTCGGTGTGGATCAACCACTGGTACAAGGACTTCTACAACGCGCTGGAAAACAAGGATGCCAAGGCGTTCTGGAGCTTGATCGGCTACTTCGGGATCATTGCTGCGGCAGGTATTGTCGGTGCGGTGTACAGGCTCTATTTGACCCAGATGCTGACCATTCGCTGGCGTCGCTGGCTGACCGAGCAGCACTTCTCACGCTGGCTGGCGCACAAGAACTACTACCAGCTGGAGCAGGGCGGTTATACCGACAACCCTGACCAGCGCATCAGTGAAGATATCAATTCGTTCACCGACAGCACGCTCACCCTGGGCCTGGGGTTGATCCGCAACGTAGTCAGTCTGGTGTCGTTTTCGATCATCCTGTGGGGTGTATCGGGCAGCATTGAGGTTTTTGGCATCACCATTCCCGGTTACATGTTCTGGTGCGCACTGTTGTACGCCGCCGTGGGCAGCTGGCTGGCGCATCTGATCGGTCGACGGCTGATCGGCCTGAGCAACCAGCAACAGCGCTTCGAAGCTGACTTGCGTTTCTCGATGGTGCGGGTGCGCGAAAATGCCGAAAGCATTGCCTTGTACAACGGCGAGGCCAATGAGCATGAGCGCCTGAGTACCCGATTCAACAAGGTCTGGAAAAACTTCTGGACGCAAATGAAGGTGCAAAAACGCCTGACGTTTTTCACTGCCGGTTACTCGCAGATCGCCATTATCTTTCCGTTTGTCGTGGCCGCGCCGCGCTACTTTGCCGGCAAGATCGAGCTGGGCGAGCTGATGCAAATCAACTCGGCCTTCAGCAATGTGCAAGAAAACTTCAGCTGGTTTATCGATGCCTATGTGACTCTGGCGGCATGGCGTGCCACCTGCGATCGTCTGCTGAGCTTTCGTCAGGCCATGACCGACAATGAGCAGCGCTTGCCGGCGATTGATGTACAGCACCAGGGCGAAGAGTTGCAGATCAAAGACCTGAGTCTCGATCTGGCCGATGGTCGGCCGCTGTTGCATGGCGCCAGCCTGCAGGTGCAGGACGGTGAGCGGCTGATGCTCAGCGGGCGCTCCGGCAGCGGTAAAAGCACCTTGCTGCGGGCGATGGGCGGGCTGTGGCCGCGGGGTGGCGGGGCGATCCGTTTACCGCGTGAGCGGGCGCTGTTTTTGCCGCAAAAACCCTACTTGCCCATCGGCACCTTGCGCGATGCCCTGAGTTATCCACAGACCGGCGAGACCTACAGCAACGAGTGTTATGAACAGGTGCTGCGCACGTGCCGCCTGGAGCATCTGATCTCCAAGCTCGACGAGGTTAACCACTGGCAGCGGCTGCTGTCGGGTGGTGAGCAGCAGCGCCTGGCCTTTGCCCGGGCGCTGCTGTATCGCCCGCAATGGCTGTATATGGACGAATCGACCTCGGCAATGGATGAGGAGGACGAAGCCATGGTGTACCAGGCCCTGATCGATCAACTGCCGGGCTTGAGCATTATCAGTGTCGGCCATCGCAGCAGCCTTGCGCGCTTTCATCCACAGCATGTGCGGATCGTCGAAGGGCAACTGGTTGCGCAGTAGAAGGGGCGGGCGGGCAACATGCTAGAGTGCTGCTTCCCGCTTTCTGGATCCTGACATGAGCCTTCTATTTCGCAGTGCGGCCGTGAGCCTGCTGCTGGCCAGCCTGCCTCTGGCGGCGGCACCTGTTGCTACGCCGTTGTTGCATGGGCAGTTTCTGCCTGCCGACGACCTGCAGTTGCGCAGCGAGGTGCCCGAGCAGCAACAACTGATGCTGGTTACCTCGTACTCGGTGGTGGTGGGCAGCCAGCGCCAGTCCAACCAACAGCCGATCCCGGTCACTTCGCCCTTGCTGGTGCGCTTGAAGGGCAAGCCCATGAGCCAGGGTGCGACCGTGCGCCAGGTGCTGATTTCGTTCGATGGTGAAAGCAAAAGCCTTAAAAAGCCTGTGTTCGACAGCAAGACCCGAACCCTGAGCCTTTCCTACCCGCAGAGCCAGTACCGCGTGGTGATTGACCTGCTGCGCAACGACACGCTCTATGTACAATTTTTGACCTATGCCAATGGCCATATTTGGGCCGACTTGCACACCGGCAGCGTGCGCGCACGATAAGCCTTGGGTAAACTGCGGGCCCCGTGAAGTATCAGCAGGCTGGAGCCGGATATGCGTAAAGACAAAAAGCAGTTGATTGGTGACGAGATCGGCGACGAGCAGATCAAGTTGTTCCTGGACTTTGAGCCCGTGGACGCCACTTCGCCGTCGCTGCACAAACTGATCAAGGCTTACCGCGGCCTGCGCATCGATGACTTTGGGCGCTTCCTGACTTTCTTCAAGGAAGCCGGCTACGACCTGGATGGCAAAGACGAACAGGGTCAGACGTTCGTGGACATCATCAAGGACCAGCGCAATGCAGACGAGTACATCGAGCTGATCGACCAGGCTCGCGGTTGACCCACCCCCTGTAGATACTCTGTTGCAGATCAAGCCCTATTGTGGGAGCGAGCCTGCTCGCGAACGACCTTCGCGAGCAGGCTCGCTCCCACAGTTGCAGTGTTCCTGCAGCTGCTACGGATCTTGTTTCGTGTTCTGATTCATGAGTTACCTTGCATTGGGCTTACGCCTTTGCAGCGGCCCGATACAGGGCAACAAAAAAGCCCCTCACCCCAACCCTCTCCCGGAGGGAGAGGGGGCTGATCTGTGGAGATATTGAGGCCACGGGTGGTCAGTTCCCTCTCCCTCCGGGAGAGGGCTAGGGTGAGGGGCTTTTGATTGGGCTCGACCTGCTACAGAGTATCCACAGAGTAAAGAGTTACACACGCTTTACAGTGCCCCGAATCAGGGCAACAAAAAAGCCCCTCGCCCTGAAACAGGGCGAGGGGCTTTTTTTGACGTGTGAAACGTCAGTGTGGCATTACGCGATGCTGGTATTGGCGCTCTGTGGTGCAACCAGTTCCAGCAACTCGGAGTTGCGGGTGCTGATTTCACGGTACAGGTCGGCGTCGGTTTCGAGGACCTTTTCCCGTGCCGGGAAGATTTCCTTGAGCTTGGCCGCCCACTCGCCGGTGGCTTTTTGCGCAAAGCAGCGTTCGATCAGGTCGAGCATGATCGAAACGGTGACCGAAGCGCCTGGCGAAGCGCCCAGCAGAGCGGCCAGCGAGCCGTCCTTGGCCGCAACCAGTTCGGTACCGAACTGCAGGACGCCGCCCTTTTTCGGGTCTTTCTTGATGATCTGCACCCGTTGCCCGGCAATCTCAAGACGCCAGTCTTCAGCCTTGGCCTGCGGATAGAAACGACGCAGTGACTCCAGGCGTTGCTCCATCGACTGGCGCACTTCGCTGACCAGGTACTTGGTCAGGTCCATGTTGTCGCGAGCCACGGCCAGCATCGGCCCGATATTGCCCAGGCGGATCGACATCGGCAGGTCAAGGAACGAACCGTGCTTGAGGAACTTGGTGGTGAAACCGGCATAAGGCCCGAACAGCAGCGACTTTTTGCCATCCACTACACGGGTGTCCAGGTGCGGTACCGACATCGGTGGCGAACCCACTGCGGCCTGGCTGTAAACCTTGGCCTGGTGCAGCTTGACCACTTCCGGGTTGTCGCAACGCAGCCATTGGCCGCTGACCGGGAAGCCGCCATAGCCTTTGCTTTCTTCGATGCCCGAAGCTTGCAGCAGCGGCAAAGCCGCGCCACCGGCACCGAGGAACACGAATTTGGCATCAACGTGGCGGGTGTTGCCGCTGTTGGTGTCCTTGATGCTCACCGTCCAGCCGCTGCCGTTGCGCTTGAGGCCGGTGACTTTTTTGCTGTACTTGATCTGGGTGTCCGGTGCGCTGGCCAGATGCTTGAGCAGTTGCTGGGTCAGGGCGCCGAAGTTGACGTCGGTGCCATGCTCCACACGGGTGGCCGAGATGTGCTGGTCCGCAGGGCGGCCCGGCATCATCAGGGGCATCCACTCGGTCATCCTGGCTTTGTCTTCGGTGTATTCCATGTCGGCAAACGCATGGTGCTTGCTCAGCACTTCAAAGCGTTTTTTCAGGAAGGACACGCCTTTTTCGCCTTCAACGTAGCTCAGGTGAGGAACCGGGCTGATGAAGGACTTGCATGAACCGAAGGTGCCTTTTTGTGCCAGGTAGGCCCAAAACTGTTTCGACACTTCGAACTGGGCATTGATATGCACAGCCTTCTTGATGTCGATCGAACCGTCAGCCGCCTGCGGCGTGTAGTTCAGCTCACAAAGACCAGCGTGACCGGTACCTGCGTTGTTCCACGGGTTGGAACTCTCCGCGGCACCCGAGTCCATCTGCTCAACAACTTCCAGCTTAATGCCGGGGTCGAGCTCTTTGAGCAGTACGGCGAGGGTGGCACTCATGATGCCCGCTCCAACCAGTACTACGTCGACTGCTTCGTTATGCGCCATTAACGCGTCTCCAAAATCTACGGCACCAAATTGACGGCATAGCTGCCAGGAGTCCGGGGCGTGTGTCTGATTAGCCCCGGGCCACTCGTGGCCAGGATCGCCATGTCCGATTCTTCGCAATTTCTTGCAGCTTCAGCGGACGCCACCAACCGGGCCTTCAAGGTTCATATGAACGCATTTCAGTCCCCGGGAGGCAATTCGACTTAATGTCTAGAGCGTCCGTTCGTGCAACCAAATCCGTGAGCGGACAGGCTTCAGTCTTGTGCTGTGGAGCCGACTTCGATCCTGCTTGGTGAAGCAATTTCAGACGCTAATGGTGCATGTTCAGACGCAAAACTTTTCATTTGCTCGCCACACTCTTGTGAAGTTGTGAAACCCGTTTTTTTTTCACGCTCTTTTGGATACGTGAACCTCAAAAAAGGGCTGTCGCAAGCCAGGCACCGAACCAGGGGCCGAGCGTGATGACAGCTCTGGCAGATCATGTAAAAAGTGGGGGTTACGCCATGAAATTCAAGCGCACCAGCTTCACATGATCTGTGTGGGCGGCTCTCTGTGGGCGGTTTTGGGGTGCCAATACAAGCGCATTAGCGATGCTGCGGGGCCCGATCAGGAGACGTCCTTATAATCGGGGGGAGATTGTAGCGAAGAAACGTGGGCAATTGATCCTGTTAAATGAGTTTTATTGGTGCGTCGGTCAGAGGCCCAGCAGCGGTTGCACCGCCGAACGCCGTGCGGGTGAGGCAATACGGGCGTTGGCGGGTAGCACCTGGTGCAACCAGATAAGGCGGATTTCTTCGATTTCGACCCAGCTGTCGCCGACCGGCGGCTGTTTGCATTGCTTGAAAGCCTGGCAGCGGCCTGCCGGATCAAGGCGGGCGAAGCAGCGGTTGGGGCGGTTGAAGCCGAGCAGGGTCAAGAGCATATTCATGGCGGCACCTGTTGAGTCAGTCGTTGCGACTATGCCCTGAGCAGGTGACATCAGGATGAATTGGGCATGACAGGAGGGTGACAGCTTGCAGCTAGTTCGCAGGCGCCCGGCACCCTATACTGACGGCCTGTTATACCCAGTCCTGGAGAGATGAGCATGTTGCAACGCCTGTTGTTCGGTTTGATTACTGTGACCAGTTTGACCCTCGTCGGCTGCGCCCACAGCCCGCAACAACTCAGCCCGCAACCCAAGCTGACGACTCAGCTTGCGCCCGTGGGTCGTGGCCAGCCGGTGGTGGTGCGGGTGGTGGACGGTCGTCCTTCGCCAACCCTGGGCACCCGCGGTGGCATGTACCCGGAAACCAGCGCCATCAGCGTCAGCAGTGCCGACCTGATTCCCAAGCTGCAAGCCCAGGCTGAAGCGGCCGTGCGCCTGCTGGGTTTCACCCCGACAGCCAATGCGATGAACGCACCCACGCTGACCGTGACCCTGGCCGAACTCAAGTACCAGTCGCCCAAGGACACCATGTACGTGACTGAGGCCACCATCGGCGCGACCTTCCGCTCGGATGTGAAGAACGGTGGTCGTACCTACAGCGGCCGCTATGGTGCGTCCCTGGACCAGCGCTTCGGCATGGCGCCGAATCAGGAAACCAACACCAAACTGGTGAGCGACGTGCTCAGCGACGCCCTGACACGGGTGTTCAAGGACCCGACCATCGGTCGTTTGCTCAGCGAGTAATCGCAGGCAAAACAAAAAGCCCGAACTCGGTGAGTTCGGGCTTTTTTATGTTCGAAGGTTTCAGGCCGCTTCGGCGTACAGCTCCAGGCGGCTGACGCCGGTGAGCAAGTCTGTCTCGGGCAGGTCGGCATGGGCGTGGCCGCTCAGGGCGCAGTAAACCAGCCAGTGGCGGTCTTGTACGTTAAAGGCCAAGCCCTCGATCAATGCCTGCTGTTCGTCGCTGGGGGCGATCAGGTAAAGGCGGTCCTGGTTTTCTGCGTGCAACATGACAAGCTCCGTGTCGGTGTCGAGGGGCCACAGAGTGGCCTCTCTACATGACGATACGGTGACAGCAGAAATTACCCCTGTGGGAGCGGGCTTGCTCGCGATGCTGACGACTCGGTCGTTCTGCTTGACCTTGTTGATGCCATCGCGAGCAAGCCCGCTCCCACAAGGGTGGATGGGGTTACAGGGGCAACCCCGCCTTGATCCGGTACTGGTTACGCACCGGCATCGCATACTGCAGCACCAGATACGGGCGATGCTCGGCCGGGCAGGCGTCCAGGCGGCGTTGCCATTCCTGTTGGGCCTTGGCCAGCTCTTCGGCACCGAATACCTCGGCGGCGGTAGGCACTTGCAGCTCAGCCTCGGCCTCAGCCCACTGTGCATACGCCAGGTAGTGCACCGGAAACAGGCGATAGCCGCTGAGAATATGACGATCCATTTCCGCGGCAAGCAATTTGCTGTCCTCGAAAGGTTCGGTCACCGGGGCGGCAAAGTTCACATGCACGCGGCCTTTATAGCCGGTAATGCCGTTGGCGATGCTGGTGTCGTCTTCGCCCGGGGCCTTGCTGTAGGTGCCCGTGGTGGCGCGGATATACAGCTCGCGGGCCTTGGCCTGGTCACAGGGATCATATTCATAGCTGATCGAAACCGGCGTCAGGTTCAGCGACTGGATGACCTCGGCAAACGGCTCGTCCTTGCGGCTCATATGAAACATTTTCAGGATCGCCGAGTCGGTACGGTCATCACCGTCCTTGGCCCGGCCTTCTGCCTGGGCAATCCAGATCGACTGGCAGTCGTTACGGATCGAGTGGTTGATATAGGCCGACAACAGTTGATAGGCCGCGAGCTTTTCCCTGCGCCCGGTGATCGAACGGTGCACGATAAAGCTTTTGTTCAGGCGCATCAGGTCGCTGACAAACGGCTTTTGCAGCAGGTTATCGCCAATGGCGATGCGCGGCGTCGGCAGGCCGGCGTGGTACACGGCGTAATTGACGAAGGCCGGGTCCATCACGATATCGCGGTGGTTGGCCAGAAACAGGTAGGCGCTGCCGGATTTCAGTTGCTCGACGCCGGTATAGGTCACGCCGTCGGTGGCATGCTCAATGGTGCGGTCGACGTAAACCTCGACCTTGTCCTGCAAGGACGCAACTGAATTGACGCTGGCGAACTCTTTGCGCAGGCGATGAGCTATAAGTGGTTTTAACAGCCAGCCGAAAGCGCCAGCCAGGCGCGGAAAGCGAAAGTGGGTCAGGATATCCAGAAACGCCTTGTCGCTGAGCAGCCGGGCCAGCACTGCTGGTACTTCGGCGTCGTCGTAAGGTCGGATGCTATCGAATTGGCCCATCATGCTCTCTTGTTGGAAACGGCTAGGGTTGGTACGCAGGGCAGGGCAAAAATAATAGCCCTGCTAATAGACCGGCGATTATACGCACAAGTCACTCTGGAGACCGCGATGCTTGAAACTGAACGCTATGAATGCCCCTATTGTGGCGAGCCGGCAGAAGCGGTACTGGATCTTTCGGGGGGCGATCAAAGCTACATTGAGGATTGCCCGGTGTGTTGCCGACCGATCCTTTTCCATCTTCAGACCGATGGTCATGAATGGATGCTCGATGTGCATGCCGAGAATGAGTAGTGAGTGAAGACCATGCAACGCATCTACGAGCCGGAAAACCTGATGGAAGCCGAATTGTTGCTGGGCATGCTGGCCAGTGAAGGCATTGCGGCAACCCTGCAGGGTCGCGATTTGATTGGCGGTACCGGGGAGTTGCCGGCCTTGGGGTTGTTGGGGCTGGCGGTAGCCGATGATCAGGCGCGCTGCGCACGCGCGTTGATCGATGCGTACAATGCGGCCACGCCGGTGGCGGGCGATGAGCCCGAAAGCGTTGCAGATGTACTGATCTGCTGACGCCTGCAGCGGTTTTTTCACTGCCATATAAAAGAAGAGTTGTGCTGCCCCATGTGTGGACGTTTTGCCCTGTTTCGCTGGAACCCCGCGTTTGCAGCCTTGCCCGGTTTTCCGGCGGATCAGCAGGCCCAGTGGAACATTTCGCCCAATGATTCGGTATTGATCCTGCGTGCCGGTGCTGAGCCAGGTCAGCGAGAACTGGCGCGGGCGCGCTGGGGCCTGACTCCTGCATGGCTCACCGACCTGTCGCGTACCCCGGCCCATGCCCGTGCCGAAACCGTGGTCGAGCAGCCCATGTTTCGCGATGCCTTGCGCGAGCGTCGCTGCCTGATTCCGGCCAACGGTTTTTACGAGTGGCGTGGCACCACCCGCAAGCGCCCCTATTGGCTGACCCCGGGGGAGGGCTCCTCGCTGTTTTTTGCCGGTATCTGGGAGGCCTACCCGGTGGCTGGGCATGTGTGGCTCAGTACTGCGGTGATCACCCAGGCTGCCGCCAGCCAGCGCCGCCCGCTGATTCTGGATGAGGCCGGCCAGCAGGCCTGGCTTGACCCGCAAACCCCGCTGCATGTGCTGCAGGCACTGCTGGCCAGCCCGCAGATGGCGTTGCGCGAACGGCCTTTGGCCAATCTGGTCAATGATCCCAAACTCAATGCCCCCGAGTGCCTGACGCCGGGTTGAGATACGATGCGCAGCATCTTTATGGAGAGCTTCGATGGGTAAGTTAGCGGTAGTGTGCGCCGTGGGCGCCGGGTTGTTGCTGGGCGGCTGTCAGGCGGTGAATACCACCAATGGCGGCGCCGTGGGCGTAGAGCGCAAGCAGTACATGTTCAGCATGCTGTCGAGCCAGCAGGTTGACCAGATGTATGCTCAGTCATACCAGCAGACGGTCAGCGAGGCCAGTACCAAGGGCGCCCTGGACAAGACCAGCGCCAACGCCAAGCGCCTGCAGGCAATCGCCAACCGGCTGATTGCCCAGGCCCCGGCCTTTCGCCCGGATGCCGCGCAATGGAACTGGGAAGTGAACCTGATCAAGAGTGACGAGCTCAACGCCAACTGCGGCCCTGGCGGCAAGATCATTTTTTACAGCGGGATCATCGAACAGCTGAAGCTGAGCGACGATGAAATTGCCGCGATCATGGGCCATGAAATTGCCCACGCCTTGCGTGAGCACGGGCGTGAATCCATGTCCAAGGCCTACGGTATCGAGATCGCCAAGCAGGGTGCTGGCGCCTTGTTGGGGCTGGGCCAGGACAGCTTGGGGCTGGCCGACACGGTGGTGAACTACAGCCTGACCTTGCCCAACAGCCGCAGCAATGAAAACGAAGCGGACCTGATCGGCCTGGAGCTGGCAGCCCGTGCGGGCTACAACCCGAATGCGGCGATCACCCTGTGGCAGAAAATGGCCCAGCAATCACAGAATGCGCCACCGGAATTCATGAGCACCCACCCGGCTTCCAGCAGCCGGATCGCAGCGCTGCAAGCGGCCATTCCAAAGGTCATGCCGCTGTATCAGCAAGCGCCGAAAACCCAGTAACGGCCTGGCCCTCACCCCAACCCTCTCCCAAAGGGAGAGGGGGCTTGACCGAGTTGTTTCAAGGTTCAGTACAAGTTTTTCTGCTGTGTATTGCTCTGGAGCATCCCCCAATCGGTTCCCTCTCCCTCTGGGAGAGGGTTAGGGTGAGGGGCTTTTAAACCCAGCCGCTGATCTGCATCGCCTTGTACACCGCCACGACGGCCAGTACCACGAACGCAGTGGCAGCCAGGCGGCGGATCAGGGGCAGCGGCAGTTTGTCGGCGGCAAAGTTGCCCGCCAATACCACCGGCACGTTGGCAATCAACATGCCCAGGGTGGTGCCGATAATCACCAGCCACAAGTCCGGGTACTGCGCGGCGAGCATGACGGTCGCCACCTGGGTCTTGTCCCCGATTTCGGCAATGAAGAAGGTGATCAACGTGGTCACGAACGGTCCGTACTTGCGTGCGGTGCTGGCTTCGTCGTCGTCCATCTTGTCCGGCACCAGGGTCCACAACGCGGTGGCGGTAAAGCTCGCGGCAAGGATCCAGTGCAGCATGGCATCGCTGAAGAAGGTACTGAACCAGGCGCCTACGGCACCGGCTGCAGCATGGTTGGCCAGGGTCGCGACCACGATACCGGCGATTATCGGCCAGGGTTTGCGAAAGCGTGCGGCCAGAATAAGGGCGAGCAGTTGCGTCTTGTCGCCGATTTCGGCCAAGGCAACGATTGCAGTAGGGACAAGCAGGGAATCGAGCATCATCAGGTGGTTTCCAGGGGCGGGTCGACACGGCTATGACACGTACAGCCTCCCCGCCCCGGGTAAGGTGTTCGTGTCATAGGTCTTGTCAAACCCCGGTCCGTCTGTGCGGACACCTGGGTCGCATACGCCATGGTCTGTTGACCAAGTATGTTGACGTATGCCGGACGAGCTTGACGCTCGTGGGAGACTACTCCCCTAGGACGGAGCGGATTCTGCCTAGGCAAATCCGATCCGGCAAGCTCTTATTTTCCGGCAGGCTCAACGACGCTTGGCGCTGTAAATCCGGAAACCCTGGCCCTCGGCCTTGACCGAACAAGCGCCGAAATGCTCTTCGATCAGCGGCTGGTAGCGCAGGAAGCTGTTGGCGACAATCCGCAGTTCCCCACCTGATTTCAGATGTTTGACTGCTTTTTGCAGCAAGTTCTCGGTGGCGTGGTAATCGGTGTGCACTCCGACATGGAACGGCGGGTTGCTCAGGATCGTGTTCAAACCCATCGGCGCGGCGTCGATGCCGTTGCCGGTAATCACTTCGCCTTCCAGGCCGTTGGCGGCCAGGGTCAGGCGGCTGCTGGCAGTGGCGAAGGCATCCACGTCGAGCAAGGTGACGTTGTTGTGCGGGTAGCGACGTTTGACCGCAGCTCCGAGCACGCCCGCACCGCAACCAAAGTCCAGCACATGGCCGCTGGGCAGCTTGTCCAGATGCTCAAGCAGCAGGGCGCTGCCGCGATCCAGGCGGCCGTGGCTGAACACGCCGGGCAGGCTCACGACCTTGAGCGGGCCTTCGGCCAGCGGCAGTTCGTAATGTTGCGCCAGCTCATGCAGCACCGGTGCCGCTGGCGCGTTTTCCACGGTCACTTGCCACAGCTGGCAATGCCGCGCGCTGTCGAGCTTGCGCGGTTTGCCAAACGGGATCAGTTGCTTGGAGGCGCCTTCGATGCCGCCCTTTTTTTCACCGACCAGGAACACGTCGGCACCCGGCAGGCGGGCGGCCACGGCCTTGAGCACGTAGTCGCTCAGTTCCTTGGACTTGGGCAGAAACACCACGGCGGTGTCGAACGCCCGCTCAGGGATATCGACACCGAACTGCACGCGCCCGGCAAAACGGGCGTCGAGCACGGCCTGGTCACCGGCATGCCAGCACCAGCCGTGGGCATCGGGCAATTCGTTCAGCAACTCGTCAGCCGGCAAGCCGACCAACAGCACCGAGCCTTGAAAGTATTCAGGCTGACGAAGCAGTACTTCACTGCGCGGATCCATAATCTGCTCCTCAAAAAGGGGCGCAGTCTATCAACTGACGACCCGCAGCGCTGTACCTGTGAAGAACGCTTCGGCGTTTTGCGCCAGTTGGCCGACGATCCGCTGCCGGGCTTCACGACTGCCCCAGGCACTGTGCGGGGTGATGATCAGGCGTGGAATATCGGCGGCCAGCAGCGGGTTGCCGTCGCGGGGCGGTTCGACGCTCAGCACATCGGTGGCGGCGCCGCCCAGGTGACCGCTGCGCAGGGCGTCGGCCAGTGCCTGTTCGTCAATCATGCCGCCGCGTGCGGTGTTGACCACGAAGGCACCGGGCTTGAGCAGGGCCAACTCGCGGGCGCCGATAAAATTGCGCGTGTGCTCGGTAAGCGGGCAGTGAAATGTCAGGGCGTCGACCTGGGGCAGCAGTTCGTCGAGCGCAAGGCGCCCGGCGCGGGCCGGGCGCCCGGGGATCTGGCCGATCAGCACGCGCATGCCGAAGGCTTCGGCCAGTTTCGCCACCGCGCTGCCCAGCTCGCCGTGACCGAACAGGCCCAGGGTCTTGCCTTCCAGCTCGACAATCGGAAAGTCCAGCAGGCAGAACTGTTTCGACTGCTGCCACTGGCCATCGGCCACCGCCTTGTTGTAGTCCACCAGGCGCGTGGCCAGTGCCAGCAGCAGGCCCAGGGTGTGTTGCGCCACCGACGGCGTGCCATAGCCCTGGCAGTTGGCCACGGTGATGCCCTGGGCGCGGGCGGCCTCAAGGTCGACGTTGTTGGTGCCGGTGGCCGCCACCAGAATCAGCTTCAGGTCCGGGCAGGCAGCCAGGGTTTGGGCGTTGAGCACGACTTTATTGCTGATGGCCACACGGGCGCCTTGCAGACGCTCGATCACATTGGCTGGCGTGGTGTCTGCGCACAGCTGCACGTCGCCGAAGGCGCGACGCAGCGGGTCGAGGTCGAGATCGCCCAGGTCCAGTGAGGTGTAATCAAGGAATACGGCGCGCTGAGTGTTAGTCATCAACTGTACCTTTTGTGCTGTGAAATGAAGGCGTAATGTGGCGAGCCTAACAGAAGAAACAATTTGTAATGGAGCGGCGCATGTACTGGACAGAATTTTTGACTGTTGCCCTGATTCACCTGCTGGCTGTGGCCAGCCCCGGGCCTGATTTTGCCGTGGTGGTGCGCGAGAGCGTGACCCATGGTCGCCGCGCGGGGATGTTTACCGCCTTTGGTGTGGGCACGGCGATTTTCGTCCATGTCGGTTATTCGTTGCTGGGTATCGGCATTATCGTGTCGCAATCGATTGTGCTGTTTAACGCCCTGAAATGGCTGGCGGCGGCTTACCTGCTGTATATCGGTATCAAGGCCTTGCGGGCCAAGCCGGCCGATCCTGCGGCGCTGGCGGCCAGCTTGCCGGTGGGCGAACGCACGGCGCGCGGTGCTTTCACCTCGGGCTTCGTGACCAACGGCCTGAACCCCAAGGCGACGCTGTTTTTCCTGTCGCTGTTTACCGTGGTGATCAACCCGCATACACCGCTGTCGATCCAGGCCGGTTATGGCGTGTACCTGGCGGTGGCCACCGGGGTGTGGTTCTGCATGGTCGCGATGTTGTTCAGCCATCAGCGCGTGCGTACCGGTTTTGCCCGCATGGGCCACTGGTTTGACCGCACGATGGGCGCGGTGCTGGTGGCGCTGGGCGTGAAACTGGCGTTTACCGAGATGCATTGATCGCCAAATATCCCGTAGCAGCTGCCGAGGAACGAAGGCTGCGTCCGATTGCGAAGCGATCGTAAAACCTTTGTCTGCGGCTTAACAGGTAGGCAGCGAACTCAGGTTTTACGACGACTGCGTCGCCGGACGCAGCCTTCGTTCCTCGGCAGCTTCTACGAGGGTAGGAGTGTTCTTGTCAAAATCCAGATTTGCTTCATCCTTGCGGGCCTATCGCAGTGTGCCCACGGAGAAGTATCGATGTCCTCAGTCCACCGGTCCTGGCGCCACGCCAAGCTGGCGCTGGCAGTCAGCCTCGCGTCGACGTCCGCCTGGGGCGTGAGCTTCAATGTCGGCCCGGTCGAGGGGCAGATCGATTCCGAGTTGTCCATTGGCGCCAGCTGGTCCACCGCCAGGGCCGACAGCAAGCTGATCGGCGCCAATAACGGCGGAACGGGCCAGTCGCAGATTTCCGATGATGGCCGTCTCAATTTCAAGCGCGGCGAGACCTTCTCGAAAATCTTCACCGGCATGCACGCCCTGGAGCTCAAGTACGGCGACAGCGGCCTGTATGTGCGCGGCAAATACTGGTACGACTTCGAGCTGCAGGACGACAGCCGCCCCTTCAAGGCCATCAGTGACAGTGGTCGCCGGGCCAGTGCGCAATCGGCCGGCGCGCAACTGCTCGATGCATTCGTGTATCACAACTACGCCATTGCCGATCAACCCGGCGCGGTACGCCTGGGCAAGCAGGTGGTCAGCTGGGGTGAGGGTGTGTTTATCGGCGGCGGCATCAATGCCATCAATCCCACCGACCCCGCGGCCTATCGTCGGCCGGGCACGGAATACAAAGACGGTCTGGTGCCGGTCAATCTGTTCTATGTGTCGCAAAACCTCACCGACAACCTCTCGGCCGACGCCTTCTACCAGCTGGACTGGGAACCTTCCGAGGCGGACAACTGCGGCACATTCTTCTCTCAGTCTGACGTGATTGCCGACGGCTGCAGCGGCAACTACCGGGTGATGAGCAAGCGCTCGGCCCTGGATGTTGCCGACCTGGCGGCGCTCACCTCGGCGGGTGCAGAGGTGAACGAGGAGGGCGTGCTGGTGCGCCGTGGCGCCAACCGCAATGCGCGCAACAGCGGGCAATTTGGCGTGGCCATGCACTATATGTTCGAGCCGCTGGACACCGAGTTCGGCGCCTATTTCATGAATTACCACAGCCGCGACCCGATCCTCAGCGCCGGCGCCGCAGCGCAATCGGCCTACAACGCGGCGGCAGGCGCGGGTGGGCTGGCGCCGATGATCGTCGCCGGCAACTCCAGCTATTACGTCGAGTACCCCGAAGATATCCGCCTGTACGGTGTGAGTTTTGCCACCACGTTATCCACAGGCACGGCCTGGAAGGGCGAGTTGAGCTACCGGCCCAATGCCCCGGTACAACTCAACAGCAACGACCTGTTGTACGCCAATGTCACGTTGTTGCCCGGCCTTGCCGATGCATCGCCACTGACCGTTACGCCTGGCGCGGATGTGCAGGGTTATCGGCGCAAGGAAGTCACTCAGTTTCAGACCTCCCTGAGTCATGTGTTCGATAACGCGATGGGTGCCGATCGTCTGACGGTCACCGGCGAAGTGGGGGTGACACATGTGGCTGGCCTGGATAGCCCGTCCGGGCTGCGCTACGGGCGTGACCCGGTGTTTGGCTCCGCAGGCACTGACGGCTTCACCACGGCCACTTCCTGGGGCTACCGTGGCCGGGCGGTGTGGCAATACAACAGCGTGCTGCCCGGGGTGAACCTCAAGCCCAACCTGGGCTGGTCCCATGACGTCAGCGGCTACTCGCCGGGGCCTGACGCCAGCTTCGAGGAGGGCCGCAAGGCCATCAGCCTGGGCCTGGACGGTGAGTACCAAAATACTTACACCGCCAGCCTGTCATACACCAACTTTTTTGGCGGGCGCTATAACACCCTCAGTGATCGCGATTTCATGGCGCTGACGGCGGGGGTGAAGTTCTGAATCAGGATTTGTGGGCAGACGATCGGGCGACTATTGTTGGTGCAGTGCAAATGTTATCGATCAAAGGAATTTTTACCGTTGGTCGTGTTCCAACGCCTATAAAGGTCTAATGCCTATGGCCTTTGCCCCCAGAAAGATTGATCAGGAGCTTCACCATGTTCATTTCGCGTCGTTTGATTGTTGCTGCAAGTGCGGTTGCCTTGCTGGCCGGCTGCGCTACGCCCAACCCGTATGACAACCAGGGCCAGGCGTCTTCCGGCACGGGCTTGAGCAAGACCGCCACCTACGGTGGCCTGGGGGCTCTGGCTGGTGCTGTGGCGGGTGCTGCCATCGACCATAACAACCGTGGCAAAGGCGCGTTGATCGGCGCTGCTGTAGCGGGCCTGGGGGCTGCGGGTTATGGCTATTACGCCGACAAGCAGGAAGCAGCCCTGCGTGCGAGCATGGCCAACACGGGCGTTGAAGTTCAGCGCCAGGGCGACAACATCACCCTGGTGATGCCGGGCAACATTACCTTCGCCACCAACTCGGCCAACATTGCCCCAAGCTTCTATCAGCCGCTGAACAACCTGGCCAACTCGTTGAAGCAGTTCAACAACCAGAACCTGATCCAGATCGTGGGTTACACCGACAGCACCGGTAACTACAACTACAACATGCAGCTCTCGCAGCAGCGTGCGCAAAGCGTAGCGACCTACCTGACGTCTCAAGGGGTCAGCGGCCAGTACCTGTCGGTCAAAGGCATGGGCCCGGCTGATCCGATTGCCAGCAACGCCACCGCAGATGGTCGCGCGCAGAACCGTCGCGTGCAGGTGACCCTGGCACCAATCCCGGGCATGCAGTACCAGCAGCCGGGTCAGGTGCAGCAGTACCCTTGATCAGTACCTCGTAGCAGCTGCCGAAGGCTGCGTCCGGCTGCGCAGCAGTCGCAAACCCTGGGTGCGGGGTTTGCCTGATACACGGTGACGGCTGATCTTGCGACGACTTTGTCGTCGAACGCAGCCTGCGGCAGCTGCTACGGGTGGGCGCAAGACACACAACAAAAAGCCCCGCGATCCTTGCAGATAGCGGGGCTTTTTGTTGTGCGCAGTTTTTACTTCTTCAGGCCGTAATGCTCATCGAGCATGCCCGGGCCGTTGGGGCTCTTTGGCGCGTAGTCCAAAGGCGGCTCGGTGCTGTGCGGCGGGGTGATGCGCTCGCGATGCGGTTGTGGCACATCCGGGTGCAGGGCTGCCAGCAGGCGTTGGCGAGTCTGCTCGTCCAGGGCCAAACGGTTGGCGCCCTCGGCGAGGTGTTCTTGCACGTCCTGATAGCTCTGAGTGAGTTTCTTCACCAGGTTGGCGGTGGTATTGAAGTGGGTAACCACTTCACTTTGGTAACTGTCAAAACGTTCCTGGATGTCGTCCAGCTGACGCTGCGTGCGGTTAGGCACGGCATTGGGCAGCAGACGAGCAACCAGAAAACCAATGGCGACACCGGCAACCAGGGCGAGAGTCGGCAACAACCAAATCAAGAGCGAGTGTTCCACGAGTCCTTCCTCTATAAACGGCTTTGCTTTACGTTAACGGCTCGGACCTGCGCTGTATACCGCGATGCACTCGCAAATATGTCAGACAGAATCTATCAGCTAGACGAGTCGACCCAATCTGAGGTCACGGAGTTCCCTCTTGCTTACCCGCGAAACCCCCGTAGTAATTGCTGGCCCGGTCGGCCAGCTCGAAGCCCTCTACCTTGATTCTGCTGAGCCAAAGGGCCTTGCGCTGCTGTGCCACCCCAATCCGGTACAGGGCGGCACCATGATGAATAAAGTGGTTTCGACCCTGCAGCGCACTGCCCGTGATGCTGGCCTGGTTACCTTGCGATTTAATTACCGTGGCACCGGCGCCAGTGAAGGCAGCCACGACATGGGCAGCGGTGAAGTGGACGATGCGTTGGCCGCCGCTCGCTGGTTGCGTGGCAAACACCCTGACTTGCCGATCACCCTGCTCGGTTTTTCGTTCGGCGGTTTTGTTGCTGCCAGCCTGGGTGGCCGGCTCGAAGCTGAAGGCGAGCAGCTGTCGCGGCTGTTTATGGTGGCGCCGGCAGTGATGCGCTTGCGTGACGAAGACCCTTTGCCCCACAACTGCCCGATCACGGTTATCCAGCCCGAAACCGACGAAGTGATCGACCCGCAGCTGGTCTATAACTGGTCAAACGAGCTGTCGCGCCCCCATGAGCTGCTGAAAGTGGCAGAATGCGGACACTTTTTTCACGGCAAGCTGCCCGAGCTCAAAGAGTTGGTAGCGCCACGCCTTTCGAATTGATTGCAGCCTGATAAGCGATTACCCATGACCTCTCGTACTCGTATCCTCACCGGCATCACCACCACCGGTACGCCGCACCTGGGCAACTACGCCGGGGCCATCCGCCCTGCGATCGTGGCCAGCCGCGACCCCAATGCCGATTCGTTTTACTTCCTGGCCGACTACCATGCCCTGATCAAGTGCGATGACCCGCTGCGCATTCAGCGCTCGCGTCAGGAAATCGCCGCGACCTGGCTGGCCGCCGGCCTGGATGTGGAGCGTGTGACCTTCTACCGCCAGTCCGATATCCCGGAAATCCCCGAGCTGACCTGGCTGCTGACCTGCGTGGCGGCCAAGGGCCTGCTTAACCGCGCCCATGCCTACAAGGCTTCGGTGGACAAGAACCTGGAAAACGGCGAAGACCCGGATGCAGGTATCACCATGGGCCTGTACAGCTACCCGGTGCTGATGGCCGCGGACATCCTGATGTTCAACGCCAACAAGGTGCCGGTGGGTCGTGACCAGATCCAGCACGTTGAAATGGCCCGCGACATTGGCCAGCGCTTCAACCACCTGTTCGGCAATGGCAAAGAGTTTTTCGCCATGCCCGAAGCGCTGATCGAAGAAAGCGTGGCCACCTTGCCGGGCCTCGACGGTCGCAAGATGTCCAAGAGCTATGACAACACCATCCCGTTGTTCAGCAGCGCCAAGGACATGAAAAGCGCGATTTCGCGCATCGTCACCGACTCCCGTGCGCCGGGCGAAGCCAAAGACCCGGACAACTCGCACCTGTTCACCCTCTATCAGGCGTTCTCGACGCCCGTGCAGGCGGCCGAGTTCCGCAGCGAACTGCTGCAGGGCCTGGGCTGGGGTGAGGCCAAGGAGCGTCTGTTCAAGTTGCTGGACGCCGAGCTGGGCGAGTCCCGCGAGCGTTACCACAACTTGATGTCGCGTCCTGATGATATGGAAGACATCCTGCTGGCAGGCGCGCAAAAAGCCCGCAAGATCGCGGCACCTTTCCTTACCCAGTTGTGCGAAGCGGTTGGCCTGCGTTCGTTTGTCAGCGCTGCGCAAACTGCCTCCACCAGCAAGAAAAAAGCCGTGAAGGGCCCGCGTTTTGTCAGCTTCCGTGACGAAGACGGCAGTTTCCGCTTCCGCCTGCTGGCGGCCGATGGCGAGCAATTGCTGTTGTCGCGCAGTTTTGCCGATGGCAAGACGGCGGGGCAGGTGACCAAGCAGCTGCAAGCCGGTGAGCCGCTGGATGTGCGCAGCGACGCGCTGAGCTTCAGCGTCTGGCTGGGCGACGCCTGTGTGGCCGACAGCCCGGCTTTTGCCGACAGTGCGGCGCGTGATGCGGCGATCGAAGCCTTGCGCCTGGCCCTGGTGCCAGTGCAAGACTGAGAAACTGCGACGTTTCGTCTCAGGTTTGATTGCCATTCCCAAGGGTCGTCGCTACAGTGTCGGCCCGTTTTTGTTGCCTTGCTAACGAATTATGACGCCTCTAGAACGATATCAAGCAGATCTGAAACGCCCGGACTTCTTCCACGATGCCGCGCAGGAAAACGCTGTGCGCCATTTGCAGCGTCTGTACGACGACCTGGTCGCTTCCTCGCAGAGCAAGCCCGGCCTGTTTGGCAAGCTGTTCGGCAAAAAGGAGCTGACCCCGGTCAAGGGCCTTTACTTCTGGGGCGGCGTAGGCCGTGGCAAGACTTATCTGGTCGATACGTTCTTTGACGCCCTGCCGTTCAAGGAAAAGGTGCGTACCCACTTCCACCGCTTCATGAAGCGCGTGCACGAAGAAATGCGCACCCTCAATGGCGAAAAGAACCCGCTGACCATCATCGCCAAGCGCTTCTCCGATGAAGCGCGGGTGATCTGCTTTGACGAATTCTTTGTGTCGGATATTACCGACGCCATGATTCTCGGCACCCTGATGGAAGAGCTGTTCAAAAACGGCGTCACCCTGGTGGCCACGTCGAACATCGTGCCGGACGGTCTGTACAAGGACGGCCTGCAGCGTGCGCGCTTCTTGCCCGCCATTGCCCTGATCAAGCAGAACACCGAAATCGTCAACGTCGACAGCGGCGTCGACTATCGCTTGCGTCACCTCGAGCAGGCCGAACTGTTTCACTTCCCGCTCAACGAAGAGTCCGAGAAGAGCCTGCGTGAGAGCTTCAAGGCGCTGACGCATAACTCCAACAGGGCGATCGAAAACGATGATCTGATCATCGAAAACCGCACCATCCGCGCCTTGCGCACCTGTGATGATGTGGCCTGGTTCGAGTTCCGCGAGTTGTGCGACGGCCCGCGCAGCCAGAATGACTACATCGAGCTTGGCAAGATCTTCAACGCCGTGATCCTTAGCGGTGTCGAGCAGATGGAAGTGAAAACGGACGATATCGCCCGGCGCTTTATCAACATGGTCGATGAGTTTTACGACCGCAACGTCAAGCTGATCATCTCGGCTGAAGTTGAGCTTAAAGACCTGTACAAGGGCGGGCGCTTGAACTTCGAGTTCCAGCGTACCCTCAGCCGTTTGCTGGAAATGCAGTCTCACGAATACCTGACGCGGGCGCACAAACCCTAGTCGAGAAAAAGGCCTGCACTGCAGGCCTTTTTTTTGCGCGCTCGCTTCTAGGCTTCGGCAGCCTTGAACCCCAGGCGCTGCACATGTTTGGCAACTTCGCGGCCCATGCCTGCGCCGATCAACAGCCATATCAGGATGCGCGCCTTGTACGGGCACAGAAACCCGCACATCACCGCCCCGCGGTCGATCAGGTCCATCTCGCTGCCGATAAACCCGTAGCACGCTTCGGCGGTTGGGCCTGAGCCTGTGCGGCTTGCCACCAGTACCGGAATTTCGGTGGTGATCTGGTCGATCAGGTCCACCCAGTCGACACTGACATGGCCACCGCCGAAAGCGCTGACCACCAATGCGTCATATCCCAAGGCCAGTATGTGCTCCAGCAACACCGTGTCGGCTGCCAGGGTGGTGGGCAGCAGGGCCACCCGGTGATGAATGGAGCGGGGCATGGGCAGAACGGTGCGTGCGCCAGTTTTTCGCAGATAGCAGACCCGGTTTTCGATCATCAGCCCCACGGGGCCGAACAGGGGTGAGCTGAAGGCTTCCAGAGCCATCGATGAGGTTTTACGCACATGCAGGGCCTGGTGAATCTGCTCGTTCATGACCACCAGAACGCCGCGCTTGCGGCTTTGTGTATCCAGGGCCACCCTGGCGGCATCGAGCAGATTGGCGGGGCCGTCAGCACTGGGTCGATCGCTGGGGCGCATGGCCCCGGTCAACACCAGTGACACATCGATATTCCACAGCAGATCAAGGAAAAACGCGGTTTCCTCCAGGGTATCGGTGCCTTGGGTAATGACGACGCCTTGCACCCCCAGCTTCACTTGCTCCTGGGCCCAGATCAGCACTTCAAGCATCAGGTTGAAGTCCAGGGATGCGCTCGGTATCAGGCACAGGGTGTCGACGCGCACGTCCAGCCCTTCATGCAGTTGCGAAATGCCCTCAAGCAGCGCTTCGCCAGTGAGTGCAGGGGTGGCCCCCGTGCCGGATTGTGTTGCACGCATACTCACGGTGCCCCCCAGGGCGCCGATGGAGAGTATGGGCAGGGTGTGGTGGTTGAGTTTGTGCGCCATGCTGTGTACCTCCGCCGCAGGGCCGGTAAAGCCTCTTCTTGTGGGGGCCCCCTGTTGAGGGCGTTTTTTATCAGAGGCTTTTCGGGCGAGCGGAGAAATCAGACTGTTCTGCTTGGTGTGTAGTCCATCGCTTAGTTTTTAAGCGACCTGATTTACACCTGCGTGCAGGAACTGTTGACGATACTGGTTTGGCGACAGCTCGGTATGTTGGCGAAACAGTCGCGCGAAGAAGCTGGCGTCGTCATAGCCTACGTCGTAGCTGATGGTCTTGATGCTTTTGCGGGTGGCCGAGAGCAGGCCTTTGGCGGTTTCTATGCGCAGGCGCTGCAGGTAGTGCAGGGGCTTGTCGCCGGTGGCCAGTTGAAAGCGGCGCATAAAGTTGCGGATGCTCATGCCGTGATCGCGGGCGACGTCTTCGAAGCGGAACTTGTCGGCGAAGTGCTCTTCGAGCCAGTGCTGGATTTGCAGGATGATCACGTCCTGGTGCAGCTTCTGGCCGCCAAAGCCGATGCGCCCCGGGGTGTAGTTGCGCTGCACCTCGTAAAGGATGTCGCGGGCCACGGCCTGGGCGATGTTGGCGCCGCAAAAACGCTCGATCATGTAGATATAGAGGTCGCAGGCCGAGGTCGGCCCGCCGGCGCAGTAGAGGTTGTCGGCGTCGGTGAGGTGCTTGTCCTGGTTGAGGTGTACCTGGGGGTAGCGACGGGCGAAGGTATCGAAAAAACGCCAGTAGGTTGTGGCCTCCTTGCCGTCGAGCAGCCCGGCTTCGGCGAGCCAGAATACCCCGGTGGCCTCGGCGCACAGCACGGCACCGCGGGCATGTTGTTCGCGCAGCCAGGGCACTACTTGCGGGTAGCGCTGGCAGAGGGTGTCGAAGTCATCACCGAAGGCCGGGAGGATGATGATGTCAGTGTCCTCCAGGGCGCCGTCCACGGGGAGAACCACGTCGCTGAAGCTGGTGGCCGACTTGCCGTCGGGGCTCACCAGGCGGGTTTCGAAGGTGGGGGTCAGGCCTTGGCCCAGTTGCTTGCCGTGACGCAGGCTGGCGAGGTGAAAGAAGTCCTTGGCATGCATCAGGGTCGAGGCGAACACCCGATCGATGGCCAAAATACTGACACGCCGCAGGGGCGTGGAGAGTTGATTAGACATAGACATATTTTGATTATTCTTATAGGTGAAATTGGTCAACTTGCGGCTGGATCGTCTTATGTTTTTTCCTGTGTGTCCAGAGGTTGCTGCTTTTGTGGGGGCGGTGGGTCAAGGTGCCGGGTTTGGCTGGTCCTTGTGGATCGCTTCAATGCCCGCCAGCACGTCATCCGACAGCTTCAGGTCGTGGCTGGCAATATTGCTTTTGAGTTGCTCCATCGTCGTGGCGCCAATGATATTGCTGGTAACGAACGGTTGGCGGGTAACGAAAGCCAGGGCCATTTGCGCCGGGTCCAGGCCATGTTCGCGGGCCAGGGCCACATAGCGCTCGCTGGCAGCCACGGCCTGCGGGTTTGAATAGCGCGAGAAGCGGCTGTAGAGGCTCAGGCGGCCTTTTGGCGGTTGGGCGCCGCCACTGTACTTGCCAGTGAGCATGCCGAACGCCAGGGGCGAGTAGGCGAGCAGGCCGCATTGTTCGCGAATGGCGATCTCCGCCAGGCCCACTTCAAAGCTGCGGTTGAGCAGGCTGTAGGGGTTCTGGATCGATACGGCGCGTGGCCAGCCGCGGCTTTCGGCCAGTTGCAGGAACTTCATGGTGGCCCACGGCGTTTCGTTGGACAGGCCGATATGGCGGATCTTGCCGGCCCTGACCTGCTCGTCGAGCGCTTCGAGGGTGTCTTCCAGCGGGGTAAAGGCTTCGTCGGCGTTGTGGCTGTAGCCCAATTGGCCGAAGAAGTTGGTGCTGCGCTCCGGCCAGTGCAACTGGTAGAGGTCGATCCAGTCGGTTTGCAGGCGCTTGAGGCTGGCGTCCAGGGCTTGCACGATATGGGTGCGGTTGTGCTTGAGGTTGCCGTCACGGATGTAGTCGATACCGTTGCCGGGGCCGGCGATCTTGCTGGCCAGGATCCAGTCGGCGCGATCACCGCGCTCCTTGAACCAGTTGCCGATATAGCGCTCGGTAGTGGCGTAGGTTTCGGCCTTGGGCGGTACCGGGTACATTTCGGCAGTATCGATAAAATTGATGCCGGCATCTTTGGCGTAAGCGATCTGCTCGAAGGCTTCAGCCTGGGTGTTCTGCTCGCCCCAGGTCATGGTCCCGAGGGCGATTGCGCTTACGTTCAGGTCGGTGCGGCCAAGCTTTCGGTAGTCCATCGGGTGCTCCTTCGGGTAAACAAACATAAAAGCAGGTTGTAATTTTTTGCGCAATCTGGATAATTGCCCACCTCTTTCTGCAGTGGAAGTGATGCGCCGCCTGCCGAAGAATCTTGCCGTTGAACGGACGCGCTGACCCGAGCCCCCGATAGCGTCTGTATCCGGCTGCCTTTGACTTGTCAAAGTACGCACTATTCAGTAAGATCCGCCGTCTAATTTACAGGGCGGCCCCTGAGGCTATAAAGAATGAAAACTTTTACTGCTAAACCAGAAACAGTAAAGCGCGACTGGTTTGTCGTCGACGCTGCTGGTCAGACCCTGGGTCGTCTGGCCACCGAGATCGCGAGCCGTCTGCGTGGCAAGCACAAGCCGGAATACACTCCGCACGTTGACACCGGTGACTACATCGTTGTTATCAACGCTGAGCAAATCCGTGTTACTGGTGCTAAAACCACTGACAAGATGTACTACTCTCACTCCGGTTTCCCGGGCGGGATTAAGTCGATCAACTTCGAAAAGCTGATCGCCAAAGCTCCTGAGCGCGTGATCGAGACCGCGGTTAAAGGCATGCTGCCTAAAAACCCACTGGGTCGCGACATGTACCGTAAGCTGAAAGTCTATGCGGGCGCTGCTCACCCTCATACTGCTCAGCAGCCCCAAGAACTGAAGTTTTAACGGAATAGTTCATTATGTCGGCGACTCAAAACTACGGCACTGGCCGTCGTAAAACCGCAACCGCTCGCGTTTTCCTGCGTCCGGGTACCGGTAACATCTCCATCAACAACCGCACTCTGGAGAATTTCTTCGGTCGCGAAACTGCCCGCATGGTAGTTCGTCAGCCGTTGGAACTGACTGAGACTGTCGAGAAATTCGACATCTACGTCACCGTGATCGGTGGTGGTGTAAGTGGTCAAGCTGGCGCAATCCGCCACGGTATCACTCGCGCACTGATGCAGTATGACGAAACCCTGCGTGGCGCTCTGCGCAAAGCTGGCTTCGTTACTCGCGATGCTCGTGAAGTTGAACGTAAGAAAGTCGGTCTGCGTAAAGCGCGTAAGCGTCCGCAGTACTCGAAGCGTTAATTCGCAGCTTCGTTCAAAAAAGCCCAGTCTCCTTCGGAGCTGGGCTTTTTTTATGGGCGATGATTTAACGGTGTGACAACTTGCCACATCCAGCAAACGCCTATACTACAAGGCCTGTAGCCGCCCCAGAGCGGTAATTACCTTGTAAGACTAGGGGCTTTTCATTACCATTCTGCAAAATTTTTATAAGTAATAGATGCATATTTAGTAGATGCCTGATTTAACAGGCCACAAAGCTGATGGGAGAGGACTGAATGAGCAATGACGGCGTAAATGTCGGCCGGCGTCGCTTCCTCGTAGCAGCCACATCCGTGGTGGGTGCTGCAGGAGCGGTGGGGGCGGCGGTCCCGTTCGTGGGGTCGTGGTTTCCCAGTGCCAAGGCGAAAGCCGCTGGCGCACCGGTGAAAGTGAATATTGCAAAGGTTGAGCCAGGTCAGCAAATGATTGCTGAGTGGCGTGGTCAGCCGGTATTCATCGTACGTCGCACCGAGGAGATCCTGGCAAACCTGAAGAAGATTGAAGGGCAGCTCGCTGACCCGGACTCCAAGCAATCTGATCAGCCAGCTTATGTGAACCCCGAGTTGCGGTCGATCAAGCCAGAGATTCTGTTGTTGATCGGTATTTGCACCCACTTGGGTTGCTCGCCTACATTCCGTCCCGAGGTCGCGCCTGTAGATCTTGGCAAGGACTGGGTCGGTGGCTATTTCTGCCCTTGTCATGGTTCGCACTATGATCTGGCCGGCCGCGTCTACAAGGCCCAACCAGCCCCGCTGAACCTGCCAGTACCGCCCTACTACTATGAGACGGACAACATTGTTGTCGTTGGCCTCGATGGGGAGAACGCGTAATGAGCAAGTTCATGGATTGGGTAGATGCCCGCTTCCCCGCCACCAAGATGTGGGAAGACCACCTCAGCAAGTACTACGCCCCGAAGAACTTCAACTTCTTCTATTTCTTTGGTTCTCTCGCATTGCTCGTTCTGGTTAACCAGATCGTGACCGGTGTGTGGCTGACCATGAGCTACACGCCGTCGGCTGAAGAAGCCTTTGCTTCTGTCGAATACATCATGCGTGACGTCGAATACGGCTCAATTCTGCGCTTGCTGCACTCTACCGGTGCATCGGCGTTCTTTATCGTCGTTTACCTGCACATGTTCCGTGGCCTGCTCTATGGCTCGTACCAGAAGCCCCGCGAGCTGGTCTGGCTGTTCGGCATGATGATCTACCTGGCCCTGATGGCTGAAGCCTTTATGGGTTACCTGCTGCCTTGGGGGCAAATGTCCTACTGGGGCGCCCAGGTGATCATTTCGCTGTTCGGTGCAATTCCGGTGATCGGTAACGATCTGACCCAGTGGATTCGCGGTGACTACCTGATCTCCGGGATTACCCTGAACCGCTTCTTTGCCCTTCACGTCGTGGCCTTGCCTATCGTGATCCTGGGTCTGGTGGTGCTGCACATTCTGGCCCTGCACGAAGTCGGCTCCAACAACCCTGACGGCGTGGACATCAAGAAGCACAAGGACGAAAACGGCATACCGCTGGACGGCATTCCGTTCCACCCGTACTACACCGTCAAAGACATTGTCGGCGTGGTGGTGTTCCTGTTTATCTTCTGCTCGATTGTGTTCTTCTTCCCGGAAATGGGTGGTTACTTCCTGGAAAAACCGAACTTTGAACAGGCTAACGCCTTCAAGACGCCGGAGCACATTGCCCCTGTCTGGTACTTCACGCCGTTCTACGCGATCCTGCGGGCCATCCCGGACAAGCTGCTTGGCGTCATTGCCATGGGCGCCGCGATTGCCGTGCTGTTCGTGTTGCCGTGGCTTGACCGCAGCCCGGTCAAATCCATGCGCTACAAGGGCTGGATGAGCAAGGTATGGCTGTGGGTGTTCTGCATCTCCTTCGTGATCCTGGGCGTGTTGGGTGTATTGGCACCGACCCCGGGCCGCACGCTGCTGTCGCAGGTGTGTACGTTCCTGTACTTCGCCTACTTCATTCTGATGCCGTTCTACACCAGGCTTGAGAAGACCAAACCGGTTCCGGAAAGGGTGACTGGCTGATGAAAAAGCTATTTGCTGTATTGATGCTCGCGGTAATGCCTGTGTTCTCCTTTGCGGCAGAACAGGGTGTGCAGCTCGACAAGGTCGACATCGATGTTTCTGACAAGGCGGCCCTGCAGGACGGCGCGCGTACATTCGCCAACTACTGCATGGGCTGTCACAGTGCCAAGTTCCAGCGTTACGAGCGCGTAGCCGACGACCTGGGCATCCCCCATGAAGTCATGCTTGATAACCTGGTGTTCACCGGTGCCAAGATTGGCGATCACATGAAGATCGGCATGCAGCCCAACGATGCCAAGGCCTGGTTCGGTGCAGCACCGCCGGACCTGACCCTGGTAGCCCGTGTGCGCGGCACCGACTGGCTGTACAGCTACCTGCGTGCCTTCTACGAAGACCCGTCGCGCCCCTGGGGTGTGAACAACAAGGTCTTCCCGAACGTAGGCATGCCTAACGTGCTGGCACCGTTGCAAGGTCGTCAGGTCATCGGTTGCAAGCAAGTTCAGATCGTCGAAGACGGCAAGAAGCAGTATGATCCGCTCACCGGCACGCCTTTGACCCATGAAGCGTGCGACCAGCTGACAGTGCTGCCAAAAACCGGCGCCCTGACAGAAGAGCAGTTCGATGAGAAGATCAAGAACCTTGTGACCTTCCTGGCCTACTCGGCCAACCCGGTGAAGCTGGAGCATCAGCGCATCGGTACTTACGTGCTGATCTACCTGGCCTTCCTCTTTGTATTCGCTTATCTGCTCAAGCGCGAATACTGGAAAGATGTGCACTGATATAGTTACACGCAATGCTGTTAATCGTGCGCGCCCAAGGGTGTCTCTGAAAAGGTAACAGTGCAGGTCGGGTGGCAGGTGGGGTCAATGACCTTGCCTGCCACCCGGGTTGCGGTTATCAGAGGCGTTCCTTGGGCGCGTTCGTTTTTCTGCTCCCGATAATTTCAACAAGCGAGGAGGACCGCCATGGGCGTGACCAATCGGTTGGCCTGTTACTCCGACCCCGCCGACCACTATTCCCACCGAGTGCGCATTGTGCTCGCAGAGAAAGGTGTCAGCGCCGAGATCATCAGTGTGGAGGCGGGCCGTCAGCCGCCGAAGCTGATCGAAGTGAACCCCTACGGCAGCCTGCCAACCCTGGTCGATCGTGACCTGGCGTTGTGGGAGTCGACCGTGGTGATGGAATATCTGGATGAGCGCTACCCGCATCCGCCGTTGCTGCCGGTTTACCCGGTCGCGCGGGCCAATAGCCGCCTGCTGATCCATCGCATCCAGCGCGACTGGTGTGCGCTGGTTGACCTGATCCTTGATTCGCGGACCAAGGAGCCGGCGCGTGTGCAGGCCCGCAAGGAGCTGCGCGAAAGCCTGACGGGTGTTTCTGCATTATTTGCCGACAAACCTTTTTTCCTCAGTGATGAGCAAAGTCTGGTCGACTGCTGCCTATTGCCGATACTCTGGCGCTTGCCTGTTTTGGGTATTGAATTGCCGCGGCCAGCCAAGCCGTTGCTCGACTATATGGAGCGCCAATTTGCGCGTGAGGCTTTCCAGGCGAGTCTGTCTGGTGTCGAACGCGACATGCGCTAAGGCTTAGGAGCCCTCGATGAATTCAAGTCGACCTTATCTGGTGCGTGCGCTCTATGAGTGGATCGTTGATAACGACTGCACTCCGCACATGCTGGTTAACTCTGACTACCCCAAGGTGCAAGTGCCTGCGGGTTTTGCCAGTGACGGGCAGATTGTCCTGAATGTTTCGCCAACCGCCGTGCGTCAATTGCACATGGACAACGAAGCAGTAAGCTTTGAAGGGCGTTTTGGTGGTGTGCCACACACGTTGTACGTGCCTATTGCCGCAATCCTGGGCGTTTACGCCCGTGAGAATGGCCAGGGCATGGTGTTCGACCTGGAAGAGCCTCTGGAGGCTGATGACGAGGTTGAGCCGGATGATGACGGTCCGCCGCCAGGCTCAGAGCCGCCGCGCCCTACAGGCCGACCAAGCCTGAAAGTGGTGAAGTAATAAAAAAGGCGACCTGAAAAGGTCGCCTTTTTTGTGCCTGGCAGTTGGGGGCTGTCAGTCGATGTACTCGAAGAGTTTGACGATTTTCTGTACCCCGGAAACGCTCTGTACCAGGCTGGTGGCACGGGCGGCTTCCTGCTTGGTGACCAGGCCGAGCATGTAGACGATGCCGTTCTCGGTGACCACCTTGATGCGCGAGCCGGGAATGGCGCTGTCGGTCAGCATCTGGGTCTTGATCTTGGTGGTCAGCCAGGCATCGTTGTTGCGTGCCAGGATCGACGACGGTGCCATGACCTGCAGCTCGTTGTTGACCTTCTTCACCCGCTGCACTGCAGCAGCGGCCTGTTCGGCCTGGGCCTTGAGGTCGGCGCGCGGAGTCTGGCCGGCCAGCAGCACGATGCCGTTGTAACTGGTGACAACAATGTGCGAGCCGGTGTCCAGGTCAGGGTTGGCCTTGGCCACGTTCACGGCAACTTTGGTTTCGATCAGGGAGTCATCGATTTTGCTGCCGAAGGTGCGGGTGCCGCGATCATCCTCAATGGGCTTGTCACGGGTGGCGGTCAGTACCGAACTGCAGCCGGCGGTCAGACCAAGACACAGGGTCAGGGCTACCAGGCCTAGGCGATTAAAAGTCATTCTTCACTCCCGAACAGTTGGCTGTCGATCAGATCGCACAAGCAGTGGATCGCCAGCAGGTGGACTTCTTGAATACGTGCAGTGACATTGGACGGAACGCGGATTTCCACATCCTCGGGCAGCAGCAGCGAGGCCATGCCGCCGCCGTCGCGGCCAGTCATGGCGACCACGATCATTTCGCGGTCATGGGCCGCCTGGATCGCCTGGATGATGTTGGCCGAGTTGCCGCTGGTGGAAATGGCCAGCAACACGTCGCCGGGCTGGCCGAGGGCGCGGATCTGCTTGGAGAAGATCTCGTTAAAGCTGTAATCGTTGGCGATCGAGGTGATGGTCGACGTGTCGGTGGTCAGTGCGATGGCAGGCAGGCTCGGGCGCTCGCGTTCGAAGCGGTTGAGCAGCTCGGATGAAAAGTGCTGGGCGTCGCCTGCCGACCCGCCATTGCCGCACGAGAGCATCTTGCCTTCGTTGAGCAGGGCGTTAACCATCACCTGGCTGGCTTGCTCGATATGGGGGGCGAGCACTTCCATTGCCTGCTGCTTGGTGTCGATGCTGGCCTGAAAAAGCTGGCGGATCCGGGATTGCATGTCCATCTATGTGACCTTAAGTAGGGCGGCTGGTCGGGCGTGATCCAGGTGTTGCTGGGTGACTTCCCGGCACAAGAATGTGCAGCCCGCAAAGCAAAGCAAAATCGTTAAAAAAGGGTGCTGGAATCGGCCTGGCAGCGCTACTGGCTGTCAAAGGCATTCCGTAGCCAGTTCAATCGGGGTGTTGTGCTGTCCATTGTCACTACGTCAAAGCGGCACGGGTGATTGGCCCAGCGCGCTTGTTGCTGCAAAAAGTGCTGGGCGGCCAGTACCAGCTTTTGACGCTTGCGTGCATCAATGCTGGCCAGTGCGCCACCCCATTGCGCGTGTTGGCGGTAACGAACTTCGACGAATACTACTGTATCGCCGTCAAGCATGACCAGATCCAGCTCGCCACGCTTGCATGACCAGTTCTGCGCCAGCAGGCGCAAACCCTGTTGCTCAAGATGCCGCAGCGCCAGGCGCTCGGCATCCTTGCCAGCTTGCTGGCTTGAGCGTTCGTGCATCAGTTGATCGTAGCCGGCAAGCGTTGGGGCTGGCCATTGGTGAATTCGGCCCACGGCAGCTGGCGTTCCACGCGCTGTGTCGGGCTCATGCTCAGGCTGCCGGACATACCGTCAATCCGGCTGTCGGGCAGGGCCTTGAGCTGGCCCAGGCTCGGTGCCAGGCGGTAGGCGTCAATGCCCATCGCGTACAGGCGCCCCAGGCTGCCACCGGCTTGTGGCCATTGTGCGGTCACTTGCTGGCGCAGCGGGTTGCTCGGATCGAGCAGCCAGGGGGTTTCGCAGAAACGGATGCCGTTCATGTCGTTGTACTGGTTCTGGTCGCCGCTGGCGCTGAACACATGGGACGTCGCGTAAACCGGCAGGTCGCCAGCGTACTGGTAGTTCAGGGTCGGTTTGATCTGCTGAGCCTGCTGCGGGGTGGCGGCGAGGAACAGGAACTGCATGTCCTGGCGCCGTGTTGGCTCGGCCGAACCGCCGTTTTTGCGCAGTTGCACCAGATCGGCGACTTGCTGGGCCAGGGCCACAGGCTTGTCGATATGCTCCACGCCGACAAGGGTGCCGCCGTGGGCTTCCCATTCCTGGCGGAAGGCCTTGAGTACGCGGTCGCCCCATTCGCCGACCGGCACCATCGCGCCGGCGCGGGTCAGGCCGTCGGCCCGGGCGCGACGCGCCACTTCACGGGCTTCGTCTTCAGCCGCCAGACCGAACTGGAACAGTTGCGCCGGGCCTTGTGTGCCTTCGCTGTAGTTCAGGGCCAGGGTGGTGATCGGCAATTGCTGGCGGGTGCTGAGTTGCTTGACCAGGGATTTCTCCAGCGGGCCCACCACCAGTTGCACGCCGTCGGCCTGGGCCTGACGGTAGAAGTCGTCCAGGGAGGTCAGGCGTGAGCTGTCATAGAACTGAATGCTTGGCGGGTTTTGCCCGGCTTGTTGGGCCTGGTAGTGCGCAGCCATGAAACCATCACGCAGGGCCTTGCTCACCGAGGCCAACTGGCCGTCCTGTGGCAGCAGCAGGGCGATTTTGGTCAGGGGCTGGCTGGCCAGTTCCTTGAGCTTGATCAGCGGTGTCGGCAGCTGGAGGGCGGCCGGATGAGCCGGGTTCTGCGCGCGCCACTGGTCAATGGCGTTCTGTTGGTCTTGCAGGGTGCCGGCGCTCTTTACGGCCAGGGCCAGGGATATCCAGCCGCCCAACACATCATTGCTCTGGCTGTGCAGTTGCTCGACCGGCAAGCTGGCCACCAGCGCCCAGATAGCGTCGTTGTTGCTGGTGGCGGCTTCGCCGGTCAGGTTCGGGCTCAGCGCTGCGCGTTCGCGGGCGGCGGCCAGGGCCTGGCCGTCAGCCTCCAGGGCGCGGGCATGGACAGTGCGGGTGCGCACTTGCAGGTCCACTGGCAGCTCGGCCAGGATCGCCGTGCTTGGATGGTTCAGGGCAGCGACTGCGGCCTTGGGGTCATTGCGGCTCATCGCCAGCTCGGCTGCCAGGGTGTTGGCAAAGACCTGTTGGGCGGGCTTGAGTGAGTCCAGCGGGACCATGGCCAGGATCTGCGCGGCGCGAGCATTGTTTTGCTGGCGCTGGGCAAGATCGGCTGCCGACAGGCGGAGCAGGGCGGCTTTTTCCGGGTTGGTGCTCTCGGCGGCCTGCTGGAGCAATTGCTCGAGGCTGGCATCCGGGGTCCGTGGAAGTTCGCCAAGGCTGGACGAGGGCGAGCTGGCGCAAGCCGCCAACAGGGCAGCAAGGCAGAGGGCAGTGAACAGCCGCAGGCAAGCGATCATGTAGTGTTCCTGATACTCGATCAAATGAGTTGGGAAGTGTACCCAAGCACTGGCCGGGGCGCGATGTTAGCGGCAATAAAGCCTGAATTTAGATGCGTTCTGTACGTTGTGGCAGTAAAAGTTTACCCGCTTGGCGTTTTGCGGCCTGCAGGGTGGGTGCGTTCATGAGGGCTCTACGCGCTACAATGGCGCCTTTAACTCTTATGAGGTGTGCGTTTTGACTGCTCCAGGTGATTTGAATTCCGTTCTTGGCTCACTTTATGTGGTGGCCACGCCCATCGGTAACCTGGACGACATCAGTGCGCGTGCGCTCAAGGTATTGCGTGACGTGTCGCTGATTGCGGCCGAAGACACGCGCCACTCCCTGCGCTTGATGCAGCACTTTGGTATTTCCACGCCGCTGGGCGCCTGTCACGAGCACAACGAGCGTGATGAGGGCAGCCGTTTTATCCAGCGTTTGCTGGCGGGTGAAGATGTGGCGTTGATCTCTGATGCCGGTACGCCGCTGATTTCCGATCCGGGTTATCACCTTGTGCGCCAGGCACGGGCGGCCGGGGTCAAGGTTGTGCCCGTGCCGGGTGCCTGTGCCTTGATCGCCGCCTTGTCGGCTGCAGGCCTGCCTTCGGATCGCTTTATCTTTGAGGGGTTCCTGCCGGCCAAGGCCGTCGGGCGTCGTTCGCGCCTGCAGTTACTTAAAGAAGAGCCGCGCACGCTGATTTTTTACGAGGCGCCGCACCGTATTCTTGAGTGCCTGCAAGATCTTGAATTGGTATTTGGGCCTGAGCGTCCGGCATTGCTGGCGCGAGAGCTGACCAAAACCTTCGAGACGCTCAAGGGCTTGCCTTTGTCCGAGTTGCGCGCTTTTGTTGAAAATGACAGTAATCAGCAGCGCGGCGAGTGCGTGGTTCTGGTTGCCGGCTGGACTGCGCCTGAAACAGAAGAGGCGGTCAGCAGTGAAGCGATGCGTATTCTCGACTTGTTGCTTAAAGAGATGCCACTCAAGCGTGCAGCTGCACTTGCCGCTGAAATAACCGGTGAGCGCAAAAACGTCTTGTACCAAGTTGCACTTGAAAAGCAGAAAGCAGAGTAACGATTGATATCAAGTGATGGCTTTTTGATATTTTTGCAGGGCTGACCCCGTGACTAAAGGCCGCAACTCAGGCAAATCAACCTGCCTTGCGGCGTTTAACGCTTGTTCTATACGCTCTGTACAGTTAATCTTCGCGCCGGAGAGTCGATTGGACAGTCGCTGCCCTCTATGAAAATTAGGGGGGGGAGGAAAGTCCGGGCTCCATAGGGCGAAGTGCCAGGTAATGCCTGGGAGGCGTGAGCCTACGGAAAGTGCCACAGAAAATAACCGCCTAAGCGCTTCGGCGCCGGTAAGGGTGAAAAGGTGCGGTAAGAGCGCACCGCACGACTGGCAACAGTTCGTGGCTAGGTAAACCCCACTTGGAGCAAGACCAAATAGGGTCCCAAGGCGTGGCCCGCGCTGGGACCGGGTAGGTTGCTAAAGATGTCCAGTGATGGCCATCGTAGACGAATGACTGTTCACGACAGAACCCGGCTTACAGATCGACTCTCCACCTTTTTCTCTTATGCTTGCCCTGCAGGCAGATTGCTTTACTCGAAGTCGCTTTATCCCCCGCTATTCAATGTCAGAATATTTCCCGACGTAATGCCGAAAAGTTCTTACTCTTAACAAACTACTTTAAGTTTGAAGTCTAGAGCTTTGAATTGGCAGCACGTCGCTGGTCAAAAAATCCCTCCGCTTACTGCTCCACGTCTGTTTCCCCTCCTAAATCTCCGTTATGTAAGGGTTTTCCTGTAGGCCGCTCCTTGACGGTGGTGTGGGCGCATTCCTATAGTGTGCATAAGTGGCGAAAAGTGGCATGAAGTGGGTTTTTTAGACGTAAAACGCTAATATTTGGAGATGCGACCAGTGTTTCGCGGAGCCAACGCAATCAGTCTCGATGCCAAGGGCCGACTCGCAATGCCGAGCCGGTACCGTGACGAGCTGATTTCGAGGAGCGCCGGGCAACTGATCGTGACCATTGATGCGGTCGATCCCTGCTTGTGTGTGTACCCGCTGGATGAGTGGGAACTGATTGAAACCAAACTTCGGGCGCTGCCTTCATTGCGTGAAGAAAACCGCCGTTTGCAACGTCTGTTGATTGGTAACGCCGTCGACCTTGAGCTCGATGGCAGTGGTCGTTTTCTGGTACCGCCCCGCTTGCGCGAATATGCCCGACTGGACAAGCGCGCAATGCTGGTGGGCCAGCTGAACAAGTTTCAACTGTGGGACGAGGATGCCTGGGAAGCGGTTTCTGCCGCCGACCTTGCAGCCATTCAACAACCGGGCGCGATGCCTGACGAACTGCGTGATTTAATTCTGTGACTATAGATAGCGGCTTCAACCACATCACCGTACTGCTCGACGAAGCCGTAGAGGCTCTCGCCGTACGCCCTGATGGATGCTATCTGGATGGCACCTTCGGTCGCGGCGGACATAGCCGCCTGATACTCCAGAAGCTCGGCCCTGAGGGGCGTCTGCTCGGGTTTGATAAAGATCCACAAGCGATTGCCACCGGGCAAGCGCTGGCGGCCGAAGACGGCCGCTTTGTCATTGTGCAGCGCAGTTTTGCCGAGATGGGATCCGAAATTGCCGAGCGCGGCCTGGCTGGCAAGGTCGATGGCGTGCTGCTCGACCTGGGCGTGTCTTCGCCCCAGCTGGACGACCCGGAGCGTGGCTTCAGCTTTATGAACGACGGCCCCCTGGACATGCGCATGGACCCGGACCGCGGCATCAGTGCGGCCGAGTTCGTCAACACGGCGTCCCAGGAAGAAATCGCCCGCGTGTTCAAGGAATACGGCGAAGAGCGTTTCTCCGGGCGCATGGCGCGCGCGGTTGTCGAGCGTCGCGACATCAAGCCGTTCGAACGCACTGGCGATCTGGCAGAAGTCCTGAAAGTGGCCAACCCGGCCTGGGAAAAGGGCAAGCACCCGGCAACCCGTACTTTCCAGGGCCTGCGCATTCATGTGAACAACGAACTGGGTGATCTTGAGGCGGGCCTTGAAGCTGCCCTTGAGTCCCTGGCGATCGGCGGCCGCCTGGTCGTTATCAGCTTCCATTCGCTGGAAGACCGCATCGTCAAACTGTTCATGCGCAAACTGGTCAAGGGCGAACCTGACAACCTGCCACGCGGCTTGCCCGTGCAGCACGTTGCCTTTGTTCCGAAAATCAAGATTCATGGCAAGGCACAAACCGCGTCTGAAGCCGAACTCAAAGCCAATCCGCGCTCGCGCAGCGCTGTCATGCGCGTCGCGGAGAAGCTTCGTTGAACAAGCTCTTCGCCAAACCACTTCCCGGCGGAAGTTTTTTCATGCTGCTGTTGTTTATTGGCGTGCTGGTTTCGGCTGTGGGCGTTTCTTATAGCGCCCATTGGAACCGCCAGTTGCTCAACACCCTGTACGGGGAGCTGAGTGTGCGTGACAAGGCGCAGGCAGAATGGGGCCGGTTGATTCTCGAACAGAGCACCTGGACTGCCCATAGCCGTATCGAAACCCTGGCGAGCGAACAACTGAAAATGCGCATTCCGGGCGCAGCAGAAGTTCGAATGGTGGCGCCATGATCAAACTCGAAGGCGCGCTCTATCCGTGGCGTTTTCGTGTGGTGCTGGCCTTGCTGGCACTGCTGGTAGGCGCAATCGCGTGCCAGATCGTTTATCTGCAAGTGATCGACCATGACTTCCTCAAGGGCCAGGGCGATGCGCGCAGCTTGCGGCATATCCCTATCCCTGCTCACCGAGGCCTGATTACCGACCGTAATGGCGAGCCATTGGCCGTGAGTACGCCGGTGACCACCCTGTGGGCCAATGCCAAGGAAATGCAGGTTGCCAAAGACCGTTGGCCTGCATTGGCGCACGCGCTTGGGCAAGATCCCAAGGTGCTCACTGCGCGCCTGGAGCAGCAAGCCAATAAAGAGTTTATCTACCTGGTCCGGGGCCTGACCCCTGAGCAGGGCCAGGTCGTGCTCGACCTCAAGGTGCCGGGCGTTTATGGCATTGAAGAGTTCCGTCGCTTCTACCCGGCGGGCGAAGTGACCGCGCACATGGTCGGCTTCACCGATATCGACGACAAGGGTCGGGAAGGCGTCGAACTGGCCTATGACGAGTGGCTGGCCGGTGTTCCGGGCAAGCGACAGGTCATCAAGGACCGGCGCGGGCGTCTGATCAAAGACGTGCAAGTGACCAAAAACGCCAAGGCAGGGAAGACCTTGGCGTTGTCGATTGACCTGCGCCTGCAATACCTGGCCAACCGCGAGCTGCGCAATGCGCTGGTCGAGAACGGCGCCAAGGCCGGCAGCCTGGTGATCATGGATGTGAAGACCGGCGAGATTCTGGCCATGGTCAACCAGCCCACCTATAACCCCAACAACCGTCGCAACCTGCAACCGGCGATGATGCGCAACCGCGCCATGATCGACGTGTTCGAGCCGGGTTCCACGGTCAAGCCGATCTCCATGAGTGCGGCCCTGGAAACCGGGCGCTGGAAGCCTACCGACAAGGTTGAGGTCTACCCGGGCACCCTGCAGTTGGGCAAATACACCATTCGTGACGTATCGCGCACCGAAGGTCCGGTCCTCGACCTGACCGGCATCCTGATCAACTCCAGTAACGTGGGCATGAGCAAGGTGGCCTTCGATATCGGTGGCGAAGCGATTTTCCGCCAGATGGCCAAGATGGGCCTGGGCCAGGACACCGGCCTGGGTTTCCCGGGCGAGCGTGTGGGCAACCTGCCCAACTACCGTGAATGGCGCAAGGCGGAAACCGCGACCCTGTCTTACGGCTATGGCGTTTCCGTAACCGCTATCCAGTTGGTCCACGCCTTTTCGGCCCTGGCCAACAACGGCAAGCTGGCACCGCTGACCCTGCTCAAGACGGACAAGGACAAGCCGGTTCAGGCCGCTCAAGTGATGCCCGAGCAAGTCGCCAAAACGGTGCAGGGCATGCTCCAGGAAGTAATTGAAAACCCGCGTGGTGTATGGCGTGCCAAGGTTCCGGCGTATCACGTCGGCGGCAAGTCGGGTACGGCGCGTAAAACCTCTTCCGGTGGCGTCAAGGGCTACGCAGTCAACTCCTACCGTTCGCTGTTTGCCGGCTTTGGCCCCATGAGCGACCCGCGCTACGCGATCGTTGTAGTGATTGATGAGCCGAGCAAGGCGGGCTACTTCGGTGGTCTGGTATCGGCTCCGGTATTTAGCAAAGTCATGTCCGGCACCCTGCGTTTGATGAACGTGATCCCGGATAACCTGCCAACGGCAGCGGAGCAACAAGCAGCGGCAGCCGCTGCAGCAGCCAAAGGAGGGCGCGGCTAATGTCCCTGAGCCTGAACAAGATTTTTCCTCACGCCGGCCACGATCTGCTGATTCGTGAACTGAGCCTCGACAGCCGCACTGTACGCGCAGGTGATTTGTTCCTTGCGGTGCCTGGCGGCAAGCTCGATGGTCGTGAACATATAGCCGATGCGCTCAAGCGCGGTGCGGCTGCCGTGGCGTATGAAGTGGACGGCGCTGATGTGCTGCCCATCTCTGCGGTGCCGCTGATTCCGGTCAAAGGCCTGGCGGCGCAGTTGTCAGATATCGCCGGGCGCTTTTATGGTGAGCCTAGCCGTCATTTGAATCTGGTCGGGGTCACTGGCACCAACGGCAAAACCAGCGTTACGCAGCTGGTGGCCCAGGCGCTCGACCTGCTGGGTCAGCACTGCGGCATCGTCGGTACCCTGGGCACCGGGTTCTTTGGCGCGCTGCAAAGCGGCCGTCACACCACGCCGGACCCGATTGCCGTACAAGCCATGCTGGCCGACCTGAAAAAGGCCGGGGCCAAAGCGGTGGCGATGGAGGTTTCCTCCCACGGTTTGCATCAGGGCCGTGTCAGTGCCCTGGCATTCGACGTTGCCGTGCTGACCAACCTGTCCCGCGATCATCTGGACTACCACGGCACGATGGAGGCTTACGCTGCCGCCAAGGCCAAGCTGTTTGCCTGGCCGGACCTGCGTTGCCGCGTGCTCAACCTTGATGATGAATTCGGTCGTCAACTGGCCGGCGAAAAACACGATTCGCGCCTGATCAGCTACAGCCTTGAAGACGCCAGCGCCACCCTGTATTGCCGTGATGCGACCTTTGACGACGACGGCGTGCGCGCCACCGTGGTCACGGCGCAAGGCGAGCATCTGTTGCGCAGCTCCCTGCTGGGGCGTTTCAACCTGAGCAACGTATTGGCTGCCGTTGGCGCCTTGCTGGGGCTGGACTACCCGCTGGATGAAATTCTCAAAGTGCTGCCCAAACTGGAAGGCCCGGTCGGGCGCATGCAGCGTTTGGGTGGCGGCGACAAGCCGCTGGTGGTGGTCGACTACGCCCACACCCCGGATGCCCTGGAAAAAGTCCTGCTGGCCCTGCGCCCGCATGCCAAAGGTCAGCTGCTGTGCCTGTTCGGCTGTGGCGGCGACCGCGATCGCGGCAAGCGCCCGTTGATGGCGCAAGTGGTTGAACGTTTGGCTGACGGTGTACTGGTCACTGATGACAACCCGCGCAGCGAAGCACCGGGGCAAATTTTCGATGACATCCGTGAAGGTTTTATCGCTCCGCAGGACGTCACGTTTGTTGCGGGCCGTGGCGATGCCATTGCGCAACTGATCGCTGGTGCCAGCGCCGATGACGTGATTGTGCTGGCCGGTAAAGGTCATGAGGACTATCAGGAAATCAATGGCGAGCGCCATGATTTCTCTGATCTGGTCGAAGCCGAAAAAGCCCTGAACGCCTGGGAGGTCGCCCATGCTTAAGCCTCTGTTGCTAAGTGAAGTGGCCGCTGCCCTGCAAGGGCGTGTGGTCGAGGCCGACTGCCGGTTCAATGGCGTCAGCATCGACAGCCGGGCGATCACCAAGGGTCAGCTGTTTATCGCACTGACCGGGCCGCGCTTCGACGGTCACGATTATCTGAATGAAGTGGCCGCCAAGGGCGCCGTTGCCGCCCTGGTCGAGCGCGAAGTGCCGGAATCGGCACTCCCACAGCTGGTGGTTGCGGATACCCGCGAAGCACTTGGCCGATTGGGTGCGCTCAATCGTGCCGGCTATGACAAGCCGGTCGCGGCGATCACTGGCTCCAGCGGCAAGACCACGGTTAAAGAAATGCTCGCCTGCATCCTGCGCACCCGTGGCCCGGTGCTGGCGACCAAAGGCAACCTGAACAACGATCTGGGCGTGCCATTGACGCTGCTCGAACTGACCGCCGAGCATACGGCTGCGGTCATTGAGCTGGGTGCTTCGCGGGTCGGCGAAATTGCCTATACCGTGGCCATGACCCAGCCCCATGTGGCCGTGCTCAACAATGCCGGTACTGCCCATGTGGGCGAGTTCGGCGGCCCGGATAAAATCGTCGAGGCCAAAGGCGAAATCATCGAAGGGCTGAAGGCCGACGGCATCGCTGTCCTGAATCTGGATGACAAGGCATTCGCCATCTGGAAGAACCGGGCTGCAGGGCGCAAGGTGCTGAGCTTTGCCCTGAGCAACCCTCAAGCCGACTTTTATGCCAGTGACCTGAGCCGTGACGCTCGCGGCTGCCCGGGCTTCACCTTGCACAGTCCGTTGGGTAGCGAGCGGGTACAACTTAACCTGCTGGGCACCCATAACGTGGCCAATGCACTGGCTGCCGCGGCCGCTGCTCATGCCCTGGGCGTGTCGCTGTTTGGCATCAAAACCGGCCTTGAGGCGGTGTTGCCGGTCAAGGGCCGTGCCGTTGCGCAAGTGACCGCAAGCGGCCTGCGAATTATTGATGACACTTACAACGCAAACCCCACCTCAATGTGCGCTGCCGTTGATATACTCGCCGCCTTTTCCGGCCGCACCGTCCTGGTGCTCGGAGATATTGGCGAACTGGGTGAGTGGGCGGAGCAAGGACATCGTGAAGTAGGCGCTTATGCCGCCGACAAAGTTTCAGCGCTCTATGCGGTGGGACCCATGATGGCTCATGCCGTCACTGCTTTTGGACACCAGGCTCGTCACTTCGCCAATCAGGCTGACCTGATCAAGGCGCTTCGCGCTGAGCACGAAACAAACACCACTATTTTGATCAAGGGCTCGCGTAGCGCTGCGATGGAAAACGTCGTTGCGGCTCTGTGCGGTTCCAGCGGGGAGAAACATTAATGCTGCTGCTGCTAGCGGAGTATCTGCAACAGTTCTACAAAGGCTTCGCGGTCTTCCAGTACCTGTCCCTGCGCGGGATTCTCGGGGTGCTGACCGCGTTGACCTTGTCGCTGTGCCTGGGGCCGTGGATGATCCGCACCCTGCAAAACCGTCAGATCGGCCAGTCGGTGCGTAATGACGGCCCGCAATCGCACCTGTCCAAATCCGGCACCCCGACCATGGGCGGCGCGCTGATTCTGTCGGCCATCGCCATCAGCACGCTGTTGTGGGCTGACCTGAGCAACCGTTATGTGTGGGTCGTGCTGATCGTGACCCTGCTGTTCGGCGCCATCGGCTGGGTTGACGACTACCGCAAGGTCATCGAGAAAAACTCCCGTGGCCTGCCGAGCCGCTGGAAGTATTTCTGGCAGTCGGTCTTCGGCCTGGGTGCAGCGATCTTCTTGTACGTCACGGCGCCAAGCGCGGTGGAAACCACCCTGATCCTGCCCATCCTCAAGGATGCCAGCATCCCGCTGGGTATCGGCTTTGTGGTACTCACCTACTTTGTGATCGTAGGTTCGAGCAACGCGGTCAACCTGACTGACGGCCTCGATGGCCTGGCGATCATGCCGACCGTGATGGTAGGCGGCGCGCTGGGTATCTTCTGCTACCTGTCGGGCAACGTGAAATTTGCCGATTACCTGTTGATCCCGTATGTCCCGGGCGCGGGTGAGTTGATCGTGTTCTGCGGCGCATTGATTGGCGCCGGCCTGGGCTTTTTGTGGTTCAACACCTACCCCGCGCAAGTGTTTATGGGTGACGTCGGCGCACTGGCGCTGGGCGCAGCCCTGGGCACCATCGCCGTAATCGTGCGTCAGGAAATCGTGCTGTTCATCATGGGCGGTGTGTTCGTGATGGAAACCCTCTCGGTGGTGATCCAGGTAGCGTCCTTCAAGTTGACCGGCAAGCGGGTGTTCCGCATGGCGCCGATTCATCACCACTTTGAACTCAAGGGCTGGCCTGAGCCGCGAGTGATTGTCCGTTTCTGGATTATCACCGTGATCCTCGTGCTGGTTGGCCTTGCCACACTGAAGCTGAGGTAGAACCTGTGTCTCTGATCGCTTCTGACCACTTCCGCATCGTTGTCGGCCTCGGCAAGAGCGGCATGTCCCTGGTGCGCTTCCTGGCGCAGCGGGGCGTGTCGTTTGCCGTGGCAGACACGCGGGAAAACCCGCCGGAGCTGGCCACGCTGCGCCGTGACTACCCGCAAGTGGAAGTGCGTTGTGGCGAGCTGGATGTCGACTTCCTGTGCCGCGCCGACGAGCTTTACGTGAGCCCCGGCCTGGCCCTGGCGACACCGGCCCTGCAAGCCGCAGCGGCGCGTGGCGTGAAGCTGTCGGGCGATATCGACCTGTTCGCGCGTAACGCGAAAGCACCCATCGTGGCAATCAGCGGTTCCAATGCCAAAAGCACCGTAACCACCCTGGTCGGCGAAATGGCTGCAGCAGCCGGCAAGCGCGTGGCCGTCGGTGGCAACCTCGGCACGCCGGCGCTGGACCTGCTCAGCGATGATATCGAGCTGTACGTCATGGAGCTGTCGAGCTTCCAGCTGGAGACCACCAACCAGCTGGGTGCTGAAGTGGCCACCGTGCTCAATGTCAGCGAAGACCACATGGACCGCTACAGCGGCCTGCCTGCGTACCACCTGGCCAAGCACCGGATTTTCCGTGGCGCCCGCCAGGTGGTGGTCAACCGCCAGGATGCCCTGACCCGTCCGCTGATGAGCGAAGGTCAGCCGTGCTGGACCTTCGGCCTGGGCGCGCCGGACTTCAAGGCCTTCGGCCTGCGTGAAGAAAACGGCGAAAAATACCTCGCCTTTGAATTCCAGAACCTGATGCCTGTGCGCGAGCTGAAGGTGCGTGGCGCCCACAACCAGGCCAATGCCCTGGCGGCGCTGGCGCTGGGGCATGCGGTGGGTCTGCCGTTCGACGCCATGCTCAGTAGCCTGCGCAACTTCACCGGCCTTGAGCACCGCTGCCAGTGGGTGCGCGAGCTTGACGGCGTGAGCTACTACAACGATTCAAAAGCCACCAATGTCGGTGCCGCGCTGGCTGCCATTGAAGGCCTGGGCATGGACATGGACGGCAAGCTGGTGCTGATCGCCGGCGGTGACGGCAAGGGTGCCGATTTCAGCGGCCTGCATGATTCCGTGGCCAAGTACTGCCGCGCCGTGGTGCTGATGGGCCGTGATGCTGGCCTGATCGCCGACGCCCTGGGCGACGCCGTGCCGCAAGTGCGCGTCGCATCGCTGGACGAAGCCATCGCACAAAGCCGCGCCCTGGCCCAACCAGGTGATGCGGTGTTGCTGTCGCCGGCCTGCGCCAGTTTCGACATGTTCAAGAACTACGAAGAGCGCGGCCAGTTGTTCGCCCGCGCCGTGGAGGTGCTGGCATGATATTCGGCATCCTCAAGCCTTATCCTTCGCCGCTGGTCACGGGTCGTGGCATCGACCTCGACTTCCCGTTGCTGGCCGGTTGCCTGGCCTTGCTCGGCCTGGGCCTGGTGATGATCACCTCGGCATCGTCCGAAGTCGCCGCGCTGCAGTCGGGCAACACCCTGTACCACATGATCCGCCACCTGTTTTACATCGTCCTCGGCCTGGGCGCGTGCATCATGACCATGATGGTGCCGATCGCGACCTGGCAACGCATGGGCTTCATGTTGCTGATCGGTGCATTCGGCTTGCTGGTGGCGGTACTGATCCCGGGCATTGGCCGTGAGGTAAACGGCTCGATGCGCTGGATCGGTTTCAGCTTCTTCAACGTGCAGCCTTCAGAAATCGCCAAGGTCTTTGTGGTGATCTACCTCGCGGGGTATCTGGTACGCCAGCAAAAGGAAGTGCGCGAAAGCTGGATGGGCTTTTTCAAGCCATTTATCGTGCTGCTACCGATGGCCGGCTTGCTGCTGATGGAGCCCGACTTCGGTGCCACCGTGGTAATGATGGGCGCTGCGGCTGCCATGTTGTTCCTCGGCGGTGTGGGCCTGTTCCGCTTCGCCCTGATGGTGGCGCTGGCAGTGGGCGCGGTGTTTGTGCTGGTACAGGCACAACCGTACCGGATGGCGCGTTTGATCACCTTTACCGACCCCTGGTCTGACCAGTTCGGCTCCGGCTACCAGTTGACCCAGGCCCTGATCGCCTTTGGTCGCGGCGAGTGGTTTGGTGTCGGTCTGGGCAACAGCGTGCAGAAGCAGTTCTACCTGCCTGAAGCGCATACCGACTTCGTGTTCTCGGTACTGGCCGAAGAGCTGGGTGTGGTCGGTTCGCTGCTCACCGTGGCGCTGTTTGTGTTCGTGTGTGTGCGTGGCATGTATATCGGCATGTGGGCCGAGCGCGCCAAACAATATTTCTCGGCTTATATGGCCTACGGCCTGTCGTTCCTGTGGATCGGCCAGTTCCTGATCAATATCGGGGTGAACGTCGGCCTGCTGCCCACCAAGGGCCTGACCCTGCCGTTCCTCAGTTATGGCGGCAGCTCGCTGGTGATTTGCTGTGTGTGTATGGGCTTGTTGCTGCGCATCGAGTGGGAGAGCCGTACCCACCTGGGCAGTGAAGAGACCGACTTTAAAGAAAGCGACTTCGCAGAGGAGCCGACCCATGGGCGCTAATGTGCTGATCATGGCGGGCGGCACCGGTGGCCACGTGTTCCCGGCGCTGGCCTGCGCCCGCGAATTCGAAGCCCGTGGCTACACCGTGCACTGGCTCGGTACGCCCCGAGGCATCGAGAACGAACTGGTCGAGCCGGCCGGTTTCAAGCTGCACCTGATCAACGTGGCGGGCCTGCGTGGCAAGAGCAAGCTGTCGTTGCTCAAAGCGCCGTTCGTGCTGCTCAAGGCGCTGTTCCAGGCGCGCAAGATTATTCGCCAGCTCAAGCCGGTCTGCGTGCTCGGGTTTGGTGGCTATGTGACTGGGCCTGGCGGGCTGGCGGCGAAAACCTGTGGCGTGCCGGTGATCATTCACGAGCAGAACGCGGTCGCCGGTACGGCCAACCGTTTGCTGGTGCCGATGACCAGCCGCGTGTGCGAAGCCTTCCCGGGTACTTTTACGGCCTCGGACACGCTGCGCAGCACCGGTAACCCGGTACGCCCCGAGCTGTTTACCCTGGCGCCACGCGCGCCGCTCGAAGGGCGCAAGGCGCGCCTGCTGGTGCTGGGCGGCAGCCTGGGCGCCGAGCCGCTGAACAAGTTGTTGCCTGAAGCCCTGGCCCTGGTGCCGGCGGACATTCGCCCTGAAGTGTTTCATCAGGCCGGCAAGCAACATGACCAGATCACCGCCGAGCGCTATGCCGCGGTCGGCGTCGAGGCTGACGTACAGCCTTTTATCAAGGATATGGCCCACGCCTATGGCTGGGCCGACCTGGTGGTTTGTCGCGCAGGCGCGCTGACCGTCAGTGAACTGGCTGCGGCCGGTCTGCCATCGCTGCTGGTGCCATTGCCCCACGCGATTGATGACCATCAGAGCCGTAACGCCGACTTTTTGGCACGCGAGGGCGCCGCCTTCCTGATGCCACAAGCGACAACTGGCGCAGCCGAACTGGCTGCACGCCTGACAGAGGTTTTGATGCAACCGGAACGACTCAACAGCATGGCGGCCAATGCCCGCCGCCTGGCCAAACCCGATGCGACCCGCAACGTTGTAGATATCTGCCTGGAGGTGGCCAATGGTTGAGAATCAAAAAGCTATGCCACAACCGGAAATGCGCCGCATCCGTCGCATCCACTTCGTCGGTATCGGCGGCGTGGGCATGTGCGGTATCGCCGAAGTGTTGCTCAACCTGGGCTATGAAGTCTCGGGTTCGGACCTGAATGCATCGCCGGTGACCGAGCGCCTTGAATCGTTCGGTGCGCACATCTTTATCGGCCACCGTGCCGAGAACGCCGCCAACGCCGATGTGCTGGTGGTGTCGAGTGCCGTGAACACCTCTAACCCCGAAGTGGCCAATGCCCTGGAACGTCGTATTCCAGTGGTGCCACGCGCCGAGATGCTGGCCGAGCTGATGCGCTACCGCCACGGTATCGCCGTTGCCGGTACCCACGGCAAAACCACCACCACCAGCCTGTTGGCTTCGGTGTTCGCGGCCGGTGGCCTGGACCCGACGTTCGTGATCGGTGGCCGCCTGAATGCAGCCGGTACCAATGCACAGCTGGGTACCAGCCGTTACCTGATTGCCGAAGCAGATGAGAGCGATGCCAGCTTCCTGCACCTGCAGCCGATGGTTGCGGTGGTCACCAACATTGACGCCGACCATATGGCGACCTACGAAGGCGACTTCAACAAACTGAAGAAGACCTTTGTCGAGTTCCTGCACAACCTGCCGTTCTACGGTCTGGCCGTGCTGTGCCTGGATGATCCGGTGGTGCGTGAAATCCTGCCGCTAGTCAAGCGCCCGACCGTGACCTACGGCTTCAGCGAAAACGCTGACGTGCGTGCAATCAATGTGCGCCAGCAGGGCATGCAAACCTTCTTCACCGTGTTGCGCCCGGAGCGCGAGCCGCTGGATGTGTCGGTCAACATGCCGGGCAACCACAACGTGCTCAATGCCCTGGCCACCATCTGCATTGCTTCCGATGAAGGCATCAGCGATGAAGCCATCGTTCAGGGCTTGTCGGGCTTTGAAGGTGTGGGCCGACGCTTCCAGGTTTATGGCGAGCTGCCAGTTGAGGGCGGCAGCGTGATGCTGGTCGACGACTACGGTCACCACCCGACCGAAGTCGCGGCCGTGATCAAGGCCGTGCGCGGTGGCTGGCCGGAGCGCCGCCTGGTGATGGTGTACCAGCCGCACCGTTTCAGCCGTACCCGTGACCTGTACGACGATTTCGTCCAGGTACTGGCCGACGCCAACGTCCTGCTGTTGATGGAAGTCTACCCGGCTGGCGAAGAGCCAATCCCGGGTGCCGACAGCCGCCAGCTGTGCCACAGCATCCGCCAGCGCGGTCAGCTGGACCCGATCTACATCGAGCGCGGCGTTGAGCTGGCGCCGATCGTCAAGCCGCTGCTGCGTGCTGGCGACATTCTGTTGTGCCAAGGGGCGGGCGATATCGGCCGTCTGGCACCACAACTTATCAAGAGCCCGCTGTTCGCCGGCGCTGTTGCCGCTACCAGTGAAGGAACGTTGAAATGACTGCTGCCTACGCCAATCTGTTCTCGACCATTGCCCCTGCCGATTTTGGCCGCGTGGCCGTGCTGTTCGGCGGCAAAAGCGCTGAGCGTGAAGTCTCGCTGAAGTCAGGCAACGCCGTGCTGGGCGCGCTGCAAAGCGCCGGTGTAAATGCTTTCGGCATTGACGTGGGTGATGACTTCATCACCCGCATCACCAGCGAAAAAATCGACCGTGCATTTATCATCCTGCACGGCCGTGGCGGCGAAGACGGCAGCATGCAAGGCCTGCTGGAATGCCTGGGCATCCCCTACACCGGCAGCGGCATCCTCGCTTCGGCGCTGGCCATGGACAAGTTGCGCACCAAACAGGTGTGGCACAGCCTGGGTATTCCAACGCCACGTCACGCGGTGCTGAGCAGCGAAGCCGATTGTATTTCTGCGGCCAAGGAACTGAGCTTCCCTTTGATCGTCAAACCGGCTCATGAAGGTTCAAGTATCGGTATGGCCAAAGTGAGTAACGTGGACGAGTTGATCGTCGCGTGGGCCGATGCCAGCAAGTACGACTCGCAAGTGTTGGTTGAGCAATGGATCACCGGTCCCGAGTTCACCATCGCCACCCTGCGTGACCAGGTATTGCCGCCGATTGCCCTGGGTACGCCCCACAGCTTTTACGACTACGACGCCAAGTACGTGGCCAACGATACCCAGTATCGGATCCCGTGCGGCCTCGACAGTGCCAAGGAACAGGAGCTCATGGACCTCACGGCGAAAGCCTGCGAGGCGATCGGCATTGCCGGTTGGGGCCGTCTGGACGTGATGCAGGACACCGCAGGCCAGTTCTGGCTGCTGGAAGTCAACACCGCGCCGGGCATGACCGATCACAGCCTGGTGCCGATGGCGGCCAAGGCGGCGGGTCTGGATTTCCAACAGCTGGTGCTGTCGATTCTGGCGGCCAGTTTAGAGGCGCGGGGTTAAGTCCATGCAAGGTGCATCGCTTCGTCATCAACCACCTGCTCCCGGCCGCAAGCCGGTGCCGCGTGGCGCCAGCCGGATGGTGGCGAAAGAACCGATGTCGGTGCGTTTGCCAAAAGCCAATTTCGGCTTTTTGAAAGCCCTGTTCTGGCCGGTGCTGTTGGTAGCACTGGGGTATGGCACCTACGAAGGTGCGCAGCGTTTGATGCCGTATGCGGATCGGCCGATCACCAATGTCAATGTGCAGGGTGACTTGACCTATATCAGCCAGCAAGCCGTGCAACAGCGTATTGCTCCGTATGTGGGAGCGAGCTTCTTCACGGTGGACCTGGCTGGCATGCGCACCGAGCTTGAGCAGATGCCCTGGATCGCCCACGCCGAAGTACGCCGTGTGTGGCCCGATCAGGTGGTGATCCGTCTTGAGGAGCAACTGCCGGTGGCGCGCTGGGGTGATGAAGCCCTGCTCAACAACCAGGGCCAGGCGTTCACCCCGCGTGAGCTGGCCAACTACGAACACTTGCCGCAGCTGTTTGGTCCACAACGGGCCCAGCAGCAGGTGATGCAGCAGTATCAGGTGTTGAGCCAGATGCTGCGTCCGATGGGCTTTTCCATAGTCCGGCTGGAATTGCGTGAGCGCGGCAGCTGGTTCCTGACCACCGGAGCCGGCAGTGCAGGGCCTGGGATCGAGCTGCTGTTGGGGCGCGATCACCTGGTAGAAAAAATGCGTCGCTTCATAGCCATCTATGAAAAAACGCTGAAAGAACAGATTACAAACATAGCGCGCATCGATTTGCGTTATGCCAACGGATTGGCCGTCGGCTGGCGGGAACCTGTGGCACCCACGATAGCCCAACCCGCTGTCGCGAAGAATTAAGAAGAGGCAGGACCCATGGCAAACGTGCAAAGCGGAAAAATGATCGTCGGTCTCGATATCGGCACCTCCAAGGTGGTGGCGCTGGTGGGCGAGGTCGGTGAAGACGGTACGATCGAAATCGTCGGTATTGGCACGCATCCGTCCCGGGGCCTGAAGAAAGGCGTGGTGGTGAACATCGAGTCCACCGTGCAATCGATCCAGCGCGCTATCGAAGAAGCGCAGCTGATGGCCGGTTGCCGGATTCACTCGGCGTTTGTCGGCGTGGCCGGCAACCACATCCGCAGCCTGAATTCCCACGGCATCGTGGCGATTCGTGATCGTGAAGTCAGCACCGCCGACCTTGAGCGCGTGCTCGACGCGGCTCAGGCTGTTGCGATCCCGGCTGACCAGCGTGTGCTGCACACCCTGGCCCAGGACTATGTAATCGACAACCAGGAAGGCGTGCGTGAGCCACTGGGCATGTCGGGCGTGCGTCTGGAAGCCAAGGTCCACGTTGTGACCTGCGCCGTGAATGCTGCCCAGAACATCGAGAAGTGCGTGCGCCGCTGTGGCCTTGAGGTGGACGACATCATCCTCGAGCAACTGGCGTCGGCCTACTCGGTGCTGACCGATGACGAAAAAGAACTGGGCGTGTGCCTGGTGGATATCGGCGGCGGTACCACCGACATCGCGATCTTCACCGAAGGCGCGATTCGCCACACGGCGGTGATCCCGATTGCGGGTGACCAGGTGACCAACGACATCGCGATGGCGCTGCGTACACCGACCCAATATGCCGAAGAAATCAAGATTCGTTACGCCTGTGCACTGGCCAAGCTGGCTGGCGCCGGCGAAACCATCAAGGTGCCAAGCGTGGGCGATCGTCCACCGCGTGAACTGTCCCGTCAGGCCCTGGCCGAAGTGGTCGAGCCGCGTTACGACGAGCTGTTCACCCTGATTCAGGCCGAGCTGCGTCGCAGCGGTTACGAGGACCTGATCCCGGCGGGCATCGTGTTGACCGGTGGTACTTCAAAGATGGAAGGCGCGGTCGAACTGGCCGAAGAGATCTTCCACATGCCGGTGCGTCTGGGCGTGCCGCACAGCTTCAAGGGCTTGACCGACGTTGTGCGCAATCCGATTTACTCCACCGCTGTGGGCTTGTTGCTGTACGGGCTGCAAAAGCAGTCAGACGGTATCTCCATATCGGGTATCAGCAACCGCGACAACTACAGCAGTGACGAACAAAAAGCCCCTGTGCTTGAGCGCCTCAAGCGCTGGGTGCAGGGCAACTTTTAAAGCTTGAGCTGTAAACAGATTCAAAGCAGTAGAAGTAGGCGAAAAAAACTAGAGAACTGAAAGGAGAGGGACCATGTTCGAACTCGTAGACAACATCCCGCAAAGCCCGGTAATTAAAGTTATCGGTGTTGGTGGTGGCGGTGGCAATGCTGTTAACCACATGGTTAAGAGCAACATCGAAGGCGTGGAATTCATCTGCGCCAACACTGACGCACAAGCGCTGAAAAGCATTGGTGCGCGGACCATCCTGCAACTGGGCACTGGCGTGACCAAGGGCCTGGGTGCCGGCGCGAACCCTGAGGTCGGTCGTCAGGCTGCCCTGGAAGACCGCGAGCGCATCGCTGAAGTGTTGCAGGGCACCAACATGGTGTTCATCACCACGGGCATGGGCGGTGGTACCGGTACCGGTGCTGCGCCGATCATTGCTGAAGTGGCCAAGGAAATGGGCATCCTCACCGTTGCGGTGGTGACCCGTCCGTTCCCGTTCGAAGGTCGCAAGCGCATGCAGATCGCCGACGAAGGTATTCGTCTGCTGTCCGAAAGCGTCGATTCGTTGATCACGATTCCGAACGAAAAACTGCTCACCATCCTGGGTAAAGACGCGAGCCTGCTGTCTGCGTTCGCCAAGGCCGATGACGTACTGGCCGGTGCCGTTCGCGGTATCTCCGACATCATCAAGCGTCCGGGCATGATCAACGTCGACTTTGCCGACGTGCGCACCGTGATGAGCGAAATGGGCATGGCGATGATGGGCACTGGCTGCGCCAGCGGTCCGAACCGTGCTCGCGAAGCCACCGAAGCGGCCATCCGCAACCCGTTGCTCGAAGACGTGAACCTGGAAGGCGCTCGCGGCATCCTGGTGAACATCACCGCCGGTCCTGACCTGTCCCTGGGTGAGTACTCCGACGTGGGTAGCATCATCGAAGCCTTCGCTTCGGAGCACGCGATGGTCAAGGTCGGTACTGTTATCGACCCGGACATGCGCGACGAGCTGCATGTCACCGTGGTTGCTACTGGTCTGGGTGCAAAAATCGAGAAGCCGGTCAAGGTTGTCGACAACACCCTGCAAGCTTCCTACGCAGCTTCTTCGGCACACAGCGCCCCTGTTCGTCAGGAAGCGCGTACCGAGCGTCAGGAACAACCGGTGGTCAACTACCGTGATCTGGACCGCCCGACTGTGATGCGTAATCAGGCCCAGCAAGGCGCGACGACCGCTGCCAAGCTCAACCCGCAAGACGATCTGGATTACCTGGACATCCCGGCTTTCCTGCGTCGTCAGGCTGATTAATGAAATCAATCAGGGGGATTAAGGTGATTGGTATTCAGCAAAGGCTCGGTCTGCTATTATCGCCAGCCTTTGTTGATACCAGTTCGCAATTTGCGCTGAAGCGGCCAATGCCATGATTAAACAACGCACCCTGAAAAATATTATCCGTGCCACAGGTGTCGGCCTGCACTCCGGTGAGAAGGTCTACCTGACCCTCAAGCCTGCGCCTGTGGACACCGGCATCGTGTTTTGTCGTGCAGACCTTGACCCTGTTGTGCAGATCCCTGCGCGCGCGGAAAACGTCGGCGAGACAACGATGTCGACCACGTTGGTCAACGGCGACGTAAAAGTAGACACGGTAGAGCACCTGCTCTCGGCCATGGCTGGCCTGGGGATCGATAACGCCTACGTCGAACTCTCCGCGTCTGAAGTCCCGATTATGGACGGTAGCGCCGGACCTTTCGTGTTCTTGATTCAATCTGCCGGCCTGGAAGAACAGGACGCGCCGAAGAAGTTCATCCGCATCCTGCGTGAAGTGACAGTGGAAGATGGCGACAAGCGCGCCACTTTCGTCCCTTTCGAAGGGTTCAAGGTGAGCTTCGAGATCGATTTCGATCACCCGGTTTTCCGTAACCGCACCCAAAGTGCAACCGTGGATTTTTCCAGCACTTCGTTTGTAAAAGAAGTCAGCCGCGCACGCACCTTTGGTTTCATGAGTGATATCGAGTACCTGCGCAAGCACAACCTCGCACTCGGCGGTAGCGTGGAAAACGCCATCGTGGTCGACGCGGATGGTGTACTGAACGAAGACGGCCTTCGCTATGAAGACGAATTCGTGAAGCACAAGATCCTCGACGCAATTGGCGACCTTTACCTGTTGGGCAATAGCCTGATCGGTGAATTCAAGGGCTTCAAGTCTGGCCATGCTCTGAACAACCAGCTGATTCGCAAGCTGCTTGAAGAGACTGATGCATGGGAAGTCGTGACCTTTGAAGATGCCAGCACTGCACCGATTTCGTACATGCGTCCGGTTGCGGCAGTTTAAGTAAAACTTCTTTCTCTAGTTTTTGAAGGCCACCCTCGGGTGGCCTTTTTTTATGGCGCGGGTTTGGGTATCAGGGCATTGACCCCGGTTTCATTGATGTCCATGACCCGGTTGCGCCCGCGTTTTTTCGCCTGGTAGAGCGCCTTGTCGGCGGTTCTGAGCAGTTGCTCCTGATCGTCACCGGGTTTGGCGTAGCGGGTGCAGGCACCCAGGCTGATGGTCAGTTTCGGGGTGTCGGGGTTGGCGGGCTCCATCTGCTCGACCGCGACGCGAATTTTCTCGGCGAGCAGGCGCGTGCCCGCCGCGTCGGTTTCGGTCAGCACCACTGCAAACTCTTCACCGCCATAGCGCGCCGCCAGGTCTGCGGGGCGGCGCACATGGGCCTTGATGGTCTGTGCTACCTGGCGCAGGGCTTCATCCCCGGCCTGGTGGCCGTAGTTGTCATTGAAGGCCTTGAAGTGGTCGATATCGATCATGATCAGTGACAGCGGCGCCCCCGAGCGCTGTGCGCGGCGCCATTCCAGATCCAGGGTCTTGTCCAGCATGCGTCGGTTGGCCAGCCCGGTCAGCGGGTCGGTGGCGGCCAGGGCGGCGAGTTCGCCTTCGGCGCGCTGGCGCAGGCGCAGTTCGCGCACCAGCAGCCAGGTCAGCCACAGCAAGCCCAGGCACAGCAGCAGGGTTGCGCTGCCGATCAACAGGGCGGTGTGCCGCCAGTTGCTGAAAATATGCTCGGTGGACAAGGCCACCACCACCAGCAGCGGCAGCTCGCTGACCTGGGCAAAGTTGTACAGGCGCTGCAGGTGATAGATGCCGGATACGGCGGTAAAGCTGCCGTAGCGCTCGGTTAAAAAGCGCAGGAAGATCGGCGTGTGCCCCAGGTCCTGGCCGGTATAGAACATGGTGGTGGCCGGGTACTGGATCAGCATGATGCCTTCGGTGCTGACCAGGCTGATATTGCCGGTAGGCCCCAGGTCCAGGCCGCGAAACAGGTTGTGAAAGTAACTCAGCTTCATCAGGGCCACGGCGACGCCGCCAAACTTGCCGTCGGGGGCAGTGATCCTGCGGCTGAGCACCAGGGTCCAGTCATTGGGGGTGTCGCTGGCAGGCAGGGGGCGGCTGATAAAGATGCCTTCGCTTTGCGCCTTGAGGTGAACCTTGAACCAGGGCTGCTGGCGGGCGTTGTCGAGCAGGGGCACGACCGGGCGTGAGCCGGCAATCACCTTGCCTTCGGCATCCAGCACAAAAAAGCCGGCATTGGACGGCGCTTCGGCGGCTCTGTCGAACAGCAAGGGCTGTTGCGTCTGCGGCGAAAGCGAGGCCAGCGCCTGGCTTTGCACCAGGCTGACCAGGCTGTTGAGCGCTGAATCATAGGTGGACAGGGTATTGCGGATATCACGGCTGATCAGTTGCACGATATTCAACGCAGAGCGCGCCGCATCATCTTCGGTATTGCGATACTCCCTGACCAGCAGGTAGCCGACGATGCTCAGGATCGTAACCACCGACAAGGCGCTGGCCCAGACCAGCATGCGGCGGGTGATAACCGGTGTGCGCAGATGATATTTAATGGCTTGACCCTCTGAAGAAAAAACCATGCACAACGGGCCTTTCATTCAAGGCGGATACTCACTCAAGACAACTCCGGGGCACTGATGACGCAATTGCGCCCGGCCTTCTTGGCTTGATACAGGGCCTGATCGGCGCTGTTGATCAAGCCTGCAAGCTGGTCGCCAGGTTTCACCTGGCGGGTACTGACTCCCATGCTAGTGGTGAGCCGGCGATGGGTGGGCGTCAATGGTTCCAGTTGCTCGACTGCCTGGCGAATACTCTGCGCCAGGTTATACGCGCCACTGGCATCGGTATCGCTCAGCACGACCGCAAACTCTTCGCCACCATAACGGGCCGCCAGATCGGTGGAGCGGTGCATACAGTGCCGGATTGTCTGCGCCACACGCTTCAGGGCCTCGTCCCCGTCCTGATGACCATAGGTGTCGTTGAAGTTCTTAAAGTGGTCAATGTCGAACATGATCAGCGACAGCGGTTTGCCTGAGCGCTGTGCCCGTCGCCATTCCTGTTCCAGGGTCTGGTCCAGCTTGCGTCGGTTGGCCAGCCCGGTCAGCGGGTCGGTGGTTGCCAGCGCCTCGAGCTGGCGTTCGGCACGTTGGCGCAAATGCAATTCACGGCCCAGCAACCAGGTGAGCATCAGCAGGGCGCCACATAACAACAGCGTACCGATACCGACCAAAATGGCGTTGCGCCTCCAGGCGCTGAATACATCGTCAGTGGCCAGTGAGACCACCACAATCAAAGGCAGGTCACCGACCTCGGAGAAGTTGTACAGCCGCTCTTCGTCATCAATGCTGGAGAGGGCGATAAAACTGCCCCTGTGTTCCTGCAGGAAGCGGATAAACACGGGGTTGTTGCTCAGGTTGGTGTGCGCGTCGGCGGCGTCCGGTTCGGGGTGCTGGGTCAGTGGTGTGCCATCGGTGCTGATCAGCCGGATAAAGCCGTGGGGTTCCAGGACCAGTCGCTGGAACAGGGTCTTGAAATAGTCCAGCTTCATCTGCGCCACCGCCACGCCGAGAAACCTGCCATCAGGGCCGGAGATCCGCCGGCTGAAGCTGATGCAGCACATGCCCTGGTTTTCGGCCGAGTCAAAAGGGTGGGAGATAAACAGGTTGTCACTGGTGGAGTCACGGTGTTCCACAAAACTTGGCCAGTGGCTGAAGTTGACTTTGGGGGGGGCTAGTGTGCGGGAGTCGGCCACCAGATCGCCCTGGTCATTGAGCAGGTAAAAACCGCCATTGGCCGGGGTCTGTTCGGCTTTGTCGAACAACAGCATGTGTTGCAGCGGCTGGGAGACACTGCTCAGGTCACTGCGTTTTGATACGTCGATCAGTGTGTTCAGCGCCGAGTCGTAGAGATCGACGGTGTTTTGGACATCACGCCCGACCAGTTGCACGATATTGAGTGAGGTGCGGATGGCGGCCAGTTCGGCGGTGCGGTGTTCGCGCACCAGCAGGAAGCTGACGATGCTCAGAATGGCAATGATTGAAACGGTTGTAGCGCCGATCAGCAGGCGTAGGGTGAGCACGTTATTGCGCAAGATATGCTTGATGGCCATGCTCGCTGTCGCCCTGGGTGCGGCCCCATAAAATGAATGCAATCATATAAAAAGGCCAGCTTAAAAGCTGGCCCTTTGGTCATGGATTAGAACACATCAATAGGATAGTCGACGATTACCCGGTACTCATCAACATCGTTATCCACGCTCTGGTACGCGGTGTTGCCGCGGTTGGTGGCCCAGCGCAGGGTCACAGCCAGGTCCTTGGCCTTGCCTTCCTGAATCACGTATTTGAGCCCCAGGTCACGTTCCCAGTGATGGGCGTTCTTGCCTTCGGGGTTGTACCAGTTGCTGTAGCCGATGCTGTTGGGATCAGCCTTGGTCAGGTCCAGCTCACCGCGTGAGTACGACGCACTGGCTGTGAGGCCGGCGATGCCGAGGCCGGCAAAGTCATACTCGTATTGCAGCTTCCAGGAACGCTCGTTGGGGCCGTTGAAGTCCGAGTACTGCTGCGAGTTGTCCAGGTAAACGCTGTCGCCCTGATAGATATAGTCAAAGGGCGTATTGCCGTTGACCCGCTGGTACACCGCCGTCACCTTGTGGCCGTCGATGCCCAGGGCCAGGTGCAGGCTGAAGGTGTTGTTGTCGATATCGCCCAGCAGTGCCTTGCCGGTGTCCTGGGTGTGATAGAAGTGCAGGCCGGGGTTGAGGGTGACGCCCTCGCTCAGCGTATGGGTGTAGTCGAAGTCGTAGTAGTACTGGTTCCAGATGTCCTGCAACTGGGCTGCGTACAGGTTGCTGGTGATTTCCGGTACGCCGCTCCAGGACGCGCCAGCCCAGGTGATGTGCTTGCTGCTCTGGTCGCCCAGGTCACCGTAGGTGGTGGTCAGGCGACGCATGCCGCTCTGGTTGTAGGGCTTGTCGAAACTGACCTGGCCGCCTTCGAACATCCAGCCCTCGAAGCTGGTGTTGGTCAGGCTGACACCGCGAAAGGTCTGCGGCAGCATGCGGGTTTCACCGCCGGCGATTACCGGGTTGGTGAGGAACATGTCACCGGCTTTAAGCACGGTATCGAAGGCGCGCATTTTCAGTGCGGCACCGGCAGACGAAAAGGCAGTGGGCGCTTTGCCGTTGCCATCGCTGACCGGCAGGATGCTGCTGCCATCGGTGCCGCCGCCGCCATCGAGCTTGAGCCCGAGCAGGCCATAGGCATCCAGGCCGAAGCCAACGGTGCCTTGGGTGAAGCCCGACTCGAACTTGCCGATAAAGCCCTGGCCCCATTCCTTGCTGTCATCGGCATGGGGGCTGCGGATATCGTGGTTCATATAGTAGTTGCGGGCGTGAATCTTGAGGCTGGAACCTTCGACAAAACCGTCTTGGGTAGCGTCGTCATCGGCGTGGGCGAAGGTTGGGATCGTTGCAGCCAGGGCAATGAATAACGGACTGAGTTTGAGTGATGTCTTCACCAGTTTGTTGCTCCTTGAGAGTGGCGGCAGTTTTTATTTTCTTTGCAAATTCTGTTCTTGTTTGAAGGCATGCCAGTGCCGGGCATGTTTTTTTAAAACAAAAAAAAGCCGCTATGATAGCGGCTTTTGAAACAATCAGTCACATGTGTAGGCCGTGACTGACTGGGTCGGGAAGTCTGCGGGTGTGCGATCAGCTGTCCTGGACATCATCGCTGACGCTGGCTTTGGCCTGTTCAGGCTGCGGTTTTGCGTCGTTTTGATGACGTGCTGTCAGCTCTGCCTGATGTTGTTCAAATGTGGCTGCGCGGGCCGCATTTTGTGCGACAAAGGCAGGGGATTCTTCCGCCATGGCCAGGGGCGACAACAACAAAGACGACAAAACGAAAACGCTAGCCATACCCATACTGCTGGACATTTCAAAGACCTTCTTGCTTAGCAAGTGCTGTGTGATGGGTTAAATCTATAGCCCCGGGCGGGGGCGAAAAAGCCATGTTTTCGACAAGGACTTTTGCGTTTTGGGTAACAAATGCGCAAAGCAGCGGTTTAGACGTATAGCCGTGTAGCCGCTGCCGAGGAACGCAGGCTGCGATCGAGTGCGAAGCGCTCGTAAATCCTGAATGCACGTTTTTTCAGGAAAAACGTGGAGTCTGACCTTACGACGGCTTCGCCGCCGGACGCAGCCTGCGTTCCTCGGCAGCTGCTACAGGGCTACAGGTCACGTCGGCAAATACAACCCGAACGTATTGCGCCCGCCGGCGCTGCGTACAAACACCTCGCCGCCATGCATCTGTGCAATCGCCTTGACGATGGCCAGCCCCAGCCCGTGGTTGGCGCCGCTGTTGTGGCGGGCGGCGTCGACCCGGTAGAAACGCTCGAACAAGCGCGGCAAGTGCTCCCCGGCAATCGGCTGCCCCGGATTGCTCACGCTGATCGTGGCCTGCCCGGCGGTTTGCTCGATCAGGACCTCGATCACTTGCCCGGCCTCGGTGTGCTGCACGGCATTGTTCAGCAGGTTGATCAACGCCCGGCGCAGGTGGGCTTTTTCGATATTGACCCGCGCATCGCCCCTGACTTGCACCACAACCCGGGCGTCCTCAAGAATGAACTCCAGGTATTCCAGGGTCGTCGCCACTTCGTCAGCCAGGGACGCGCTGGTCAGTTTGCTGGCCTTGCTGCCCTGGTCGGCGCTCGCCAGGAACAGCATGTCGTTGATGATGTTGCGCAGCCGCTCCAGCTCTTCAAGGTTGGATTGCAGCACCTCAAAGTAATGCTCGGCCGAGCGCCCGCGGGTCAACGCCACCTGGGTCTGGCCGATGAGGTTGGTCAGTGGTGAGCGCAGTTCATGGGCCACGTCGGCATTGAACGACTCCAGCCGGGTCCAGGCCTGCTCCACGCGGTCCAGGGTCGAGTTGAAGGCGCTGACCAGTTGGTCCAGCTCCGGCGCCAGGGGCGCCAGGTGCAAGCGCCCGGACAAGTGCGGCGGTGCCAGTTTTTGTGCGGCCTCAGACAGCTTGACCAGTGGCTTGAGACCGATGCGCGCCACCCAGTAGCCGAGCAATGAGGCCAGCAGCACGCCGATGCTCGCCAGGCTAACCAGCGCAATCAGCAGGTGATGCTGGGTCTGGCGAAAGGTCTGGGTATCGATGGCAATCAGAAAGCGCAGGGCCGGGCGCTGTTCCCTGGCGGGTATTTCGCTGCTCAGCACCTTGAACGGGTAAGCCTCGCCGGGCAGGTGCAAGTCGCGCACGCCCACTGGCCCTTGGGCAAATTTGCGCACGGCGGCCTCGGGGTTACCGTACTCATAAGCCGGGTCTGAACTGATTGCCCAAAAGCGGATGCGTTTGTCCTCTTCGCTGAGCAGTTTGAGCTTGGCGCTCATCTTGGCCCAGTGCTCGGGGTTGCCGTAGCGGTTGATAGATGACTCAAGCACGCTGTAGCGCGCATCCAGCTCTGCTTCAGGCAGGCGGCCGATGCTTTTGTCGACCTGCTGGTACAGCGCCCCGCCGATCAATACAAACACCAGCAACGCCACCAGGGCGAACATCGCACTCAAACGCAGGGCGATGGAGTTCAAGGCCGTGAATCGCTTAAACACTGCGCCGCTCCAGCACATAGCCCATGCCGCGAATGGTGTGCAGCAGCTTGTGCTCGAATGGCCCGTCGAGTTTGGCGCGCAAGCGCTTGATCGCTACTTCGACCACGTTGGCGTCGCTGTCGAAGTTGATATCCCAGACCATCTCGGCAATGGCGGTCTTGGACAGGATTTCACCCTGGCGCCGCGCCAGTACGCTGAGCAGCGAGAACTCCTTGGCGGTCAGGTCCAGGCGGGCGCCGGCGCGGGTAGCCTTGCGGCTGATCAAATCTATCCACAGGTCGTCGACGCTCACCTGCACCGGCTCGTGGCCGCCGCTGCGACGGGTCAGGGCTTGCAGGCGGGCGACCAGTTCGAGAAACGAAAACGGTTTGCCCAGATAATCGTCGGCGCCTTCGCGCAGGCCGCGAATCCGGTCTTCGACCCGCTCACGGGCGGTGAGCATGATCACCGGGGTTTGCTTACGCGCCCGCAAGGCCCGCAGCACGCCAAAGCCGTCGAGCCCCGGGAGCATGACATCGAGCACGATCACCGCGTAATCACTCTCCATCGCCAGGTGCAGCCCCTCGATGCCATCGCGGGCCACATCCACCGTATAGCCTTGCTCGGTCAGCCCGCGGTGCAGGTAGTCGGCGGTTTTTTCTTCATCTTCAATAATCAGAACGCGCATGACCCGCCTCAGTGATCGGTTTGGAACGATGGAACAGTCGCTCAAGCCACAAGTATATGACCGGCGTGGTAAACAGCGTCAGCGCCTGGCTCACCAGCAGCCCGCCGACCACGGCAATCCCCAGTGGCTGGCGCAGTTCGGCGCCGGAGCCGTAGCCGAGCATCAGCGGCAAGGCGCCGAGCAGGGCAGCCAGGGTGGTCATGATGATCGGCCGAAACCGTGTAAGGCACGCCTGATAGATGGCCTCTTCGGGGCTCAGTCCACGGGTGCGCTGGGCATCGAGGGCAAAGTCGATCATCAGGATGCCGTTTTTCTTGACGATACCGATCAGCAATACCAGCCCGATCAGCGCCATGATCGAAAAGTCCTGGCCACATATCCACAGCATCAGCAGCGCGCCAAGCCCGGCCGAAGGCAGGGTGGAGATGATCGTCAGCGGGTGCACGAAGCTCTCGTACAGCACCCCCAGAATGATGTACACCGCCACCAGCGCCGCGAGGATCAGCCACGGCTGGCTGGCCAGTGAACTTTGAAATGCCTGGGCCGCGCCCTGGAAATTGCCGCTGATGGTGCTTGGCATGCCGATATCGTTTTTCGCCTGATCGAGCATCAGCACCGCATCGCCCAGGGCCACGCCGGGCGCGAGGTTGAACGACAGGTTGGCAGCCGGGAACATGCCGTCATGGCTGATCGACAACGGCCCGCTGACGGGCGCATCGACCTTGGCCACGGCTGACAACGGCACCATATCCCCGGTCAGCGGCGAGCGCAGGTAGAAGTAATTGAGGCTCTCGGCCTTGCCGCGCTGCTGCGCGTCGACTTCCAGGATCACGTTGTACTGGTTGGTCTCGGTCTGGAACTCATTGACCTGACGCTGGCCGAAGGCGTCGTACAGCGCCTCGTCGACATCGGTGGCCGTCAGGCCGAAGCGGGCCGCGGCATTACGGTCGATGCTGATATGGGTGATGCTGCCGCCCAGTTGCAGGTCGTTGGAAAGGTCGCGAAAGGCCGGGTTGGCGCGCAGTTTTTCGGTCAGGCGCTGGGTCCAGGTGGTGAGAGTCGGCCCGTCGTTGCTCTTGAGCACATATTGATACTGGCTGCGGCTGGGGCCGGAGCTGAGGTTGATGTCCTGGCCCGCGCGCAGGTACAGCACGATGCCGGGGACCCTGGCCAGTTGCGGGCGGATGCGGTCGATAAACTCGCTGGCCGAGACATCGCGCTGGCCACGGTCCTTGAGGGCAATCCAGAAGCGGCCGTTGGCGATGGTCTGGTTGCTGCCGGTCACGCCCACGGCATGGGAGAACGCCTGCACGGCCGGGTCGTTGCCGATGATCCCGGCCAGCGCCAGATGCTTTTGCGTCATGTCCGGGAATGAAATGTCGGATGCCGCCTCGGTGGTGCCGAGCACAAAGCCGGTGTCCTGCACCGGGAAGAAACCCTTGGGGATCAGCACATAACCGGCGATGGCCATGCCCAGGGTCACGGCGAAAATCCCCAGCATCAGCCGCTGGTGCGCCAGGGCCCGCTTCAGGCCCTTTTCATACAGGGCCAGCAGACGCTCGCCAAAGCCCGGTTTGGCATCAGGCTGGTGTACCGGTGCGCGCATAAACAGCGCGGCCAGGGTCGGCGCGAGGGTCAGTGATACCAGCACCGAAATCATGATGGTCGAGGTCGCGGTCAGGGCGAACTCCTTGAACAGGCGCCCGACCACCCCGCCCATAAACAGCAGTGGGATAAATGCCGCCACCAGCGAGAAGCTGATGGATACCACGGTAAAGCCGATCTCGCTGGCGCCCTTTATCGCCGCGTCGCGCATGCTTTCGCCAGCCTCCAGGTGGCGGTGGATGTTCTCCACCACCACGATGGCATCGTCGACCACAAACCCAACGGCCACCACAATCGCCACCAGCGTCAGGTTATTGATGCTGAAGCCCAGCACATACATCAGTGCGAAACTGGCGATCAGCGATACACCGAGCACTGCCGACACGATCAGGGTGGCTGACCACTGGCGCAAGAACAGCGCCATCACCGCAATCACCAGCAGCACGGCAATCAGCAGGGTGATTTCCACTTCATGCAGGGAGGCGCGGATGGTCTTGGTGCGGTCGCTCAGCACCGTGACCTCGACCGAGGCCGGGAGCATCGCCTGCAGGCCGGGCAGGGCGGCCTGGATACGGTCCACGGTGTCGACGATATTGGCCCCCGGCTGGCGCGAAATCACCAGGTTGAGCCCCGGCTGATGGCCCGACCAGGCCTGCACATAGTCGTTCTCGGAACCGTTGATAACCCGTGCCACGTCGCGCAACTGCACGGGGGCGCCGTCCTTGTACGAGACGATCAACTGGCCGTATTCATCGGCGTCGAACAACTGGTCGTTGGTCGACAGCGTGGAGATGCTCGACGGGCCATACAGCGCGCCCTTGGCCAGGTTGAGGCTGGTTTGCTGAATGGCCAGGCGGATATCGGCGAGGGTCAGGCCGATGGCGGCCAGTTTGTCGGCCGAGGCCTGCACGCGGATCGCTGGGCGCTGCTGGCCGGTGATATTGATCAGGCCCACGCCGTCGATCTGGCTGATTTGCCGGGCCAGCAGGGTTTCAACGTAATCGCTCAGCTCGGTGCCGGGCATTTGCAGCGAGCTGATGCTGAGGATCAGCACTGGGCTGTCGGCCGGGTTGACCTTCTTCCAGGTCGGTAGCGTGGGCATGTCCTTGGGCAGTTTGCCGGACGCGGTGTTGATCGCCGCCTGTACTTCCTGGGCGGCGGTATCGATGCTTTTGTTGAGGGTGAATTGCAGGGTCAGGGTGGTCGAGCCCAGGGCGCTGCTGGAGGTCATCTGGGTCATGCCGGGGATGGCGCTGAATTGCACCTCCAGCGGGGTGGCCACCGATGAGGCCATGGTGTCCGGGCTGGCGCCGGGTAGTTGCGCCGACACCTGGATGGTTGGGAACTCCGCTTCGGGCAAGGGCGCCACGGGCAGTCGCGGGAAGGCAATCAGCCCCACCAGCACCAGGGCGAAGGTCAGTAGTACAGTGGCCACCGGGTGATCGACACACCAGGCGGACAGCGAGCGGCTGCGGGTCATGGCTGCACCCGGGCGGCCGTTGGCTCGCTCAGGATTTCAACCCGCGAGCCGGGCTTGAGCCGCGACTGGCCATCGCTGACCAGCGCATCGCCGGGGTTTACGCCGGTGATGATGCTCAGCTCGGTGTCCTGAAATGTCAGTTGCACCGGGACGGTTTCTACCTTGTCGCCGCTGACCCGGTAGACGAAGTAATTATCCAGCCCGCGCTGCACCACCTGCGGTGGCACCACCAGCGCGTCGCGCTGCAGGCCGGTCTGGATCTCGACATTGACCAGTTGGCCAGGCCACAGGCTTTGCGTGGGGTTGTCGAATTGGGCCTTGGCCTTGATCGTACCGGTGGTGGCCGAGACCTGATTGTCGATCAGGCTCAGACGGCCCTCGCCCAGTGGCGTGGCGCTGTTGTCGGCATTGCCGATAAAGGCCTTGACCCGGGCCGGCTCCTTGGCCATAAGCAGCTCGTGGAGCAGGGGCAATTGCTGCTGGGGCAGGGAGAACTCCACGGCAATGGGGTCGATCTGGGTCACGGAAAACAGCCCCTGGGCATCGCTGACCCGCAAGAAATTGCCTGCATCCACTGCGCGAATGCCCACGCGCCCGCTGACCGGAGACTGTATTTGCGTATAGGACAACTGCACCTGCGCTGCCGCAATGGTTGCCTGGTCACCCTGTGCCGAAGCCTTGAGCTGATTGACCAGGGCTTGTTGCTGATCGAGGGTTTGCCTGGACACACCATTGTCCACGCTTAACAACTGGTAGCGCTTGAGGTCGACCAGTGCCACTTGCAGCTGTGCCTGATTCTGCCCCAGCTGGGCCCTGGCCTGATCGAGGCTGGCCTTGATTGAGCGGTCATCGAGTGTCGCCAGCAGGTCGCCCGCGTTGACCGTCTGGCCTTCCTTGACCCGAATATCAGTGAGGATGCCGTCGATCTGCGGGCGGATGATCACGCTGTGCAGCGACAGTACGGCGCCAATCCCGTTGATATAGCGCGGTACATCCTGTTGCTGCACATGGGCAACCCGCACCGGTATGGGTGCACCAGCCACTGATTTTCCGGGAGCAGGGCGGCTCAACCACCAGATACCGCCGCCGATAAGAGCAAGCACCAGTGTGCCCAGCAAGATTTTTTTGGTTTTATTGGGCATGCGGGATAAGCGCCGTGTGCGTGGAGTAAGGGCTTGTATAAGGGTTATAGCGTGCGGACCCGGTCAGTACAGTGACGGCTAACTGACATTACTGACAGTTTTGAGATTCGTAGCAGCTGCCTCGTTCCTTCGGCAGCTGCTACATCATTGTTTTTTTACGACCAGCGAGTGCAACGCATACTGGGTGCGCAGGTATACTGCGCGGCATTGCGCCACTTGGCCTGTTTATTTCCCGTATTTCGGAGCTTTCATGACTTCTCCTACACCAACGACCGCTCCTGATGACGTGAGCGCCGAGAACCTCGATACCCCGGAAAAACCGGTAATCCCTGCGTTCACCTTCCCGTTCAAGCCTTCCGAGTTTGCCAAGGCCAAGTCCCAGGGCAAGGCGTACTACCAGAAAAGCGGCCTCGGCGGTCACGATAAAACCCCTAACGCTCCGCCTCATGGCACCCGTAAAACCATGGGTAAGCGCTGATTTAATGCCCCAAAAAGTGGCAATATGCCATTAGTGTTTGTTCAGGCCTGATTAACTCATTTAGTCATGCGCCAGATCAGTATTTGCTTAATAGGTGCGCTTAGAGTCGACGACCCTGCCGACTCTTCCTAACAATCCGAGCGCGCCTGACATGAAAATCAATCTACCGATTACCGGCCGATCCGTTGATTTTGCCCCCGACGCCAATATCCTCTCCACCACCGATCTCGACAGTACCATCACCTACGCCAACCCTGACTTTATCCAGGTCAGCGGCTACGAGCTGAGCGAGTTGCTGGGCTCCCCGCACAATCTGCTACGCCACCCCGACATGCCCGCCGCCGCCTTCAGCCATATGTGGCAGACCCTCAAGGCCGGGCGTTCGTGGATGGGCATGGTAAAAAACCGCTGTAAAAACGGTGACCATTATTGGGTCAGCGCCTATGTCACGCCGGTCATGCAAAACGGCGAAACCGTCGAGTACCAATCCGTGCGCACCCAGCCTGCACCCGAGCGGGTCGCGGTTGCCGAGGCGCATTACGCCGCCCTGCGTGCGGGGCGCAAGCCGTGGCTGCCGGTGGGGTTGCGCCTGGGGCTGGGTGGCAAGCTGGGGTTGTTTGTGAGTGCTGTCTTTGGCGCCGTCAGCGCCGTGGGCACGCTGTTGCTGGCCAGCGTCGATGCCCGGGCCGGGCTGGTGATCTGGTTGCTGGGCAGTCTGTTGAGTTCGGCAGCCATCGCCTGGATGCTGCGGCCTTTGCATGCCTTGACCCGTCGCGCCAAAGACGTGGGCGACAACCCCTTGAGCCAGCAGATTTATACCGGGCGCCGTGATGAATTCGGCCAGATCGAGTTTGCCCTGCATATGCTGGAGGCGCAGGTCGGCGCGGTGGTGGGGCGTATCGGCGATGCCTCGCAGCGTCTGGCCGGGCACGCCGGCGAGCTGGTTCAGCACTTGCAAAGCAGCCATGCCAGCACCTTGAATCAACAGCTTGAGACCGACCAGGTGGCCACTGCCATCAACGAAATGGCGGCCAGCGTGGCGCAGGTTGCAACCCATGCCCAGCAGGCCTCGCAAACCGCCGACCAGGTGCAGATCGAAACCCGTGAAGGCCACCAACTGGTGATGCAAAGCCGCAGCACGGTGCAGCACCTGGCATCGGAGCTGGAACGGGCCACCGAGGTGGTGCATCACCTGCAAAGCCACAGCAGCGATATTTCCTCGGTGCTGGAGGTGATCCGCAGTATTGCCGAGCAAACCAACCTGCTGGCGCTCAACGCTGCCATCGAGGCGGCACGGGCGGGCGACCAGGGCCGTGGCTTTGCCGTTGTGGCCGATGAAGTGCGCGGCCTGGCCCAGCGTACGCAGCAATCGACCTGTGAAATCCAGGCCATGATCAGTGCCCTGCAAGAAGGCGCGCAGGCGGCGGTGCAGGTGATGCAGCAAAGCAGTGAGTATGCGCAAAACAGCGTTAACCAAACGCAGATGGCCAGTTGTGCGCTGGACGGGATCAGCCTGCAAGTGCAGAAAATCACCGAGATGAGCGTTCAGATCGCCGCCGCGGTCGAGGAGCAAAGTGTGGTTAGCGAAGACATCAACCGCAATATCGCCGGGATCCGCAGTGCCTGCGAGGTGACGGTGGATGCCGGCCAGCAAAGCCATCGCCATTCGGGGGATGTGGCCGACCTGGCTGCAAGCCTGCGCTCGCTGGCGCAGGAGTTCTGGCAGACCCGGCGCTAAAGCGCTTCGCGCCGGATCAGGGCCATGCCGTGCTGCTCATAAAGGCGCCGGGCCCTGTGATTGTGTTCCATGACCTTGAGGTCGACGCAGGCCTCATGGCGCTGGCGGAACACTTCGAACACATGGCTCAGCAGCGCGCTGCCCAGGCCCTGACCCTGATGATGCGGGTGCACCACCAGGTCCTTGAGGTAAGCGCTGGTCCAGGCTTGAGCCACCGCGATCACCTGGCCTTCATGGAGGATGACAAAACACAGCTGCGGGTCGTACTCGGCGTCATGCAGCAGGTCGTTTTGCCAGCTATGCAAGGGTTCGACGCTGCCCCGGCCGTCGGCGTAACCCAGGCACAGCAGGGCATGCACGGGTTGCATTAACGCCTCGCTAAGTGTCACCAGGCTAAAGCCTTCCGGCCACTGCGCGGCGGGCAATGGCTTGCGCAGGTCCTTGCGCAGCAACAGGCAGTAGTCGCTCATTATGCTCAGAAACCTTGCTCGGCCACCGTGCGCGCGGCGAGGATCAGGCACTGGGTCAGCTCCGGCGAAGAGAACTTGGTCAACACCGCATTGGCCCCGGCCAGACGCGCTTTTTCGCTGTTCATCGCGCTGTTCAACGAGGTGTGCAGCAGTACATACAGGTGGGCAAAGTCCGGAGTGTCACGCACGGTGCGGGTAAAGGCGTAGCCGTCCATTTCGGACATTTCGATATCTGACACCAGCACGTTGATCTGGTCCGGTGTGCCTTGCAGCTCCAGCAAGCGCTCGATGGCTTCCTTGGCGCTGCGCGCGGTGTGGCAGTGCAGGCCCAGGTTGCGCAGGGTAATTACCGACTGCTGCAGCGCTACCTGGCTGTCATCGACCACCAGAATGCGGGCATTGGCCAGCAACTTTGACTCTTCCTTGCTGAGGGTTTCGCCAGTGCTTTCAACTTTCGCCGGGGCGATGCCGTGGATGACTTTCTCGATATCCAGCACCTGCACCAGCACACCGTCGACCTGGGTCACGCCGGTGATGTAGGAGCGCTTGCCGGAGCCGTAGGGCGGTGGACGGATATCGGTGCTCAGGCAGTGCACGATTTTGCTGACGGCCTGCACATGCAGCCCCTGCTTGGAACGGCTGACATCGGTGACGATCAGGCAGCCGCCATCGGGGTCGAGCAGCGGTTGCTCACCGATGGCACGGCTCAGGTCGATCACCGACAGTGACGCGCCGCGCAACACCGCGATGCCTTTCACGTTGGGGTGGGATTCGGGCATTTTGGTCAGTGGCGGGCAGGGAATGATTTCGCTGACCTTGAGCAGGTTGATCGCCAACAACTTGCCGCTGCGCAGAGTGAAGAGCAGGAGGGAGAGTGAATCTGCGCGGGCATTGTTCGATGACATAAAAATCTTCTGTGGTGGGAGCGATACAGGGTTATCGGCGTGAATAAAGAATCCTGTAGCCGCTGACGAGGCACGAGGCTGCGATGTGGGCCGCAGGACCACCGCTTGGGGCCGGGGGGCAACCCATCGCAGCCTCGTGCCTCGTCAGCGGCTACAGGTCGGGGTTATTTCAAGCCCAGGCGCTTGGCCATTCTGCCCAGATTCGCCCGGTCCAGCCCCAGCTCCCGTGCCGCACTGGCCCAGTTGTGCTGATGGCGTTCGAGGCAGGCGCTGATCAATTGGCGCTGGTAGTTTTCGGTGGCCTGGCGCAAGTCGCCCGCGGCGTCCGGCACGCTCTGGGGCTCGATCACCGCAGCGCTGGCGCTGGAGGTCGGCAAGTCCAGATCCGCCGCGGTCAGGGTCAAAATCCGTGGCCGCGTGCTGCAATTGCCCAGCGCTTTAAGGGCGCTGCGGCCAATCAGGTGTTCCAGCTCGCGAACATTGCCCGGCCACGAATACTGCACCAGCGCCGCCTGGGCGTCTGGGCTCAGGCGCAAGCTGCCCAGGCCCATGCGCGAGCGGTTCTGTTCCAGAAAGAAGCCGCTCAGCAGCAACACATCGCGGCCGCGTTCACGCAAGGCCGGCACCCTGAGCGGGTATACGCTCAAGCGATGGTAGAAGTCGGCCCGGTAACGGCCGCTGCGCACTTCTTCGGCCAGGTCGCGGTTGGTGGCCGCGATCAGGCGCACATCAACCCGGTGTTCCTGGTCCGAGCCCAAGCGCTGTAACTGCCCGCTTTGCAGCACCCGCAGCAACTTGGCCTGCACGGTCAGCGACAGCTCGCCCACCTCGTCGAGAAACAGCGTACCGCCATTGGCCAACTCGAACTTGCCGCGTCGATCCTGGGTGGCGCCGGTAAAGGCGCCGCGCACATGGCCGAACAGCTCGCTCTCCACCAGGGTGTCGGGCAGGGCCGCGCAGTTAAGGCTGATCAGCGGTTTGTCCGCGCGTGGCGAGGCGGCATGAATGGCCTGGGCCACCAGTTCCTTGCCGACCCCGGTTTCGCCGGTAATCAAGACCGTCAGGTCACTGCCACCCACCAGGGCGATTTCTTCAAGCAGGCGTTTATGCACCTTGCTCTGGCCAATCAGCTCCTTGTTGGGCGAATCGTTGGCCTGTCGATAGAGTTCGGCTTTTTGTCGTTCATCCTCAACCCGCAACGCTAGGCGCTCGATGCGCTGAGCCACATTGACCGTGGCCGCAGCCAGGCTGGCAAAGGCCTGCAGGTCATCCAGCGAGACCGGTTCGAAGCGTTTGGAGTCCAGTGCGTCGAGGGTCAGCAGGCCCCAGGGACGCTCTTCGACAAACAGCGGGCAGCCCATGCAGTCGTGGACCTCCAGGTGCTCGGCCAGCCCGTCGACCAGGCCATCATAGGGGTCAGGCAGCTCGCAGTTGCTGGGGAAACGGGTGGGCCCGGGGCTGGCGAGCAACGCCTGAAAGCGCGGGTGCTCGCTGACTTTGAAGCGTCGCCCCAGGGTATCCAGGCTCAAGCCGTCGACGGCCAGCGGCACCAGCCATTCGCCGTCCAGTCGCAGCAGGGCTGCGGCGTCGCAGGGCAGCAGGGTGCGCAAGGCATGCAGCAGGCGCCGATAGCGTTCGCCCTCGGGCAGGTCGCGGGACAGATCGTCCACCAGCGGCAGTAGGGTGGTCAGCAGCAGTTTTGCAGTCATTTTGACCTCGTGTAGTCTTTAAGACTATAAGTCAGCATGAGTCATAATGACTATATATTATTTAAGTACTTGTTTTTAAAGGCTTAAATAGTTGGCACGGAAACTGATATGTAAAAGGTAATTGTTAAAGCCTACGTGCTCAGGAGTCACCCTTATGCTTACTGCTCAGGATCGTGCCATCGTAAAATCCACCGTGCCACTGCTGGAAAGCGGCGGTGAAGGGCTGATCACACACTTCTATCGCATGATGCTCTCGGAATACCCGCAAGTGCGCTCATTGTTCAACCCGGCCAACCAGGCCAGCGGCGACCAGCCGCGTGCACTGGCCACCGGTGTGCTGATGTATGCGCGGCATATCGATCAGCTCGACCAGTTGGGCGACCTGGTAGCCAGGATCATCAACAAGCATGTTGCGCTGCAAATCCTTCCCGAACACTACCCGATTGTCGGCAGCTGCCTGTTGCGGGCCATCGAGGAAGTGCTGGGCAGCGACATCGCCACCCCGCAAGTGCTCAGTGCCTGGGGCGCAGCCTATAACCAGTTGGCCGATATCCTGATTGGTGCCGAAGCGGCCATTTACGACGAAAAAGCCGCGGCTCCGGGTGGCTGGCGTGGCGGGCGTGAATTCAAACTGGCAGCCAAGGTTGAAGAAAGCGCTGAAATCACCTCGTTTTACTTCCGCCCGGTCGACCAGCAGCCGATTCTCGATTTCGCCCCGGGCCAGTATATCGGCCTGAAAATGATGATCGATGGTGAAGAAGTGCGCCGCAACTACTCCCTGTCCGCACTGGCCCAGGTGGGGCGCTACCGGATCAGCGTCAAGCGCGAGAAAGGTGGGGTGGTGTCAAACTTCCTGCATGACCGTTTGAATGTGGGCGACACCCTGGAGCTGTTCCCGCCTGCAGGCGAGTTCACCCTGACTGACAGCGACAAACCGCTGGTGCTGATCAGCGGTGGCGTGGGTATTACCCCGACGCTGGCGATGCTTGAAGCGGCGCTGGCAACCAAGCGCCCGATCCATTTTATCCACTGTGCCCGTAATGCCGATGTGCATGCCTTCCGCACCTGGGTCGATGAACTGGCTGCCCAGCACCCGCAACTGCAGCGTTTTTACTGCTACGACGAGCAGGACGAATCTGCAAATCATGTAGGCCTTTTAACGGAGGACGTGCTGGCACAATGGTTGCCGCAAGAGCGTGACCTGGATGCCTACTTCCTGGGGCCAAAAGGCTTTATGGGCGCGGTCAAGCGCCACCTCAAAGCCCTGGGTGTGCCGGAGCAGCAAAGCCGCTACGAGTTCTTCGGCCCGGCGGCAGAGCTGAACTAAGGCTTATTCGCGGGGATAGGTGGGAGCGGGCTTGCTCGCGATGCAGACCACGCGGCCTGTCAGGCAGGCCATGTCGATGCCATCGCGGGCAAGCCCGGCTCCCACAGGTCGTGCATAGCCGAAGTAGTTGCATCGTTTAATCCCCCTGCGACACTTTCCCTGTAACGTTCAGATACATCCAGGCATCCGGTCTGGGTGTAAACTGTACGCCTTACACATAAACAGGCTAAGGGACGCGGGATGACCAATGACATGTTGCAACTGGGTCGGGAGAAGCGCTTCCTGGTCCTGCTCGGGCTGATCTGCCTGGCGCTGATTGGCGGTGCACTCTATATGCAGATCGTGCTCGGTGAAGCACCGTGCCCACTGTGTATCCTGCAACGCTATGCCCTGTTGCTGATCGCCATCTTTGCTTTTATCGGTGCGGCCATGCCGAGCCGGCGCAGCCTTACGGTATGTGAAGTGCTGGTGGTGCTGAGCGCCATTGGCGGCATCATTGCTGCCGGGCGTCATGTGTATATCCTCGCCAATCCGGCAGTAAGCTGCGGTCTTGATGCCTTGCAGCCGATTGTCGACGGCCTGCCGCTGGCGGCGATCTTCCCTTTGGGATTTCAGGTCGACGGCTTTTGCTCAACGCCCTACCCGCCGGTACTCGGCCTGTCGCTGGCGCAGTGGGCGCTGGTGGCCTTTGTGCTGACCGCCGTGCTGGTGCCGCTGGGCATCTATCGCAACCGGAGCAAATCGAGCTGAGCAACGGCTAAATTGTGTTCAGGCGGCCTCGTTCTTCTTCTGGATGTGCGGGGCGTTTTTTTGTCCGTACATAAATGTAAAGAGGGTGTGAGCCGAGCGTCGAAAATGGGTGTGCGACACTGCGACATATTGTCACGGACGGCGTGTCGCAGGCCGTGCCTTTGTCTGACAAGCGGTCTTTTAAAGGTATGACTTTGTGTAACACGCCTGAGGTGTTTTGACGCTGGGGGAAGGGTTGAAAAGTGCCTGGAGAGACTCCATGCAAATTGGCTCAAGCCCTTTTTATTTGGGCGTTTAAGCGGGTTCGGGGGGAGGCGGGATGCGCTAAAAAGGGGCGTTCTGATTGAGGGGTTGTGGCGTGCTACAGCCCTGATTTTGAGGGGCGTTTCAACGCGGGGCGTAATAATAGGTGGGGATTGTTACCGTGGCCGAGAAGAATTATTTCCGAATGAGACGTGGTTTATAGAGAGCTACCTAACTACAATCGCCCGCACTGAACGTCCAGCCTGCTCATCCCTGAGCCCAAGCGGGAAGTTGAAGGCCGACTGGGTTGTTCAATACAGGCGTCCCATGCGACTCCCAGGTACTGGCAACCCTTCTAAGTTCCGCACCAAATGGAATTGGTCTGTGACAAGGCCATTGACCACGTATCGAATAAGAAATCACTGCTAACCCGGAATTTGCCCGTTCGCCTGATGGTGATAGAGCAGGCTTTCATTCAATTCCGGAAAAGAGCCAACCCTTGGCAGGGCGAAGTGTTGGCGAAAAAAACCAACTGCATTGTGCAAGCTGTTTTAGAGGTCGTGAGATGACTAAAAAAAGGTACCCCAGACTCCTTGGCTTATTGCCACTTTTCGGCACGTTGTTGCTGGGAGGTTGCAACATGACATTGCTCGATCCGGTGGGGCAGGTCGGGATCGAAGAGCGGAATCTGATCATCACTGCAACACTGCTGATGCTTCTGGTCGTGGTGCCGGTCATCATTATGACCCTGGTATTTGCGTGGAAATATCGCGCGTCGAACACCAGCGCTACCTACACACCAAAGTGGTCGCACTCCACCAAGATCGAAGTCGTGATCTGGACTGTGCCAATTCTGATCATCATCGCCCTGGGCGTGATCACCTACAAGTCGACCCACGCGCTGGACCCGTATCGTCCGCTCGAGTCTGACGTCAAGCCGATTACCATCGAAGTGGTGGCAATGGACTGGAAGTGGATGTTCATCTACCCGGAACAGGGTATCGCCACCGTCAACAAGATCGTGTTCCCGGCCAACACCCCGGTCAATTTCCGTATCACCTCTGACACGGTCATGAACTCGTTCTTCATTCCAGGCCTGGGCGGTCAGATCTACGCCATGGCCGGCATGACGACCAAGCTGCACCTGATTGCCAACCGCAACGCTGAAATGGAAGGCATCTCTGCCAACTACAGCGGTGCCGGTTTCACTGGCATGAAATTCAAAGCGATCGCGACTTCTCAGGCTGACTTCGATGCCTGGGTAAGTGAAGTCAAAGCGTCACCTAAACAGCTTGATGAAGCTGCTTATGCCGCCTTGTCCGTATCCAGTCAGAACAATCCCGTTGAGCTGTTCTCCTCGTACACACCGAACCTGTTTCAGAAAATCGTCGACAAGTACGAAGGTATGACACCAGGCAAACCGGTGAAGCACGAGAAGAAAGAAGTGGCCGGGAACGACGTGGCGGACACGAGTGAGCATTCAGCTGCCGGGGCAGAGGAGTAAACGATGTTTGGTAAATTAAGTTGGGAAGCGGTCCCGTTCCACGAGCCGATCGTGATGGTGACCATCGCCATGATCGCGCTGGGTGGTCTGGCACTGTTTGCAGCAATCACCTACTTCAAGAAGTGGACCTACCTGTGGACCGAATGGCTAACGTCAGTCGACCACAAGAAAATCGGCGTGATGTACATCATCGTCGCCATGATCATGCTGCTGCGCGGCTTTGCCGACGCCGTGATGATGCGTACCCAGCTGGCCATGGCCACCGAGGGTTCGCCTGGCTACCTGCCACCTGAACACTATGACCAGATCTTCACCGCTCACGGTGTGATCATGATCATCTTCATGGCGATGCCATTCTTCACCGGCCTGATGAACCTTGCAGTGCCGCTGCAGATCGGCGCCCGTGACGTGGCCTACCCGTTCCTGAACTCCCTGAGCTTCTGGCTGCTGGTGTCCGGCGTTGTGCTGGTCAACCTGTCGCTGGGCGTCGGCGAGTTCGCCAAGACCGGTTGGGTTGCTTATCCGCCGCTGTCGGGCTTGCAGTACAGTCCGGGCGTGGGGATGGATTACTACATCTGGGCTCTACAGCTATCGGGGTTAGGTACGACGTTAACCGGGGTCAACTTCCTGGCGACTGTTCTGAAGATGCGTGCCCCTGGCATGAAACTGATGGACATGCCGATCTTCACCTGGACCTGCACCTGGGCAAACGTCCTGATCGTGGCTTCGTTCCCGATCCTGACCGCTACCCTGGCACTGCTGACACTTGACCGTTACATGGATTTCCACATTTTCACCAATGAACTTGGTGGCAATCCAATGATGTACGTCAACCTGTTCTGGGCGTGGGGTCACCCTGAGGTTTACATCCTCATTCTGCCGGCGTTCGGTATCTTCTCCGAAGTGATCTCCACGTTCACCGGCAAGCGTCTGTTCGGTCACCACTCGATGGTCTACGCCTCCGGCGCGATCTCGGTACTGGGCTTCATGGTTTGGCTGCACCACTTCTTCACCATGGGTTCGGGTGCAAGCGTCAACGCCTTCTTCGGTCTGGCGACGATGCTGATTTCCATCCCGACGGGTGTGAAGCTGTTCAACTGGCTGTTCACCATCTACCAGGGCCGTCTGCGCTTCACCAGCCAGGTTCTGTGGACCCTGGGCTTCATGGTGACCTTCGCCATCGGCGGCATGACTGGCGTACTGCTGGCCATCCCGGGTGCTGACTTCGTACTGCACAACAGCCTGTTCGTTATTGCTCACTTCCATAACGTGATCATCGGCGGCGCAGTATTCGGTTACATCGCAGGCTTCAGCTTCTACTTCCCTAAAGCGTTCGGCTTCAAGTTGAACGAGAAGTGGGGCAAGGCAGCGTTCTGGTTCTGGATCGTCGGCTTCTTCATCGCCTTCATGCCGCTCTATGCACTGGGCTTCATGGGCATGACCCGTCGTCTGAACGCCAGCACCAACCCTGAGTGGGTGCCTTACCTGTACGTTGCCCTGTTCGGCGCAATCCTGATCGCTTGCGGTATCGCCAGCCAGCTGATCCAGCTGTACGTCAGTATCCGTGACCGTAACAAGCCAGAGAACGCCTGCGAATTCGGCGATCCTTGGAATGCACACACGCTGGAATGGTCGACTTCGTCGCCACCACCGTTCTACAACTTCGCTGTACTGCCAAAAGTCGACGGTATCGACCCGTTCACCGAAGCCAAGGAAAACGGTACTGCGTACCAGGCTCCGGCCAAGTACGAGCCGATCCACATGCCGAACAACACGGCAACGGGTGTGTACATGGGTGCACTGCTGACCGTCTTCGGTTTTGCAATGATCTGGCACATCTGGTGGCTGGCCATCGTTGGTCTGGTTGGCACCGTCGTGGTCTTCGTGGCTCACGCTGCACGTGACGACCAGGGCTACATGGTGCCGGTAGAGACTATCGAGCGCATCGAGGCCGAGCAGCACAAGCGTCTGGTAGCCGCCAAAGCAATCCCGGCTACTCGTGTTGAAACCAAGTTGGAACAGGCTTAAACCATGTCGAACTTAGCGACCACTGCTGGACACGCTCATGGTCATGACCATGGGCACGACGACCATCACCACGACTCGGGCGAGACTACCGTATTCGGTTTCTGGCTCTACCTGATGACCGACTGCATCTTGTTTGCGTCGATCTTCGCGGTATACGCGGTATTGGTGAACAACGTTGCAGGTGGCCCGTCGGGCCACGACATCTTCGAACTGCCTTATGTACTGGGTGAAACCGCCCTGTTGCTGTTCAGCTCGATCACCTACGGCTTCGCCATGCTGGCGTTGTTCAAGGGCAAGAAACAGCAGGTGCTGTTCTGGCTGGGCATGACGTTCCTGCTTGGTGCAGGCTTCATCGCCATGGAAATCAACGAGTTCCACCTGTTGATCTCCGAGGGCTACGGCCCTAGCCGTTCGGGCTTCCTGTCTGGCTTCTTCACCCTGGTCGGTACCCACGGTCTGCACGTGACCAGCGGTCTGATCTGGATGGCGATCATGATGTACCAGGTGCAGAAAAACGGCCTGACCTCGACCAACAAGACCCGCCTGAGCTGCCTGAGCCTGTTCTGGCACTTCCTGGACGTGGTCTGGATCTGCGTATTCACCGTTGTTTACCTGATGGGGACTTTGTAATGGCTAACGCACATTCCGACGGCGCCAACCACGGCAGCGTGAAGTCCTACGCGATCGGCTTCATCCTGTCGGTGATCCTGACCGTTATTCCGTTCGGGCTGGTGATGTACCCATCGCTGCCCAAATTCACCACCCTGGCGATCGTGCTGTTGTTCGCCGTGGTGCAAGTGGTTGTTCACCTGGTGTACTTCCTGCACCTGGACCGCTCGCCTGCACAACGCAACAACGTCACCGCGCTGGTATTTGCTGCGCTGGTAATTGTGCTGCTGGTGGGCTTGTCCCTGTGGATCATGTTCAGCATCCACACTGAAATGATGGCGAAGTGAGGTAAGACCCGATGTCCTTCAAGCACTTTATCCAAATCACCAAACCGGGGATCATTTTCGGTAACGTGCTTTCTGTGGCAGGCGGGTTCTTCCTGGCCTCGAAGGGGCATTTCGATCTTGCCCTGTTCCTGGCCGCGGTAATCGGCACCTCCCTGGTGGTAGCGTCCGGTTGTGTGTTCAACAACTGCATCGACCGCGACATTGACATCAAGATGGACCGCACCAAGAACCGCGTACTGGTTCAAGGCCTGATCTCCCTCAAGGTGGCACTGGTTTACGCCACCTTGCTGGGGGGCGCCGGCCTTTACCTGCTGTATCGCGTAGCCAACCCGCTGGCGGCACTGTTCGCCGCGATCGGCTTCGTGATCTACGTCGGTCTGTACAGCCTGTACTTCAAGCGCAAGTCGGTTCACGGCACGCTGATTGGCAGTCTGTCGGGTGCGATGCCGCCGGTCATCGGCTATGTAGCTGTGAGCAACAGCTTCGACATGGCCGCTTTGACCTTGCTGGTGATGTTCAGCCTGTGGCAGATGCCGCATTCCTACGCCATCGCGATCTTCCGCTTCAACGATTACCTGGCCGCATCGATTCCGGTGTTGCCAGTGAAGCGCGGGATCAAGGTTGCCAAGAAGCACATCCTGCTCTACATCCTCGCGTTCCTGATCGCGACCCTGATGCTCACCCTCGGCGGTTACGCCGGCATGAGCTACATGGCCGTGGCAGCTGCGATGGGCATGTACTGGCTGTACATGGCGTGGACGGGCTACAAGGCCGTCGACGACAAGGTCTGGGCACGCAAGCTGTTCGTGTTCTCGATCTTCACCATCACCGCCCTGAGCGTCATGATGTCCCTGGATTTCAAAGCGCCTGCCGAGTTGTTGCTGACTTACGCGCATTGATTTAGCCAGACCCGAAAAAAACCCCGCCTTCGAAAGAAGCGCGGGGTTTTTTTTGTTTGTGATTTGTTGTGTGGCAAGTGGAGTGCGTAGTCATTTCCTACATAGTCTGAGGGGATAACCCTGCATTATTTAAAATTTCCCGGTGATCCAATATGCCCGCTGAATTCAATTTATTGAGTATCGGGCAAGTAAAAATCAGGAGCATGTTGTGCAGAAACTTTTATTAAAAAAACGCCTGGTCTACAAGGCGCAAACAAGGCCAACGTGAACCTGAATGCGGGTAGAGCCCCCAAGTTCGACCGTAAGGACATGGTGTATTCCACAAGCAACAAGATTCAGGACGGCCAATGGCACGAACTTGGGCTGAGTCGCACCAATATGGGCATCGGCAACGCCAAGGCGGAAACGTCATATGAGTTTGTTTTGGACAAAATGGGTGCAGCCCCAACGTGCTGGACTGAAAGGTTGGGGTTCTGAATAGATTGTCTTGAGCATGATGTAGTGTTGGTTTTGCTGATGGGCTCTTTCTTGCTGGACTATTGCCAGCAAGAAAGAGTGTGTTGCAACAAGGTGGGAGTTAATGGCTTCGTGCGCGATTTGATCTGTGTCTCACTGAAAGGAGTCAGCAAATATTACCGTCATGAAGGTCAGCCCCATTCCATTATCGCCGGGGTGACCTTTGAGGTTGGCGCAGGGCAAAGCTGCGCCATTATCGGTCAGTCAGGTTCAGGTAAAAGCACACTGCTGAATATTATCGGCCTGCTGGATTTTGCCGATTCCGGGGAATATGTGTTTATGGGGCGCCCGGTTGCGAAAGCCCGGAGTGATGAACTGGCAACACTTCGAAAAATGACAATGGGTTTTGTCTTTCAGCATTTCAATTTGATACCGCGCTTGAATGTTATTGAAAACGTTGCCTTGCCGCTTCGTTACCGTGGTCTCGATCGCGCATGCTCTCTGAAACGCGCCATGTCCGAGTTGCAGCGTGTTGGGATGGCCCACCGCGCCAGTTATAAACCCGCCGAGCTGTCTGGTGGGCAAAAACAACGAGTGGCCATTGCCCGTGCTCTGGTAGGGCAGCCTTCGCTGATTTTGGCGGATGAGCCGACTGGAAGCCTGGATAGCCAGTCGTCAGGCGACATCCTAGACCTGTTGTTGTCGATTCAGAAAGAGCAGGGCGTGACGTTATTGATTGTGACCCACGACATGAGTGTTGCTCAGAGAATGCAGCGCCAGTTTGTAGTGCATAACGGCCTCGTTGAGGAACTGCAAGCGTGATGCGTCTGGCAGGGTCAAGACAAGTGGTGGGGGATGCGATTGACACTTTTCGGACATTGGGCAAGCGCACGGTGTTGGCGTTGCTGGGAATTGTCATTGGCAGTGCCTCGATTGTCGCCATCCTTAATATCGGTTTTAACGCCGGGCAAGAGGCCACACGGATATTTCATGACATGGGCGTCGATACCCTTGTTGCGAGTCTGAACAACGATCGGGGTGTTGACGACTCCTTGTTATCGACCGAGGTCGAGAAAATACGTTCATTGAACCTGCCCGGCCTGGTGATTTCCCCGGTTGCGCAAGTTTCAGTCAAATTGACTTTCAATCATCACCCGGTTGATGCGCGGGCGGTAGGTGTTGAACCAGCGGTCACTTCAATCCTGAAGTTGCCAATAAGGCGTGGGCGCTTCTTGCATGCTTTGGACACTGCTGAAAATGTTGTCGTGTTGGGGCACGCGGTGGCCACGTCACTGGGTGATCGCGGTATTGCTGTTGAGCCGGGTGAGTGGGTGAGAATCAACACTTATTTATTCAGGGTTGCAGGTGTTTTGCAGCCAGCCGAGGCGTCGATGATCAGCCCCGTCTTGACCGATCACTCGGTATTTATGCCGTTCGCGGCCCTGGCGCGTGTGGCTCAAAGTAGCAATGTCAGCACGGTACTGGCGCGTGTTCTGCCCCCGCTTGACAGTAGCGAAGGCGCTTCCCGGGTATTTGAAGGCTTGAGCCACGCATTTAAAACACGCCGCGTGGAAATGACAGTGCCGCAACAAATGATCGACGCGATGGCGCGACAGAACAAGACGTTTGAATATCTGTTGCTGGCATTGGGCGTCATTACTCTGGTTGGGGCTGGCGTTGCAGTCATGAATGTTATGTACATGAACGTCTGCGAACGGCGCAACGAAATAGGCTTGCGTATGGCCATTGGTGCGCGCGGGCAGGATATACGCAATCTTTTCCTTATTGAGGCACTTGCCTTGAGTGCAATGGGTGCCCTGTCGGGAGCGTGCTTGGGAATAGTGCTGGCCTGGCTTTATGCCGTGATCTCGCAATGGACATTCGAGTTGTCGATGGTGTCCATCCCCTTGGGGGTTGGCAGTACGTTACTGGTAGGGGTTTTGTCAGGATTGAAGCCCGCCCTGGCCGCCTCTCGGTTGACCCCCGTCGAGGCACTGCGTGTTTATTAAATGCTCAGCACTGGTCAGTGGCGCATGTTATGCGGTGTTGATTTCAGACCTCACTATTGCGGCTGTCAGCCAGGTTCAAGGCAGTGCCTCCCGCTACACAGAGTCACAGGGGTCGTCGTTGAGCCAGCATTCAATGGATATGTCGTTGAATGAAGCTGTGTCGCTGGGCTTGCGGCGTAACTACAACATCAGAAGCCTCAAACTCCAGCGTGCAAGGGAGAAGTTCGATCTGTATGTCACTGAAGGCATGTTCAACCCCAAATTGAAACTCAGTGGTGAACACCGGCTGGCCAGGGGCAGTGCCGACCGTAGTCGCACGACCCGTATTGCGCCTGCGGTGAATCTGTTGGGCGAGTATGGAACCAACGTTGAACTCGGTTGGAACCAGCGGTTCAGTACCACTAAAAAAACGGGCGAGCTGAACAGCGAGGGGCTGGGGCTGACGGTCATTCAACCTTTACTCAGGGGGGCAGGTAAAGAGGTGACTTCGGCGCCCTTGCGGCTCGCCCATTTGACTGAGCAAGTCAACAAACTGAACGTGAAGTCCAGCGTCTCTGAAACCCTGTACCAAATAGTCTCGGCCTATCGTGCCCTGATGAAGTCCCAGAACCAGGTAGTCCTTGCTACGAATGCACATAAACGAGCCGTTTCGCTGCTGGCGGTCAACGAGTTGCTGATCGCGTCAGGCCGCGTCGCCAAATTTGATGCTGTGCAGATTGAGGCTGACATCGCGACACAGGAATTGGCAGTAGAAGAAGCAAAAAACCAGCAGCAGGCCAGTCGATTGCTGTTGCTCAAGTTGCTGGCCCTTGACCTGTCTACGCCGATCCGTGCCAGTGACAGCCTGAAGGTGGTCAGGCTTGAAATCGATCAGGACACCGCGTTAAGGCTGGCCCAAGCCAATCAACCGCAGTTCCTGTCGACGTTGTTGCAGAGTGAACAGGCCGCTCTGAACCTGTTGCTTGCCCAGGACAAGTCTCGCTGGGACTTGTCCCTGGAGGCCGGTGTCAACCAGTTGAATGAACAACACGGCAGCACGGGTGCCAACCGCGCATGGGACAGCTACACGGGTTTGAAGCTGGAGATCCCCATTGGTGATCGCAGCAGCAAGCAAGGCGAGGTTCATGCTCAAACGCTGCTTGAGCAGCAAAAGTTGCTTGAGGAACAGGCGCTGCTTGAGTTGAAAACCCGAATCACTGACGCGATCCGAGGTTTGGACACTTTGTTGCGCCAGCTCGAAATTTCGCAGCGCGTCATTGATCTGTCTAAACGAAAGCTGGCCATTGAAACAGAAAAGCTGAATGCCGGGCGATCCACCAATTTTCAAATTATCAGCTTTGAAGCGGACTTGCGGGCGGCTGAAGATTCCAACCTGAATGCGCAGATGTCATATCTGGACGCCAGGTCTCAGCTGGACCTGCTGTTGGGGGTGATGTTGGAACACTGGGAGATTTCCCTTGAACACTTTTAAGGGCGGCACATGTCTGCGAACACTTGGCGCGCGCTCGGGGCGATGGAAATACCTGGTTGGCGTTGGCCTGGTGGTTGTCGCGCTGTTGTTGTTTTGCCTGCCGAAGGCACCTGACGACGAATCTTCGTGGGTGTCTGTCACCCGCCAGAAGCTGGAGCATGAAATCGGTCTGGTGGGAAAAATAGAACCAATGGACGCCGTCATTATCAATGCGCCTTTTGAAGGTTCTGTTCTGGCCAACGAGTTGACTCCGGGCATGCAAGTCGAGAAAGGACAGGCCTTGTTGTCATTTGATCCTGCGTTGCTTGAAATCAAGATCAGGGATGCACTGGCTAACAAGTTGAAGGCGCAGCAGAACGTTGAGTCTTACCGCCGCTGGGCTACAGGCCCTGATGTGAGGCGAGCGAAGCAGGCGCTCAGGGTTGCCGAGTTGAGCATGCAAAATCTTGAGTTGGAGTATTCGAACGTTGAGGCGTTGTATCAAAAAGGCATCGTCCCCCGTAACGAGCGAGACACCCTGGAGCAGCAACGCTACCTGCAATCACTTGAGCTGGTGGCCGCTCAGGCCGAACTCAAAAATGTGCTGGCTGTCGGTGTTGGAGAGGCCCGCACGATTGCAGATATGGAGTACATGAATGCTTCGGTTATCCACGAGCAACTAAGCCAATTGCTGGAAAAGAAAACGCTCTATGCGCCGTTTTCTGGTGTTGTTCTTTCTGTGGGAACGCCGCAGGCAACGGGAGCAGAAGCCGGGGTGCTGCAACAGGGCGCTTCTTTTACCCAGGGCTTGCAGGTGCTCAAGCTGGCCAATATGGAAGGACTCAAAGTGGTAGCCCAGGTCTCGGAAGTCGATGTGGGCAAGTTCTCCCTGAACCAGCCAGTCATCATCTCCGGTGATGGTTTTTCGGGTCAGCCATTAGGCGGTTTTATAAGCGCCATCAGTCAACTTGCCATTCAGGATGAAAATGCCGGTGCTGCAGCAAGGTTTCCGATCACCGTCACGCTGACCTCAACGTCAGACAATGATCTCCAGAGTGTCAGGTTGGGCATGAGTGTGCATATGACGATTGTGACCTATAGCAACGACAGCAGTTTCATCATCCCCCATGCGGCCATAGAGAAGGACGGTGACACGCTGTTTGTAGAGCACCGCGACGGGCTTGACGCCCCGGTTGTGCGTCGAGCCGTGACCACAGGCCAGTCCACCGTCCAAGGCGTTGAAGTGTTCGGTGTGACTTCGGGGTTTGTTCGTGTCAGGTAGTCACTTGCAGGAGCGGGGTTACCCGCTCCCACCGGCACATCATGCCGTGCGCAGCTTGCCCGCCGGTAACACTGGCAACACATTGGTCAGCCCGGCCGCCACCCCGTAAGGGCGCAGCACACTGAACAATAACCCGCTCGCCAGCAGGTAACCGCCGGAGCAGATCACCAGTGACCAGCGCAAGGCATTGACGCCCATTAGCGGGGTCAGGTGGTCGCTCAGCACGCCCACGGCCAGCGGCCCGAAACCCGCACCGATTGCCATGATCCCGAAGTTGTAGAGGGCGATCATGGTTGCGCGGCGCTCAGGTACTACCAGTTGGGCAATGGCGGTGTAGCTTGGTGCCATCCACCACATGCCGAATACCGACATGCCGAACATGAATACCGTTGCCTGCGGCACCTGCAACGCGCCCAGCGCCCAGGGGTGGCCAGCCGGGTAAAGGGCAAAGGCCATCGACATCGGCAGCGCCAGCAATGCGCCGACAATCGGCACGCCCAATTGCCAGCGGCTGTCGCGCCGGGCCAGATGGGCACTCAGCCAGCCGCTGGACAGTGAACCGATAATGGCCCCGGGGCCAGCCGCCAGGCCCATGATGATGCCCGCATCCTTGAGCGTTAGCCCGTGGCTGCGCACCAGGAACGCCGTGCTCCAGATACTGAACGCATAACTGGCAAATGCCAGCAGCGCGCCGGCTATGGCTATGCGCACAAAGGTTTTCGACGCCCAGGCCACGCGCATCACTTGCATCACGCTTTCATGGGGCACGGCAGGGCGCGCCTCGCGGGCTTTTTCCCATAGACCGCGCAAGGGTTCGGCAGCCGTAAACCGTAGTAACAGCGCGGCAGCGATGCCCGGCAGCGCCATCCAGATAAAGGCTTCGCGCCAGCCGTGGTAGTACGCGATATAGGCGCCCAGGCTCATGCCCAGTAGTGCGCCGATAGGGGCTCCGAGCATAAATACGCTGATGGCCTTGGAGCGCTGATGGGGCGGGTAGAGGTCGGCGATCATCGACATCGACGCCGCACCGCTGCCCGATTCCCCCACCGCCACGCCAATACGCGCCAGGGCCAGGGTCCAGAAGTTACTGGCAAAGCCGCAGAGCATGGCCATCACGCTCCAGAATGCGCAGCACCAGCCGATCAGGTTACGGCGGTGGCCTCGGTCGGCAAACCGCCCCAGGGGTATCGCAAACAGGCAGTAGACCAGGGCAAAGGCCAGCCCCGTCAGCAGGCCGATCTGGGTGTCGGAAACGTGAAACTCGGCTTTGATCGGCTCAATCACAACGCCCATGACCTGGCGGTCGATCAGGCTGACCGCCGAAATCAGGAACAACACAAACAAGGTGTAATGACGGCGAAATCCAGAGATGTGGGTGTTCATCATTTCAATCCCATCGAGCAATGTTCATCGGTTGCGTGGCTTACAGCGGTGCGCGTCGATCAGCCCAGGGGCTGGCCTGCTCGAGTTGCCCGGCCAATTGGAACAACAGGTCCTCACGGCACCAGCCGGCGCTGAACATCATGCCGATGGGCAGGCCTTCGCGGCTGGTGCCCAGCGGCACCGACATGGACGGTTGGCCGCTGACATTGGCCAGCACGCTGTAGCCGATGCTGCCGACGACGCCCTGGATGTAGTGCGGGTAATCCTGAGCCAGGCTGGCCACTTCCAGCTCGGGGGTGACCTGCGAGGTGACCGGGCTGAGCAGCAGGTCATAGTCGTCGAACAGGTGTTCCATGCGGCTGCCGATCAACTCGAAACTGCGTCGGGCACGGTACAGGTTTTCGGCGGTCGCGGATGCGGCGTTGTTCACCAGATAACGGCTGACGTGCTCCAGTTCGTCGTCATGCAACGGACGGCCCAGGACGGTTTCGCGATCACGCACGGCGGCCAGCAACGCGGCCGCGCCCACGGCCCCGTGAGCGGCGTAGACCTGCTGCGGGTCGACGGGCAGGGTCACGGGGTCGACCCGGTGTCCGAGGCCCAACAGCAGATCAACAGTTGTGTGCAAAACGCTGCGGATATCGGCGTCCAGTTCCACGCCGGTCATGGCTTGCTCGACCACGCCGATGCGCAATGAACCGGGGCTGCGGCGCACCGCCTCGCTGAAGGTCCCGGCCTGTGGCGCGAGCCAGTAGGGGCTGCCTTTTTCATGGCCGTGGCTGACGTCCAGAAGCAAAGCCGAGTCGCGCACGCTGCGTGACACTACATGGCCGCAGCTGGCGCCGAACCAGCCTTCGAAGGTATCCGGGCCTTGCGGGGTGCGATAGCGCGTGGGTTTGAGACCAAACAGGCCGCAATACGACGCCGGGATGCGGATCGAGCCGCCGCCGTCGGTGGCATGGGCCACGGGCACGATACCAGCGGCCACCGCTGCCGCTGCACCACCCGATGAGCCGCCAGCGCTGTGGGCCAGGTTCCACGGGTTGCGCGTCTGGCCCCACAGTGAGGACTCGGTGGTGGTGGTCAGGCCGTATTCGGGGCTGGTGGTCTTGCCGAAAATCAGCATTCCGGCGGCCTCGTAGCGCTGCACGATGGTGCTGTTGCGCGTTGCCGGCGGTGCGTCGGCAAGCATGCGCGAGCCGTTGGTGGTCACGGTACCGGTGAGGTAGGTGTTCAGGTCCTTGAGCAGCATCGGCACGCCGGCCAGTGCTCCCAGTTGTTCGCTGCCAGCATGGTGGCGGGCGCGCAGTACGCTGTCAGCATGTTCGTCGTGGCGCATGTTCACGGCATTGATCTGCGGGTTGACCGCATCGCAGCGCGCCTGGGCGGCGCTGAGCAGCATGCGGGCGGTCAGCTCGCCGGTTTTGACCGCATCGGCCATGGCCGTGGCATCCAGCGCCAGGTAGTCATTGGTGGACAGTTGATAACGTTCATCGCTCATGTGTACGACCTCGCATTAGCACCTGGGCTGCGCTGCAAAGGGCCAGGTGACGGCTATAACGGTTGGGGGCTGGCGCTTTAAAACAGGAAGTTCAGCGATTCCTGCAGCAGCAGGGCGTCGGAATGGATGGGCGTGAACACCGGGTTTTTGGTGTAGGTCAGCCCGCTGATCAAATACACGCCGGGGATCAGGCGGGCGGCATATGAAGCGGTGACCGCCAGGGTGTAGGGCGCTGCTTCCAGGCCGTAGCTCCTGGTGACGTCACGCAGATCCTTGCTGTAATAACTCTTGGTCAGGCCCACGGCGGCCATGTCGGCCGGGCGGCTGGCAAAGGGGCCGACATTGAAGGCACTGACCTGGAAGGCCTTGTTGATGGCGTTGACCGAGTCCGGCGAGTAATCGAGTTTGCTGTCCAGGTACCAGCCGCGGGCATCGCCATAGGGCTTGGTTACCTGCACGGTTTCGGCCAGGTACATGCCGTAGTTGTTGTCCGATTTCTCGCCGGTGGTGAATTCGGTGTAGTGGCTGGTGTTGTACATGGCGCCGGCGCGCAGCCACATGGCGTTGGAGTTGGCCGACGGCGCCTGCTTGTAGCCGAACTCGTTGATCAGCATGGCGCGGGCATCGGGCACCTTGAGGCGCAGGCCGCTGGGGTTGAGGTCGACGTCCTTCTGGATGCCTTCGGGGCTGACGCTGCGGGTCAGGGCGGTGCTGTTGTAGAAGCGCAGCGACGGGTCACGCACGATCACGTTGACGGTGGGCGTCGGTTCGGTGGCCGACATGCCGACCTGGAACGGCACCACGCTGCTTGGGCCCAGGGCGGCGGTCGAGGCGCTGCCGCCCAGTGCCATGCCGTAGAACAGACGCACGCCGGGGATAAAGCCGTATTCCAGTTCCAGCTGGTGATTGAAAAAGGACTGGTTGATGGCGAATACCGACACGGTTTTGACCCGCGGGTTGGCGGGGGTGTAGGTCGAGTCCACCCAGTTGCCGGCCAGTGTCAGTTGCGCGTCATTGGCAAAACCGATGCGGGTCAGGTCGTAGGTCAGGTACAGGTTGAGCGAGGTGTTATAGCTGGGGTTCTGGCCGTTATACACCTGCTTTCTGGCGTTGTTGCCCAGCACGTCATAGGTGTAGCCGTTATAGGAGGTGGCGGTAAAACCGATGCCATGCTCGGCCAGCTCCTTGCGCAGCCCCCACAGGTCGGGCTTGATCCGCGCGCAAATAGGCACGTTCTTGAAGGCCAGTTCGGCGCGGGTCAGCAGCTTTTCATACTGGGCACATTCGGGGGCAGCGGGCGTGTCGGCTGCCAGCGCATGCTGGGTGAAAGCGAAGGCGGCAAGGCTGACGGCTAACGGATACTTTGCGTAAAACATAGTGAGAGTTTCCCATCCTTAACGTTTTGTTTTCAGGACGACGCCAAGTGCTTTGGTGGTCAGCAGTAGTACTGCATATCCGTGACCAGCGAATGGGGCCAGCGGGGACTATCGATAGGGCCAGGGGCTGGTCGTGCGACTACCGTGTGGGAGCCGGGCTTGTGGGAGCCGGGCTTGCCCGCGATGGGGTCACTGCGGTTGGCCAGATGCACCGTGTTGCCTGCATCGCGAGCAAGCCCGCTCCCACAGGGGAATGTGGCGCAGGGGTTGTGGGAGCCGGGCTTGCCCGCGATGGGGTCACTGCGGTTGGCCAGATGCACCGTGTTGCCTGCATCGCGAGCAAGCCCGCTCCCACAGGGGAATGTGGCGCAGGTGTTGTGGGAGCCGGGCTTGCCCGCGATGGGGTCACTGCGGTTTGCCAGATGCACCGTGTTGCCTGCATCGCGAGCAAGCCCGCTTCCACAGGGGAAGGTGGTGCAGGGGTTGTGGGAGCCGGGCTTGCCCGCGATGGGGTCACTGCGGTTGGCCAGATGCACCGTGTTGCCTGCATCGCGAGCAAGCCCGCTCCCACAGGGGAATGTGGTGCAGGGCTTGTGGGAGCCGGGCTTGCCCGCGATGGGATCACTGCGGTTGGCCAGATGCACCGTGTTGCCTGCATCGCGAGCAAGCCCGCTCCCACAGAGGAATGTGGTGCAGGGGCAATGCAGGCGCTGTTGTGGGGCAAATGGCTTAGCCGCGCACAACCGCAGGTCGTTTTGCGTGGGCGTTGATTACCAGCCCCAGCTCGCGAATGCCGGGGGCGATCAGTTCCTGGGCGATGGAGCCAAACCCCAGGCGCAGGCAAGGCCGGGGCAGGGTGTCGGGTTCGGCACAAAACGCACTGCTGGGGTCAAACAGCACGCCCTTGGCCAGCCCCGCGTAATACAAGCTCAGCAGGTCGTGTTGGCCCGCCAGTTGTAGCCACAGCGTGGCACCGCCGCTGGGCATGACGAAATCGGCATCCGGCAGTACTTCACGCAAGGCCGTGGCCATTGCTGCTGCACGCAGTTGCAGTTTTTCCCGGGCCTGTTGCAGCAGCCGGTCGTAGTGGCCCTGCTGGATAAACAGCGCGGCGGTGATCTGGTTGTTGCCCGGGATCTGGCGAATCATCAGCCGTTGCAGCTGGCGCAGTTGCTCAATCACTGGCGCCGGGGCGACGATGAAGCCGATGCCCAGCCCCGGCGACAGCAACTTGGACAAACTGCTGAGGTAGATCACCCTATCCCCCGGATCGGTGGCCTTGAGCGCTGGCAGGGCGCGGCCGTCGTATTCGGTTTCGGGGTCGTCATCGTCCTCGAAAATCACTTGATCGTGCACCTGCGCATGGTCAAGCAATGCCTGGCGCCGCGCCAGGCTCATGGTCACTCCGGTGGGGCACTGATAACCGGGAGTGCAATACAGGTAGTCGCAAGCCGCCAGTGCCGGTGATATCTGTAACCCGTGTTCGTCGACAGGCAACGAGACTATTTGCGCGCCGTCGTGGGCAAAGGCATTGCGCGGGTCGCGAAAGCCCGGTTCTTCAACGCCAACCACGCTACCGGGGCGGGCAAACAGGCGCGCCAACAAGTAAAAACTTTGCTGGCGGCCCAGGGTCAGCAGCACTTGATCGTGGGTGGCAGCAATTCCGCGGCGCGGCAACACACGGCGAATCAGTTGGTCGATCAACTGGCTGGCACCCACGTTTTCGCCTTCCTGCCACCAGCGATCCACGGCTTTCAATTCCAGTGCCTGGCGGCTGCACTGGCGCCATTGCGTGAGGGGGAACTGCCGTGGGTCGAACTGCCCGTAAATAAACGGATAGCGCACTTCGCGCCAGGTGGGCGGGCGGTCCATAAATACCACCGGGTTACGCGGCAGGTGCATGCGCGATGCCCAGTCAGGTGGCTGCGCGGGGTGCTCGGGCAGCGGCTGGGTGCCCTGGGTGGGAGTGATGGCGGCGCCAACAAAAAAGCCGTCACGGGGCCGCGAATCCACATACCCTTCGGCCACCAACCGTTCGTAGACCAGTACCGCGGTGTTGCGCGAAACCCCGGTCAGCATTGCCAGATCACGGCTCGACGGCAGCCGCGTACCGCCGGGCAAACGCCCGTCGAGCATGGCCGTGACAAACGCGGTGCACAACTGCACTTGCAACGGCTCATCGTGCTTGCGCACTTTGGGCAGCAGCTGGCGCCACATCAAATCGTGCTGGCTGGAGCGCATGGCTTATCCGGGAATCAGGTCGGGGAGCGCCACCCTAACCCAAGACTCTTTTGCAGGGCTATGTAGTCCTTGATCAACTGACCGTCACTGTGAACCCGGTCCTGTTCGGCGTGGTAGCGGGTGCGTTCGGCATCCAGCCAGTCGAGCACGCTACTGGTACCGGCGCGGTAGCGTTGTTCGGTCAGGGCCGATGCGCGTACGGCGCTGGTTTCGACCCGGCCCAGGGTGGCCCGGCGCTGGCGCTCATTGCCGTAACGGGCCAGCGCCACATCGGCATCGCGCAGGGCGTTGAGCACGCTGCTGCGGTATTTGGCCAGGGCTTCGTCGCGGCCGGCTTCAGCCTGTTTGACCTGGGCCTGCACGCGGCCAAAATCCAGCCAGTTCCATTGCAGGTACGGCACCCCCAGAGCGCTGAAATTGTCCTTGCGCAACAGGTGGCCCGGTGCGCTGGCGCTGAAACTCAAAGAGCCGAACAGGCTGACCTTGGGGAAGGCGGCTGCCTTGTGTTCGCCAATTTGCGCCGTGCTGGAGGCCAGCCGGCGTTCTGCGGCGCGAATATCGGGGCGCTGTTGCAGCAACTGCGCCGGGTCGCCGATATTGACGGTTGCGGGCAGTGTCGGCAGCGGCGTTTCGCGGCTTAACCGGGTGTCGAGGGCGCCGGGTTCGAGGCCACTGAGCAGGGCCAATTCGTCGAGGGATTCGATCACCTCAAGCTCCAGGGCGATGGATGCGGCGCGGGTTGTTTCGACCTGGGTGGCGATGCGTTCGCGGTCCAGTTCCGAGGCGGTACCCTGGGCCAGTCGTTGCTCGGTAAAGTCCAGCAACTGGCGTTCAAGCTGCTCGGACTGGCGGGCGATGCGCAGTCGTTGTTGCTGGTCGCGCAGACCGATATAGGCCTGGCCCACTTCGGCGGCCAGTTGCACATGGGCATCGGCCATGTCGGCCTGCACCGCGTCGGCTTCGGCATTGGCAGCCTCGACCGCCCGGCGGCTGGCGCCGAAAATATCCAGCTCCCAACTGGCGTCAAAGCCGCTCAGGTACAGGTGGGTGGCATCGGTCTGGCTGTCTCCCGAACCGGTGTACAGCGCTGCCGCAGTGGCCGAGCTTTTGGGCAGCAGGTTGCTGCGTTTTTCTGCCAGCCCGGCTCGGGCCTGGCGCAGGCGTGCGGCCGCTGCTTGCAGGTCGGGGCTGTTACCCAGCGCGCTGTCGATCAATTGGTCTAGGGCCGGGTCATTCAGGTCGCGCCACCAGTCGGCAACCTGCGGGGTTTGCGCCTGTGTGCCGGCTACCTGACGGGCAAACGCCTTGCCTTGCAGTTGGCTGTCGGGCGCCGCGTTGTAGTCCGGCCCCAGGGTGCAGCCCACCAGCAGCAACGGGCACAACAGGCTCAAGGGTTTGCAAGCGATCATGGTCAGTGTCCTGTGCTCAAGGGCGTACCGGCAGGCGGTTTTTTCAGAAAGAGGGCGAGGGGCAGGCACAGCAGCAAGGCGATGCCGAGCACATAGAAGGTTTCGCTGTAGGTCATCACTTGCGCCTGCACCTGAATCTGCCCGGCCAGTTGACTGAGGGCCTGGAGCTGGGCATGGGCGAGGTCGCCGTGGTCGGCGAAAAAGCCCTGGGCGGACGCGGCCAGCTGAGTTTGCGCTTCGACCGATTGCACGCTCACGGCGTCGCGCAGGGTGGCGTCATGAAAGCTGCTGCGCCGCTCGATAAACGTGCCCAGCAGCGCCAGCCCCACCGAGCCGCCGAGGTTGCGCGCCATGTTGTAAATACCCGCAGCCTCACCAGCCTCGTGGGCCGGCACGCAGCTCATGGAGGCCTGATTGAGCGGCATCATCGCCATCACCTGGCCCAGGCCTAGCAGCAGTTGGGTGCGGGTGAAGTTGTCGCCCACGCTGTCGGCGGTCAGCCCCATTGCCAACAGGCAACTGCTGGCCAGGCAACCGAGGCCAAGCATGACCATGATGCGGGTATCCACGCGGCCGATCAGGCGCGGCAAAACGGGCATCATCAAAAACGCGGGCAAACCTGACATCAGCATCACCGCGCCAGATTGCTGGGCGTTGAAACCGGCAATATTGCTCAAGAACTGCGGCAGCACAAAGGCCACGCAATACAGCCCGCAGCCCACCACAAAGACGATGGCAATCACGCTGGCAAAGCGCGGATTGAGCAGCAGTTTGAGACGCACAATCGGCGTCTTCGACAGCTTCTGCGCCACCAGCAACAGGGCGATGCCGGCGACCGCCAGCAGGCTCAGGCCGATGATGTGCGAGGACTCGAACCAGCGTTCGCGATTGCCTTCTTCCAGCACCACGGTCAGGGCGCTCAGGCCCACCGTAAGGCCAATGATCCCCAGCCAGTCGGCCTTGATAAACGCCTGCCAGTCGCCCGCGGTTTTGTTCAGGCCCTGGCCGAGCATCAACAGCAGCAGCGCACACACCGGGATGTTCAGGAAAAAACACCAGCGCCAGCTGAAATTCTCGGTCAGGGTGCCCCCCAACACCGGCCCCAGCAGTGGCCCCAGCAGCACAATCAAACCGAACATCGTCATGCCGATGGGCATCTGATGGCGTGGCAGCCGGGTCGCCACCAGCACTTGCGCGGTGGGGATCATGGCGCCCCCGGCAAAGCCCTGGCCGAGCCGGCCGATGATCATTTGCGGCAGGGTTTCACTGATACCGCAGAGGATCGAAAACAGACTGAACAGGATCGCATTGCCGATCAAAAAATTGCGCAAGCCGAACACTCGGGTCAGCCACGCGGTCAGCGGGATCATGACGATTTCGGCCATCAGGTAGCCGGTGGAGATCCAGGTGCCTTCGGTGCCCGATGCGCCGATCTGGCCCTGAATCTGTGGCAGGGCCGAGTTGGTAATGGAGATGTCCAGTGTGGCCATCAAGGCCCCCAGGGCACCGGCCAATACCACGATCCAGTCGCTGGTGCTGGCATTGGCCCGGGGCGGCTGCAGCGCTGCGGATGCAGCCGCCGCGCTAGCCACGACGGGTGTCGACGTCGACAGTGGCCGACAGCCCCGGCAGCCATTCGATGCCGGTTTCAGGCGAGGCGTTCAGGCGAATGCGCACCGGTACCCGCTGCACGATCTTGGTGAAATTGCCGGTGGCGTTGTTGGACGGCAGCAACGCAAATTGCGAACCGGTGCCCGGGGAGAGGCTTTCGACCACGCCTTCAAACTGGATCCCGGGCCAGGCATCGATATGCACCGCCACGGCCTGCCCGGGGTGCATACGCTCGATCTGGGTTTCCTTGAAATTGGCGGTCAGGTACACCTCATCGAGCGGCACGATGGTCATCAGCCGTGTGCCGGGTTGCAGGTATTGGCCAACCCGCACCGAACGGCTGCCGACGCGGCCGGCCAGGGTGCTGTAGACCACGGTGTCCTGTTCATCGAGCTTGCTTTGGCGGGTGCTGGCCTGGGCACTGGCCAGTTGCGCGCGGGCCTGTTCAATGGCGGCGCGTTGGGTTTGCAGCTGGCGCTGGGCAACGTTGAGCGCCGCCGCCTGGGCAGCCCGCCGGGCGCTGGCCTGACGCAGGGCGTTACCCAGCTCGGCCATGCGCTCTTGCGTCTCGGCGCCGCTTTTGGCCAGGGGTGCGTAGCGTTTGACTTGCGCGGCGGCGTACTGCTCGTTGGCGCTTTCGCCCTCCAGTTGCGCCTGCACCTGGGCAATCGAGGCCGAATGCTGGGCCAGTTCCGCCTCGCCCCGGGCAATATCGGCTTCGGCGGCGCGAATGGCTGCTTCGGATTTTTCCCGGGCCGCCTGATAGGGCCGGATATCGAGGCGCACCAGCGGCTGGCCGACGCTGACGGTCTGGTTGTCGCTGACATACACCTCGCTCACCGTGCCCGAGACCTTGGCGGCGACACTCAGGCTGTCGGCCTGCAGGTAGGCATCGTTGGTGCTCTCGATAAAGCGCCCCACGCTCCACCAGTGCGCCCCCCCCACAGCCGCGCCCAGCAGCGCCCCCAGGCCGAGCACGCCCAGCGCCAGGGTTTTGCCAGGCCTGCGTTTGGGCCTGGCCTTGATCGATGGGTCTAGCGCCTGATGTGCGGTCATGGTGTTCTCAATTGTTAGCGGTTGTAACAATTATTACGATCGGTAAAATTATGTCAATCGATATAAATTCAGGCACACTCGCGGCTTCATCGATCAAGGAGAAGCCCATGACCACCATTCACCGGCGCCGACCTGCCAGCGAAGGCGGCTATACGTGTGGGGATGAAACCAGTGCGCGGATTATCGAAGCGGCCCTCAACCTGTTTGGCGAGCGCGGCTACGAGGGTGCCTCGACCCGCGATATCGCCGAGCTGGCAGGGGTGAATGCGCCAGCACTGAATTACTACTTCAAGAACAAGGAAGGGGTGTACAGCGCCTGCACCGAGTACATGGTGGAGCGGATCTGGGATTACCTGGCGCCGACCATCGAAGCGGCCCAGGCGTTGCTGGGCACACGGCCGGACACCGAACAATTGATCGACACCTTCTGCGCCATCCAGAGCAAGATTGCCGAGTTCATGCTGGTGTCCAACCGCACCAACAGCTGGCGCAAGTTCTATGCGCGTGAGCAGGCGGGGCTGGGGCCCAGTGGCGGGGAAGAAATGATCAGCCAGCGCATAGGCCAGCGCATCATCGGCGTCACCAGCGGGATTATTTCGCGGCTGATGGGCCCGGATGCCAGCGATGAAGAATGCATCCTGCGCTCCATGACCCTGACCGGGCAGTTGCTGCCGTTCCACCTGACCCGCACCAGCTCGCTCAAGTCACTGGGCTGGGACACACTGACGCCCGAGCGCTACGCCATGCTGATGGGGATTGTGCGTGAGCAGACGGTAACCCTGTTGCGCGGGTTGGGTGGGAGCGGGCTTGCTCGCGATGGTCTCGACGCGGTGTAGCAGGAAAACCCGCGGCGCCCGGATCGCGAGCAAGCCCGCTCCCACAACAGCCGGCTAGCCCCGGCCCTTCCACGGCACCAGTTTGCGTTCCAGCCAGCGCATGCCCAGGTCGAACAGCAGGGCCAGCGCACCGATCACCAGGATGCCCATGATCACCACATCGGTGGCCATGAACTTGGACGCCGTGAGCACCATAAAGCCCAGCCCTGCCGTGGCCGCGACCATCTCGGCGGCCACCAGGGTGGTCCAGCCAAAGCCAATGGCGATGCGCATGCCGGTCAGTATCTCCGGCAGGGCGGCAGGCATGATCACCTGCCTGAGCACTTGCCCGCGGCTGGCCCCCATCGAATAGGCGGCGTGGATCTGTTCAATGGCCACCGACTTGACCCCGGCCCGGGCGCTGAGTGCCAGCGGCGCAAACATCGCCAGGTAAATCAGGAGGATTTTCGAGCCTTCGCCAATGCCCATCCAGATCACCACCAGCGGCAGGTAGGCCAGCGGCGGCAACGGGCGGTAAAACTCCACCAGCGGGTCGAACACGCCCCGGGCGACCCGGTTGACGCCCATCAGAATGCCCACCGGAATCGCCGTTACCACTGCCAGGGCAAAGGCGCCAAACACCCGCAGGGCACTCCAGCCGATATGCGTCCACAGGCTGGCATCGGCAAACCCGTCGCGGCTCACCTCCACGATCTGCGCCCACACCGCCTGGGGTGAGGGCAAAAACAGTGGCTTGATCCAACCACCATTGGTGGCGATGTACCACAGGGCAAATACGACGATGAGGGTGCCCACACTCAGGCCCATGCTGGAGCCATTGCCCGGTGCGCCATATTGCTCGCCAGGTTTTGCCGGTGCGGCGCGGCGCAGTTCGTTGAGGGTGCGCAGTACGGCGTTGCGTTGTTTTTCGTCCAAAAGGCTCATTATGCTGCCTCCTCGTCACCGTGGATGATGCTCAGGATTTGCTCGCGCAGGGCAATAAAGTCGGGGCTGGACTTGACCGCGCGGGCGTCGCGGCACTTGAGGAAACGCTGGCCGAAATCCACCGCAAATTCGTGGGTGATGCGCCCCGGGCGCGGTGACATGATGATCAGCCGGGTGGCCATGAACAGCGCCTCTTCGACATCATGGGTGATAAAGAACATCATCTTTTGCGTGCGCTGCCAGATCTCCAGGATCAGTTCCTGCAGGCGTTCGCGGGTCAGGGCATCCAGCGCGCCCAGCGGTTCGTCGAGCAGCAGCATTTTCGGGTCGTTGGTCAGGGCGCGGGCAATCCCGACGCGTTGCTGCATACCGCCCGACAGTTGGTAAGTGGCGTGATTGCGAAACTCCGCCAGCCCGGTCAACTGCAAGAAATGCAGGGCGCGTTCTTCGCGTTCGGCTTTGGGAATGCCGCGCAACTTGAGGCCGAAGGCTACGTTGTCGATCACGTTGAGCCACGGCAGCAGCGCGTGCTTCTGAAACACCACACCGCGTTCGGCACCGGGGCCGGTGACCTGGTCGCGCAGCTCGGCGCCGTCGATCCGCGCGGGTACCTGACCGTGATAATCGCCCAAGGTAATCACTCCGCTGCTGGGCTGGATAAAGCCGGCCATCAGGTTGAGCAGGGTGGTTTTGCCGCAGCCTGAGGCCCCGAGGGCGACGACAAAATCACCGGCGGCAATGTCCAGATTGACCCCGGACAGAGCCCGTACCGGCTGACCCTTTTGCTGCCCGGGGTAGAGCACCGACACATCATGGATTTTAAGGCTGAGGGGCATGGAGTGTTCCTCGTTTCAGCGTTTTGGATTCCGTAGCAGCTGCCGAAGGCTGCGTCCGGCTGCGCAGCAGTCGCAAAACCAAATTTCCGGGTGCGCCTGACACAACGAAGTACCTGACTTTACGTCTGCTTCGCAGCCGGACGCAGCCTGCGGCAGCTGCTACAGGGGTTGTATGCACCTGCGGGTTATTGGGTGTTCTGCACAAACGTCGGGTTGATCGCCGCGCTGTAGTCAGGCAGCAATGCCGGGATTTTCTTTTGAGCTTTCAAAAACTCGGCGGTGGCGGCCAGTGCCTTGGCCGCGCCACCGCCCAGCCACGCCGGACCGGCCTGCTCGCTGGCCAGCGGGAACTGGTACAGCGCCAGTACCGGCGGCACTTCTTCAGGCTTGGCCCCGGACTGTTTGGCGACGTTGATGACCTGCGGCGATTCTGCGGTCCAGGTTTTCGGGGCTGCGACGTAGTTCGCCGTGCTGTCTTGCAGCACCTGGGTAAACGCCTGCATGCCGGGGCCGTTGGCGGCAGCGAACTGCTTGTCCACCACCAGGCCGTCGAAAGTGGCTTTGCCCCAATCAGTCAATTGGCCCGAGGTCAGCAGCACATGGCCGCTTTGCTTGAGGCGGCCCAGGGCCGGGTCCCAGATAAACGCTGCATCGATATCCCCGCGCTCCCAGGCTGCCGGAATGTCCGAGGGTTGCAGGTTGATCACCTTGACCTTGCCGGTCAGGCCGAACTGCTCAAGGGCAAACAACGCATGGAAGTGGGTGGTGGAGACAAAGGGCACAGCGAGGGTTTTGCCGGCCAGGTCCTGCGGCGCGACGATGCCGCTGCCATTGCGTACCACCAGCGCCTCGGCGTCGGCGATGTTGTCGAGAATCCAGAACAACTGCGCGTCCACCCCGCGGCTTACCGCTGCAGCAATCGGGCTGCTGCCCGCCACGCCGATCTGCACATCGCCCGAGGCCATCGCCATCATCACGTCGCCGCCGCTGTCGAAGTTGCGCCATTTGATATCCCAGCCGGTGGCTTTCTCGAACTGCTTTTGCGCGATGGCGTCCTTCCAGGGTGCAAACATGCTTTGCACGCCGATGGTGACGGTCTGGGCCTGGGCGTTGGCCACCAGGGCCACGGCGGTCAGTGGCAACAGCACTGCGCGGCGGATCCATTTGTTCAGGGGCTTGAGCATGGTGAGACTCCGAGCTGGGGGGAGGTCTGTTTTTTGTCAGCCCGATCTTAGGCGCTGGCTCGGCGCTTGCTTTAGATCCAGTTGCTGCAAGCTGTGGTGCCAGGGGTCGTTGCAGGCCTTGTGGGGCAAGGGCTGTAGCGCATCGGGTGCGCCATGACGGGGCGCCGGGCGAGGAGCTTGAACCATGTTGGAGCGTTATTTTCGGCCCTTCGAAGCCGGGCGGGGTTTGCAGGAGCAACTGCGCGAGAGTTTGCTCAGCGCGATCCTCGACGGGGCCATGCCGCCCAGTGAGCCGATGCCGTCCTCGCGCAAGCTGTGCGAGCTGCTCAAGGTGTCGCGCAATACTGTGGTGCTGGTGTACGAGCAGTTGGTGCAGGACGGTTACCTGATCCCGTCGGACCGGCGCGGTTACTTTATCAACGAGAAGTACCTGCGCCAGCAGCTCAATGTCAGCCTCAAGCCCGCCACGCAAAAAATCTTCGAGCGCCCCGACCATGCACCGGACTGGGAGGCACGCCTGCAAAGCAGTTCGTCGCAGCTGCGGGCCATTGTCAAACCGCGCAACTGGCGTGAGTACCGTTACCCGTTTATCTACGGTCAGGTCGAGGCCGATGAGCAAACCGCTGCCCGCTGGCGCGACTGTTCGCGCATCGCCAGCACTGGCGCACATATGCGCAGTTGGGTTGATGATCAGGTGATGCTCGACGATCCGCTGTTGATTGAACAGATCGTGCAGCGCGTGCTGCCCAAGCGCGGCATCAGCGTATCGGCGCAGGAAGTGATGATCACCATCGGTACGCAGAACTCGCTGTATATGCTCGCCCGGCTGCTGGGCCGCCCGGGGCTGGTAATGGGGCTTGAAGAGCCGGGTTATGTGGATGCGCGCAACATCTTCGGCCTGAGCGGTTGTGAGCTCAAACCCTTGCGCATCGATCGCCAGGGGCTGGTGGTCAATGAGCAACTGGCGGACTGCGAGATGGTGTTTTGCACACCCAGCCATCAGTCGCCCACTGGCGTGACCATGCCGCTGTACCGACGCCTGGAGTTGATGGCCAGTGCCCGCGAGCGGGACTTCTTGATCATCGAAGACGACTACGAAAACGAGCAGAATTTCCTGGGCAGCAACCATCCTGCATTGAAGAGTTTTGATGACAGCGGGCGGGTGATCTATCTGGGCAGCCTGACCAAAAGCCTGCTGCCGGGTGTGCGGCTGGGGTTTATTGCCGCGGATGCCGAATTGATCCACGAGTTGCGCGCACTGCGCCGGTATATCTACCGGCATCCGCCGTCGAATAACCAGCGCACCCTGGCGCTGTTTTTATCGATGGGGCATTACGACGCCCATGCGCGGCGCTTGCGTGATCGGCTGGCGCGCAAGTGGCGGGTGATCAGTCGGGCAATGGCCGAACACCTGCCGCAGCTCAATGCCAGTGGCATGGCGGGGGGCTCGTCGCTATGGGTCAGTTGCCCGGTGGATGTGGATGCCTGGGTGTTGCAGCGGCTGGTGGCCAGGCGTGGTGTGTTGATTGAACCGGGGGATATTCATTATTTGAGCGAGCAGCGGCCGTTGAATTGCTTTCGGCTGGGCTTCGGCGCGATTGCCGAAGAGTTGATTGAACCGGGGATCATGGCGCTGGGCGAGGCATGGCGGGAGATGCAGGCAGGATGATGTGGGAAGGGGGGGATGGTGTGAGAGGGAGGGAATTAGGTCAGCATCATGCCTTGAGGGCACCACTGAACCTGTGGGAGCTGGCTTGCCTGCGATGCAGACGACGTGGTCTGCATGGTAAACCGCAGCGATACCTTCGCGAGCAAGCCCGCTCCCACAGAGGGAGTGTGGCTTACAAAACCTCACGCCCCAGGGTGTCTTTCAATATGGCAAACATCCCGTCCAGATCGGCCCGCCCAGTCACCAGCGCCGGGGCAAAAATGATCGCGTCGCCGGTGGTTTTCACATGCAGCCCGGCGTCATACAGCGCCCTTTGCACCCGTGCCCCTTTGGCCCCCGGCGCATCCCCGGGCGTCAGTTGAATCCCGCTGAGCAAACCATAACCACGCAAGTCGCTGACCTGCGGCAAGCCTTGCAACCCGCTCAGGCACTCCAGAAAATACGGCGCCAGTTGCGCGCCTTTGGCGAACAAGTCCTCGTCACGGTAGATATCCAGCGAAGCCAGCGCCGCCGCACAGGCCACCGGGTGCCCGGAGTAGGTATAACCGTGGAACAGCTCCGGGCCGCCGCCCTTGCTGGCATTGATCACCGTGTCGTAGACCATCTCGTTCACTGCCACCGCACCCATCGGGATTGCCCCGTTGGTCAGGGCCTTGGCCATGGTGATGAGGTCCGGCTTCACATCAAAGCTCTGCGCTGCAAAGGCCTGGCCGGTGCGGCCAAAACCGGTGATGACTTCATCGAACACCAGCAAGATCCCGTGTTTGTCACAGATATCACGCAGGCGCTTGAGGTAACCCGCCGGCGGCACATAAACGCCGATGGAGCCGGCAATCGGCTCCACAAAACAGGCGGCAATGCTGTCGCCGCCGTGCATGGCGATGATCCGTTCAAGGTCGCTGGCCAGGTCAGCGCCCTGTTGCGGTTCGCCCAACTGGTAGCGCTGGTCTTCCTGCCAGGTGTGACGCATATGGCTGACGTGGGGCAGGCCGCCGGTGGCGAAGGCCTGGCGGTTGCGCATCATTCCCGACAGCGCCACGCCGCCAAAATTGACCCCATGATAGGCCCACTCCCGGGACACAAATCGGGTGCGCTGGGCTTCACCGCGGGCACGGTGATAGGCCAGGGCAATCTTCATCGCGCTGTCCACCGACTCGGAGCCGGAGTTGGTGAAAAACAGCTTGTTCAGCCCCTCGGGCAGCAGTTCGCTCAAACGCTCGGCCAACTCGAAGGACAACGGCGAGGCGCGCTGGAAGTGCGGGGTGAAATCCAGGGTCAGCAATTGCTTGCACACCGCTTCGGCGATCTCGGTACGGCCATGCCCGGCGGCGCTGCAGAACAGCCCGGAGCTGCCATCGAGCAACTCGCGGCCTTCAGCATTCCAGTAGCGCACGCCCTCGGCGCGGACGAACAACTGCGGTGCGCGCTGGAACTCGCGGTTGTCGGTGAAAGGCATCCATTGGTGGTTCAGATTCGTCGCCATGCGTGTCACTCCTGAGGCTCGGCCCGGTGCGGCCAGTTGCTCGCAGACTAGTCACGACCGGGGCCGATCCTTAGCTCCAGATGGGGTTTTCGATAGGGCCAGTTCTGGCCCCATCGAAAGCCCAGGCTGGATCTAAGTGCCGGGGTGTGCGGCTGACTACAGTGGCGCCATTGAGCACCCCGGAGCTGCGTATGAACCCTGAAGCAAGTTGGGCCCTGAGTGCGCTGTGTGTGCTGGTGGCGGCGGTGGTGCGCGGGCTCACGGGCTTCGGTTTTGCCGCGATTGCAGTGGTCGGGCTGGCGATGCTCGGGTCGTTGCAGCAGGCAGTACCCCTGGTGCTGTTTCTGGAGGTGGCGTCCAGCGTGATGCTGTTGCGCAGCGCCTGGCGCGAGGCGCATTACCCGCTGCTCAAGCGCCTGCTGCTGGCAGCCGCGTGCGGGGTGCCGTGCGGCATCTGGTTGCTGACCGGCATCGACAGCGGCGGGCTGACGGTGGGGGTGTACCTGCTGGTGGGCTTGCTGGCAATTATGGGGTTGGCGCGGATTCGCCTGCCGATGGGCGAGGGCCGCGCCGGTGCCTGGCTGGTGGGCGGCAGCAGCGGGGCGTTGATCGCCGCGTTCAGTATTGGCGGGCCGCTGGTGGTGGCATGGCTCAGCCATTGCGGGCTGCGGGCCCGGGTGCTGCGGGCGACGCTGATCATGTTCTTTTTTGCGGTCGATCTTGCGGCGCTGGCCGGGCTGGCGGCGGCCTCGGCCATCCCCTCCGGCACCGGCTGGCAAGCCTTGCTGATGCTGCCTGCATTGTTGCTGGGCTTGTGGCTTGGGCAACAATTGTTCGTGCGTATTCAGGCCGAACAGGCCGCCCGTTTTACCCAATGGCTATTACTGGTGCTGGCAGGCGTTGGCCTGTTGGGCCGGGCGTGGCCCTGATCAATCCCGAGGAGCTGTTTATGATGCCGACTGTTTTTATCACCGGTGCCACGTCCGGTTTTGGCGAAGCCTGTGCCCGCCGTTTTGCCGCTGCTGGCTGGTCGCTGGTGCTCACCGGGCGCCGGGCCGAGCGCCTGCATGCGCTGGCCGATGAACTGTGCGCTCAGGCCAGAATCTTGCCGCTGGTAGTGGACGTACGTGACCGCGTTGCGATGGAGCAGGCCATTGAACAACTGCCTGCAGAGTTCAGCACCCTGCGCGGGTTAATCAACAATGCCGGGCTGGCCCTGGGGACCACGCCAGCCCCCGAGTGCTCGCTGGATGACTGGGAGACCATGGTGGATACCAATATCAAGGGCCTGCTGTACAGCACGCGCTTGCTATTGCCACGGCTGATCGCCCACGGCGCCGGGGCGGGCATCGTCAACCTGGGGTCGATTGCGGGCAACTGGCCGTATCCCGGCAGCCATGTGTATGGCGCGAGCAAAGCCTTTGTCCGGCAGTTCTCATTGAACCTGCGCTGTGACCTGCAGGGCACCGGGGTACGCGTCACCAACCTTGAGCCGGGCCTGTGCGAGAGCGAGTTTTCGCTGGTGCGCTTTGCCGGGGACAAGGCCAGATACGACTCGGTCTACGCCGGCGCCCAGGCGATTCAGCCGGCGGATATTGCCGAGACAATCTTCTGGATTCTCAACCAGCCGGCGCACATCAATATCAACAGCCTTGAGTTGATGCCCGTGAGCCAGTCGTGGAGCAACTTTGCGATTGAGCGGGCTTGAGCCCGGCTTTCCAGGGCGTGTACTCGACGCGATGGAAGGCGCTGGTCATGCCCTGGGTATTAGCTACAAAGCCCGGCATGGTACTCATGTCCAGCTGCTTGCAGCGCTGGACCAGGCCGGCAAGCAAGGCATCGTCCTGCCTGAATTCGGACGGGCGCAAAGAATGCGGGTCCAGGCTGGCGGCACACTCGCGCACCTGCCCGGTGCTGTCGGTCATCATCATCAGCGTGGCGACACCGATGCTGTCGATGGGCAACGGGGCGAGCAGTTGGGTGAACAGAAAATCGTTTTGCGCCTTGTCGTGCAATGCGGCTTCGCGGCGTGCGCGGGTGTCCGGGGAAAGCGCCACCAAGGGGTAAACCAGAACTGGCGCCACGACCCTTGCGGTTTTGGTCTCGGGGTCGATCAGCGACGAGGGCAGCTCGGGGAACACCGCTGTCCAGCAGATCGAGCGCAGATCCTCGGCCAGCTTGCGGTTGTAGGGGTAGATCCGGGCATCCACTTTCTTGTTGGGCAGCGTGCCACAGCCAATGATGCGGTTCTTGTCATCAAGGGTCAGCATCAGGTTGAAACTGCCGTCGCGGCCCTGGGTATTGGCCAGATCGCCTTCGCGGGCCAGTACCCTGCTGATCAGCTTTTCATACACATCGCGTTGTAGCGCCTGGTCCTTTTCCTGTGCCGCAGTGAGTTTGGGCGAGCGGTAGGAATCATGGCCGCCAGACTGGCAGCCGGCGAGTAGCAGCGCGGAAAAAGCGAAGGTGAATGAGCGTATGAACATGACAATCCTTGTACAAGAGACAGGCCCGTTGCAGTCCTGAGGGCGTTTTGGCGGCGGGGAGTTTATCGTATTTAACGGGGTTGTTGCAGATGGGTTTTATTCGCGTTTGCGAGGCGTAGCACCCGTTAGACCGCGCAGCTACCATCGCGAGCAAGCCCGCTCCCACAGGAGAGGATGTGGGAGCGGGCTTGCTCGCGATTTGTATTACTCAAAAATCAGCCTTGAGCGACATCACAAAGTTGCGCGGTTCACCGTAGAAGTTGCCGAACCCTTCGGTGCCAACGGTGGCGTAGTAGCGTTTGTCGAACAGGTTGTTGCCGTTCAGGGCCACCGACCAGGTGTCGTCGATTCGGTAGCCAATCCGGCCGTTCCAGATGGCGTAACCCGCCTGGGTAATGTCGTTGCCGCTGATGGGTGAAACCCGGTAGTTGCTGCTTTGTGCATTGACCCCGGCGCCGATCGTGACCCGTTCCAGAGCACCGCTCAGGGCGTAATCACCCCATACGCGCAGCAGATGGCGCGGCACATAGGAGTTGTAGGCCAGCCCGTCCTGGGCTGCATCGGCGTCTTCCAGAACCTTGGTCTGGGTATAGGTATAACCGGCCAGCAATTGCAGGCGCTCGATCACTTCACCGCTGACCTCGGCTTCAAAACCCTGGGCGCGAACCTTGCCGGAGTTCAGCGAGCAGCCACCGTCCGGGCACAGCGGGTCGGTCTGGGCCGCGTCTTTCTGGACAGTGCGGAACAGGTTGAATGAACTGTTGAGCCGACCGTTGAACCACTCGCCCTTGATCCCCAGCTCGTAGCTTTGCCCGATCAGCGGCTTGAGGGTCGCGCCGCTGATGGTTCGATAGCCGCCCTGGGGGGTGAAGATATCGGTGTAGCTGGCATAGGTGGTCAGGTTGTCGTTGAGGTCGAACAACAAGGCGGCAAACGGCGTGACTTGCCCGCTCTCTTTGGCCTCGGAGTACACCGGGGTGCCTTCGCCGCGCCAGTAGGAGATGGCGTCGTTGGTCGATGAGTACCAGCTGACCCGGCTGCCCAGCACGAAGGTCAGCGGATCAGCCAGTTTCAAGCGGGCCAGGGAGTAGGCGCCGTACTGCTTGACGTGGATGTCCACCGGGCCGCCCCGTGAGGCATTGGCCAGGTAGTAGCTTTCATCGGGGCGCGGCAGGTTGTGGTTGGGGTTCAACACATTTTGACGATCTGCCAGCGCGGCCACGGCGTAGAAGTCATCCTTGTGCGAGCGGCTGGCGTTGGCACCCACGATCAGTTCGTGCTGCTGGCCAAAGGCGTCGAATTTACCGTCTACATAGGCATCGAAGCCGTAGTCGGTCTGGTTGTAGTCATAGATGCTGCCGAGCATCAGGGTGTTGCTGCTGGTTGCGCCCACGGGTACCGCGCCGCTGGGGAAGGCGTACTCCATGTCCTGGGTATTTTTTGAATAGACCCCGGCCACCTTCAGTGCCCAGTCGTCATTGATTTGCTGCTTGAGGTCCGCGAACCAGGTGGTGCGCTTGCTGCGCTGGTTGTTCCACGAGGTGTTCAGGCAGGTGGAGCGCTTGAGTTTCAGGTCGCTGCCATCGGCATAGCGCGGCAGGCCGCCCCAGCAGGGTGTGGCGTCGACGTCTTCATAGGCCAGGCCCAGCCCCAGGGTGGTGTCGGGGCTGAGGTCGAAGTCCAGTGCGCCGTAGTAGACCTGATCCTTGCGGGCGGCAACGTCATAGAAATACTGGCGGGTTTGTTGGGTCACGACCGCCCGGCCACGCAGGGTGCCGGCTTCGTTCAGCGGGCCGCCGGTATCGACTTGCCCGCGGTAGTTGTCCCAGGTGCCGGCCGACAGCGCCAGTTGTGTGTGCGGGGTGGCTTCGCCGCGCTTGCGCACAAAATTCACCCCGCCTGCCGTGCCGCCGGCGCCTTTCATCATCCCGGCTGCGCCGCGCAGAACTTCGACGCGGTCATAGATCGCCATATCGCTGTTGAAGCTGTCGGCCTGTACATAGCTGCTGCCGATGTCCAGTGGCACGCCGTCGTACTGGTACTGGCCGCTCATGCGAAAGCCGCGGGAGTAGAAGTATTTGCCGCCCATGGGCGAGTCGTAGACGGTGATCCCCGGGGTTTTTTCCATCACCTGTTCAATGGTGTTGAGGTTCTGGTCGTCGAGCATTTTTCGGGTGATGACGGTGACCGATTGCGGGGTGTCTTTGAGCGTGTGGGCACCCTTGCCGATGGTGACGGCTTGCGCAGTGTAGGAACCCGAGCCTTCGGTAGTGGCGTCGAGGCTGCGCTCGGTGACGTTGGTGACGCCCAGTTGCAGCGCAGCGCCGGTTTGCGGGGCCGGCTCAACGCTGAAATTGCCTTGTCCGGTGATGCGCAATTGCAGGCCGCTGCCGCGCAAAGCCGTGTCCATCGCCTGTTCCGCGGACATCAGGCCGATCACCGCCGGGGCTTGCTTGCCCTGCACCAGCACGGGCTCCAGCGAGACAATCCGGCCGCTCTGGCTGGCAATGGCATTCAGGCTGTTGGCCAGCGGGCCGGCGGGCAGGTTGAAGCTTATATCCTGGGCCAGGGCAGGGCTGGCCAGGGTTGCCAGGGCAACGGCGACGCTAAGGGTGTGGGGCCACGGGTTGAGCACAGCATTCTCCTGATCGTGTGGAAGTCTCAGGAGATAGGTGGGCCGAGATCTGAAAACCGGACACGAATGCGATCAATTATCAAAAAAACTTTTCACCGGGGGCTTATGCGGGCCGAATGATGGTGAGCCATGGGCTGTAGTGATCCACACGAATGGGCAGCGTTTCGGCCAGTGCCGTGAAGGCGCGCTCAGGGTTGTCCAGTGGGTATACGCCCTGTACCCGCAGACCGCGCACCTCGGGGGCCACGCGGACAAAACCGCGGGTATAGGGGCGCAGGGCCGCGACGACGTCTTCCAGCGGGTCATCCAGCACGTTGAGCCTGGCCCGCAGCCAGTCGGCACGATAGCGCTGGTCGCCGCTCATGGGCACGATGCTGCGCGGGTAGAGCATGGCCGCCTGACCTTCTTGCAGGTCGAGGGTCAGGCCGCTGAACAACCGGGCCTGGACGCTGTGCTGCAGCACCACCAGCCGGGTTGCCTGCTCCTGTTGGGCGACCAGAAAGCGCGTGCCCAGGGCACTGATTTCACCTTCGGCACTGCGCACCCGTAACGGGCGCTCGGGGTCGGGTGCCACCTTGATCACCAGTTCGCCGTGGCGCAGGATCACCAGCCGTTGCCGCGCAGTGAAGTGCAGGTCAACGGCGCTGCTGGCGTTCAGGCTCAGGCGGCTGCCATCGGCCAGGTTGAAGTCCTGGCGCTGGCCGCGACCGGTGGACAGGTCCGCCAGCAGCGAGTCACCCAGCGGAGTGCTGGCGCCCAGCCATAAACCACCGCCGAGCAGGCCCAGGCCGGTGATTGCGCGCAGTGCGTCGCGGCGTGATGCCGAGGGTTGCAAGAGCAGTTGGCGGGCTTCCCCTGCCTGGCCCGGGAGGCGTTGCTCCAGCGTGCGCAGTGTGTTGAAGGAGCCGCCCAGGCGCCTGTGCAATTGTTCCCAGGCCTGGGCATGGGCCGGGTCCTTGGCCAGCCACAGGTTGAACCGTTCTTGCAGCGCGGCATCGGGCGTAGCGGCGCGCAGCTTGACCATCCAGTCGATGGTCTGCTCGCTCAAGGGGTCCAGACGTTGTTTGCTCACAGGCTGGCCTCGCTCAGGTAGCACTGGCGCAAAGCCTGTTTCATATAACGGCTGACGGTGCGTTCCGACAGCCCCAGCTTTTGCGCGATGGCCACATAGCTCAGGCCATCGAGCTGGCTGTAGAGGAAGGTGGCCTTGACGATCATCGGCAAGCCGTCGATGGCGCGGTCGATGGCCACCAGGGCCTCGATCAGTTGCAGTTGTTCCTCGGGGGACGGCGCTACGGCCTCGGGCAACAAGGCCAGACGATCCAGGTAGGCGGTCTCCAGCTTGCGCCGGCGATGGCGGTCGAACATCAGGCGCCGGGCAATGGTGGACAGGTAGGCACGAGGTTGCTCGATGCTGTCCGGGTCGACCCGTGCCGCCAGCATCTGGCAAAAGGTATCGGCGGCGGTGTCCTCTGCATCTGCGTGATTGCGCAGACGACGCTGAATATGTTGCAGCAACCAGCGGTGATGGTGGCTGAAAAAGAAGCCCAGCTTGTGAGTCGGGAGAGAGGGCACCGGTCGAGCTTCCAGATGTGAGTGCGAATCGTTCCCAATGGTATCGGCAAGATGATGGCCACTGCAATCCCGGTGCGTAAATCCCTTCGCCAGCTGCTACGCAGGGAGGGGCTTTATCAATAGGCAAACACCTTGCGGTGCTTCTCTACAAAGTCCTCCCAGCTCACCGGCTGGCGCCCTGTGATCTGGCTGAAGTTGTCGAACGTCTCTTCCACGCCGGGGATCTGCCGTGCAGCCATGCGGGTGAAGTTGTCATGTACGCAGTTCATGTAAGCCATTTCTGCACCAGCCGCGCGCATATTCTCCACAAACACGTCAGGTGACTGTGCGTCATAACGAAATGGCTGGCCCAGCACCCGGCTCATGATCGCGGCGATATCGCCATAGGACTGCACATCGTAGCCCAGCCGATAGGTCTGGCCGGCGTGCCTGTCCGGGTGCAGCAATGCTTGCGCAGCCACCCGGGCAACGTCTTCACCGTCGACCCAGCTGAACCGCGCATCGCCGGTGTACTGCTCGATCACTCCGTTGATGACTGCCCGGGTGCCATCGTAGCTGAGCAGGTTTTGCATAAAACACTCCGGGCGCAAATGGGTAAACGAGAACCCCGACCACTCGATGTAGCGCTCCACAAACTGGTGCCAGGCCCAGTGGCCGATGGTGGTGTCGTCCCGCCCGCACGCACCGAGATGCACCATGTGCTGCACGCCGGATTTTTTCGCCTGGTCGATAAATGCCTTGCTCTGGCGCAGCATGTCCACGGTGTAGCCGGTGACCAGCAGGGCGCGGTCGATGCCCTCCAGCGCCGGGGCCAGGGTGTGTTCCTGGTCGAAGTCCATGATCACGGTACGAATGCCCTGTGCTGCAAAGGGCTGCGCCTTGGCGTGGGAGCGCACGGCCGCGACCAGCGTAATGCTCTGGTCGGCTTGCAGGTTGCGCAGGGTGTCGCCGCCGATCTGGCCGGTGGCGCCGGTGATTAAAACGGTGGGTTTGTGCGAAGTCATAAATACGCCTGATGCTTGAGTAAGTTCTTGGTGTAAAAGCTTACTGGGGAACTGATGGCGTATTTACGATGCCTTTTACCTAATAAGATGAACTGAATTCACTAATGAGGGCCGTGCATGTTCGCTTCCGAGCGCCTGAAAGGGATCGATGTATTTGTCTGTGTCGCCGACTCGGGCAGCTTCAGGGCTGCTGCCGAGCGCCTGAACCTGACGGCTTCGGCGATCAGCAAGGGTATCGCCCGGCTGGAAGACAGGCTTGGGGTGCGCTTGTTCCAGCGCACCACGCGGCGCCTGGCATTGACTGATGCCGGTGCGGCTTTTTACCGGACCTGCACTGGGGTTCTGGCCGAACTGGAAGAGGCCGAGCTGGCCATGCAGGCCGACAATGCCGAGCCGCAGGGCAGGCTCCGCATTGATTTGCCAGCGGCCTTCGGGCGTTTGCAGGCGTTGCCGGTGATTTTGCAGTTTGTGCAGAAACACGCGCTGCTGCTGCCGCATATTTCCTTCTCCGACCGCTTTATCGATCCGGTCGAAGAGGGCGTGGATATCGTCGTGCGGGTTGGTGGGCCGGATATCTGGCCTGCGGCGCTGGAGCATCGCTTTCTGGGGCGCGAGCGGCATGTGTTCTGTGCTGCGCCGGCTTATCTGAACATTTACGGCACGCCTGTGACCGACCGCGATCTGGAGCATCACCAGTGTGTGGCCTATGGGCGGGCCGACGGCACCGTCAGCCCCTGGAACTTCGCGGGCAGCCGCCCTGGAGAGATCGAGCGCCGGGTAATGCCCGCCAGGTACATCGTGGGTGATGGGGAAGGGCAAGTGATGACAGTGCTGGCGGGGTGCGGCATCGCCCAACTGCCCACCTGGCTGATCAAGCAGCATCTGGCTGATGGTTCACTTGTGCAGGTGTTGCCACATCTGGCGAGCGAGGGGCTGGCGATCAACCTGGTGTGGCCAAAAAGCCGCAAGTCCCTGCCCAAGGTCAGCGCCTTGCTCGATGCCCTGACAGTCGGGTTGATGCCGTTGGCGGATTAATTTGCGGGTTGCACTCGACCTGTGGGAGCGGGCTTGCTCGCGATTGGATCACTGCGGTTTTACAGTGACAGCGCATCGCCTGCATCGCAGGCAAGCCAGCCCCCACACGTTTTTATGCAGCCTCACAACGGCAGCATGCGGTCCTGAATAACCCGCTTCATCACCAGTGTGGAGGTCAGGCGTTGCACGTTGGGCAATGAGGTCAGGCGTTCATCGTAGAGCTGCTGGAAGGCCGGCAGGTCGGCGGCGACCACATGCAGCAGGTAGTCGGGGTCGCCGAATAGCCTTTGTGCGTCGACGATTTGCGAGGTCTCGATCACGGCCGCTTCAAAGTCGGCAATGGCCTGGCGCGTCACTTCGCGCAGGGTGACAAACACCATCGCGGAAAAGTTAAGCCCCAGCTCACTCGGCGCCAGCAGGGCGCGATAGCCAAGGATCACGCCGGAGTCTTCCAGCGCCCGCACGCGCCGATGGCAAGGGGAGAGGCTCAAGCCCACCCGATCTGCCAGCTCAGTGAGCGAAAGTCGGCCATCGGCTTGCAGTTGCGCAAGAATATTTCTGTCAATGCGATCCATATGGAAGAACCTTCCTTGGCTGTGGCTTTTTATTAGGATAAACGAAAGATAATCCTGGAGGCATTTGCTTATTCTTCTTTTGCCCGCTGACGCCTTTCCAGGTGGCGGCGGCGAGGGGCTTGTGGCCCATCTCTCATTCTTAAAGTTGCAGCGTAGAAAGGAAATGTCCCGTGACTCTCAGCGTCCTGGCCGCGTTTTGGGCGGTATCGTTCTTGTTTATCATCACCCCCGGCGCAGACTGGGCCTATGCGATTTCTGCGGGCATGCGCGGCCGGCTGGTGACGCCGGCGGTGGCGGGCATGCTCTCGGGGCATTTGCTGGCAACGGTGATTGTGGCGGCAGGCGTAGGCGGGCTGGTGGCGCGTAACCCGATGATCCTCAGCGTGCTGACGGTTGCGGGGGCGCTGTATTTGCTCTGGCTGGGGGTGTGCATGCTCAGGGATCCCGCAACGCCGCAGTCCGGGCAGGGGCAGGCATCTGATTCATGGTCGCGCTGGGCGTGGAAGGGGTTGTGTGTCAGCGGCCTGAATCCCAAGGTGTTGTTATTGTTTCTTGCGCTTTTGCCGCAGTTCACCGACCCGCTGTCGAACTGGTCGATACCGACACAGATCATTGCCCTGGGCGGGCTGCATGCAGTGAGTTGCGCGCTGGTGTATCTGGCGGTCGGCTTCAGTGCCCATGCCGTATTGCGCACCAGGCCAGGGGCGGCGAAAAACGTCAGCCGGGTATCGGGGGCGATAATGATCCTGATTGCGGTGGTGCTGCTGGCGGAGCAGGCCTACAGTTGAGGCTTGGCCAACAACGTGAGGATGAGACTGTGGCAGCGACCGGGAAGGATGAGCAGGTAACACCGCAAGCGGTCATCGAGTTCTGGAAACAGGCGGGCCCCAAGCATTGGTTCGCCAAGGATAAAGCCTTCGATACCTTGTTTCGCGACACCTTTTACAGCGCCCATTTCCTGGCCGCCAGTCGCCAGCTGGAGCACTGGCTGGCACAACCGGAAGGTGCCCTGGCATTGCTGTTGCTGCTGGACCAGTACCCGCGCAATGCCTTCCGTGGAACTGCACATATGTTTGCCACCGACTCCCTGGCGCGCTTTTATGCCCGGCACATGATCGATGGCAGCATGGACAAGGCGCTTGAGGCCGACTTGCGGCTGTTTTGTTATTTGCCGTTCGAGCATTCCGAAGACGCTGCCGACCAGCAACTGTCGTTGCAACTGCATCACAGCCTTGGTCCGCAAGCGAGCGTATGGGCACAAGAGCACGCCGAGATCATCCAGCGATTTGGGCGCTTTCCCCATCGCAATGAGGTGCTGGGGCGCGAGACCACTGAGCAGGAGCGCATGTTTCTGGATCAAGGTGGATTTGCGGGTTAAAGCCGTGTCTTGACCATCAGCAAGGTGCTACTGCAGATGAGCAGGCATAATTGCCGCCTGAGCCTGAACACCCTCACCTGATGGAGTTGCCGATGAAGTCCCCAGCCTTGTTGACCCTGAGCCTGTGTGCCGCGCTGCTGAGTAACAGTGCGATAGCCGCGGGGGATGCTGAAGCGGGGGGCAAGCTGTTCACTAAAACCTGTGGCGGTTGCCACAGCATCGGGGTTAACGCGCGCAATGGTTTTGGCCCGCAGCTCAATGGTGTGATCGGACGCCAGGCGGGCACCAGCGAGGGCTACCTGTACTCCGACGCCATGAAAAATTCAGGCGTGGTGTGGACCAGGGAAAAACTCGCCGCCTACATTGAGGCCCCGAAAAAAGTGGTGAGCGGCACGCGGATGATCTTCTGGGGCATCAGCGACCAGGAGAAGATCGACAACCTGCTGGCCTATATCGAGTCCGTTCAGGGGCAGTGATTACTGCACGTCCTTGAGGTAATCCTTGAGTGTCAGCAGTGCCGGGTGCATTTGTTCCAGGGTGTGGGCATTGCGTACATCACCGGACAGCTTCTGCAGCTCGCGGCCCATCGGGCTCTGCTCGCCCCCCAGGGCTGCCAGCGCCAGCGCCAGGCAGCGCTCGATTTTACCCTGGATGGCCGCGATATCGCCCTTGCGCACGTCGAAGGCAAAAACATCGCGCTGATAGTCGCTCATGGCCGGATCGTCGCGCAAAATCGGGCTCGAGCCTTCGCGCTCATACGCCAGCTTGAGTGCATAAAGGGCGACTGTTTCCAGTGGCAATTCCATCTTCAGGTTCCTCTTTTATATCGGGCACTGCATAAGCGGCGTGCAGGGTGCGGCGATTGTACTGGCACTGGGGCAGGCAGGATACAGGCGGCGGAGTAATGGCTGAGTTGCAGGGCTTACAACAGCTGGGGTTTTTAAATCGACTGTTTGATCAATAATATTTAAGAGGCGGGGGCGAGTTGGCGGATCGGCATAAGCCACGGGAAAGCCGTTTAAATGGTTCTAAGAATATTTGGTTAGTACACGCCTTGGTGATGTATTTATTGAAGTTGTGTAAAGGGCGAAGGCGGAATTGAACAGCCAGTTAGAGCGGCTGGTGACGGAGTGGCCGAGGTGGCTTAGTTGTGGGTTAACAGGGGTGGCGAAGCGTGCGATAAACGGCATTATTTTTTTTATTCCATTCAAAAGCATGGGTTGCAAGGTGGGCGCGAATTTTTATCAATGCATATGCGTGCTTTTAACTGTCAGTTATGACAGTTTTTCAACAGTGGGAAATTGCAAGTCCGCCTGCCTGGCGTCCGTAGGCGTCGAGGAAGTGGGTAAGTTGCTGCTAAAATTAGTTTTAACAATATTATTAAAATCAGCGTCTCGGATGTAAGATGAACAGTCCGGTTATTATGCTGGAAGAGCAGTTGGGCGATATACATTCGAGTCAGATTGCTTACAAGCTAACTGTGCGCAATGCCAGTGCGGAACCCCTGTTGATAATGGCGCTGCAGCCCCATGTGCCTAAAGGTGCGCAACTAATGGATGTGTCGGACAGCGAGTCGGAGACGGGAAACTCTACCCGGTCAGCATTGATTGTTGAACTTAATAACTTGCTCAATGATTTTTTATGGATGGAGCTGCAGGCATTCAGGAAAGACTTTATTGCCGCCCAAGTGGACAGCTACAGGTCGATCTTCAAGTTCAAGGGGGTACTCAAGGCCTATCTGTATATTGCCAATCGGCGGGACGTTTTTGAAAGACATGTGAGAGTGAATATTACCAGTTTTCGCTATGAAATAGCCTCGGGAGACGATGCGCGTCGCGCCTACTCAACCTGGCTGGATGAAAGCGATAGTTCTTTTGCCGGGCCGCATCATGATCAACAAGGCATCAGAGTCTTGTTCAAGGCGAAGCTTGCACAACTGGAGGCGGTCGAGGCCAGGCTATTGGAAATCGTGAGGGAGGGCTCTGACCTCACGTTTATCGAGCCTGAAACCTCTTTTTCGGCAACTTATGTAATGCGGTTTGACAGGGCCCTGCTGGAGCCAAGGAAATACCAGGTGGGTTTTGATGTTCGCTACAAGTTGGCGGGAGCAAAGGTGCCAAAATCGGCCTCCGTGGCCACCAATATACAAATCACCCCCTCGCCGTTGAGCCTGTCGATTGTTGCCATAGTGGCCGCGATACTTGGGGCGACGCTGCGCGGTTCACTGGAGGGGGACGTCAACAAGTTCGAGGAGATCATAAAGTCGGCAACCACGGGGCAAATCATTGTTGGCCCGATCGTCGCGTTGGTGTTCTTCAACATCTACGAGCACACCAGGTTGGGCAAGGAGTTGAATTTTTCTATCAGTTGGAGGAGTGCGCTGTTTGTCGGGGCGCTTTGCGGCCTGGCACAGGATCGGGTGATCGCGGCACTGACAGCGTTGATTGGTGGATGAGGGGGTAATCGACAGGCACAAAAAAACCGGCGCCAGGGCCGGTTTTTTTGTGTGTTCAAGGTGCATTGAGCGGCACCTTGAATCTATGTTTGGTGCCCCGAGGGAGAATCGAACTCCCACTTCTTTCGAAAACGGATTTTGAATCCGCCGCGTCTACCAATTCCGCCATCAGGGCTCAATGGCGGCGAAGTATAGAGATGAGGTTTAGGTCGGTCAACAACTTATTGGTCTATTTTTGCCAAGTCCGTTAAACTCCCCGGCCCTGCTAGACGAAACCTATCATGCGCGTTGCTGACTTTACTTTCGAGCTCCCTGATTCACTCATCGCACGCCATCCTTTGGCGGAGCGCCGCAACAGTCGCCTGCTGACCCTGGATGGGGAGAGCGGCGTACTGGCACATCGTCAATTTACTGATTTGCTTGAACATTTGCGTCCAGGCGACTTGATGGTGTTTAACAATACCCGGGTGATTCCAGCCCGTCTGTTTGGCCAGAAGGCCTCGGGCGGCAAGCTGGAAATTCTGGTTGAGCGGGTGCTCGACAGTCACCGTGTGCTGGCCCATGTGCGCTCCAGCAAGTCGCCAAAACCAGGGTCGAAGATCCTGATTGATGGCGGTGGCGAAGCCCAGATGCTGGCGCGTCACGATGCGTTGTTCGAGCTGGGCTTTGCCGAAGAGGTGTTGCCGCTGCTCGACCGTGTCGGGCATATGCCGCTGCCTCCTTATATTGATCGCCCGGACGAAGGTTCGGACCGCGAGCGCTATCAAACGGTCTACGCCCAGCGCCTTGGCGCCGTGGCGGCACCGACCGCCGGGCTGCATTTCGATGAGCCGCTGATGCAGGCCATCGCCGCCAAAGGCGTCGAGACCGCATTCGTGACCCTGCATGTGGGCGCAGGTACGTTCCAGCCAGTGCGGGTCGAGCGTCTTGAAGATCACCATATGCACACCGAATGGCTGGAAGTGGGCCAGGATGTGGTCGATGCCGTGGCCTCGTGCCGTGCCCGAGGCGGGCGGGTAATCGCCGTGGGCACCACCAGCGTGCGTTCGCTGGAGAGTGCCGCGCGTGATGGCGTGCTCAAGCCGTTCAGTGGCGATACCGATATCTTTATTTTCCCCGGTCGACCCTTTCATGTGGTCGACGCGCTGGTAACCAATTTCCATCTGCCGGAATCCACGCTGCTGATGCTGGTTTCGGCGTTCGCCGGTTATCCCGAAACCATGGCGGCCTACAAGGCTGCGGTTGAGCATGGGTACCGCTTCTTTAGTTACGGTGATGCAATGTTCATCACCCGCAATCCTGCGCCGACGGCTCCTGCCCCGGCCCCAGAGGATCAAGCATGAGCAACTGTCGTATGTCCTTCGAGCTGCTGGCCACTGATGGCAAGGCTCGTCGCGGTCGCCTGACCTTCCCCCGTGGTGTGGTTGAAACCCCTGCGTTCATGCCGGTCGGTACCTACGGTACGGTCAAGGGCATGCTGCCGCGTGATATCGAAGCCATCGGCGCGCAGATGATTCTGGGCAACACTTTCCACCTGTGGCTGCGCCCGGGCACTGAAGTGATCAAGAAGCACGGCGATCTGCACGACTTCATGAAGTGGCAAGGCCCGATCCTGACCGACTCCGGCGGTTTCCAGGTGTTCAGCCTGGGCGCCATGCGCAAGATTAAAGAAGAAGGCGTGACCTTCGCCTCGCCGGTCGATGGCGCCAAGGTGTTTATGGGCCCGGAAGAGTCGATGCAGGTCCAGCGCGACCTGGGCTCTGATGTGGTGATGATTTTCGACGAGTGCACCCCGTACCCGGCCGATGAAGACACCGCTCGTGTCTCCATGGAGCTGTCGTTGCGCTGGGCGCAGCGCTCCAAGAATGCCCACGGCGACAACACGGCGGCACTGTTCGGTATTGTTCAGGGCGGCATGCACCAGAACCTGCGCGAGCGCTCCCTCGAAGGCCTGAACAAGATCGGCTTTGATGGCCTGGCCATCGGCGGTTTGTCGGTGGGCGAGCCCAAGCACGAAATGATCAAGGTGCTGGATTACCTGCCGGCGATGATGCCCGCTGACAAACCTCGTTACCTTATGGGGGTTGGCAAGCCGGAAGATCTCGTTGAGGGTGTGCGCCGCGGTGTGGACATGTTCGATTGCGTGATGCCAACCCGCAATGCCCGCAATGGGCATCTGTTTATCGACACGGGTGTGATCAAGATCCGCAATGCGTTCCATCGCCATGATGATTCGCCGCTGGATCCGACCTGCGATTGCTACACCTGCCAGAACTTCTCCCGCGCTTATCTGCATCACCTGGACAAGTGCGGCGAAATGCTGGGTAGCATGCTCAATACCATCCATAATTTGCGCCACTATCAGGTGCTCATGGCTGGTTTGCGCGAGGCTATTCAACAGGGTACATTGGCCACCTTTGTCGACGCCTTCTATGCCAAGCGCGGGCTGCCTGTGCCGCCCTTGGACTGAGTTTCGGACCTTTAAGAAACAACATTGCAACTGGAGTGCTTAATGAGCTTTTTCATCTCTTCCGCTTTCGCGGACGCTGCTGCACCTGCCGCTGCTGGCCCTATGGGCGGCGGTTTTGAATGGATTTTCCTGGTCGGCTTCCTGGTCATCTTCTACCTGATGATCTGGCGTCCACAGGCCAAGCGCGCCAAAGAGCAGAAAGCCCTGTTGGGTAACCTGCAAAAAGGCGACGAGATCGTGACCACTGGCGGTATCGCCGGCAAAATCGTCAAGGTTTCCGATGCTTTTGTAGTCATCGAAGTGTCTGACACTGTCGAGCTGAAAATTCAGAAAGGCTCGGTTGCAGCCACGTTGCCTAAAGGCACGCTGAAAGCGATCTAAGTTTCAACTTTCAACAATCGACGGGGCGCGCAAGGCGCCCCGCGTTTTAAGCGGGCGGCGTGATTGATGCTGAACAAATACCCTCTGTGGAAATACATACTGATCCTGGCAGTGCTGGCGATCGGTTTTATTTATTCCGCTCCCAATCTGTACCCTGATGATCCGGCCATTCAAGTGTCGGGTGCGAGCACGGCCCTGCAGGTCACTCAAGCTGATCTGGATCGCGCAAGCAAGGCGCTGACGGATGCAGGCATTGCGGTAAAGGGCGCCTCTGTGGCCCAGAACGGCAAAGGTGGCCTGTTACGCCTGGTCAAGAAAGACGACCAGTTGCCAGCCAAGGATGTAGTACGCAAGGCCCTGGGCGACGACTATGTCGTAGCGCTCAACCTGGCACAGACCACGCCACAATGGTTGCGCAGTCTGGGTGCTCACCCGATGAAACTGGGTCTGGACTTGTCGGGCGGTGTGCACTTCCTGCTGGAAGTGGACATGGACAAAGCTGTCGATGCACGCATGAAAGTGTACGAGAGCGACGTCAAAAGCCTGCTGCGCAAAGAAAAAGTGCGTTATCGCAGCCTGCCGCAACTCAACGGTGCCATTCAGTTGGGCTTTACTGATGAAGCAGCCCGTGAGCAAGCGCGCAGCCTGATCCGCAAGAGCTTCAATGACTTCGACATTACCGCTGCAGACCTGAACGGTCAGCCGGTGCTGCGTCTGGCGATGACCCCGGCCAAGCTGGCGGAAATCCGTGAATATTCCATCAAGCAAAACCTGACAACCGTCCGTAACCGGGTCAACGAGTTGGGTGTTGCCGAGCCTCTGGTTCAGCGTCAGGGTGCCAACCGCATCGTGGTTGAGCTGCCAGGCGTACAAGACACCGCCGAAGCCAAGCGTATCCTGGGCAAGACGGCCAACCTTGAGTTCCGTCTGGCAGCAGAGCCGGGCGCTTCCAAAGCCACTTCCGAAACTTTCGAGTTCCGTGAAGGCAACCGTCCTTCTGCACAGATCGAGCGCGGCCTGATCATCACCGGTGACCAGGTAACCGACGCCCAGGCAGGTTTTGACGAGCACGGCCGTCCACAGGTGAACATCAAGCTTGATGGTCACGGTGGCGAGTTGATGAGCCGTTCGACCCGCAGCAACGTGGGCCGCAGCATGGCGGTAATCTTCATCGAGCAGAAGCCGGTGACGACTTACACCAAGCAAGTGGTTGACGGTGTCGAGAAGGACGTACCGGTTCAGTCGTTCAAGGAAGAGAAGAAGATCATCAGCCTGGCGACCATCCAGTCGCCGCTGGGTAGCCAGTTCCGCATTACCGGCCTCAATGGCCAGGGTGAGGCTTCCGAGCTGGCCCTGCTGTTGCGTGCCGGTGGTCTGGCCGCGCCAATGTACTTCGCTGAAGAGCGCACCATTGGTCCGAGCCTGGGTGCTGACAACATCACCAAGGGTATCGATGCTTCCTTGTGGGGCATGCTGTTCGTGTCGATCTTCATCATCGCCATCTACCGTTTCTTCGGTGTGATCGCGACGGTGGCACTGGCGGGCAACATGGTCTTGTTGCTGGCGCTGATGTCGGTGCTGGGTGCAACCCTGACCCTGCCGGGTATTGCCGGTATCGTGTTGACGATGGGTATGGCGGTCGATGCCAACGTACTGATCTTCTCGCGTATCCGTGAAGAGATTGCCAATGGCATGACACCGCAGCGGGCGATCAATGAAGGTTTCAACCGTGCCTTTACGGCCATTGTTGACTCCAACCTGACAACCCTGCTGGTCGGCGGGATCCTTTTCGCCATGGGTACCGGGCCGGTCAAAGGCTTCGCGGTGACCATGTCGCTGGGTATCTTTACCTCGATGTTCACGGCCATTATGGTCACCCGCGCACTGGTCAACCTGGTGTATGGCGGTCGGGACTTCAAGAAGTTGTGGATTTAAGGGGCTGCCATGTTACGTACAATCAACTTCATGGGCGTTCGCAACGTAGCGTTCGGCGTCACTGTACTGCTTACCGTGCTGGCCTTGTTCAGCATGTTCCACAAGGGCATGAACTACGGCCTGGACTTCACCGGCGGTACGCTGATCGAGCTGACCTACGAGAAGCCGGCTGACCTGACCAAGGTGCGCAATGAGCTGGTTACGGCCGGTTTCCACGATGCCGTGGTGCAGAGCTTTGGTGCGACGACCGACTTGCTGGTGCGCATGCCTGGCGATGATCCGCTGCTGGGCAACAAGGTAGCGGCTGCGCTGGGCCAGGCAGATACCAGCAACCCGGCGGTGATCAAGCGCGTCGAGTTCGTTGGCCCGCAGGTAGGTGAAGAGCTGCGCGACCAGGGCGGCCTCGGCATGCTGATGGCGCTGGGCGGCATCATGCTGTACCTGGCGTTCCGCTTTCAGTGGAAGTTTGCGGTCGGCGCGATCGTGTCCCTGGTTCACGACGTAATCGTGACGATGGGTATCCTGTCGTGGTTCCAGATTACCTTCGACCTGACGGTATTGGCGGCGGTGCTGGCGATCATCGGTTACTCGCTCAACGACACCATCGTGGTATTTGACCGGGTGCGCGAGAACTTCCGGGTGCTGCGCAAGGCCAGCCTGATCGAGAACATCAACATCTCGACCACGCAAACCCTGCTGCGCACGATGGCGACCTCGATCTCCACCTTGCTGGCCATTGCCGCACTGCTGATCTTCGGCGGCGACAACCTGTGGGGCTTCTCGATTGCACTGTTCGTGGGTGTATTGGCGGGTACCTACTCGTCGATCTACATCGCCAACGTGGTGTTGATCTGGCTGAATCTCAGTGCAGAGGATCTGATCCCGCCTGCAGCGAGCGAGAAGGAAGTCGACGACCGTCCATAACTCATAGTTATCGACAGGCTGTCACCTAAAAGGCGCGAGTTATTGAACTCGCGCCTTTTTTTATGCTCCAACTCCAGGATTGGTGTGGGACTGTTCCCACTTAAGATGGTCTGGAGGTTCACGTGAACAAGTCATTGCTGGTGGGTGCTGTACTGGGTGCTGTCGGTGTTACAGCCGGTGGTGCTTTTGCCACTTACAGCTTGGTGAAAGGCCCTGAGTCTGCGCAGGTGCTGGCCGTTGTGCCAGTTAACCAGCAGGTCAAAACGCCGCGTGAGGTGTGCAAGGACGTGACTGTGACGCGCCAGGCGCCGGTCAAGGATCAACATCAGATCGTCGGCAGCGTGATTGGCGCAGTGGCTGGCGGTTTGCTGGGTAATCAGGTGGGTGGCGGTAACGGCAAAAAGATTGCCACGGTTGCCGGTGCGGTGGGTGGCGGTTATGCCGGTAACAAGGTGCAGGAAGGCATGCAGGAGCGTGATACCTACACCACGACCCAGACGCGCTGTAACACCGTCAATGACATCAGTAGCAAGGTCGTTGGCTACGACGTGCGCTATTCGTTGAATGGCAAGGAAGGCAAGGTGCGCATGGATCATGAGCCGGGCAATGAAATTGCCGTGGACAAAGAAGGCAAGCTGATCCTGAATTAAGTTCTTGTGGGAGCGGGCTTGCCCGCGATGCAGGCGGCGCGGTCTGTCAGGCAAATCGCGGTGATGCTATCGCGGGCAAGCCCGCTCCCACAGTGGGTTGAATTCAAGGCCAAAAAAAAGCACCCCGAAGGGTGCTTTTTTTGTCTGCGGTATTCGCTTAGCGTTTCAGCGAGGTTGGCAGGTGTGGCTGGATTGCAGTCAGAACGGCTTTGAAGCACTTGGTGTTACCGGCAACGATATGACCTTTTTCAAGGAAGTCGTGGCTACCGGTAAAGTCGCTGACCAGGCCGCCTGCTTCTTGAATCAGCAGTGCGCCTGCAGCCATGTCCCACTCGGACAGGCCCGACTCCCAGAATGCGTCGAAACGACCTGCAGCCACATAGGCCAGATCCAGGCTGGCAGCGCCTGCACGGCGGATACCGGCAGTCTGGCCAACCAGGCTGCGGAACATGCCCAGGTAGTTGTCCAGGTTGTCCATCTGGTTGTCGCGGAACGGGAAGCCCGTGCCCAGCAGGGCGCCTTCGAGGCTGGTGCGACCGCTTACACGCAGGCGGCGACCGTTCAGTTGTGCGCCACGGCCACGGCTGGCAGTGAATTCTTCCTGGCGAACCGGGTCGAGTACCACTGCGTGCTCAAGACGGCCACGGTATTTGCAAGCGATGCTGACGGCGAAATGTGGAACGCCGCGCAGGAAGTTGGTGGTGCCATCCAGTGGGTCGATGATCCACAGGTAGTCTTCACCTTCACCGCTGCCTGGGTGCATGCCGGTTTCTTCACCGAGGATGCCGTGCGTCGGGTAAGCCTTGCGCAGGGCGTCGATGATTTTCTGTTCAGCAGCACGATCGACTTCAGAGACGTAATCCTTGGCGTCTTTTTCGTCAACCTTGATGGTATCCAGGCGCTCGATGGAGCGGAAAATCAATTCACTGGCGCTGCGGGCGGCGCGCAGCGCGATATTCAGCATGGGCTGCATGGACGTTTCACCTAAGGTTGTTAAAGAAAGCCGAATATTCTATCAGAAAACTTTGGTAGATGAAGGTTTGCGTTAGCTTTCGTAGCTTATGACGTTTTGCTTAGGTAAGATTTGCTCCCTTTTGCTGGTCTGTGAGCGCTTCCATTGCTGCCTAATATTCGTGTCGTTCTGGTCAATACCAGCCATCCCGGGAACATCGGCGGTGCTGCGCGTGCCATGAAGAACATGGGGTTGTCGCGGCTGGTTCTGGTTGAGCCAAGGGTGTTCCCGCACCATGAAGCCGATGCGCGGGCCTCGGGTGCCGGCGATATTCTGGAAAACGCAGAGGTTGTCGCCAGCCTTGAAGATGCCCTGGTGGGCTGCAATCTGGTGCTCGGCACCAGTGCTCGCGACCGCCGTATCCCCTGGCCACTGCTGGACCCGCGCGAGTGCGGGCAAAAAGTGGTTGCAGAGGCGGCCCAGGGTGCTGAAATCGCGTTGGTGTTCGGTCGTGAAGATTCCGGCCTGACCAATGACGAGTTGCAGCGCTGTCACTTCCATGTGCATATCCCCTCGGATCCCGAGTTCAGTTCCCTGAATCTGGGTGCCGCCGTGCAGGTGCTCAGCTACGAAATCCGCATGGCCTGGCTGGCGGCCCAGGGTCAGCCGAGCAAGATCGAGAAAGAAGAAGTGGCGTCCACCAAGAGTGGCGAGCTGGCGACCATGGATGAGCTGGAGCGCTTTTACGAGCATCTGGAACAAACCCTGGTGGCCATTGAATTCATGGATCCGGAAAAGCCGCGTCACCTGATGGCGCGCCTGCGCCGGCTATATGGGCGCAGCGCTGTCAGCCGTGCCGAGATGAATATTTTGCGTGGCATTCTCACCGAAACCCAAAAAGCAGCCCGTGGCGAGCTGCTCAAGCGCAAGGATTAATGATGTTCGAGCGTCTGCGTGAAGATATCCAAAGTGTGTTTCATCGTGATCCGGCTGCGCGCAATGCTTTTGAGGTGCTGACGTGTTATCCGGGGATGCATGCGATCTGGATTCACCGCTTGTCGGCGCTGTTGTGGCATGCCGGCTGGAAGTGGCTGGCGCGCCTGGTGTCCAATTTCGGGCGCTGGCTGACCGGGATTGAGATTCACCCGGGGGCCAAGGTGGGGCGTCGCTTCTTTATCGATCACGGCATGGGTATAGTGATTGGCGAAACCGCTGAAATCGGTGATGACGTGACCTTGTACCAGGGCGTGACCCTGGGCGGCACCAGTTGGAACAAGGGCAAGCGCCATCCCACTCTGGAAAATGGCGTTGTTGTCGGTGCGGGTGCCAAAGTGCTGGGCCCGTTCACGGTGGGGGCGGGGGCCAAGGTCGGCTCCAATGCGGTGGTGACCAAGGCTGTGCCGCCGGGTGCAACCGTGGTCGGTATTCCGGGGCGGATCATTATCAAGAATGACGATGAGACCGAGGCCAAGCGCAAGGCAATGGCCGAGAAGATCGGTTTTGACGCCTACGGTGTCAGCGAAGACATGCCGGACCCGGTCGCGCGGGCCATTGGCCAGTTGCTCGACCACCTGCAGGCCGTCGACGGCAAGCTGGACGGGATGTGTGGCGCGCTGAAAGACCTGGGCAGTCCTTACTGTGCGAAAGATCTGCCTGAGTTGCGTGAAGAAGACTTCGCCAGCGTGAAGGACAAGGATGAAAGCAAGGCGGTGTAAGGCTCGTGGGCTGAATTAGCTGTGGGAGCGGGCTTGCTCGCGATGGCATCACGGCGATCCCCCTGAAGGGTTGCGTGGGCCCCATCGCGAGCAAGCCCGCTCCCACAAGATATGTGTCATGTGCCATTACGCCGCAGACCCTGCTACAATGCGCGCGCTCTTTTGCGGGTAATCCCGACTAAAGTACTAGGTCTAATAGTTGACTTAATTAGTCGGGTATAACATACTCGCCCTCATTCCGAATTCCGTGGTACCTGTCCATGAGACTGACTACAAAAGGCCGTTACGCCGTAACTGCAATGCTCGATTTGGCGTTGCACGCACAGCATGGGCCGGTGTCCCTGGCCGATATTTCCGAGCGCCAAGGCATCTCGCTTTCCTACCTTGAGCAACTGTTTGCCAAATTGCGCCGCAGCAGTCTGGTTTCCAGTGTGCGTGGCCCAGGCGGCGGCTATCAGCTGTCGCGCGACATGCAGGGCATCCAGGTAGCTCAGGTGATCGATGCCGTGAACGAGTCGGTCGACGCAACACGTTGCCAGGGCCTTGGCGACTGCCATGCCGGCGACACCTGCCTGACCCACCACCTGTGGTGCGACCTCAGCCTGCAAATCCACGATTTTCTCAGCGGTATCAGCTTGGCTGATCTTGTCACTCGCCGTGAGGTACAAGAAGTAGCCCAGCGTCAGGATCAGCGCCGCTGTAATGGCAAGGCGCCGCACCTGGATAAGATCGAAGCGTCCGCCGTCGAGTGATTGCATAAAAACGACGGTGCGCCAGCCAGCCTGATTTAGGAGATAGTCCATGAAGTTGCCAATTTACCTCGATTACTCAGCCACTACCCCGGTTGATCCGCGCGTTGCTCAAAAAATGAGCGACTGCTTGCTGGTTGACGGGAACTTCGGTAACCCGGCCTCGCGTTCCCACGTATTTGGCTGGAAAGCCGAAGAAGCGGTCGAGAACGGTCGTCGTCAGGTCGCTGACCTGGTCAATGCCGACCCGCGTGAAATTGTCTGGACCTCCGGTGCGACCGAAGCCAACAACCTGGCAATCAAGGGTGCTGCGCATTTCTATGCCACTAAAGGCAAGCACCTGATCACCGACAAGATTGAACACAAGGCCGTTCTCGACACCATGCGCCAGCTGGAGCGTGAAGGCTTTGAAGTGACTTACATCGAGCCGGGCACCGATGGCCTGGTAACACCCGCGATGGTTGAAGCCGCGATGCGCGACGACACCATCCTGGTTTCCATCATGCATGTGAACAACGAAATCGGCACCATCAACGACATCGCTGCCATTGGTGAGCTGACTCGCTCGCGCGGCGTGTTGTTCCATGTTGATGCGGCACAGTCCACCGGCAAGGTGGAAATCGACCTGGCCAAGCTGAAAGTCGACATGATGTCCTTCTCGGCACACAAGACCTACGGCCCTAAAGGGATCGGCGCACTGTATGTAAGCCGCAAGCCTCGCGTGCGTATTGAAGCTGCCATGCACGGCGGTGGTCACGAGCGCGGCATGCGTTCGGGTACGCTGGCCACCCACCAGATCGTGGGTATGGGCGAAGCGTTCCAGATCGCCAAAGAAGAAATGGCCGCTGAAAACATCCGGATCAAGGCGTTGAGCGATCGCTTCTTCAAGCAGGTTGAACACCTTGAAGAACTGTACGTCAACGGCAGCATGATCCACCGCGTACCGCACAACCTGAACCTGAGCTTCAACTACGTTGAAGGCGAGTCGCTGATCATGGCACTCAAGGATCTGGCGGTGTCGTCCGGTTCGGCCTGTACTTCGGCCTCCCTGGAGCCGTCCTACGTATTGCGTGCCCTGGGTCGCAATGACGAGCTGGCGCACAGCTCCATCCGCTTCACCTTCGGCCGTTTCACCACCGAAGAAGAAATCGATTACGCCGCGCAGAAGGTTTGCGAGGCTGTTACCAAGCTGCGCGCTCTGTCGCCGCTGTGGGACATGTACAAAGACGGCATCGACATCTCGAAAATCGAATGGGCGGCGCACTAACAATTTAAGTTGCCGTAAGTAGACGCTGTAAGCGCAGCGAACAGCAGCTTTTACAGCGTCTCAAGAGCAACTCTCTGATGAGTGAGGATTAGTACCATGGCTTACAGCGAAAAGGTCATCGACCACTACGAAAACCCGCGCAACGTCGGCAAGATGAACGCGGAAGACCCGGATGTCGGCACCGGCATGGTCGGCGCCCCGGCGTGCGGCGACGTAATGCGCCTGCAGATCAAGGTTAACGAGCAGGGCATCATTGAAGATGCCAAGTTCAAGACCTATGGTTGCGGTTCGGCAATCGCTTCCAGCTCCCTGGCTACCGAGTGGATGAAAGGCAAGACTCTGGATGAAGCAGAGACCATCAAGAACACTCAGTTGGCCGAAGAACTGGCTTTGCCACCGGTAAAAATTCACTGCTCGGTACTCGCTGAAGACGCCATCAAGGCCGCCGTTCGCGATTACAAGCAGAAGAAAGGTTTGATCTGATCCGTGCTGCCTGTGCCCTTGATGGCGCAGGCAAGGTGAAGAAACTGGCAAAAGGTAAGGAGTCACGATGGCTATCAGCATGACAGAAGCGGCTGCGCGACACATTCGCCGCTCCCTTGATGGGCGCGGCAAAGGTGAGGGGATTCGTCTGGGTGTTCGCACCACGGGCTGTTCCGGTCTTGCCTATGTGCTGGAGTTTGTCGATGAAGTGGGCGAAGAAGACCAGGTCTTCGAAACCCATGGCGAAAAAGTGATCATTGATCCAAAAAGCCTGACATACCTTGACGGCACCGAACTGGATTTCGTCAAGGAAGGCCTGAACGAAGGCTTCAAGTTCAATAACCCTAACGTGCGCGGTGAATGTGGCTGCGGCGAAAGCTTCAACATCTGAGGCTAGTCGTGGGTACTCCTTGTCATTTTGCTTTGTTTGAGCTGCAACCGGGTTTCAATCTGGACCTCGATCAGCTGGCTGTGCGTTATCGAGAGTTGGCGCGCGGTGTTCACCCGGATCGCTTTGCTGATGCTTCCGAACGCGAGCAACGTCTGGCGCTGGAACAGTCCGCCAGCCTAAATGAGGCCTACCAGACACTCAAAAGCCCTGCCAAGCGCGCGCGTTATCTGCTGGCATTGAAGGGTGGCGAGTTGCCGCTGGAAGTTACGGTGCACGATCCCGAGTTTCTGATGCAGCAGATGCAGTGGCGCGAAGAACTTGAAGATTTGCATGACAGCGCCGATATGGCCGGTATTGCAGCATTCAAGCGTCGACTGAAAGTCGCTCAGGAACAACTGAACGACAGCTTCGCTGCTTGTTGGGATGACGCTGCGCAACGCGAACAGGCCGAACGCCTGATGCGGCGCATGCAGTTCCTCGACAAGCTCACTTACGAAGTGCGCCAGCTAGAAGAGCGCCTCGACGATTAACTCCGTGCTTCCCTGATGGCACGCCTGATTACAGATAAGTCCTGATTACGATGGCCCTACTGCAGATCGCCGAACCCGGCCAAAGTCCTCAACCGCACCAGCGTCGTCTGGCTGTGGGGATCGACTTGGGCACTACCAATTCGCTGGTCGCTGCGTTGCGCAGCGGCCTTTCCGAGCCTCTGGCCGACGCAAATGGCAATGTCATTTTGCCGTCTGCGGTGCGCTATCACGCTGATCGCGTCGAGGTAGGTGAGTCGGCACGTCTGGCGGCCTCCAGCGATCCTTTCAACACCGTGCTGTCGGTCAAGCGCCTGATGGGTCGTGGTCTGTCCGACGTCAAGCAATTGGGCGAGCAGCTGCCTTACCGCTTTGTGGGTGGTGAGTCGCACATGCCGTTTATCGACACTGTGCAGGGCCCGAAAAGCCCGGTTGAAGTGTCGGCTGAAATCCTCAAGGTACTGCGTGAGCGCGCCGAAAAGACCCTGGGTGGCGAGCTGGTAGGGGCGGTAATTACTGTTCCTGCCTATTTCGACGATGCCCAGCGCCAGGCCACCAAGGACGCTGCCAAACTTGCCGGCCTTAATGTGCTGCGCCTGCTCAATGAGCCGACTGCTGCGGCGGTGGCCTATGGTCTGGATCAGTCTGCTGAAGGCGTTGTGGCTATTTATGACCTGGGCGGGGGCACGTTCGATATCTCGATCCTGCGCCTGACCGGCGGTGTGTTTGAAGTACTGGCCACCGGTGGCGACAGCGCCCTGGGCGGCGATGACTTCGACCATGCGATCGCCAGCTGGATGGTGGCAGAGGCCGGTTTGTCGGCCGACCTCGATCCGGGCACCCAGCGTACCTTGCTGCAAGCTGCTTGCGCCGCCAAAGAAGCGCTGACCGATGCGTCCTCTGTAACCGTTGCCTTTGGTGACTGGCAGTCAGAGCTGACCCGCGAAGCCTTCGATGCGCTGATCGAACCGATGGTGGCGCGCAGCCTCAAGGCTTGCCGCCGTGCCGTGCGCGACGCCAATATCGAGATTGATGACGTTCAGGCCGTGGTCATGGTTGGCGGTTCGACCCGCGTGCCTCGCGTGCGCGAAGCCGTCGCCGAGATGTTTGGCCGTGAGCCGCTGACCGATATCGACCCTGATCAAGTGGTCGCCATTGGTGCTGCGATCCAGGCCGACACCCTGGCGGGCAACAAGCGTGATGGTGGCGAGCTGCTTCTGCTTGATGTGATTCCCCTGTCCCTCGGTCTTGAGACCATGGGCGGCCTGATGGAAAAGGTCATTCCGCGCAATACCACGATCCCGGTGGCGCGTGCGCAGGACTTCACCACCTATAAAGATGGCCAGACGGCCATGATGATTCATGTGCTGCAGGGCGAGCGCGAGCTGATCAGCGATTGCCGTTCCCTGGCGCGCTTTGAATTGCGTGGCATTCCGCCGATGGTGGCCGGTGCCGCGAAAATTCGCGTGACCTTCCAGGTGGATGCCGATGGTCTGCTCAGTGTGTCGGCCCGCGAGCTGGGCTCGGGTGTTGAAGCCAATATCCAGGTCAAGCCGTCCTACGGCTTGACCGACGGCGAAATTGCCAAAATGCTCAAGGATTCGTTCCAGTACGCCAGCGACGACAAGGTTGCCCGCGTATTGCGTGAACAGCAGGTGGATGCCCAGCGTCTGATCGAGGCTGTGCAAGCAGCTCTCGAAGTCGATGGCGAGCGTTTGCTGGATGCCGAAGAGCGTATGGTCATCGAGCTGCAGATGCAGGAGCTGTCCGAATTGTTGAAAGGCACCGATGGTTACGCCATCGAGCAGCAGACCAAGCGTCTGTCGCAAGTGACCGATGCCTTTGCTGCCCGGCGCATGGACTTGACCGTCAAGGCCGCCCTGTCGGGTCGCAACCTGAATGAAATCGAGGAATAACTGATGCCGCAGATCATTTTTCTGCCACACGCCGAGCATTGCCCGGACGGTATGGTTGTAGAGGCTGAGACCGGCAAGACCATTCTCGAAGTGGCCCACGACAACCACATCGAAATCGAAAGTGCCTGCGGTGGCGTCTGTGCCTGCACCACTTGTCACTGCGTGATTCGCGAGGGTTTCGACTCGCTGAACGAGGCTGACGAGCTGGAAGAGGACTATCTTGATAGAGCCTGGGGCCTGGAAGCGACTTCGCGCCTGAGCTGTCAGGCCCGCGTTGGCACTGAAGACCTTACCGTCGAGATTCCGAAGTACTCGCTCAACCATGCTGCCGAAGCGCCGCACTGATAAGGAATTGGCATGAGCCTTAAATGGGTTGATGTGCAGGAAATCGCCATCCAGCTGGCTGAAGCTCACCCGGATGTCGATCCGCTCTCGGTGAATTTCGTCACGCTGCGCAATCTGGTCATGGCGTTGCCGGAGTTCGACGATATCCCTGATCGGGGTGGCGAGAAGGTTCTCGAAGCCATCCAGGGTTTGTGGATCGAAGAAGCCGACTAAGCTTGTAAACGACGTAATTATGCAACGCCCAAGAACCCGCGTATAATTCGCGGGTTTAATTTTTCGCTTAAATCACTGTTTCTGGAGTTACACCATGGCTGTTCAACGTACTTTCTCCATCATCAAGCCTGACGCCGTTGCTAAAAACGTTATCGGCAAGATCGTTACCCGTTTCGAAGACGCTGGCCTGAAGGTTGTAGCTTCCAAACTGAAGCAACTGTCCAAAGCTGAAGCTGAAGGCTTCTACGCTGAGCACAGCGAGCGCGGCTTCTTCGGCGACCTGGTTGCTTTCATGATCTCCGGTCCTGTTGTTGTTCAGGTTCTGGAAGGCGAAAACGCTATCGCTCTGAACCGCGAGCTGATGGGCGCTACCAACCCTAAAGAAGCAGCTGCCGGCACTATCCGCGCTGATTTCGCTGAATCCATCGACGCTAACGCTGTTCACGGTTCCGACTCGGAAGCCGCTGCTGCACGCGAAATCTCGTACTTTTTCGCAGCTACTGAAGTAACCACTCGCTAAGTATTGGCTTGTGAGTGAGGGTGAAGACATGATTGCAACGACTGGCAAAACCAACCTGTTGGGTTTGACTCAACCGGAAATGGAGAAATTCTTCGACTCAATCGGGGAGAAGCGTTTCCGTGCCGGTCAGGTCATGAAGTGGATTCACCACTTTGGCGTCGATGATTTCGACGCCATGACTAACGTCAGCAAGGCCTTGCGCGACAAGCTCAAGGCCATTGCTGAGGTTCGTGGGCCTGAAGTCGTCAGCGAGGACATCTCCAGCGATGGCACCCGTAAATGGGTGGTGCGCGTAGAGTCCGGCAGCTGCGTCGAGACCGTTTATATTCCCTCGGGCAAACGTGGCACCTTGTGCGTTTCGTCCCAGGCTGGCTGTGCCCTGGACTGCAGTTTTTGCTCCACCGGCAAGCAAGGCTTCAACAGCAACCTCACCGCCGCCGAAGTGATCGGCCAGGTGTGGATTGCCAACAAATCCTTTGGCAGCGTCCCGGCAACCATCGACCGTGCCATCACCAACGTGGTGATGATGGGCATGGGCGAGCCGCTGCTGAACTTCGACAACGTCATCTCTGCCATGCACCTGATGATGGATGACCTGGGTTACGGCATCTCCAAGCGCCGGGTGACCCTGTCTACCTCCGGCGTGGTGCCGATGATCGATGAGCTGGCCAAGCACATCGACGTCTCCCTGGCGTTGTCGCTGCACGCACCCAATGACGCATTGCGCAGTCAATTGGTGCCGATCAACAAGAAGTACCCGCTGGCCATGCTGCTTGATTCCTGCCGCCGCTACATGGCGACCCTGGGCGAAAAGCGCGTGTTGACCGTGGAATACACCTTGCTCAAGGACGTGAACGATCATGTTGATCACGCCCGTGAAATGATCGAGCTGTTAAAAGACACGCCGTGCAAGATCAACCTGATCCCGTTCAACCCGTTCCCGCATTCCGGCTATGAGCGCCCGAGCAACAATGCCATTCGCCGTTTCCAGGAGCTGTTGCAGCAGGCCGGCTACAACGTGACCGTGCGCACCACCCGTGGTGAAGACATCGACGCGGCGTGCGGGCAGCTGGTAGGGCAGGTCAATGACCGTACCCGCCGCAGTTCGCGCCTGATCGCGGCCCGTGAGCTGAGTGCCGACGCCGATACAGCGCAAAACGCTGCTTCTGCGCCCTGAGAGAGGACATTCATGATCCTGCGCGCTGCGCTTCCGGTCGTTTTGGTCAGCTTTTTGGCTGGCTGCGTGTCATCGGGTGATTCAGGCCCGATGGCTGGCGACAAAGGGCGTAACGAGGCGCGTCAGGCTTATGTTCAGCTGGGGCTGGGCTATCTGCAGCAAGGGCTGACCGAACAGGCCAAAGTCCCTTTGCGCAAGGCCCTTGAACTCGACAGGAACGACCCGGACACCAACGCCGCACTGGCCTTGGTGTTTCAGGCCGAAATGGAGTTTGCCCTGGCCGAACAGGCCTTCCGTACCGCGCTCAACGGTCGGCCTGGCGATGCCCGGATCCTCAATAATTACGGCAGTTTCCTGTTTCAGCGTCAGCGCTATCAGGAAGCCAGCGAGCAGTTTCAAAAAGCGGCGGCAGACAACCTTTACCCGGAACGCTCCCGTGTCTACGAAAATCTGGGTATAACGTCCCTTGAGTTGGGGCAGCGTGAAACGGGGCGCCAGCAGCTTGAAAAAGCCCTGCGCCTGAACCCTCGGCAACCCCGTGCACTGCTTGAAATGGCCGAGATGGCCTATCAGGACAAGCAATATGTGACGGCGCGAGACTTTTACGATCGTTTTAGCCTGCTTAGCGGGCAAAATGCACGTAGTCTATTGCTTGGTGCGCGACTGGCGAGTGTTTTCGACGAGCGTACCCCAACTGCCAACCATGGCCAGCAACTACAACGACTCTATCCCGGCACGCCGGAATATCAGCAATACCTGTCGGAGCAATGATGAAAGCGGCGCAACCCGAAGTTCTAGCAGCGACTCGTGTCAATCCCGGTGAGACCCTGCGTCAGGCCCGTGAAAACAATGGCTGGACGCTGGCTGAAGTCGCCTTGAAACTCAATCTCACGGCCAGCTCCCTGAGCAACCTTGAGACGGGCGCGTTCGACAAGCTGCCCGGGCATACCTTTGCCCGTGGCTACATCCGCGCCTATGCCAAATTGCTGGGCATGGACCAGGCAGCCCTGGTGCGTGAGTTTGACCTGTACACCGGCACTGATGCCAACGGCAGCAACGTGCACAGCCTGGGTCGCATAGAAGAGCCAGTGCGTGTGTCGCATACCATCTTGCGTATCGTTAGCCTGTTGCTGCTGATTGCCGTAATCGGTGGCGGCTTTATCTGGTGGCAAGACCAGACGTCGATGCGTGCCAAGGATCTGATTGGCCTGGCCCCGGAACACGTTGAAGTCGAAGGGGCTGACGGCACAACCCGCATTCATCCGCTGGACGAGCCTGAAGATCAGGCAGTCGCCGAGGCCAAGGCCGAAGGCGAAACCCCACCAGCGACCGAAACGCTGCCAGAGCAGGGCGCAACCACCGCACTGGCATTGCCGGGTGCTGCAATCGTTGAGCCCCAGGCGCCAGCCGCTGCTGCAGCTCAGCCTGCTCCTGTAGCAGCACCTGCACCTGTTACGCCGGTAGCCGCACCTGTTACGCCAGCCGCACCTGCAGCCACGGCTAGCGCCCCGGTTGCCGGTGCTGGCAAGGTAAGCGTGCAATACACCGCTGATTGCTGGACTCAAGTCACCGACGGCACGGGCAAAGTGCTGTTCGGCGGCTTGAAGCGCAAGGGCGAAAATCTAGAAGTGAGCGGCAAGCCTCCACTGAGCCTGCGTCTGGGTTATGCCCGCGGTGCGCAGGTTAGCTACAACGGCCAGCCTGTGGATGTCGCTCCTTTCACCAGTGGCGAGACTGCTCGCCTGAAGTTGGGTCAATAAGTCATGCACGGCGAATCACCAATCAAGCGTCGCGAATCGCGCAAAATCTGGGTCGGCAATGTACCCGTAGGTGGCGATGCCCCTATTGCTGTACAGAGCATGACCAACAGTGACACCAATGACGTCGCTGCAACCGTTGCGCAAATCAACCGTCTGGAAGCTGCTGGCGTCGATATCGTGCGGGTTTCCGTGCCGGATATGGACGCAGCCGAGGCGTTTGGCCGGATCAAGCAACTGGTCAAGGTGCCATTGGTCGCCGATATCCACTTCGATTACCGTATCGCCCTGCGCGTTGCGGAACTGGGTGTGGATTGCCTGCGCATCAACCCGGGCAACATCGGTCGTGAAGACCGCGTGCGCGCCGTGGTGGATGCCGCCCGCGATCGCGGCATCCCGATCCGTATCGGCGTCAACGCCGGTTCCCTGGAAAAAGACCTGCAAAAGAAATACGGCGAACCGACGCCGGCCGCTCTGGTCGAATCGGCACTGCGTCACGTTGAGCACCTTGAGCGCCTGAATTTCAAGGACTTCAAGGTCAGCGTGAAGGCCTCCGACGTGTTTATGGCGGTTGATGCCTATCGCCTGCTGGCCAAGGAAATTGTCCAGCCGCTGCATTTGGGCATTACTGAAGCCGGTGGTTTGCGCTCAGGCACAGTGAAATCTGCCGTGGGCCTAGGTATGCTGCTCGCCGAGGGGATTGGCGACACCATTCGTATTTCCCTGGCGGCAGACCCGGTTGAGGAAGTAAAGGTCGGTTACGACATCCTCAAGTCCTTGCACCTGCGCTCGCGCGGCATCAATTTTATCGCGTGCCCAAGCTGCTCGCGGCAGAACTTCGACGTGGTGAAAACCATGAACGAACTCGAAGTTCGCCTCGAAGACCTGCTGGTGCCGCTGGATGTTGCCGTTATCGGTTGTGTGGTCAACGGCCCGGGCGAAGCCAAGGAAGCCCATGTGGGGCTCACCGGTGGTACGCCCAACCTGATTTACATCGACGGCAAGCCGTCGCAGAAACTGACGAATGACAACCTGGTGGATGAGCTCGAAAGACTGATCCGGCAGAAGGCGGCCGAAAAGGTCGAAGCTGACGCAGCCGTTATCGCGCGCGGCTAACCAGACGAATAAAGGATTTATTGTGAGCAAGTCTTTGCAAGCCATTCGTGGCATGAACGACATCCTGCCGGAGCAGACGCCTCTGTGGCGTTACTTCGAGAGCAAGGTTTCGCGTTTGCTGGATAACTACGGTTACAAGCAAATCCGTATGCCTATCGTCGAATTCACCGAGTTGTTCAAGCGCTCGATCGGTGAAGTGACCGATATCGTCGAAAAAGAGATGTACACCTTCGAAGACCGCAACGGCGATTCGCTGACGCTGCGTCCTGAAGGTACCGCTGCGTGCGTGCGTGCGGTGCTTGAGCACGGCATCACCGGCGGTGGCCAGGTGCAAAAACTCTGGTACATCGGCCCGATGTTCCGCCACGAGCGCCCGCAAAAAGGCCGTTATCGCCAGTTTCACCAGATCGGTGTCGAGGTGTTCAACCTTGATGGTCCGGACATCGATGCCGAACTGATCGTGCTGACCTGGCGCCTGTGGGGCGAGCTGGGCATCCGCGATGCGGTCAAGCTCGAACTCAACAGCCTGGGCACCAGCGAAGCCCGTGCGCGCTATCGTGCCGCCCTGGTCGAGTATTTGTCCTCGCGTCTGAGCGAGCTTGACGAAGACAGCCAGCGCCGTCTCAAATCCAACCCGCTGCGTGTACTCGACACCAAGAATGCCGATACCCAGGCTGTTCTCGTCGATGCGCCGAAGCTGGTGGACTACCTGGACGAAGAATCCCGCGTGCATTTCGAGGGCCTCAAGGCGCGCCTCGATGCCGCCGGCATCCCGTACACGATCAACCCGAAACTGGTTCGTGGCCTGGATTACTACAGCAAGACCGTATTTGAATGGGTGACCGATAAACTGGGCGCCCAGGGCACTGTGTGCGCGGGCGGCCGTTATGACGGCCTGGTCGAGCAGATGGGTGGCAAGCCTACGGCCGGTGTCGGTTTTGCAATGGGCATCGAGCGTCTGATCCTGCTGCTTGAAACCCTTGAGCAGATCCCGGAAGAAATCGCACGTCAGGTCGATGTTTACCTGTGTGCTTTCGGTGAGGCTGCCGAACTGGCAGCGCTGGCGTTGAGCGAACGTGTTCGTGACCAGCTGCCGAACCTGCGCCTGCAGATCAATGCCGGTGCGGGCAGCTTTAAAAGCCAGTTCAAAAAGGCTGACAAGAGCGGCGCACTGTATGCGCTGATCCTGGGTGACGACGAATTGGCCCAGCAAGTGGTAGGTGTAAAACCCCTGCGTGGCCAGGGCGAACAACAAACGATTGCCTGGGATGCTCTAGCCGAGCACTTGGCCACCTGCATCGTGCAGGGTTGAAGCTGCAAAACAGCCGATTTAGCGAATAAGGAGTGTTGGGGTGTCGAGTAACGAAGATGATCAGCTGGGCGAGTTGAAAGACTGGTGGCAGCGCAACGGCAAACCCCTGCTGACTGGCGGCTTGCTTGCGCTGGTTGTGGTGTCCGGCTGGCAGCTCTGGCACAAATATCAGACGAATCAGTCGCAAGGTGCGTCGGTTCTCTACCAACAACTGCTGGAAACCACGCTCACCCCTGACGGCAAGCCTGATGTGGCCCGTGTGGCGGATCTGGCCAACAAGCTGAAAAGCGAATACGCAGGCACTGCCTACTCGCAATTTGGCGGCCTGTTCGTGGCCAAGGTGGCGGTGGACAACGGCAAGCTCGATGACGCAGCTGTCGAGTTGAAAGCCATTGTCGACAAGCCGGCCAATGCCACCCTGGGCGAAGTGGCGCGTCAGCGTCTGGCTCAGGTGCTGGCGGCACAGGGCAAGGTTGACGATGCCCTGAAGCTGCTGGAAGGTGATTCGGACAAGGCATTCCAGGCCAGCCGTGAAGAACTCAAGGGTGACCTGCTGGTGCAGCAGGGCCGTACTGACGACGCTCGTGCAGCCTACGAAAAGGCCAAGGCCGGATTGTCGGATGAAGCAGCAGTAGGCGGCTTGCAAATCAAGCTCGATGACCTGGCCAAAGGGGATGCGTGACGTGATGCGATGGAAACATGCGGCATTGCTGGCTCTGGTCGTTTTGGCCGCGGGTTGCAGCAGCAACAGCAAAAAAGAACTGCCACCGGCTGAGCTGACCGACTTCAAAGAAGAAGTCGTGCTGCAGAAGCAGTGGAGCCGCTCGATCGGTGACGGTCAGGGCAAAACCTACAACATGCTGGTGCCAGCGGTTGAAGGTAATAACATCTACGCCGCTGACGTAACGGGTGTAGTGATGTCTCTGGACCGCATGAACGGCGACGTTGAGTGGAAAAAAGACCTCGATCTGCCGGTATCCGGTGCAGTTGGCCTGGGCTATGGCCTGGTCATGCTCGGCACCTTGCAAGGTGACGTGATTGCCCTGGACTCCAGCACCGGCGAAGAAAAATGGCGCGCTCGCGTCAACAGCGAAGTGCTTGCACCTCCTGCGACCAACGGTGATGTGGTGGTGGTACAGACCCAGGACGATCGCCTGATCGGCCTGGATGCTGACACCGGCAATCAGCGCTGGACGTATGACAGCACGCCGGGCGTGCTGACCCTGCGTGGTACAGGGGCGCCACTGGTGACCAATCACCTGGCCATCGGCGGTTTGTCGACTGGTAAAGTGGTCGCCCTGGATACACGCAACGGCGTACCTGTGTGGGAGCAACGTGTTGCCATCCCGCAGGGTCGCTCCGAGCTTGAACGCATTGTCGATATCGACGGTGGCCTGCTGTTGTCTGGCGGTACACTGTACGTTGCCAGCTACCAGGGCCGCATGGCGGCACTGGAAATGGAATCGGGTCGTGTGCTCTGGCAACGCGATGCATCCAGCTATGCCGGTGTCGCCCAAGGTTTTGGCAGCGTCTACGTCAGCCTGGCATCGGGCACTGTAGAAGGCGTTGACGAGCGTTCGACCACCTCGCTGTGGAGCAATGATGCTCTGGCTCGCCGCCAACTGTCGGCACCGGAAGTCTTCTCCAGCTACGTGGCGGTCGGTGACATGGAAGGCTATCTGCACCTGCTGAGCCAGGTCGATGGTCGTTTCGTGGGCCGTACCCGCGTTGACAGTGATGGCCTTCGGGCACGTCCGCTGGTGGTCGGTGACATGATTTACGTGTTTGGTAACAGCGGCAAACTGGAAGCCCTGACCATTCGCTAAGGCGTCTATGCTTGAGGCTTCAGGGCCTCGGGCAGCCTTGCTCTGGCAAGGTTTGCGGCACATTTGTGCTGTTCCGAACTCTGGCCGCTGCCTTGCAGCGGCTTTTGTATTTTCTGAAATAACGAAGTGGAGAGCCGCATGGTTCCCGTAATCGCCCTGGTGGGCCGACCAAACGTCGGCAAGTCCACCTTGTTCAACCGCCTGACCAGGACTCGTGACGCCATCGTTGGCGACTTGTCCGGTCTGACCCGTGATCGCCAATACGGTGAGGCCAAGTGGCAAGGGCGTTCCTACATTCTGGTCGACACCGGTGGTATCTCCGGTGACGAGCACGGTATGGACGAAAAGATGGCCGAGCAGTCGCTGCTGGCCATCGAAGAAGCTGACGTCGTTCTGTTCCTGGTAGATGCAAAGGCAGGCTTCACTGCCGCTGACCAGATGATCGGCGAGCACCTTCGCAAACGTAACAAGCGTTCTTACGTGGTGGCCAACAAGGTCGACAATATCGACCCGGACATGGCTCGCGCCGAGTTCGCCCCTCTGGGCATGGGCGACGCGATCCCGATCGCCGGTGCCCACGGCCGTGGTATCACGCAGATGCTGGAAATTGCCCTGAGCAACTTCCCGCGTGACGAAGAAGAGCCGGAAGACGGTGAAGAAGAAGTCGTTCTCGAAGGTGAGGAAGCCAAGCGCATTCCTGGCCCTAGCGAAAAAGACGGCATCAAGATCGCCATTATCGGTCGTCCGAACGTCGGCAAATCGACACTGGTCAACCGCATGCTCGGTGAAGACCGGGTTATCGTGTATGACCAGCCCGGCACTACTCGCGACAGTATCTACATCCCGTTCGAGCGTAACGACGAGAAGTACACGCTGATCGACACCGCTGGTGTGCGCAAGCGCGGCAAGATCCACGAAGAAGTTGAAAAATTCTCCGTGGTCAAAACCCTGCAAGCGATCAAAGACGCCAACGTGGTGATCTTTGTGATGGACGCGCGTGAAGGCGTGGTTGACCACGACCTTAACCTGTTGGGCTTTGCCCTTGAGGCCGGTCGGGCTCTGGTTATCGCGATCAACAAGTGGGACGGCATGACCCCGAGCGAGCGCGAGTTCGTCAAGGTCGAGCTGACCCGTCGCCTGTTCTTCGTCGACTTCGCCGATATCCACTTTATCTCGGCGCTGCACGGCACTGGCGTGGGCAACCTGTACCAGTCGGTGCAGAACTCCTTCAAGTCGGCGGTCACCCGCTGGCCGACCAACCGTCTGACCCAGATTCTGGAAGACGCGGTCAGCGAGCACGCGCCACCGATGGTTAACAGCCGCCGGATCAAACTGCGTTATGCCCACTTGGGTGGTGCCAACCCGCCGATTATCGTGATCCACGGTAACCAGGTTGAGAAGGTTCCGAAGTCTTACGTCCGTTATCTCGAAAACACCTACCGTCGTGTCTTGAAGCTGGTCGGTACGCCGATTCGCATCGAGTTCAAAGGTGGCGAGAACCCGTACGAAGGCAACAAGAACTCGCTGACCGACCGTCAGGTCAACAAGAAACGCCGCATGATGTCGCACCACAAGAAAGCCGAGAAAAATCGCAAAGACAAGCGCTAACCGCGCAGGCTCAAAGCGTAATGAGAAAGGGTCCGAAAGGACCCTTTTTCGTGTCCGGCGTTTGGGCTATCCTCGGTGGGTCCTGTGCCGCAGTCAGTGCCGGGAACTCAACAGGGAACGGCCATGATCACCAGCAAGTTGCCGAACGTCGGCACCACCATCTTCACGCGCATGTCGCAGCTCGCGGCAGAAACCGGCGCAATCAACCTGTCTCAGGGGTTCCCTGACTTCGATGGCCCGCAGGCGTTGCGTGATGCAGTTGGCCAGCACATTGCCAGTGGCCATAACCAATATTCCCCAATGACCGGCCTGCCTGCATTGCGTACCCAAGTGGCGGCCAAGATCGCCCGCAGTTATGGCGTGCAGGTCGATGCCGATACTGAAGTGACCATCACCCCGGGTGCGACCCAGGCCATTTTCTGTGCGATCCAGGCCGTGATTCATGCAGGCGATGAAGTTATCGTGTTCGACCCGTGCTACGACAGCTACGAGCCTTCGGTCGAGTTGGCGGGCGGTCGTTGCGTGCATGTGCAGCTGGGGCTGGATGACTTTTCGATCGACTGGCAAAAACTTGAAGATGCGCTGAGTCCGCGTACGCGCATGATTATCCTCAACAGCCCGCACAACCCCAGCGGTGCGTTGATCAGCCGTGCCGAGCTGGACCAGTTGGCCCGCCTGATTGCAGATCGTGATATCTACCTCATCAGCGATGAGGTGTACGAACACCTGGTGTTCGATGGCGTGCCCCATGTCAGTGTTTTGTCCCATCCCGAACTGTACGATCGTGCCTTCGTTGTCAGCTCATTCGGCAAGACCTATCACGTTACGGGCTGGAAAACCGGTTATGTGGTGGCACCGCCGGCGCTGACTGCCGAATTGCGCAAGGTTCACCAGTACGTCAGTTTTTGCGGGGTGACGCCTCTGCAATATGCGCTGGCTGACTTTATGAGTGCCCACCCGGAGCATGTTGAAGAGTTGCCCGGGTTTTACCAGGCCAAGCGGGACCTGTTTTGTGATTTGCTGAGCCCATCGCGTTTTACCTTCAAACCGGTGGCAGGGACGTATTTCCAGCTGGTGGATTACTCCCGTATTCGTCCGGACCTGAATGATGTCGACATGGCTGTGTGGCTGACCCGCGAGCACGGCGTGGCGACCATTCCGGTATCGGTGTTCTACCAGACCCCGCCCGCAGGGCAGCGGCTGGTTCGCCTGTGTTTTGCCAAACGCGAGGAGACGCTGCGTGAAGCAGCAGAAAAACTATGCGTGATCTAAAGGGATTACCCGATTTAACTGTGGCGCTGGTGCAAACCACGCTGGCCTGGCATGACCGTCAGGCCAACTTCGATCATTTTGACGAACTGCTGGAGCAGGCTCGCGGCGCCGACCTGGTGGTGTTGCCGGAAATGTTCACCACCGGCTTCAGTATGGAATCCAGCACCCTGGCTGAGCCCGAGAGTGGCCCGACGACCGACTGGCTGCGCAAACAGGCAAAAAGGCTGAATGCCGTGGTGACGGGCAGCGTGATTGTCCTCGCGGCGGATGGCAGCCACCGCAACCGCCTGTTGTGGGCGCGGCCAGATGGCGAAGTGCTGCACTACGACAAACGCCATCTGTTCCGCATGGCTGGCGAGCATGAGCATTTCACCCCGGGTGAGCGTCAGGTGCAGTTTGAGGTCAAGGGCTGGCGTGTTCGGCCATTGATTTGCTACGACCTGCGTTTCCCGGTGTGGAGCTGCGACCCCCATGACACTGATCTTTTGCTGTACACCGCCAACTGGCCAGGTGCGCGACGGCTGCACTGGAACCGTTTGCTGCCTGCGCGGGCCATCGAAAATCTGTGTTATGTCGCTGCGGTAAACCGGGTGGGCACGGACGGTAAGGGTCTGGTGTATACCGGAGACAGTCATATCCTCGATTTTCAGGGCGAGTCGCTGCTTAGCGCAGGGGAGGCGGATGGCGTGTTTACCATGAGCCTGAACGCGGCCGACCTTGGCGCTTACCGTGAGCGGTTCCCGGCTAACCTGGATGCGGATGATTTTGAGCTGCGCTGATTTGTGGAAGCACTTATCAACGACGTAAAACCTGTGGGAGCGTGGCTTGCCCGCGATGGCATCACCGCGGTCTGCCTGCCAAATCGCGCCGCCTGAATCGCGAGCAAGCCCGCTCCCACAGGGGCTAGTGATTCCCGGTCAGGCAATAAAAAGCCCCCAAGGCTCTCACCTTGGGGGCTTTTGTGTTTCTGGCTGTGCGCTTACGCTGCTTTCGCCTCGGCTTCGCTCAGTGAGCGGTTCAGGGCGCTGAACAGGGCCTTGAAGCTTGCCGTAGTGATGTTTTCATCGATGCCCACGCCGTGTACGGCACGGCCGCCATTGACCCGCAGCTCGATGTAGGCAGCGGCCTTGGCGTTGGTGCCCGCGCCAATCGCGTGCTCGTTGTAGTCCATTATTTCGGCATTGACCGGCAGACCGGCCACCAGCGCTTCCAGTGCGCCATTGCCTTTGCCGCTCCAGCGCAGGTTGGTCTCGCCATCACCCTTGGCCGATACTTCCACCTCGACTGCACTGTGGCCGTTTTCTTCCTGCAAGCGATGGCTGACCAGCGCGTACGGGGTATTGGCCTGCAAGTATTCGGTGCGCAGCAAACTGTGAATCTGCTGGGCAGTCATTTCCAGGCCCAGGCGGTCGGTTTCGCGCTGTACCACCTGGCTGAATTCGATCTGCATGCGACGCGGCAGGCTGATGCCGTATTCCTGCTCCAGCAGGTAGGCAATCCCGCCTTTGCCGGACTGGCTGTTAACCCGGATCACGGCCTCGTAGCTGCGACCGATATCCGCCGGGTCGATCGGCAAGTACGGCACTTCCCACAGGGCGTCCGGTTTTTGCTGGGCGAAGCCTTTGCGGATGGCGTCCTGGTGCGAGCCGGAGAACGCGGTGTGCACCAGGTCGCCCACATACGGGTGACGCGGGTGAACCGGGATCTGGTTGCACTCTTCGACAACCTTGCGCACGCCATCGATATCCGAGAAGTCCAGCTGCGGGTCCAGGCCCTGGGTGTACATGTTCAGGGCCACTGTCACCAGGTCGACGTTGCCGGTACGCTCGCCGTTGCCGAACAGGCAACCTTCGACACGGTCGGCGCCGGCCATCAGGCCCAGCTCGGTAGCGGCCACGCCGGTGCCGCGGTCGTTGTGGGTGTGCAGGCTAATCAGCACGCTGTCACGGCGGTTGATATTGCGCCCGAACCACTCGATCTGGTCGGCATAGATGTTCGGTGTTGCGCACTCAACCGTGGCCGGCAGGTTGAGGATCATCTTGTGCTCAGGGGTCGGGTTCCACACCTCGATCACCGCGTCACACACTTCTTTGGCGAACTCCAGCTCGGTGGCGCTGAAGGTCTCTGGCGAGTACTCGAACGTCCACTGGGTTTCCGGCTGCTGGGCGGCGTATTTGACGAACAGCTTGGCCGCGCTGACCGCGATTTCCTTGATGCCGTCCTTGTCCTGGTTGAACACGATGCGGCGGAACGCAGGGCAGGTGGCGTTGTACAGGTGAACGATGGCTTTTTTCGCCCCGCGCAGCGACTCGAAGGTGCGCGCGATCAAGTCTTCACGGCCCTGGGTGAGCACCTGGATGGTGGTGTCGTCCGGGATATGGCCATCTTCGATCAAGGTGCGCACAAAGTCGAAGTCGGTTTGCGATGCCGCCGGGAACGATGCCTCGATTTCTTTAACGCCCACGCTGACCAGGGTCTTCCAGAAACGTAGCTTCTTCACCGCATCCATCGGCTCGATCAGCGACTGGTTGCCGTCGCGCAGGTCGGAGCTGCACCAGATCGGCGCGCTGGTGATGGTTTTCGACGGCCAGGTACGGTCGGGCAAATCAATGACCGGGAAGGCGCGGTATTTGGAAGACGGGTCTTTGAGCATGGTCATCAGGCAATCCTTAATATGCAGGCCGACGATTCAAACGCGGCCAGCCGGAAAAATACAAAGCAGAAGGCGAGGCACCGCAACTAGCTTTGCAGTCGTGCGCTGACGAGGCAAAGGCTGCGATGTTGGCGAAGCAGAAAGAGGGTATGTGATGTGTTCATGACCTCAACCCTAACCATTGGTGAGAAGGATGGCAAGCCAACAAAAAAGATTGAGAGGACTGCTCGTATATGGCGCGTATTTGGGTTTTTATTGCGCCTTACGGTTAGCGACATAGCATTAATTGCGCAGCTAAACAGCTGGGCGTATGTCGGGTGCTGTTGGCTTGATGGCATTTATGCCTGGGCAGGTTCAATCAGCAAGAGCCCCTGGCAGCTCGACAGGGTTTTTCGCCGGTGAAGCTGTGAGCCGCTGCTGTCACAAACCGTGAAAACCTGTGAAAAGCCCTGTTTTAAAGTGCTTGGGCATGAGCACTGATGAGGGTTTTCACTTCACCATACAAACCGTCGTAATACTTGGCCCCGCTTCCACAGCAGCGAAACACGCTCTGTAGAGAACAGTTATCAGCAGCCGGGTATTACGATGCGTATTTATAGCTATCTCTTTCTGATGATGGGTTGCCTTGGGGGGGCAAGCGCTTCACCTGCGATCAATCCAGGGCCGATGTTCGGCTTTCTGGATGACGGCAAAAGCGCGGTCCTCAAGCGTATTTACAATTCTGGAACCAGTACCGCATTTGTCAAAGTGGTGGTTCAGGAAATCACCTATGACGCCAGTGGCCAGCCTGTAGAGCAACCGCCCAAGGCCCTGTCGGCGGCGCCCCTGGCGCAGCAGAACACCTTGCTGGCCAGCCCGGCACGGATGATTATTCCAGCCAACGGCATGCAATCCACCCGGTTGTTGTTTATGGGCAGTCGGGCACAAGAGCGCTATTACCGGGTTCGTTTTATTCCTGTGCTGCCGTCCAGTGCCGACAGTTTTGATCAAAGTGCAGATGATCAGCAGGCCTACAAGAACACCCTGGCGGCGCAAGTCACGTTATTAACCGGCTTTGGCACGCTGTTGTTTGTTCGCCCGGACAAGGTTGTTTTTGATACGCGGTTAAAAGACGAAAAAGATACTTACAGTGTTCACAATGCCGGTAACAGTGTCATTGCACTGGACTTCGTTAAAACCTGCCACGTTGAAATAACCACGCAGTGTTCGGCCATTGCCCAACATTATGTCTTGCCGGGCAGAACTTATACGTTCACTAAAGAGCCTGACAAGGTCCACAGTTTTGTCCTTCAAGAAGGCCGTGCCGAGCGCACGATATCGTTCAGCACGACCTGAGAGTTGATCACCGATAAATGTTTCACCCCTAACTATAAACCTGAAAAAAGGAAGTAAAAATGCAACGCACTTTTATGGCTACTGTGAGTCCATTGGCTCTTGCCTTGTTTGCCACCCTGGGCGCTACACATGTTTCGGCGGCTGACCCTGTCGAAGTGCAAGTTCAGTTGGTCGCGAGTGTTCCATCGAGCTCGTTCTATGTTGTACCCGCTGATACTGGCTGGATCGGCGTGCCACAGCGCATGGAGTGGACGCCTGATCCGGTCTCGCCCGGTGGCGGCAAGTTGAGCACCTTGCGTAAAGCCTTTGATGTAAAAAACAGCTCAGGGGCTATTGCTGCGCGCTTGACCGACAGCGGCGGCGCTTACCTGTATGCAGGGACCGGCATGGTGCCCCTGGAAGTTAAATTCAATAATATGGAACTTAATTCCACCGCCAATCAGGAAGTTGTCAGCGCCACTGAAGCGGCCGCCGGTAAACGTGTGGATCTGACCATTGCAACGGTTTATACCGGCAGTGCAATCCCGCCCGGCGAATATACCGGTATCGTCAATATGACGTTTGATGCAGTTGCCCCTGCGGCCATTTAAAACGTCTCTGCTCACTGACACGTTCTAACGCTCTCTTTTCAGGCAGTCGACTGGCGCTTGACGCTTGCGCCTGCCTGGAAATAGAGGTGTGCAGTTTTATATAAACGATGTCCGTTCGTTTGGATAACTACAATTGAACTCTGCAATGGCTCGTGCCCTGATAGTGTGCTGCTCGATATTAATGACGGGCGGCGTTATGGCTGAAGTTAAAGCGCCGTCAACCCTGGGAGTGTTAAGTCAGGCAGAACAGTTGCCGGCCGGCTTTCAGGAACACTTCTTTGATGTGCCTCTGGCGGTGCGTGTCGATGTCAACGCACAGTTGCTCGGGGATGCACTGGTGGTGCTTGGTCGCGATGAAACCATCCGCCTGCTGAGCTTTACCGATACCCAGGCCAGCGCCTTGCCCGAGGCCGATCGTGCCCAGTGGCTGGCGCAATTGTCCACGCCGACGGCTCTGGGCAGTTGCACCGCGAACTGTGGCAATGGCCTGGTGGCCTTGCATTACAACCTGCAGGACTCGCAGTTTTCGATTTTGACCGACGCGGTAGAGCGGGAGCGCGCACCCGCCCAGTACCATGCCCTGCCCGAAGACGGCAGTGATGGCCTGATTTTGCACAATCAGTTGAACATCGCCCGCAGTGGCGGCTCCCAGGCTGGCACGGCAGCACGCTATAACGTCCAGGCCTCGAGCAGCCTCGGCAACTGGACCCAGGTGGCTTCGGCCGAACTGGCGCGAACCGGTGAACCCGGTGCCCCCACCTATCACTCCCTGAACCAGCTTTACGGCCAGCGCGAGTTCGCCGGCAACTTTTTCCGCCTGGGCTATTTCACCCCCGACGCACTGGGTGTGTATCGCCGGCCCCGCAATTTTGGCGCCAGCCCGGACACCACGCTGGGTTTCATGTATGGCACCAGCGACAGCCTGGCGGTCAGCAACGCCAGCCCCAGTACCTACCCCATTTATGTCACGCCAAGCCGGCAGGGCCTGGTCGAGGTGTACCGCGACGGCGTGCTGATTTACAGCCAGGCGGTTGCCAGCGGCTTGCAGACCCTGGACACCCGGCGTTTGCCCGGTGGTATCTACCCGGTGCAGGTGCGTCTGCTCGAGGATGGCCAAGTGACGTCCACGACCGAAGAAATGATCTACAAACCCACCAACTGGCGTAATGCCGATCAACCCTGGCGTTACAGCGTTTTTGCCGGGAAACGCCGCCAGTTGTTGAACAACTGGGGTGATGACGTGCAATACGATCAGGGGCTGACTTACGGTGCCCTGGTCAATTACCTGCTGCACCCGCGAGTGATTCTGGGGGTTGATGCCCAGCGCGTCGCGCAAAAAATGCAATACGGCAGCTCGCTCGACTGGGGCCTGTCAGACCATTTCAGCCTCTACAGCAATGTGTATCAAACGGCTGGCTACGGCACAGGCATGGACCTGCAGGCGCGTTACCAATATCACGGCGGCAGTGCGATGTTTTCTCACTCGCGGTCCTGGCTGGATACGCGCAACGATATTGATTACCTGGACACCGTCGCGGTTCGCCCCAGGAGCCGCTACAACGGCCGTACGCAAAACACGGCGGTGTCCTTGACCCAGCGCCTGAGCGCGAGCAGCAGCCTGACCGGCCGGGTCAGCCACAGCAGTGGCAACACCAACGGTACCGGCGTTGATCTGAGCTGGATCCGCAGCAGCAAGTTGTTTGGCAGTGATGTGCACTGGCAGGTATCGCTGTTCGACCGCCCGGCCACCCTCAGCACCGGGAACCAGCGTAACCGCGGCATCGACCTGAGCATCAACCTGGCGCTGGGCAAGCCGGCCGGCAGCCTGTCGGCCAGTATCGGCAGCCGTACTGCGCGTGATGGCGCACGCGAACTCAATGGCTCGCTGGGCTACAACAAGACCCTTGAAGGCGACTTCTTCAAAAGCTATTCCACCGGCCTTACCGCCGACAGTTATGGCGTGGGCCTCAATGCCTCGACCCAGTTTGAAACCCCTGAACTCAACGGCGATGCCTACGCCCAGCGGTCGTCCTATGACGGTGAGTTCAGCGGTGGCTTGAACATCAACAGTACCGTGGCCGCTGGCGCGGGCGCCCTGGCGGCCAGCGGCAGTTTTTACGGCGGTGACGGGGCAATGATTGTCGACCTCGACTCGGATATCGACAACCTGGTGTTGCGTGCCGATGACATGGGCGGCAGCTATGGTGCCCAGCTCAAGCCCGGTCGCAACATGGTGCCGGTGGCGGCTTACAAAAGTGGCACGGTGCACTTCGATTTTACGGGCAATGATGCCCATGCCGCGTCCATCCAGCCGCCACACGCGCGTTATCACCTCAATAAAGGCGGTGTGCTGTACCAGCAGGTGCGGGTGCTTAAAACCGTGTCGGTACTTGGCCGGGTGGTCGACCCCCAGGGTCGCCCGATGGCGGGCGCTCATATTCTCAATCACGCCAGCAGCGGGGTCAGCGAGGCCGACGGGTTCTTTGTGCTGGAGATGAGCGAGTCGTCACCCAGCCTGCAAATACATCATCGGGGGCAACCGGCCTGCAATGTTGTGCTGGAACCCGACCGGCACAAGCGGGAAAACAATGTGTTGCTGGTGGCCGATATCGTCTGTCGCGCAGCTTCACTGGGGGTCGCCAAGGGGGCATGAGGGGCGCCACCGGGGGCTGTGTACGAGGGAGGATGCCGGGAACACAAGGAGGGTGTGATTATTATTTTCGAGACGAGTAATCATTATGCGGATGTCACGACTGTTTGAATCAACACGCCTCCTGTACTACGCACTGGCGCTGCTGTTGATGGGCCATGCGTTACAGGCTTCAGGCTACGATAAAACCATCGAGGCGGTGTACAAGCCCGACCCGAACAACCCGAGCCAAAAAACCTTTGTCATCGTCACGCCTGGGGAAGGCCATTGCGGAGGGCGGCCTACGCCTTGCCCAGGAGCCCTGGGCGTGAGTTTACCCATTGTGTTTGAGTCTGCGGCGGGAATTGATGCGTCAACCAACGCGCTCAACCCAAGGCAGGGAGCCTATTTAAAGATCCCCCTGAGTTGGCGCAGCGTCATGCTCACCAACACCCGGACGGGCTCGCAGGCAGAGTTGAAAGTGCGTGCGATGGCATTTGGCGCCCGCTATGTGTTGATCAAACCGGCAGCCGAATTGTCCCCCGGTGGTCCGACCGCGCCTTATCTGGGGCACGGCCTGCTGTGGCAGGGCGGTACCTGGCATGAATCCGTGCAGCCGTGCTATTCGTCCCGACTGTGGTATCTGGCTGCCAAAGTGCATGAGTTTTTCTGGCGTTATTCCAGTAATGATACCTGTACTAAAAAAGCACTGTTCGATATCCCCGGCCCTTTTATTTATAACCGGGCCGAAACCGGTTTTGAGTTTGCAATGCCCAACCCGCTGGAGATGGAGCCCGGTGAGTATACGGCCACCACGCTATACAGCCTGGGGCCGGGCCAGGATTTTGATATGGGCGACCTGATGCTGCCCTCCGACAACCAGATCGCGCTCAACTTCAAGTTTGTGGTGCACAGTGCGTTGACGGTGGACTTCCCCCCGGGTGCGCAACGGGCAGTTCTGCAACCGCGCGAAGGCTGGCAGGGCTGGCTGAACTCGGGGCGGCGGCCGCCAGCCTTGAGTGCCTGGCAAGACTTCAGGTTGTCGGCGTCCAGTAACTTCAGGATGTATCTGGACTGTCAGTATTTGATAGGGACCGACTGCGGCATTTACGCCGAATCGGCCACGCAAAATACCAAGGTGGCGGTCAATACCACGGTGAGTTTTCCGGCCGGCATCACCCTGATGCCGGGCAAGCAACCGGCGTTCAAGGTGCCCTTGGCGCAGGGCATCCACAATGCGGTGAGCTTTGCAGTCGATGGCGTGCAAATGTCGCAGCGGGCCATGCTGAACTATGAAATCACACCTGAGGTGACGGCGTTGATGGTTGAAAACCCCGGCAGTACTTACAGCGGCGTCGTCACGATTGTATTTGATGCCAATACCTGAGGCCGCATTGGCCTTGCACGTCGGCCGCCGTAATTGCACCGTTGCAGCGGCCGTGTCGCCCTGGCGTTGAGCGCAGGGCATTTATCGTTATTCGCCATGGGAGAACGCACACCGTGCGAGCGTTGATTTTTTTTAAGTTGCCGGCCTTTTTTTTTACAACGGTTACCAGTGTGTGCGTGCAACTGCTGTTTGCGGGTACGCCTTTGGCGGCGGCGGAGCAATTGATTACCGCCGTGTTTAGCCCCGATCATCACAACCCTTCCCACAACCGGTTTATCAACACCACTCCGGTCGCCGGGTATTGCCTTATCTTGCCTGGCCAATGCGCCGCCAACGGTTTTTCCAGTGTCAATTTCCCGGTGGATTTTGATGCCTCGCAAGAACTCGACCCGCAGGAGGCGCTGGCTGACAGGCGTAAAGCGGCTTATATGCGGGTGCCGTCGAACTTTCGCAATGTGACCATCACCCACGATCAAACCGGGCAGAGCGCACAGGTGCAATGGCGGATTTCCGGGTTTGGCGGGCGGTATATCCTCAGTAGTGGCACCTGGCATGGTCACCTGTGGGGCTCCTCCTGGGTCACGGCGCCCAGCCCCTGCACTTATGGCGGGGTGGGCAGTGGCAACGCCACGTTTTACGACTACTTCTGGAAAGTGCCGCAGAGTGCGACAACGGCCTGCGTAAAACTGCCCAAGGTGCAGATCCCGACACCGTTTCGATACCGCAACATGAACATCAGCTACGAGCTACATACCCCCAACCCCCTGAGCATGGAGATGGGCACTTATTCGGGCAGCATCACCTATGGCATCGGCCCCGGCCAGGACTTTGATTTCGGCGACCGCATGGTGGCCAGCGATGACCGCATCACGTTCACGTTCAAGCTCACGGTCAACCACCTGCTCAGCCTTGATTTTTCCCCCGGTGCGCAGCGAGCCGTGCTGCAACCCGCGCAGGGCTGGCAAGGCTGGCTGGCCAGCGGTCGAACAGCACCTGCGCTGTTTGCCGACCATGATTTCAAGATTTCTAGCTCCGGGCGCTTCAAGGTCTACCTGGAGTGCAAGTACGCCTTTGCGCAGACCTGCGGTATTCGTGCGTCAGCCCAGCAACAGCTGACGGCGGGGGTTGATATTCAATTGTCCCTGCCCGCCGGCATTGCGCTCGAGGCCAGTGGCCAGCCTGCACGGCGGATTCCGCTGCAGGCCGGGGCGCACAACGCCGTGGTGTTCAAGACCCTGAGCAGCCAGTTTGATCGCAAGGCCACCCTGCACTACAGGGTGCAAAGTGCCTCCACCGAACAGATGGTCAAGTACCCCGGCAGTACATTCACGGGCAATGCCACAATCATTTTTGATGCCAATATTTAAGTACTTTGCTTGCGGGGGGGTACCTGCAAGCAAATTTATATTGATCAGGTGATTCCTGCCCGCCATTCACCCGGCATTCTGCACTCCGACAACGCCTGCATTAACGCAACTGTTCAAGGTGTGAAACCGTTGTGCCAGTGTTTAATAATCGTAGGAATACATGTGTTTAAACCGTGCGTCATACGCGGTTATGAGCGCATGCAACCATGACTAAGCGAGGTGCATTGTTTATTTAAATCGGTGTTTGGAATGACGGAAGATGGCACTTCATCTACTCGTTTTATAAGGCTGTAATACGATGGCCCGTTACTTGATAGCTGGCGTGATGTTATTTGATGATGAGTTGTATGAAGTTTCAGGGCTGGACACTGCTGTCGCCCCGGTGGTGCTGGGAGCGGCAGCCAGTCGCTGCTTTTCGACATTGCTTGAAGCCCAGGGTGCCATTGTCACCAAAAAGCAACTATTGCATGCGGGTTGGGAGCGTTATGGGCAGCAAGTATCTGCCAACAGTGTCAATCAATCCATCGCCCAGATCCGTCGTTGCCTGTCTACCGTAGGGCATTGTGACTATGTGGTTACAGTGCCGCGCATTGGCTACAAAATCAGCGATGCCCTGTCGATTGAACGGCTGGGCGACAGTGCCTTGCCGCCAGGAGGCGAGGGTGTGAGAGGAGGGCGAGATGTCGCGCCGTTGCCGATCACGCTCAACGATGACGTTGCACTGGTTTCGACCAAGGTGAGCCGTTGCCGGCGCTATCTGACCGTTATGGCCGGGGTTTTATTGCTCAACGGCTTTCTGGCCTTTGCCTGGCAGGCCGCGCAATTGAGCTCGCCGCTGGCGTCGGCAATAGAACTGCACTACTCGCCGCTGCCCGATACCTATAAACAACATCTGTTTTCGGCGCCGGGTTTAAACATCACGCCTGAGCGAATCAATGCCCATATGTTGAAGTTGAAGAATAAACCGCCTGCGTTTACGGCCCTGGCGAGTTATGCGTATGTGTATTTGAATGGTGCGCTAAGGGATAACGCGTATGGCTACTTCTTATGCCGCGACCCGATTGAAGTCAGTGTGTCGGGGTGTATTTCCTATTTTGTCCTGGATGAGTCCGAGTAATGGTGGCGGCAAAATGGAGCGCTCGCGGTCTGATTGTAGCCCTGTTGGTGGTTTTGCCCTGGCTGGCGGCCTCGTGGTTGTACTCGGCTGACCGGGTCGTGTGGGAATGCCATCTGGACTTTGAAATGCTGGCCATTTCAGCGGACCACACGGCTGAGCGCACCCTGGGTTCGTACAGTCAGTTCTTTCGCGGCAATGACCTGGGTTTTTCACGAATCGGCGGCCGCAAGGTGCAGGTAGCGAAGGGCGGCGATACCCATGTGTACAACTTCCACCGCTTTGTCGACTTCAAGTATGTACAGGCTGGGCCCTACCTGAAAAATACCGTCACCAAAATCACGCGCAAGAAGGGCGACACCCTGGATGATGACCAGGACCTGGCCTTTATGAACGCCCCGGGGGAGGACGTTTATGTTCAGGTATTGAAACTGGGCCCCAGTACCTATTCGTTCGGACGGCTGGGCATGCCCTTGCAGATTTGCCAGGGCCGCCAGGGGTGGCTGATGCCGCGTTTGCGCTAGGGCTGGAACGCGCCGATAAAGATCGCCGGGTCAACCCGCGCATCATTGAGGCTGACGTTCCAGTGCATGTGCGGGCCTGTGGCACGGCCCGTCGAGCCAACCTTGCCCACCACATCACCGCGGGCCAGTTGCTGGCCCACTCGGGTGTCGATTTTCGACATATGGCAGAACATGCTGATAAAGCCCTGGCCGTGGTCGACAAACACGGTATTGCCATTGAAGAAGTAATTGCCGATCAGGATCACCTTGCCCGCTGCGGGGGTCTTGATCGGTGTGCCAGCAGGCACTGCGAAGTCGAGACCGGCGTGAGGGTTGCGCTCTTCGCCATTGAAGAAACGGCGCACGCCGAACTTGCTCGACAGCGGCCCGTTGACCGGCTTGTCCAGCAACAGGTTGCTCGGCGTGTTGGGGCTGAAGGTGCGGTAGGCCTTGATCTGGATGGCCAGTTCGTTGTCGATGCGCTTGATATCGGCCGGGTCGGGGTTAACCTGACGCTTGTTTTTCAGGGTGATGTGTTGCTCGGGGTATTTCTTGCTGCCCACGGCGAAGCTCAGGTCGCGCCCACCAGAACTGATCCGTTGGGTGCCCGGCTTGACCGTCAGCGGAATGCCGACAATGGCCCGCCAGGTGTCCTGTTCCTTGATGACCATGACCGGCTTGCCGTCATAGCTGGCCTTGGGCGCCTGGGCGCCGGTGCCCAGTTCGATCACGGCGACGCCGCCGGGTACCGGTTTGTTCAGCAGGCGGGTGATATAGCTGTCAGCTGCCTGAGCATTGAGGGTCAGGCACAGCAACAGCGCAGCAGAGAAAAAACGCGGCATCAGTTAATCCAGTAAAGAAAGGGTGACGGGCGTGAGGTGATTATCCTCGACGCGCACTTGCAGTTCGCCTTCGCCCAGCCTGGCCTTCAAGCGTTGACCGTTTTGAGTTTGCGCAGCGCTGCGGATGGCATTGCCCTTTTCATCGAGCAGAATGCTGTAGCCACGACCCAGGGTGGCCAGCGGGCTGACCACATGCAGGGTCTGCATCTGGCTGTGCAGCTGCATGCGGCGCGCCTTGAGGCCTTCACGCATGGCTCGGGGCAAGCGCTCGGCGAGGCTGTCCAGGCGCTGGCGCAGCATGGCCAGCTGGCGGCCCGGATGCTGGGCGGCCAGGCGCGTTTCCAGGCGGATCAGGCGTTCGCGGCGGGTGTTGAGGCTGCGCTCGAAAGCCCGGCGCATGCGCATGTCCAGGTCATCCAGGCGCTGGGCCTGCTGGCGCAGACGTTCGCCGGGGTGGCGCAGGCGTCGCGCCAGGCCGTCGAGGCGCAAGCGGTCGCGCATCAGGCGGTCGCGGATACGCATCACCAGCCGGCGGTGCAGGCTGTCGATACGCCGTTGCAGGTCGCTGGAGTCCGGGGCCAGCAACTCGGCTGCGGCTGACGGGGTAGGGGCGCGTACATCCGCGACAAAGTCGGCGATCGACACGTCGGTTTCATGGCCGACAGCGCTGACGATGGGCGTGACGCAGGCATCGATGGCGCGGGCCACGGCTTCTTCGTTGAAGCACCACAGGTCTTCCAGCGAGCCGCCGCCGCGGGCCAGGATCAGTGCATCAAAGCCCCGTGCATCGGCCAGCTTGAGCGCCCGGACGATCTGCGCCGTGGCTTCGCGGCCTTGTACGGCGGTGGGGATCAGGGTCAGTTCGACTTGCGGCGCCCGGCGGCGGAACACGCTGATGATGTCGCGAATCACGGCCCCGGTGGGCGAGCTGACAATGCCGATGCGCTGCGGGTGAGCGGGCAGGGCGACCTTGCGCTCGGGGCTGAACAGGCCTTCGGCGCTGAGTTTTTCCTTCAGCGCATCGAAGGCCAGGCGCAGCGCGCCGTCGCCAGCGGGTTCCACGGTATCGAGGATCAACTGGTAATCGCCACGGCCTTCAAACAGCGAGACCTTGCCGCGTACCTTGACCGCCAGGCCGTCCTTGAGCGCCTGACGCACCCGTGCTGCGTTGTTGCGAAACAGTGCGCAACGCACCTGGGCACCGCTGTCCTTGAGGGTGAAGTACACATGGCCAGAGGCCGGGCGGGCGAGGTTGGAGATTTCGCCTTCTACCCAGATATTGCTGAATACGTCTTCGAGCAGCACCCGCGCCCGGCCATTGAGCTGGCTGACGGTCAGGACTTCCCGGTCGAGATTGAATCTTGCAAAGGGGTCTTTAATCATGCGGGCCATCATAAGGGCGGATTGTTATCACTGCACCTGTCTGATAGAAGTCTGCGCACTTAAAACAAGGAAGCAGAGCAATGGAGTTGCCGTTCAGTGGTGGTGAGTGGGTGTTGCTGGAACTGGCCATTGCCCTGGCCTATATCGTCTTTGGTGTGGCCGGGTTCGGCACGGCGCTGGTGGCCGGGCCACTGCTGATCCTGTGCCTGCCGCTGTCGAAAATCATCCCGCTGCTGGTGCTGCTGGATTTTGTCGCGGCATTTGGCAACTGGCTGCCGTCGCGTCGGGATGTGGCGCGGCCCGAGTTGCTGCGCTTGCTGCCGTGCATGGCGATTGGTTGTGTGATCGGCGTAGGGTTTTTGCTGAACCTCAAGTCCGACCTGTTGCTGCTGTTGATGGGACTTTTTATCACGGCTTACGCCTTGTACAGCCTGGCAGTCAAGGTGAAACCGACACAGGTCGCTGCTGGCTGGGCCATCCCCACGGGGATCACGGGTGGATTGTTTGGGGCGTTGTTTGGCAGTGGCGGTTTTTTGTATGCGCTTTATCTGAATGCACGCTTGCCCAAGGACGCAGCCCGCGCCACCCAGAGTGCGTTGATCAGTTGCAGCACCATGGTGCGCCTGACGCTGTTTGTACTTGCGGGCGTATATGCCGACGGCGCGTTGCTGTTGCTGGGCGCCTGCCTGTTGCCGGCGATGGCACTGGGGCTGTGGATTGGCCGACGGCTGACGCGCAAATTGTCCCGCGAGGCGTTTGTGCGGCTGGTAACGTGGCTGGTGCTGGCCAGCGGCATTGCGCTGATCGCGCGCTACCTGAGCGCTTGACCTTGTGGGGTGAGGCTTTAAGCTGCGCGCTTGATCCTGCCCGCTCCCACAGATCCAGTGTGTTGCTCTTATCTCACGTACATGTGCCGTCCCCATGAATTCGCAAAGCATCATCGTTCCCAAAATCTCCACCTTGCCGGTGCATGAGCCGCGTGCCCGGGCCATCGTGCGCTGGCTGGTGCGCAAGAACATCATCGAAGAAGAGCTCACCACCTGCGGCCGTACGGGCAATGGCATGGCCTATGCCATCGCGCCCGGTGCCCGTGAGGTGGTGTTGCACCCCGAGGCGCTGCCATTCGGTGAGCCGGTCAATGGCCTGGAGATCATCACCAAGCGTTGCATCTATACGCCGGCCAAAGGCTTTCTTGAAGAAGCCGGTTGCGCCGAGTGCCGCAAGGAAGTGGGCGAGGCGCTGTTCGACAGCCTCGAAGACTGGATGCCGGGGCGTACCGACAACTTCATCTGCCCGCTGTGCGCCCATGAAGACGACATCAACGGTTTTCTGTTTTTGCAGGCGTGTGCGTTCTCCAATTTGGGTTTTATTTTCAACAACTGGGCCGAAGCGGGCTTCAAGCAAAGCTTTCTCGACGAGTTCGCCGACTGGCTCGACCAGCCGGTGGCGTGGGTGAAGGTCGAACTGTGACCGATGGTGTGGGAGCGGGCTTGCTCGCGATGGTCGTTAACGATGACGCGTATTTACTGAGTAAATGCGGTGCTCTGAAGACCATCGCGAGCAAGCCCGCTCCCACACTTGAACTGCGTTCCTCTTAAGTGAACTGTATTGCGCTCCCACAGAGGGTTTTTTGCCCACTTGCTGTCCTGAGAGTCAATAAATCATTGGCCCTTAGCGCAAAACTCTCTAAAGGTTTCCGTTGAGAGAGCCGGGTGTTTTGAGTACAATGGCGCGCTTCCATTTTCCCGCTCGGGAGCCCCAGCGATGCTGCGTATCAGCCAAGAAGCACTCACATTCGATGACATCCTTCTCGTCCCCGGTTATTCCGAGGTTCTCCCGAACGAAGTCAATCTAAAGACTCGTTTGACCCGTGGCATTGAACTGAATATTCCGCTGGTTTCCGCTGCAATGGACACCGTAACTGAAGCCCGTCTGGCAATCGCCATGGCTCAGGAAGGCGGTATCGGTATCATCCACAAGAACATGACCATCGAGCAGCAAGCTCACGAAGTTCGCAAGGTCAAGCGTTTCGAAGCCGGCGTGGTTAAAGAGCCGATCACTATCGAGGCGGATGCCACGGTACGTGAACTGCTTGAACTGACCCGCCAGCACAACATTTCCGGCGTTCCGGTACTGCACAATGGCGACCTGGTCGGCATCGTGACGTCCCGTGACGTACGCTTTGAAAACCGTCTGGAAGCTACCGTTCGTGACGTGATGACGCCAAAAGAGCGTCTGGTCACGGTCAAGGAAGGCGCCGACAAGGAAGAAGCCCGCGAACTGTTGCACAAGCACCGCATCGAGCGCGTGCTGATCGTCGACGACAACTTTGCCCTCAAAGGCATGATGACCGTTAACGACATCGAAAAAGCCAAGGCTTACCCGTTGGCCAGCAAGGACGACCAGGGTCGTCTGCGCGTGGGCGCTGCGGTCGGCACCGGCAAGGACACCGCTGATCGTGTGGCCGCCCTCGTGGCTGCCGGCGTTGACGTGGTGGTAGTCGATACCGCCCACGGTCACTCCAAAGGCGTGATCGACCGCGTACGTTGGGTCAAGCAGAACTTCCCTGAAGTTCAGGTCATTGGCGGCAACATCGCCACTGGCGCTGCTGCCCTGGCCCTGGCTGAAGCCGGCGCTGACGCAGTCAAGGTCGGTATCGGCCCTGGCTCGATCTGCACCACCCGCATCGTTGCCGGTGTTGGCGTTCCGCAAATCAGCGCAATTGCCAATGTGGCCGCTGCCCTTGAGGGCACTGGCGTACCGTTGATCGCCGACGGCGGCATCCGTTTCTCGGGTGACCTGTCCAAGGCCATTGTTGCCGGTGCGTCCTGCGTGATGATGGGTTCGATGTTTGCCGGTACTGAAGAAGCACCAGGCGAAATCGAGCTGTACCAGGGCCGTTCGTACAAGGCTTACCGTGGCATGGGTTCGCTGGGTGCAATGTCGCAGTCCCAGGGCTCCTCTGACCGTTACTTCCAGGACTCCTCCGCGGGTGCCGAGAAGCTGGTGCCGGAAGGTATCGAAGGTCGCGTGGCGTACAAAGGCTCGCTGACGGCGATCATTCACCAACTGATGGGCGGTCTGCGTTCCTCGATGGGTTACACCGGCTGTGCCGACATCGAGCAAATGCGTACCAAGCCTGAGTTTGTGCGTATCACCGGCGCTGGCATGGCTGAATCCCACGTCCACGACGTGCAGATCACCAAGGAAGCACCCAACTATCGCGTAGGTTGATAGTGGTCGCGCCCGGGTTCACGCCCGGGTGCGATACGAATTAAATCACCGGGGCTGTTTGATTCAGCCCCGTGTCGTTTCTGAAATTAATCGAGATTTTGTCATGGCCCTCGACATTCACGCTCACCGCATCCTGATCCTGGACTTCGGTTCCCAGTACACCCAGCTGATCGCTCGCCGCGTGCGCGAAATCGGCGTTTACTGCGAACTGCACCCGTTCGACATGGACGACGCAGCGATCCGCGAATTCGCCCCTAAAGGCATCATCCTGGCCGGTGGCCCGGAGTCGGTACACGAAGCCGGCAGCCCGCGCGCCCCACAAGCTGTATTTGACCTGGGCGTACCGGTTTTCGGTATCTGCTACGGCATGCAGACCATGGCCGAGCAACTGGGCGGCAAGGTTGAAGGTTCCGAGCTGCGCGAGTTCGGTTATGCCCGCGTCGACGTGGTTGGCAAAAGCCGCCTGCTGGACGGCATCGAAGACCATATCGACGCCGACGGCCTGTTCGGCCTGGACGTGTGGATGAGCCACGGTGACAAGGTCACCAAGATGCCGTCCGACTTCCACATTCTGGCCAGCACCCCAAGCTGCCCGATTGCTGGCATGTTCAACGACGAGCGCGGCTACTACGGCGTGCAGTTCCACCCGGAAGTGACCCACACCAAGCAGGGCGGTCGCATCCTGTCGCGCTTTATCCTCGACATCTGCGGCTGTGAAGCCCTGTGGACACCGTCGAAAATCGCCGAAGACGCCATTGCCAACATCCGTGCCCAGGTCGGTACCGACAACGTATTGCTGGGCTTGTCCGGCGGCGTTGACTCCTCGGTTGTTGCAGCTTTGCTGCACAAGGCCATCGGCGACCAGTTGACCTGCGTTTTCGTGGACAACGGCCTGCTGCGCCTGCACGAAGGTGAGCAAGTGATGGCCATGTTCGCCGAGAACATGGGCGTCAAGGTGATCCGCGCCAACGCTGCCGACCAGTTCCTGAACAACCTGGCTGGCGAAAGCGACCCGGAGAAAAAGCGCAAGATCATCGGCCGTACCTTTATCGACGTGTTCGATGCCGAATCCTGCAAGCTGGAAAACATCAAGTACCTGGCCCAGGGCACCATCTACCCGGACGTGATCGAGTCGGCTGGCGCCAAGAGCGGCAAGGCTCACGTGATCAAGTCGCACCACAACGTGGGCGGCCTGCCGGATGAAATGAACCTCAAGCTGGTTGAACCGCTGCGTGAGCTGTTCAAGGACGAAGTCCGTCGTCTGGGTCTGGAACTGGGCCTGCCGTACGACATGGTCTACCGTCACCCGTTCCCGGGCCCGGGCCTGGGCGTGCGCATCCTGGGTGAAGTGAAAAAGGAATACGCCGACATCCTGCGTCGTGCTGACCATATCTTTATCGAAGAGCTGCGCAAGGCCGACTGGTATCACAAAGTCAGCCAGGCATTCGTGGTGTTCCAGCCGGTTAAATCGGTTGGTGTTGTAGGCGATGGCCGTCGTTACGCCTGGGTTGTTGCCCTGCGTGCCGTAGAAACCATCGACTTCATGACCGCACGTTGGGCGCACCTGCCTTACGAGCTGCTGGAAACCGTCAGCGGCCGGATCATCAACGAAATCGAAGGCATCTCCCGCGTGACTTACGACGTGTCGAGCAAGCCGCCGGCAACGATCGAGTGGGAATGATCGGGAGTCAGGCATAGTCCGGCACCCGTGAGCAAGAACACCCTGAAGCCCGCTTAATTGCGGGCTTTTGGCTTTTTGGGCCTGGCAAATCCTGGCAGCTTTGGGCATTGCCAGGCACTGTGTTCAGGTGGCTTGGTATGGAGCCGCGCTGATTACGGGCTAGAAGTTATCCATCGCGTTACACATCGACACCTTGCCCTCAGGCTTCGGCTCGACAGCTACCCATTGCTTGCCGTCAGCTGAAAGCTCATCCAGCAGGAATGAACAGTCTGCCGACATTGATGCCTGCACCCGGTAATCCACCCCGGGCCGAGGTACGAAGGTCATGGTTTTGGCGCACTGCCGGGCATATTGCAGGCGCCCCAGGTAATGGAGCGCAATCGGTTTGTTCGCCGGCACTACCAGCTCTGACGAGACCGAACCTGCCAACGAATAGATCGGCCCGCCAATGCCGAGGTTTTCGCCGTTATGGTCGGGGAAGCCGGATTTCGCCGACGCCATCACCCCCGCACCCGGCACATTCCAGTCCAGGCAGTCACGCCCCGGCACGGCGCGCACCAGGCCGTCGGTGAGCAGACGAATACGGGCCGTCTCGCCGCTCTGCGGGGGGATGTAGCCGGTGGACAGCGAACGCACGTTTGCCACCTGGCCGCAGCCGCTGAGCGCCAGCAGAACGGCGGGGATTACAGTGAACAGTCTCATCAGGCAATCGACTCGCAGGGGCAGGTTAAGGCTGGCGGCAGTTCTGGCTGACTGACAGGTGCGGTGCAGGTTCATAGGACACGCGCTGCAAACCATCGCCGTCCTGGAACAGGAAGTACTTGGTGCGACAGTCCTTGAACATTGCCGAGTAACCCTCGGCCCGGAAGCCTTGACCCTCCACCTGCTTGGTCACGGTATTGTTGCGGCTGACCACTTCAAGCACCTTTTGATAGCTGTCCCCCATGTTGACACCGGGTTCGCCGGTGATGGCGGTCGAGGAGGCGCAGCCGCCCAGTGCTGTTGCCGCCAGGGCCAATGCGGCACCATACAGTCCGTTGCGTAGATTGTTCATTCCCTGTGTCCTTTTGGTGACGGATTAACGGCGGCCGTCGCACACCGGCGATTCTCCAATACGACCGAGCTTGCACATGTCCAAATTATCTTTGCGTTTGTAGCCTGCGTCTTTCATGCAATAGAAGTTCAGTAACCTCACATCGATTGGCGACCTGTCTCCTGCACCATCAACATTGGTATATCCGCACGCCCGCATCGCAGCAATGATCCCGGTCTGCGATACGCCCTCCTTGTACCATTTTGTGTAATCCGGAGCCGGCGGTTGAAAGCCCCTTCCCGTGCAGCCAACCAGTAACACAGCGCAAACACTCAGCAGCAGGCTCTTGGTGTACATGGCGTTATTCCTTGGGATTTGACGCGGGTAGAGAGCGATGCGCCGATATCGTATAGGGAACTTTCGTTCAACCAATGGTTCCATACGATCCCTCTCATAGACTGTTCAAGGATCGAATGAAAACATATCTGGCAGTTCCGTTAGCAATCACGCTCGCCCTTGTGATGACCGGTTGCAGTAGCCGTAAGGCGGGTGATCTCACTTCAGCGCCGGTAGTGCCACTGGCCATGAGTGACCATCAAGCCAGCGTGACTTTCCGCACCATTGGCGGAGAGGGTGACCACCCTGTCAGTTACATGTACGGGTATTCCGACGGTCGAATGGATGACGCGGGTGATCGTGTGTATGACACTGCTTACTTCAAACGCATACCGGCCTATCTGAAGAGAATTGGCGGTGGCACTGACAGCATCAGCAAGCTGGTCGATGCAGACAAAGTGGTGCACGTGGAAGGGACGGTCAAGGCCAAGCAGTTCACCTTCAACGGTATTCCAATGCCTACGCCGTTCGACAAAGAGCAGCCTGTTGCGCAGCAATTCACGCCACAAGCCAAGAAGAATTATGTGGTTGAAACCGTGATCGCCGACACTTGGGTTATGAGCGTGTATGAAGTTTCCCCAGCCGGTGAGCGCAAAAACGTTGGCGTTGGAAAAAATGAGGCGGCCGCAAACTGACTGCGCTGAAAAAAGCCTGAGTCCGGTGTGATGTGAAAAAGGCGATCAGCCCCTGGGGTTGATCGTTTTTTTTGTGGCTGGTGTTGGACACCCACGAACTTCCGGCGCCAATTTTTTGGAACTTCAAATTGATCGAAAAGCGATTGAGCCTAGTTCGATTGATTCATACGCGTTATTAAAACCTCATCCATAAATAATACAGCGCCTTGCGAAAACAACTGCTTAGGTGCGCTGTTTTTGCCGTAGTCAAAATACTGACAAGCACAGCCAGTTACATTCATCCTATAAGACGGTGACTTCTCATGATCAAGATCATGGCCTTCTTGTTAATAGGAGTTGTTACTGCAGGATGCAATGGATTCGTGAAGCCCGACTTGTCGGGGCCGCTCAATGATGCGTATTTCTCGGTCTTTTCAGGCTTTCCCTTGCCATTGATGTACATGGCTTCGGCTGTGCAGTGGAATGAAGATTACGCCGTCACCACAGGGCATACTCCGTTTATTCCCAATGTGGCCTACCGTTGCAGCACCCACTGCGATCTGGTCTTTATCAAGCACAAAGCTAACGGCCGCTATCCGGCATGGCGTGCATAGCGCGTGGGCGAGAGCATCACGGCGGTGGGTGTGAGCCCTTACCTTGTGACCACCACGGGTAAGGGGCGGGTGTATAAAACGCCCTTTCGCAACACTGAAGAACACAGTGGCGACCTGTATGCCATCCATGATGCCCCGCTGGTCAAGGGCATGTCGGGTGGGCCGGTGATCGCCAGTGACGGTTGTGTGGTGGGGATCAATGCCGGTTTTTATTCGACCAGCCTGAACAGTGCGATTACTTTGCCCGAGTTGAAGGGCGCGCAGAGGGTGAGCATCTTTATTCCGTACTCGATCATTGCGCGGGAATGGGGGATGTTGCAGGCACAGCTTGATGGAGGGCGTGGTTCGAAGTTTGTGGTCAAGTAATTCAAGAGCCCCTCACCCCAGCCCTCTCCCGGAGGGAGAGGGGGCTAAAAGCCAAAGCAGATCTGTGCAGCACCACCAGCCGGCGCCCCCTCCCTCCGGGAGAGGACTGGGGTGCTTTTGATGTCAGCGCCGCGCCACATCCGAAAAGTAGAACTTGTCCAGCGTATGCCGTGACTCGGTGTACTCGAACTGGCGCCCATCCTGCAAAAACGTCTGGTTGCTCACCACGATCACATGGCTCTGACCATCGAGGTCCAGATGCTGCTGGTCGTCCTTGCTGCGCGGCACCGCTTCGATGGTGCGCTGGGCATAGCTGATCTGCAGGTTGAGGGTCTGCTCGATATAGGCATAGATCGAGTGCTCGGCAATGGCCTGATCCAGCCCCGGGATCAGGTCGCTGACAAAATGGTTGATGTCCAGAATCACGCGCTTGCCATCTATATGGCGTACCCGCTTGATCCGGGTGATCAGGCTGCCCGCTTCAACATCGAACTTTTCGCACAGCGCCCCTTCGAGCGGAAATCGGGTGAATTCCACCACCTCGGTACTGACGTTGCCACCCAGGCGCGGGTAGGTCTCCTGAAAACTGACGATACCGCCCAGCTGGAACTCGATCGGGCTGGATGACAATACAAAGGTGCCCTTGCCGTGGATTTTCTGGGCAAAGCCACGCTCCTGCAGTTGTTCGATGGCCTTGCGCACCGTGCCGCGGCTGGCCCCGTAGCTGGCCATCAACTCGGTTTCGGACGGCAGGCGGGCACCACGGGCCAGGCGTTCAGTGGTAATGCTGGCAAGCAGATCGGTGTAGATCTGATTGTATTTGGTCATGACGAAGGCTCTATGCCGATTGGGCTCGGGGCCCGGAACCTTAAGGGCTGGAGGGAAGGCAGCGCAAGCCCGCGGAAGAAAAATCACCAACTCGTCTGTACCAGTTGTTGCTTTAACTCGTACAGACGAGTATTTTTTTGCTTCGGCGGTGCTGCCACAGCGACGCTCCATAATAAAAATTCAAGCGGAGACCACGCATGAGCCACGACTACTCCCAGATCGCCAGCGAGTTGCTGCACAGCCTCGGTGGTGCCGCCAACGTTGAGCAGGCCGCACATTGCGTGACGCGTTTGCGCCTGGCGCTCAAGGACCCGAGCCTGGTGGACAGCGCCAGCCTTAACCAGATCGATCTGGTGAAAGGTTCCTTCTTTACCGGCGGCCTGTACCAGGTGGTGATCGGCCCCGGCGAAGTCGAAAAGGTCTACGCTGCCCTGCGCGAGCAGACCGGCCTGGCCGCCGCCACCATCGCCGACGTCAAGCAGCAGGGCGCCGACAAGGCCAACGCCATGCAGCGTCTGGTGCGCGTGTTCTCCGATGTGTTTATGCCTATCCTGCCGGCGCTGATCATTGCCGGCCTGCTGATGGGCGTGAACAACCTGCTCGGCGCCAAGGGCATGTTTATCGATGGCAAAACCCTGCTCGATGCCTATCCGCAACTGGACGGGGTATGGAGCCTGATCAACCTGATGGCCAACACCTCTTTCGTATTCCTGCCTGCCCTAGTGGGCTGGTCGGCGGCCAAGCGCTTTGGTGGCAGCGAAATCCTCGGCATCGTCCTGGGCCTGATGCTGGTTCACCCCGACCTGCTCAATGCCTGGAACTACGGTAAGGCCGTGGCCGGGCTGGAGGGCCAGAGCCTGCCGTACTTCAATATCCTCGGCCTGTTCCAGATCGAGAAAGTGGGCTACCAGGGGCAGATCCTGCCGATCCTGTTGGCCGCCTATGTGATGAGCGTGATCGAAAAATGGCTGCGGGCGCGGGTACCCAATGCCATTCAACTGCTGGTGGTGCCCATCACCACCATCGTCATTACCGGCGTGCTGGCGCTGGCGATCATCGGCCCGGTGACCCGTCACCTTGGCATCCTGATTACCGAGGGCGTGGTGCTGTTGTTTGATGTGGCCCCGGTGCTTGGCGGGATGATTTTCGGGCTGTTGTACGCACCGCTGGTGATCACCGGTATGCACCACATGTTTCTTGCCGTGGACCTGCAGCTGATTGCCAACCACGGCGGCACCTTTATCTGGCCAATGATCGTCATGTCCAACCTGGCCCAGGGCAGCGCGGCGCTCGGCGTGTTCTACATGAGCCGCAATGTGCGTGAGCGCAGCATGGCTTCGACCTCTGCGGTATCGGCGTATTTCGGTATCACGGAACCGGCGATGTTCGGGATTAACCTGCGCTACAAGTTTCCGTTTTATGCAGCGCTGGTCGGTTCGGCGCTGGGCAGCATTTTTCTGTCGTTGAACAAGGTGCTGGCCTCGGCCATCGGGGTTGGCGGTCTGCCCGGCTTTATCTCGATCATTCCGCAGTACATCCCGATGTTTGTGATCGGCATGCTGATGGCCATTGTCGTGCCGTTTGTCCTGACCTGTGCCCTGAGCCTGAAAATCATTCGTCCCGGTTATCGCGTGGCGTAGCACATCCATTTTCTGTAGCTGCTGCCGAAGGCTGCGAAGCAGGCCCCTCTTGATTGAAGGTCCTGCGGCCCTTATCGCAGCCTTCGGCAGCGGCTACAACGTCCAAGCAAGGAACACCCCATGCAAGACTGGCAGCGCTCGGTGATCTATCAGATCTACCCAAAAAGTTTTTACAGCCACGCGGGCAACGCCACCGGTGACTTGCTCGGGGTGGTCGACAAGCTCGATTACCTGCAGTGGCTGGGTGTGGACTACCTGTGGCTGACGCCGTTTTTACGCTCGCCCCAGCGTGACAATGGCTATGACATCAGCGATTACTACGCCATCGACCCGAGCTACGGCAGCATGGCCGATTGCGAGTTGCTGATCCGCGAAGCCGGTGCCCGCGGCCTCAAGCTGATGCTCGATATCGTGGTCAACCACACCTCCATCGAGCACGAATGGTTCCAGCAGGCGCGCAGCAGCCTCGACAACCCGTACCGCGACTTCTATATCTGGCGCGACCAGCCAAACAACTGGGAATCCAAGTTCGGTGGCTCGGCCTGGGAATACGAGGCGCAAACCGGCCAGTACTACCTGCACCTGTTTGACCACACTCAGGCCGACCTCAACTGGGACAACCCCAAGGTGCGTGCCGAGGTCTACAAACTGATGTGTTTTTGGCGGGACAAGGGCGTGGGCGGTTTCCGCCTGGACGTGATCAACCTGATCTCGAAACCGGCGCACTTCCCCCAGGACGACAGCGACGGCCGCCGCTTCTATACCGACGGCCCCAACGTGCATGAGTACCTGCAGGAGATGCACCGCGAAGTGTTTGCCGGCCACGATCTGGTCAGCGTCGGCGAGATGTCGTCCACCAGCCTTGAGCACTGCATCCGGTATTCGCGGCCCGACAGTGAGGAGCTGTCGATGACCTTCAACTTCCATCACTTGAAAGTTGATTACCCGAACATGCAAAAGTGGCAGCGGGCTGATTTCGACTTCCTGCAGCTCAAGGGCATCCTGTCGCACTGGCAAACCGGCATGCAGGCGGGTGGCGGCTGGAACGCGCTGTTTTGGTGTAACCACGACCAGCCCCGTGTGGTCTCGCGTTTTGGTGATGACGGCGAACACCGCGTGGTCTCGGCCAAGATGCTGGCCACCGCGTTGCACTTTCTGCAAGGCACGCCCTATGTCTACCAGGGCGAAGAAATCGGCATGACCAACCCGGGGTTCGAACATATCGAGCAGTACCGCGATGTCGAAACCCTGAATATCTATCGCCTCAAGCGTGAAGCGGGTGTGCCTCACGACGAATGCATGGCTGCGATCAAGCAAAAGTCGCGGGATAACGGCCGCACGCCGATGCAATGGGACCATCAGCCCAACGCCGGTTTCAGCAGCGCCGAGCCGTGGCTTGGCATCCCCGCCAACGCGGCTTTTATCAACGTTGAAGACCAGCGCAATGACCCGGCTTCAGTGCTGCATCACTACCGTCACTTGATCGCCTTGCGTCGCGCAGAGCCGTTGCTGAAACACGGTGAATACCGTCTGTTGTTGCCCGAGCACAAGCAGGTGTGGGTCTATGTGCGTGAGGGCGCTGGCGAGCGTCTGCTGGTGATCAATAACTTCTACGGCACGCCCTGCGACTTCGAATTACCGGAAGGGGTGATTGCCGCGGACATGAGCCAGCGGCTGCTGATCAGCAACTACGACGACTGCCCGGTGCGCAGCAACAGGATCTCGCTGCGGCCCTATGAGTCTTTCGTGCTGCACCTGAACACCTGAAGCTGGATTCCTCTGTGGGAGCGGGCTTGCTCGCGATTCAGGCAACTCGACAGGCCTGAATCAACACGGTGTGACCATCGCGGGCAAGCCCGCTCCCACAGAAATATGGCTGTAATCACATAACAATAAAAAAGGTCGTGCAATGAAATCTTCACTCAACCACAGCATTTGTATCGCCAGCCTGTGCCTGCTGGCGCCACTTTCTGTCAACGCCCTGGAGTTTGCCGGGTACCTGCGCAGTGGCGTGGGCAACTCGCTCAACGGCGGCAAGCAATCCTGCTTCAAGCTGCCCGGCGCCGAGGCCAAGTACCGGTTGGGCAACGAGTGCGAACAATACGCCGAGCTGGAACTGCGCCAGGACGTCTACAGCTTCGACGATGGCTCGGTGCTGAGCGTCGATGGCATGGCCTCGTTGTACAACCAGTACGATCGCCAGCTGACGTTTCAGGGGGACAACGGTTCGGCACGCCTGCCGCAGTTGTATGCGCAATGGTCCAATCTGCCGAGCCTCAACGGCGGTTCGCTGTGGGCCGGACGTCGTTACTACAAGCGTAACGATATCCATATTTCCGACTTCTACTACTGGAACCAGAGTGCGACCGGTGCCGGTATCGAGGACGTGTTGATCGGCGGCCTCAAGTACAGCTACGCCCTGTCGCGCAAGGACAACCTCTACCAGGAAAACTACGTCACCCGTCACGACTTCAACGTCGCCGGTTTCAACACCAACCCTGGCGGTCAGCTGGAGTTGGGCCTCAGTTATCTGGACAAGCCCGAGCGCACCGATGCCCACAGTGGCTGGGCCATTACCGCGCAGCATGTGCAAAGCGAGTTCCTGGGGGGCAAGAACAAATTTGCCGTGCAGTACGGCGAAGGGTCGGGCACCGGCCTGGGTTATACCGGCGACTTTCGTCTGGATAACAGCAGCAAGCGCTACCGGATTGTCGAGTTTTTCGACTGGCAAGTGACGCCGCGTTTCGGCGGGCAGGTCGAGGCGGTGTACCAGAAGGATTTTCGCCCCGACGGCGGCAATCAGGAGTGGCTGTCGTTGGGCGTGCGCCCCACCTATGCGATCAGCGAGCAGTTCAAGCTGGTTACCGAGCTGGGCCATGACCAGGTCAAGGCCGCAGATGGTACGCGCAAGCTGAGCAAGTTCACCTTTGCGCCCACCTGGTCACCCAAGGGCCCGGGTTTCTGGACGCGCCCGGAAGTGCGCCTGTATTACACCTATGCCAGCTGGAACGCTGCCGCGCAACGTGCGGCCAATGAGTTCGACGCCGGCTCGGCGCTGTCCGACAGCGGTGCATTTGGCTCGGCCCGACACGGTTCCAACGCCGGTTTGCAAGTCGAGTACTGGTGGAAGTAAGCGAGCTGTCGGGGCTCGCGCTCCATCGGCATTTAACTGAATCAACTGCAGGTGAAGTCATGGTCACATCCCCACAAGTGGAATTGCTGGCACCGTTGTCCGGTGTGTTGATGGCGCTGGATAACGTGCCCGACCCGGTGTTTGCCAGTCGCCTGATTGGCGACGGCCTGTGTATCGACCCGACATCGCAGGTGCTCTGTGCGCCGCTGGCCGGGGTGGTCAGCAACCTGCAGCACACCGGCCACGCCATCAGCATCACGGCGGCCGACGGTGTGCAGGTGTTGCTGCATATCGGTCTGGATACGGTAAATTTGGGCGGCAAGGGCTTCACGGCGCTGGTCGAGGAGGGCCAGCAGGTGACCGCGGGGCAGGCGTTGATCGAGTTCGATGCTGACTACATCGCCCTGCATGCCCGCAGTTTGTTGACCCTGATGCTGGTGGTGAGCGGCGAACCCTTTGTGGCCCCGTCAGCGGGTAGCGTTCTGGTCGAAACCGGCCAGCCGCTGCTGCGCCTGCAACTGCAGCAGGCCCCGGCGCAAGCCGAGGTGCAAACCGGCAGCGCACAGCACTCGCCGCCGCAGCTTCTGCCCAATCCCAACGGCTTGCATGCCCGTCCTGCAGCAGTATTGGCCCAGGCGGCGAAAGGCTTTGCGGCCACCATCCAATTGCACAAGCAGGGCGAGAGCGCCAATGCCAAGTCGCTGGTAGCGATCATGGCCCTGCAGACGGTGTGCGGGGACAGCGTTCACCTCAGTGCCACCGGCCCTGATGCCGGGCAAGCACTCAAGGTACTGGGCGAACTGCTGGCGAGCGGCTGCGGTGAGACGGTCGCCGTTGTGGCGGTCGAAACCGCGCCGGTGGCAGCGCCTGAACCTGAAGCCAGTGACGAGTTGCGTGGGGTCTGTGCATCACCTGGCTCGGCATTCGGGCATGTGGTGCAACTGACCGCAAGCGCGTTGCAGATCAGCGAGCTGGCAACCGACCAGCCCCGCGAGCGCGAGCAGTTGCAACAGGCGTTGGCAAGTGCCTCGGCGCAGTTGCAAGTGTTATGTGACAACGCCGCGGGCAAGGCGCAAGGCGAGATTTTCAAGGCTCACCAGGAGTTGCTGGAAGACCCGGGCTTGCTGGAGCAGGCCTTCGGGTTGATCGCGCAGGGCAAGAGCGCAGCCTTCGCCTGGCAAAGCGCTACCCATGAGACGGCGACCCTGTTCAAGGGCCTGGGCAACCGCCTGTTGGCCGAGCGGGCGCTGGATCTGGAGGATGTTGGCCAGCGTGTGCTCAAACTGATCCTCGGGGTGCAGGACAGCGCGCTGGAGTTGCCGGAGCAGGCTATCCTGATTGCCGAACAACTGACCCCGTCGCAGACCGCAACTCTGGATACGTGCAAGGTCGCAGGCTTTGCCACGGTCGGTGGCGGTGCCACCAGTCATGTGGCGATTCTGGCCCGGGCGCTGGGCTTGCCGGCGCTTTGCGGTATGTCACCGCAGGTGCTGGCGCTGGCCAACGGTACGGCGGTGTTGCTTGATGCGGATCAGGGGCAGTTGCATCTGCAACCGGATCCGCAACGGGTCCAGCAGCTCACAGCCCGGCGTGCCTTTGAGCACCAGCGCCAGCAGCAGGATTTGCAACAGGCGGCATTGCCGGCCTGTACCCGGGACGGGGTGCGCATCGAAGTCAGCGCCAATATCGCCTCCTTGGCCGAAGCCGAACAAGCGATGAACCTGGGCGCAGAAGGGGTTGGTTTACTGCGCTCCGAGTTTCTCTATCTGGAGCGCAGCAGCGCCCCCGGCCATGCCGAGCAGGTTGCCACCTACAGTGCCATCGCCCGCGCCGTGGGTACCGGGCACAACCTGGTGGTGCGCACCCTGGATGTGGGCGGTGACAAACCCCTGGCCTATGTGCCGATGGAGCATGAGGCCAACCCGTTTTTGGGCCTGCGCGGAATTCGCCTGTGCCTGGATCGCCCGCAACTGTTGCGTGAGCAGTTCAGCGCGATTCTGGCCAGCGCCGACCTGACTCGCCTGCATATCATGTTGCCGATGGTCACGCAGTTGTCCGAGTTGCGCATGGCCCGCCAGTTGCTCGAAGAGCAGGCGCTGGCGCTGGGGATCACGACCCTGCCCAAGCTGGGGATCATGATCGAAGTACCGGCAGCGGCGTTGATGGCGGACCTGTTTGCCCCCGAGGTCGATTTTTTCTCCATTGGCACCAACGACCTGACCCAGTACACCCTGGCGATGGACCGTGACCATCCGCGTCTGGCCAGCCAGGCCGACAGCTTGCACCCGGCGGTGTTGCGCCTGATCGCCAGCACCGTCAAGGCCGCCCATGCTCACGGCAAATGGGTGGGGGTATGTGGCGCGCTGGCCTCCGAGACGCTGGCGGTGCCAGTGTTGCTGGGGCTGGGGGTGGATGAGTTATCGGTGAGCGTGCCCTTGGTTCCGAGTATCAAGGCGCGGGTTCGGCAGCTGGATTATGCCGAATGCCAGGCCCTGACGCAGCGTGTGCTCGGCCTGGAGTGTGCAGGGCAGGTGCGGGCTGCATTGCAGTCAATGGTGCAACCCATGACCGAGTTGGAGTATTGAACATGTTCGATAAAGTGCTCAAAGCTTTCTGGAAGGCCCTGACCCCCGATCTGGTGGCGGATGAACCGGGCAAACCGGCGTCGACCCTGGATAAAACAGTGCTGGCCGCGCTGGGCGGTGCCGGCAATATCAAGACCGAACAGCGGGTGGCCTTGACCCGGATCCGTGTGGAGCTGGCCGATATCACCCGTCTGGATCCGCAAGCCCTGCGTGTGGCGGGGGTGCCGGGCATCTTGAGTCTGCCGGGCGGGGTGGTGCATTTGGTGGTGGGGGTGTAGACCCAGTCCAACGGCCCTTGGGTGGGAGCGGGCTTGCTCGCGATAACAGCGCTGCGGTGTACCTGTAACACCGCAGTGATCCCATCGCGAGCAAGCCCGCTCCCACAGGGGGGGTGTTTGCCTGCCGACTGTGACCCTTCGCCACCCCGCCCTTACTGTTTCGCAACTGCAGGTGTATCGTATTCGCCTTTTGCGGGCCCAACGCCCGCGCCGGATACGAGAGGTAGTTGAATCCATGTCCTTTACCCGTCGACAAATACTCGGTGGTCTGGCCGGCCTGGTAGTGGTGGGTGTTGGCGCAGGAGGCGCTTCGCGTTACTGGCTGGGCAAGGTGGCCGCCGAGAACGCCAGCCACGATTACGAACTGATCAGCGCGCCACTGGACGTTGAGCTGGTGCCTGGTCATATCACCCAGGCCTGGGCCTTTGGCCCTTCGGCGCCCGGCACCGAGCTGCGGGTGCGCCAGGGCGAGTGGCTGCGGGTACGCTTTATCAACCACCTGCCGGTGGCGACCACCATCCACTGGCACGGTATCCGCCTGCCCCTGGAAATGGACGGCGTGCCCTACGTCTCGCAATTGCCGGTATTGCCGGGTGAATACTTCGATTACAAGTTCCGCGTACCCGATGCGGGCAGCTACTGGTATCACCCCCACGTCAACAGCAGCGAAGAACTGGGCCGTGGCCTGGTCGGCCCGCTGATTGTCGAAGAGCGCGAACCCACCGGTTTCAAGCACGAGCGTACCCTGAGCATCAAGAACTGGCATGTGGACGAAGAGGGTGCCTTCCTGCCGTTCAGCATCACCCGCGAGGCGGCCCGCGGCGGTACGGCGGGGCGGCTGTCGACGATCAATGGCGTGCATGTGCCGACCATTGACCTGCCTGCCGGGCAGATCACCCGCGTGCGCATTCTCAACCTCGACAACACCCTGACCTATCGCCTGAATATTCCCGGCGTGGAAGCGATGATCTACGCCCTGGACGGCAACCCCATCGCGCCACGGCCGCTGGGCAAGGACTACTGGCTGGGCCCGGGCATGCGCATTTGCCTGGGGATCAAGGCCCCGGCTGCAGGCGAGGAGCTGTCGTTGCGTGACGGCCCGGTGCGTCTGGGTACCCTGCGCTCGGTCGCCAGCGCCGATGCGCCGGCTGAGTGGCCACCGGCGTTGCCCGCCAACCCGATTGCCGAGCCTGACGTGGCGAATGCCGAGAAGATCAACTTCAACTTTGAGTGGGTCGGTTCGGTGTCCGAAGACCTGGGGCCCGATCAGCCGCCGAGCCTGTGGCAGATCAACGGCGTGGCCTGGGATATCAAGGACAAGACCTGCGCCGACCGGCCGATTGCCAAACTCAAGCTGGGGCAGAGCTATATCTTCGAGTTGAAGAACATGACCCAGTACCAGCACCCCATCCATTTGCACGGCATGAGCTTCAAGGTGCTGGCGTCCAACCGCAAAAAGATCATCCCGTATTTCACCGACACCTACCTGCTGGGCAAAAACGAACGTGCCCGCGTGGCGCTGGTGGCGGATAATCCCGGCGTGTGGATGTTCCACTGCCATGTGATTGATCACATGGAAACCGGCCTGATGGCCGCTATTGAGGTTTCCTGATGCGACAAGGGCGTCAACCCCGGATCATCGACCGCAGCCGCGATCAAGACTTTATGCGTGAAGCCCTGGCCCTGGCGGCCCAGGGTGCGGCACTGGGCGAAGTGCCGGTGGGCGCGGTGCTGGTACAGGACGGTGAAATCATTGGCCGTGGCTTCAACTGCCCGATCAGCGGCAGCGACCCCAGCGCCCACGCCGAGATGATGGCCATTCGCGCCGCCGCCACGGCCGTCAACAACTACCGGCTGCCGGGCAGTACCCTGTATGTGACGCTGGAGCCGTGCAGCATGTGTGCGGGGCTGATCGTGCATTCGCGGGTGGCGCGGGTGGTGTACGGCGCGCTGGAGCCCAAGGCCGGGATTGTACAAAGCCAGGGGCAGTTTTTTACCCAGGGCTTTCTGAATCACCGGGTGCTGTATGAAGGCGGGGTGTTGGCTGAAGAGTGCGGGGCGATCCTCAGCGAGTTCTTCAAGGCCAGAAGAGCTCGCTGAACCTGTGGGAGCGGGCTTGCTCGCGATAGCATCACCTCGGTGTATCAGACATATCGAGGCGTCTGCATCGCGAGCAAGCCCGCTCCCACAGGGGTGAAGGGGGTGTGTTACTTCCTCGCCACTATCACCGCCCGCATCGGCGCCGGCAGGCCTTCGATGGTTTTGCTGTGGTCGTTCGGGTCCAGGTAGTCGCTCAGCGACTGGTATTTCATCCACTCGGTGGCACGCTGCTCTTCAACCGTGGTGACGCTCACGTCCACGCAGCGCACATCGCTGAAACCGGCACGGCGCAACCAGCGCTCCAGCGCCGGGATCGAGGGCAGGAACCACACGTTGCGCATCTGCGCGTAGCGGTCTTCCGGTACCAGTACCTGGTTCACGTCGCCTTCGATCACCAGGGTTTCCAGCACCAGTTCGCCGCCCTTGACCAAGCAGTCTTTCAACGCCAGCAGATGCTCGATGGGCGAACGGCGATGGTAGAACACGCCCATGGAAAACACGGTGTCGAAGCCTTCCAGGTTCGGCGGCAGGTCTTCGAACGGGAACGGCAGGTGCCATGCCGCTTCCTGTTGCAAAAAGCGCTGCACGGCCTGGAACTGGCAGAAGAACAGCCAGTTGGGGTCTACGCCAATCACGCTGTGGGCGCCGGCGCCGAGCATGCGCCACATGTAGTAGCCGTTGCCGCAACCCACATCGAGGATGCGCTTGCCCTTGAGGTCGATATGCGGCGCGACCCGTGACCACTTCCAGTCCGAGTGCCATTCGGTGTCGACGTGTACGCCAAACAGGTCGAACGGGCCTTTGCGCCACGGCGACAGGCCCATCAGTGCCTCGCGCATCTGCGCTCGGGTGGCGTCGTCGCAGTCGGTGTCCAGGGTCAGGCCATTCAACAGGTCGATTTCGCTCGGTTTAACGTCGGGCAAGGCATCCAGCGCGCTTTGCCAGCGCTCCAGGTCGCCGTGGCCTTTTTCCATTTTTACGTCGAGCTGGGCTTGCAGGGTATTGGCCCATTCAGCCAGTGGAGTACCGGCCAGACGCCGGGCAAGAGGGGACAGATCAATCATGGCAAGGCAATCAACGAGGCAAAGTTAAGACACTGGAACCACGGCACGACTTTCGAGAACCCGGCCGCCAGCAGGCGTTCGCGGTGTTCTTCGAGGCTGTCGGGCTTCATGACGTTTTCAATGGCGCTGCGCTTTTGTGCGATTTCCAGTTCGCTATAGCCGTTGGCCCGCTTGAAGGCCACATGCAGGTCGGTGAGCAGGCCGTGCTCTTCGGGATCACTGAAACGCAGCTTTTCCGAGAGGATCAGGGCGCCGCCCGGCAGCAACGACTGACGGATACGGCCCAGCAGCGCCAGGCGCTGTTCAGGGGCGATAAATTGCAGGGTGAAGTTCAGCGCCACCACCGACGCGGGTTCAAATTCCAGCGCCAGGATATCGCCCTCGATCACCTCGACCGGCAACAGCTCCTGAAACATCGAGTTCTGCCCGTTGAGGTATTCGCGGCAGCGCTCGACCATCGCCGCCGAGTTGTCCACGGCAATCACCTTGCAGCCGTCCGTGCGCACATGGCGGCGCAGGGCCTGGGTCACCGCGCCCAGTGAGCAGCCAAGGTCGTACAGCACGCTGTCGGGCCGGGCGAACTGGGCGGCGAGTACGCCGAGGTTCTCGACGATGGTCGGGTAGCCGGGCACCGAGCGCTTGATCATGTCCGGGAACACCCGCACCACGTCTTCGTTAAAGGCGAAGTCCGGCACCTGGGCCAGGGGCTGGGCGAATATACGGTCAGGTTCTTTGCTCACGACGGTTCCGGCGCTGGAAATTTTAAAAGGGGCGGCATTTTAGCCAAGTTGGCGCCGGGATGCGCGGTCTGTCTGATAAACCGTTCAGCGCCTGCCCTGGCTGAACGTCGAGGCGGCGATACCCCATTGGCCCAGCCAGTAACTGAGGATGATCAGGTAGGGCGCGGCGGCGAACGGCTGCACAAAGCGGTCGATGCCAATCAGGCTGTCCGAGACCACAAATGCCAAGGCGCCTGCCGCGGCCAGCCAGGCCGAACGTTTGGCCACGCTGCTGCCCAGGCGGGCGAGGGCGCGCCAGAGCATGGCGCTGATGGCCAGGGCATAGACACTCACCGGCACCAGCAAATCGCCCAGGCCCTGACTGGCCATGACGCTCAACAAGCTGCCACCGGCAAGCAGTGCCAGGATCAGGGCCGGCACGGCAGGGCGGCGGCAGTCCACAAGGTAGGCCTTGAGATAGGCCAGGTGGGCGAACAAAAACGCCCCAAGGCCAAATACAAACAGATCTTGTGGCCAGGCCAGCAGGATGTCGCCCAGCAGGGAAAACCCCAGGCCAATGCTGATCCAGCGTCGATAGGGGCTGACAGGTCCGCTGTGCAGCCAGCCGAGCAACGCCAGTACCGGTACGGGCTTGGTCAGCAGGCACAGCATTATGGCGTGCGTGCTGACGCCATAGAGGTAGGTGGCAGCGCCCAAGATCGCAAGGATCAGCCACGTCATATCAGTTCACCGTGATCGGGCAGTCGAACACCTGTGCCGGTTCGGCTTCAGGTTCCCACGGTTGCTGAGAGGTCAGGCGCAGGCGGCCGCTGCCAGGGGCAAATACCTGAAAGCGCCAGGTCGATTGGCCGCCGCTGCCCAGTAGCTGGCCGTTGTCGCTGCTGGTGTAGACCTCCGGCCCCAGGCTGCGCAGCACGCCGCCAGCAGAGTCCTGAATAGACCAGCGGTAACCGGTAGTGGGGTTGCTCGGCAGTGACACGATCAGCTGTTGGCCCACATGCAGTTGCTGGGGGCAGTCGCTTTGGTCTTCGAGGGTAACGTTGTGTGCAGGCTGTTGCGCACAGGCCGTCAGCAGGCTGAGGGCGAGCAGGGGGATAAGGCGTACTGGGGGCATTGAAGGCTCCGGTCGGGCAAACACAATGGCGCAGCATACCCCATGACGGGTGCTGTGCCATTTGTCCTCGGCCGGCTAAAAAGACGCGTGGGGCGGGCTGATGCTGAAGTCGCCGCACATCTCCATGCTGTTGCCGTTGTGGTCCAGGCCTTCCATTGTGAACAGGCGGGCGCTGTAGCAACTCTCGACCACACTCAGGTGCAGGGTGCCGACATCGGCCTGGTTCAAGTGATAGACCTGGCGGCCATCGACTTCAACACATTCGATATAGGACATGGACTGGATGGGGCCGTGCTCGTCTTTTTTGAACAGGTAGATGCCTGACTGGATATTGATATCCAGCGTGAAGGCCACCGCGCGATAAGCGGTTGAGCCAAAGTCATCGAACTCGCCGGTAATGACGATTTTTTTCTGGCTGCTGGCAAAGGTCATTTCCTGCGCGGTAAAAGCAGGACGGTCCAGCAGCTCGGCCTTGAGTTCTCCCCGGGTTCTGGGATTGAAGATTTTTTGTCCTGACTCCTTGAGCCTCAGGACATCCGGGTTCTCATATACAGGATGATGAAGTGCCATATTCTTTTCCTGCATTATTTTTGTGGGAATTGTCTCTATTAAGGATGGGAAATGGGCAATCGTCTACTGTCATAAATGACAGTAGACGTGTCTAGTTGGCGACTTGCACGGTATTTTGGATCCAATGTGCGAGTGCCGAAGCAGGCAGCCCGACTGGCCTGTTGGATCGCGGTGAAGCCATCCCGGGCCAGTCAGGGCTAACAAACAGTTTTAAAACAGCACCTTGGCCACATCGGTAAAGCGCTTGGCAAAGTGTACGGTGATGCCTTCTTTCAGATAATCGGGCAGTTCTTCGAAGTGACCGCGGTTCGGTTCCGGCAGGATCAGTTCGTTGATTTTCTGCCTGCGCGCCGCAATTACTTTTTCGCGCACGCCACCAATTGGCAATACATGCCCGGTCAGGGTCAGTTCGCCGGTCATGGCGATGCCTTTTTTCGGTGGCTGATTGCGCGCCAGCGACAGCAGGGCACTGGCCATCGTCACGCCCGCGCTTGGGCCATCTTTCGGCGTAGCGCCTTCAGGCACATGCAGGTGGACAAACGCCTCATCGAAGAACTTGGGATCGCCGCCAAATTGCTTCAGGTTAGAGCTGATATAGCTGTAGGCGATTTCAGCTGACTCTTTCATAACTTCGCCCAGTTGCCCGGTCAGCTTGAAGCCGCGATTGAGGGTGTGAATGCGGGTTGCCTCGATTGGCAACGTCGCGCCCCCCATGCTGGTCCAGGCCAGGCCGGTTATCACCCCGGTGCCGCTGATCACCTGTTCGTTACGGAACACCGGCATGCCCAGCGAGGCTTCGAGGTCTTTGGGGCCGATCTTGATCACGGCTTTTGGGTCGGCAAGCAACTTGACCACGGCCTTGCGCACCAGTTTGCCCAGCTGTTTTTCCAGCTGGCGCACCCCGGCTTCGCGGGCATAACCGTCAATCACGGCGCGCAGGGCGCTGTCACTGATGCTCAGCTTGTCTTTGGCCACGCCGGCTTTTTCGAGCTGTTTGGGCCACAGGTGGCGTTTGGCGATCGCGACTTTCTCTTCGGTGATATAGCCCGAAAGGCGGATCACTTCCATACGGTCGAGCAACGGGCCGGGGATCGAGTCCAGGGTGTTGGCAGTACACACAAACAGCACTTTGGACAGGTCCAGGCGCAGGTCGAGGTAATGGTCGAGGAAGTCGACGTTCTGTTCCGGGTCCAGGGTTTCGAGCAGGGCCGAGGCAGGGTCGCCCTGGAAGCTCTGGCCCATCTTGTCGATCTCGTCGAGCATGATTACCGGGTTCATCACTTCGACATCCTTGAGCGCCTGCACCAGCTTGCCCGGCTGGGCGCCAATGTAGGTGCGGCGATGGCCCTTGATCTCGGCCTCGTCGCGCATGCCGCCGACACTGAAGCGATAGAACGGACGGCCCAGCGATTCGGCAATCGACTTGCCGATACTGGTTTTACCCACGCCCGGCGGGCCCACCAGCAGCACGATCGAACCGCTGACCGAGCCTTTGTAGGCACCCACAGCGAGGAATTCGAGGATGCGCTCTTTAATGTCATCGAGCCCCGCGTGGTGGGCGTCGAGCACTTTGCGCGCGTGCTTGAGGTCAAGTTTGTCCTGCCCCAGCACGCCCCACGGCAGCGCCGAAGCCCAGTCCAGATAGTTGCGGGTAACGGCGTATTCCGGCGACCCGGTTTCCAGGATCGACAGTTTGTTGAGCTCGTCATCAATGCGCTTTTGCGCCTGGGCCGGCAGCGTCTTGCCTTCAAGGCGCTGCTTGAACTGCTCGATATCGGCGCTGCGGTCGTCCTTGGTCAGGCCGAGTTCCTGCTGGATCACCTTGAGTTGTTCCTTAAGGAAGAACTCGCGCTGATGTTCGCCGATCTTGAGGTTAACTTCGGCTGAAATTTCTTTTTGCAGCCGCGCAACCTCGACTTCCTTACGCAGCATGGGCAGGACTTTTTCCATGCGCTTGAGCATCGGCACGCAATCGAGCACCTGCTGCAGCTCGTTGCCTGTGGCCGATGTCAGGGCTGCCGCGAAATCGGTCAGCGGCGACGGATCATTTGGGCTAAAACGGTTGAGGTAGTTTTTCAGCTCTTCGCTGTACAGCGGGTTGAGCGGCAGCAACTCCTTGATCGCATTGATCAGGGCCATGCCGTAGGCCTTCACCTCGTCGGTGGGCTCCTTGGGTTGCTGCGGGTATTCGACTTCAACCAGATACGGCGGGCGGTGGTGCTTGAGCCACATGCTGATACGCACGCGGCTCAGGCCCTGGGCCACGAACTGCAGTTTGCCGTTTTCGCGGCTGGCGTGATGCACTTTTACCAGCGTGCCGTATTCAGGGAGGCTTTTGGTATCGAAATGCCGGGGGTCATCAGGTGGCGTGTCGACAAAAAACAGCGCCAGGGAATGATGAGGGGATTTGCTGACCAGTTCCAGGGTTTCGGCCCAGGGTTCTTCATTGACGATGACCGGCAGCACTTGTGCCGGGAAGAACGGCCGATTGTGGATCGGGATGATGTAAACCTTGTCCGGCAGATTCTGCTCCGGCAATGCCAATTCAGTCCCTCCAGAATGGGGTTGGTGTTCGGATTCAGTGTGTTCTACATCGGTGTACTCGGTTGTATTGTCCGGAAACTCTTGCTGGTCGCTCATGGGGCACCTGCGCAATTGGGTATGTGGTTTAGATGGGGCGCGGTGCCAGTGGTTTCAATGGTGAACAGATTTTCATGTGTAAGCAGAAGCTGCCTGGTAGCGGCTGCAAGGATTACATGCCCGGCAACCCCCGTGCGCTAGGGGGTTGTCGCCAATATCTTGACTGTAGACGGCCAGCATTTATTAGGTGATCTTCTGTTTTGCAACTGGGCTGTAACAAAAAATAAAAAGATGGAACTGAAAGTCATTTATTTGACTTTTGTCAGGGTGCAGAGGGAATGCTTATGTGGAAGTTGAGCTTCACTCAATGGATTGAGGGCGCAGCATGAAGCTGCGCAACAGTTTTCAGGCGCGTATCAGCCTGTTCCTTGCCTTGCTCCTGTTGCTGGTCATCGGTGCGGTGTACTTCGCCGTTAAAGCCGTGACCATTACCGTGGCCAGCGATCAGGCGCAAGAGCAGCTCAAGACCGGTACCCGGGTGTTCGAGCGGTTTATGGATCTGCGCTGGCGGCGTATCCAGTACGGCCTCAACTGGCTGACCAATGACTCGGATTTTCGTGAGGCGACCATCAATGGCAGCCCTTCGCTTATAGAGCGCGCCCTGCAGGAGTTCGAGTCGAGCCTGCATGGCAGTGAGCTGTTTGTGCTGGACCTGGACGGCAATATCATCACCAGCACCCTCAAGGGCCTGCCCCCCGGTCAGGCGTTTCCTTATGCCAAGGCCCTGCGGCTGGCCCGTCGCAATACGCAAACCATGGTCATCGGCATCCTCGCGGGGCGCCCCTACATGCTGGTGCAAGGGGTGGTGCTGGCGCCTTTGCCCGTGGTGCGCGTGGTCTCGGGGATGCCGATGGACGACGTGTTTGCCCATGAGTTGAGTTCCCTGAGCAACCTTGAAGTGTCGTTCATGACGGTCAAGCCAGGTGAAAGCGGCATACTGAGCAGCACCCAGCCGGACTTTATGAGCGCCAGCATCATTGAGTTCGTGCAGGAGCACACGCCGGGCGCGGCGATCCACTTCAGTGAATTCAACGGCCAGCGCTTTCTGGGCCAGATGCTGCAACTGGCCAACTCCGGCGACCCGGACAACGGCCAGGTCATGGCGGTACTGCAAAGCCCGCTGGATCAGACGATGCAGGCCTTCAACTCGCTGGATCGCAAGTTTCTGTGGATATCCCTGGGGGCCTTGCTGGCTTCATTGTTAGGCGCCTTGTGGCTGGCACGGGCAGTGTCGCGCCCGGTCAGCCTGTTGGCAGAGGCGGCGCAGCGCATTGGTCGGGGCAACTACGAAACACGGGTGGAGCTCACACGCAGGGACGAACTGGGGTTTCTGGCCCGGGCGATCAACGCCATGCAGAGCGGGATTGCCGTGCGCGAGCAGCAACTGGCGCATAACGCCCTGCACGACCCGCTGACCGGCTTGCCCAACCGTGCCCTGGCCATGGAGCGCCTGGGCAGCGCCATCAGTGCAAGGCGCAGTGTGGTACTGATTTACCTGGGGATCGAAAACTATCGGGTGATCAATGAAGGCTTCGGCCCCGAGGGGGTGGAGCTGATCATGCGCGAATCGGCCCGCGTGATGCTCGACGCCCTGCGTGAACGCGATACCGCGGCACGCATCACCGGCAACGAGTTCTTGTTACTGCTTGAAAGCACCCAGATCGATGTGGGCGTGGCGATGGCTGATCGTTTGTACGCATTGCTCAAGCGTCCGCTGAGCATTGACGGGCATGAGGTGGCGCTGGAAGTCTGTATGGGCATTGCGGTGTACCCGCTCAATGGGCAGAGCGCCGAAGAACTGATCAACCGGGCCGCAATTGCCCGCCGCGATGCCGCTGCCTTGCCGGGTTATTTGCAGGTGTACCAGCAGGACCGCGACCTCGCCCATCAACGGCACATCCAGCTGATCAGGGATTTGCGCAGTGCCGCCAGCGAAGGCCAGTTGCAGTTGCATTACCAGCCCAAACTGGATATCCGCAGTGGCCATGTGCGTCAGGCCGAAGCGTTGTTGCGCTGGCAACACCCGGAATTGGGCATGGTTTCACCGGCGGAATTTATCCCCCTGGCTGAGCGCACGGGCAGCATGTTCCTGCTCACGGGTTGGGTCATCGAGGAAGGAATCCGCCAGTTGGCCGAGTGGAACCGCAAAGGTATGCACCTGCAGCTATCGCTGAATATTTCGGCGGAGGATTTGCACGGTGAAAACCTGTTGCTGACCGTTGAGCGCCTGCTCAAGCGTTATCAGTTATCGGCCGAGCAACTGATCTTCGAAATCACCGAAAGCACGGCCATGCGCGACCCCGAACACTCGCTCAGCGTGCTTGAAAAGCTGCGTGACGGGGGGATCAGCTTGTCGGTGGATGACTTCGGCACTGGTTACTCGTCGCTGGCGCACCTCAAGCGCCTGCCGGTGCAGGAGCTGAAAATCGATCAGTCGTTTATCCGCAACCTCGACGAAACCAGCGAAGACGCGGTGATCGTGCGCTCGACCATCGAAATGAGCCACAACCTGGGGCTCAAGGTGGTGGCGGAAGGCGTGGAGTATCAACATACCCTTGAACTGCTGGAGCGCTGGCACTGTGATACGGCCCAGGGCTATCTGATCAGTCGGCCGATGGATGCCGTGGCGTTCGAGGCCTGGGTGTGGGAGTTGCGGGCTACGGTCTGATATACAACACCCACAAAAAAAGCGGCTATCTCTCGATAGCCGCCTTTTTCACAAACCGCTGTAAAGCTTACTCAGCCAGTTTGAACGCCATGACATAGTCACCTTTTTTGGTGCCCAGGCCGCCGTGACCGCCCGCCATGACCAGCACATATTGAGTGCCGTCCTTGCCGGTGTAGGTCATCGGGGTGGTCTGGCCGCCAGCAGGCAGGCGACCTTCCCACAGTACTTTACCGTTGCTTACGTCGTAAGCACGCAGGTACTGGTCAAGTGTACCGCTCAGGAAGGCCACACCACCTGCGGTGGTGAAGGTCCCGCCCAGGCTTGGAACACCCATGGACAACGGGATCGGAACCGGCGAGCTGTCACGCACGGTACCGTTTTTGTGTTTCCAGATCACTTCGTTGTTGGTCAGGTCGACTGCAGCAACATAACCCCACGCCGGTGCCTGGCAAGGCAGGCCCAGTGGCGACAACAGTGGCTCCAGAATCACGCCGTAAGGTGCGCCTTTGTTCGGTTGAACGCCTGAGGTTTCGCCTTTGCGCGGGCCCATTGCAGCCACGTCGGCCTGCGGAACCAGCTTGGAGGTGAACGCCATGTAGCTCGGGTTCAGGAAGGCAATCTGGCGAACCGGGTCAACCGAGATGCCGCCCCAGTCGAACACGCCGAAGTTGCCTGGATAAACGATCGAACCTTGCAGCGATGGCGGGGTGTACATGCCGTCATAACGCAGGGATTTGAAGTTGATCCGGCACAGCATCTGGTCGAATGGCGTCACGCCCCACATGTCACGTTCGGTCAGCACCGGCGGGATCATGTTCAGGTCCGAACGAGGCTGTGTCGGTGCAGTGTGGTCACCTTCTACAGCGCCGCCCGGTGCAGGGATCTCGGTGATCGGCACAATGGCTTCGCCAGTGCGACGGTCCATGACGTAGATGCTGCCTTGTTTGGTGGAAGCCAGCAGGGCCGGTTTCACGCCATCGGCGGTTTTCAGGTCCATCAGGGTTGGTTGACCACCTACGTCCATGTCCCACAGGTCATGGTGAGTAAGCGGACGGTACCAGCGGACTTTACCAGTGTTGATGTCCAGGGCGGTGATGCCAGCGGCATAACGCTCGGAATCTTCGGTACGATCGCCGCCAAATTGGTCAGGGGTCTGGTTGCCCATCGGCAGGTACAGCATGCCGAGGTCTTCGTCGACAGCGAACATCGACCACATGTTTGGCGAGTTACGGGTGTAGGTTTCGCCTTCAGCAATCGGAGTGGTTTTCTCCGGGTTGCCGCTGTCCCAGTTCCAGACCAGCTTGCCGGTACGTACGTCGTACGCACGGATCACGCCCGACGGCTCGTCGTTGGAGATGTTGTCGGTCACGTGGCCGCCAATCACTACCAAGTCTTTGGTCACGGCAGGTGGCGAAGTGGAGTAGTAACCACCTGGAGCAAAGCTGCCGATGTTGTGACGCAGGTCTACCGAACCGTGGTCACCGAAGTCTTCACAAGGTTTGCCGGTGTCGGCGTTCAAGGCGATCAGACGGGTGTCGGCAGTCGGCAGGAACAGGCGACGCGGGCACGAGTTGCTGGATGTGGCAGCAGCAGGCTCGGCAGCGCTTTGTTCAGTGCTGGCTTTGGCGTAGGCATTTTCGTCGTGATAAGTCACGCCGCGGCAGGTCATGTGTGCCCAGCCTTTGAAGTTCTCAGCGTTCTGCGTGCTGATCTTCGGATCGTAACGCCAGATTTCCTTGCCGGTGTCCGGGTCAAGGGCAATTACCTGGCTGTGTGGGGTACACACATACAGCATGCCGTTGACTTTCAGCGGGGTGTTCTCGGCGGTTGTTTCGCCGGGATCGCCTTCACCTGGCATGTCACCGGTGCGGAATGTCCAGGCTGGAACCAGCTTGTGGGCATTCTCAGGGGTGATTTCTTTCAGCGGCGAGTAACGGTCACCAAAAGCGGTGCGGCCGTAGGACTGCCAGTCGCCATCGGGCATGGCCGGTGCGGCGTTGGTCATGCCGGGTACGGCATCACGATCCAGTTGGCCTTTGATTTCGCCCGGGCTGGTGAACTGGCTGGCCAGTGCAGCAGCACCTGCCAGAACCACGGCAACGCTCAGTGCGCCGGTAGCCAAAGGTGCCGACTGACCGCGCAGAACCGGACGACGGAACCATGGCAGCAGCAGAACGATACCGATGGCGAACCACATGGCCAGGCGCGGCACCAGTTGCCACCAGTCCAGACCCACTTCCATCAGTGCCCATACGGTGCTGGCGAACAGCGTCAGCGCGTATAGAGCCAGTGCAGCGCGGCGCCCGGCAATCAGCAGTGCGCCCGACAAGCCAAAACCGATCCCGGCCAGCAGGTAGTACCACGACCCGCCCAGCGTGACCAGTTTGATACCCCCGGCCAACATGGCCAGGCCCATTAGCAGCAGCAAGATACCGAGAAGGCTCGGTAGCAGGCGGCTTCGACTGAAAGCACCTTCAGTGCTCATAGTGTGGTTCTCCGTTACGTTAGAGGTGTTCCCGCGAGAGTGGGTCTTTAAGGGACGAACTGGCACGGGAGTGAATCAGCTAAATAGGTTCTTGATGGCAACCTTCAAGGTTGCCGTTGCAGTCCGTTTGTCAGAACGCACTTTGAATTTTCAGACCGCCAATCAGCGCGTCATCCAGTTGGCTGACGCCGCCCGGGTGACGGATGTATTGCAGGTTCGGTCGAACGGTCAGCCAGTTGGTCACATGAACGCCGTAGTACAGCTCGGCGCTGTATTCAGTGTCCTGGGGTGGCAGGTAGTCGGGGTTGTCGAAATCGTAGATGGCCCGGGCCTGGTTGGTCGCCTGGGCGTTTTTGCGGTAAGCCGGGTTGACGTGCACGCGGGCCATGGCAAAGCCGATGTCGTCTTTTGGTCGTGCATCGAACACGCCTTTATAGACGACGCCCGCCTGGACATAGTTGTCCACGGCATTGGTTTTCTTGTCGTGCATAGTGGCATTGGCGAACACACTCAAGCCCCTCGACTGATCGCTGGCGCGGGTTGTGAGCTGCTGTTGCACACCCAGCCACATCCCGTGTTTGCTTGAACTGCTGCGATACGCTTCACCCGTCAGCGCGGCGGGCTGGCCATTGGCATCTTTGTAAACATCTGTTGCCTTGGCATTACTGTAGTAGTAACCCGCGCGGTATTCCCCTGGCAGGCCATTAATTTTTGGCGTCCACACCAGTTCGATCGGCAGCACCGCGCCCTGGGTGCCGCTGCCGCTAAGCTTGAAGCCGTTGCCGCGATCCAGGTTGGACGGGTTTTGCTCATAGGCGCCGACCTGTGCGTACAGCTCGGGGGTCAGGTGATACTTGACCCGCAGGGCCCACTGGCTGACGGGCCAGTTGTACCAGATGCTGCCCGCCCAGTTACCGACCTGCGAGCCGCAGAACGCCAGGTTCTGGAAGTCGCAAGGGAAGGTGTTGAAATCCTCGCCCTGGCCAAAGCGGCCGACCTTGATGTCGAGCTTCTGGTCGAAGAACTTCTGCTGGTACCACATTTGCGTCAGGCGCGTGGTCTGGCCGCGGCCCCAGACTTCCTGGGCCGATGTGAAACCGCCCACCCGCGGATCGTTGATGCGATCGTTGCTGATGTTGTTGCCGCTGCGGTGGGTAATGGTCAGCTGAAATTCAGCGTCGTCCCAGCCCAGGATCTTTTGCAGATCCAGGTGCGTGCCCAGGCCGAACTGGTCGCTGTAGCGCGCCGTACGATCATGGTCATAGCCGCCGTGCAGGTTGGAGCCGACTTCGCCTACATAGTCGAGGGAAAAGGAGTAACCCTGCTTTTCCAGTTCACTACGGGTACCGCCCCAATCGCCGAGCATCCATTTGGAGTCGGCGTCAAAAGCGGGGGCCGCCTGCACGCAAGTAGCCAGGCCCAGAGCGGTAATGCCGCCGATCAGCGCCAGGGCTTTTTGCCCGGCAACAGGAAGCATCGCGCTGTGTTTGCGCATATTCAGGAATGTGGACATAGGTCGAGATGCAAGTCTTTATAGGTATGGCTGTGGCAGTGGGTAGCGCTGTCTTGAGAGGCAGGACTAACCCTTCAGGATAAGGGCAGAATGAATCGTTTCAGCCCTTTATGCGGAAATGATAAAGCCCCGAAACGTTTAGAAACAGCACTTTAAGTGACATGGATCATTTCTGATTCCGTAACAGTGTGCTGCGACGGTTCGTCCCAGGGCTCTTTTGTCGCGCCCCACCTTGGTTGCAGGCCGCGTATTTACTGCTGTGCAGCTTAGAACGTGGTGCGCAGGCCGACCTCAATACCGCGTCCTGGTGCGGGGGCGATGTCGCGCAAAATAGAACTGGCATATCGCACGGTCTGGTTGGTCAGGTTGTCGCCTTTGACAAACGCCAGCCACTGGCTGCTGCCCACATCGAAGTGATAGCCGGCGCTGGCGCCCAGGGTTGTGTAGCCATCGGTGCCCGATTCATTGGCCGGCACACGGCCCTGATTACTGGCGTGCTCGACATCAATGCGCGCCTGCCAGCGCTCCAATTCCCACAGCAGGCCGCTGCTTAGTCGCAGGGGGGCGATGCGAGGCAAGGCTTCGCCAGTGTCGAGGTTGGTGGCGCGGGTGTAATCGCCGGACAACTCCAGGGCAAATTTGCCGTAGGCGTTTTCGCCGAGCTTCCAGTGATCCTTGGCTTCAAAGCCGGTGAAGCGTGCCCTAACCCCGGAGTAGGTGTATTCCGGAATACCGTCGGCGTCAGGCTCGCCTTCGTCGTTCAGTGTACGACCTGTGCCCAGCAGGCCGATGTAATTGGAGAAATGGCTGTAGAACACGCCGACGCTGCCTTTGTGGGTGCCATTGTCAAAGCGCAGGGCCAGGTCGCTGGACACGGCTTTTTCCTTCGACAGATTGGCGTTGCCCACTTCGTAGGTGCCGGTGGCGACGTGGGCGCCATTGGCGTACAGCTCGTAGAACGTCGGGGCGCGTTCGGTGTAGCCCAGGGTGGCGGCCAGCGACCAGATCGGGGTGAGGGTAAATACGGCACCCGAAGACAGGCTGCCCGCGGTGAAGCTTTTGGAGCGGTCGGCCGCGGCAAAGCGTTCGTTGCCCTTGGCATCCGGGTCGACCACGGTGCGTTCAAGACGCCCGCCGAGGCTGAGCTTGAGGCGTTCAGTGGCTTGCAGCTCTTCGAGCACGAACAGGGCGCCGCTGTTGGTGTCGGTCTGCGGCACAAAGGCTTCTTCGCCCAGGGCCGAGAACTCGTTGCGATTGACCTGCGCGCCAATCACCCCCTCAACCGGGCCAATCGGCACATGGCGCGCCTCGACGCGGGCTTCGTAGCCTTTGTTCTTGAACGTGGTGCCAACTTCGCCACCCTCGATTTCACGGTGTTCGTAATCGGTGTAGCCGGCGTCTATTTTCAGCGAGCTGAACGGGCCTTGCAGGTTGCGGATTTCGGAGGCGAAGGCGTAGTGATCCTGCTTCATGCGGATGCGTACATCCTGCTCCGCCGGTGAACCGTAGTTGGCGTCGTACGTGCTGTACGACAAGCCTGCGTAACCATCCTCCCATGTGTAGGAACCGCCCACGGCACCGCCGTCCTGACGACCATTGCTGTTGCCCAAACGGCCTTTTTTCTCGTCAGCGTCTTCGCTTTCAGGCGCATGACGGCTACGCGCATAACCCGGGATTTTCAGGTCATTGAACTCGCGGGCGTTGGCATCCAGATGCAGCGCGAAGGTGCCATCACCGGCTTCAAGTTTGCCCGCGCTGCTGCGCGTGGTGTCGGCGCCGCCGTAGCGCAGTTCGCCTGCACCGTGAATGCCGTCGATGGCGGCAGTGGGGATGCGGTTGTCAAAGGTATTGACCACGCCGCCGATGGCGTTGCCGCCGTACAGCAGGGCGGCCGGGCCACGGACGATTTCGATGCGCTCAACGTTGACCGGGTCCAGCGGCACGGCGTGATCGTAAGACAGCGACGAGGCATCCAGCGCCCCGACGCCGTTGCGCAGGATGCGAATGCGGTCGCCATCTAGGCCGCGAATGATCGGTCGGCTGGCGCCCGGGCCGAAGTAGGACGAAGACACGCCCGGTTGTTTATTGAGAGTTTCGCCCAGGCTGCCTTGCTGTTGCAGGGTCAGGTCGTCGCCTTCCAGTACGGTGGTGGGCGACGCCAGTTGGGTGTTGCCCAAGGGGTTGCCGGTAATAACTTGCTCCGGCAGGTCGAGGGCGTAGGCCGGGGAGGCGAGCAGCAGTGCGGTGGCGAGCGGCGTTAGACGAAGGCGTCGCAAGTGACGCGGGAAGGCAGGGGAGGACATTGCAAGTTCCTTGGCAAGGTGACGAAAGAAAGTGGCGCTGAGCGCTCTTCGATTGGATAGTAATGGTTACAATATAACATCACTTTAATCTGGCAAAGCGGAACTTTCATTTCGACCCCGGGTCACGGCTAGACTTGCTGGATTGCGAATGCACTTCCCCCTGAGCAGGTGCTCGGCTAAGGTGCGCGGCTTTCTCTCTTTTGCTTTAAAGGCCCGTCATGACTGAACCCAACAACAACCCATTGCACGGCGTGACGCTGGAACAGATCCTCACTGCGCTGGTGGCGCATTACGAGTGGCAGGGGCTGGCCGAGCGCATTGATATTCGTTGCTTCAAAAGCGACCCGAGCATCAAGTCGAGTTTGACGTTCCTGCGCAAAACCCCCTGGGCGCGGGAAAAGGTCGAAAAACTCTATGTGAAATACGCGCGTACCAAACGCGAGCTGTGACCGGCCGATGAGTGCTTTGTCAAAGCACCGGCTTTGCTTGCTGTTGGCGATCCTGGGCTGGACTGGCCTGGGGATTCAGCTTGAGCTGGTGCTGCTGGCCCGCTGGGAAAGCGGGGCGAGTGTGGTGGGTGGGCTGCTGAGTTACTTCAGCTTTTTCACTATTTTGACCAATACCCTGGCTGCCTGCGTGCTGACTTATGCGGCGGATAACCGCCCGTCAAAAGGCAGGGCGTTTTTCTTGCAGCCGTGGGTCAGTAGCGGTATTGCCGTGAGCATTATCGTGGTGGGCGCAGCGTACAGCCTGTTGCTGCGTCAACTCTGGCAACCCGAAGGCCTGCAGTGGCTGGCCAATGAAATACTGCATGACGTGATGCCAGTGCTGTTTGCGTTGTACTGGTGGTTTTGCGTGCCCAAGGGGCTGTTGCGCCTGAGTCATATCGGGCTTTGGGTGCTGTATCCGTTGCTGTATTTCGCCTACATCCTGCTGCGCGGGCACCTGCTGGGTGTGTACCCGTATCCGTTTGTCGATGTCGAAAAGCTGGGTTATGGGCAGACGTTTATCAATGCGGGCGGGATTCTGGCGGGGTTTGTGGCGGTGGCAGTGGCGGTGGTGGCGGTGGATCGCTGGCGGGGGGCGCGATCTTGATGCTTCCAGCTTTTGTGGGAGCGGGCTTGCTCGCGAAAGCATCCCCCCGGCGCATCAGGCAATCCGGGTTGTTGCCATCGCGAGCAAGCCCGCTCCCACGGGATTTAGCGGTGTGTCTTACTCTTCGGTACTGTCATCCAGGCGCCAATAGCCCACAGCCTTGACGAACTCTTCATTCAAACCATGAGTGTCGAGCAATACCCGGCGCACCTTGCGCGACAGTGCGCTTTCGGTGGCTACCCAGGCGTACAGTTCACCCTCAGGAATGCTCAGCAGTTCGACGGTCTTGAGCAGGTCCTCGCCCGGCACATCCCGATGTACCCAGATCACTTCGACCGACGCGGCACTGTGCAGGGGCTGCTCCTCAAGAGCGTTTTCCACCTCTACCACCACTAAAGCGCGGCGATTGGCGGACAGCTCTTCCAGTCGACGGGCGATGGCCGGCAGCGCGGTCTCATCGCCGATCAGCAGGTAGCTGTCGAAGATGTCCGGTACGACCATCGAGCCGCGCGGTCCGCCGATATGCAGGTATTGCCCGGGCGTGGCCTGGGCGGCCCAGGTGGCGGCAGGGCCGTCACCGTGCAATACGAAATCGATATCCAGTTCAAGAGTGTCCAGGTCAATGCGGCGCGGGGTGTAGTCGCGCATCGGTGGCATGTTGCCCTTTTGCCCGGCACCCAGTTCCAGGGTTTCCAGCGCGGTTTGCTCTTCGGCAGTCTGGGGGAAAAACAGTTTTACATGGTCATCGCTGCCCAGGCTGACAAACCCCGCGAGCTGCGGGCCACCCACGGTTATGCGGCGCATGCGCGGGGTCAGGTCGACCACGCGCAGCACTTCAAGTTTACGACGTTTGATTTCATGCATGACCCGGTGGATGACCTGGGGGTTGGCAGCATTCATTGCGCGTTCTCCTGGGCGGCAGCGGGGCCGTCGACGATGGCTTTGGCGGTGTTGTTGAGCAAGTCGCGCACCCGCAGGATTTCGGCCGGGTTCCAGCGGCCGTGGTGCATTTGCAGGGCGTGACGCAGGTTGTGGATGGCTTCGTGGATCTCGGCCGGGCGGTCATGGCCGCGCAGGGAGCGCTTGCTCACATCGATGCGCATCCGCACGCCGTCCAGCGCCACGGCCTGATCGCTAAGGAACTGGCGACCAGCGTCGGTCACGGTATAGCGTTTTTTCCCGCCTTCGGCGTCGCCCTGGATCAGCTCGCTCTCTTCAAGGAAGGTGAGTGTGGGGTAGATCACACCGGGGCTGGGGCTGTAGGCGCCGTCGAACAGGCCTTCGATCTGGCGGATCAGGTCGTAGCCGTGGCAGGGCTGCTCGGCGATCAACGCCAGCAGCAGCAATTTCAAATCACCCGGGGCAAAGACCCGGGGCCCGCGGCCACCGCGTTCGCGACCGGGGCGTTTCTCGAAGCCGTCTTGACCCGCGCCATGTTCGCGGTGATGGGGATGATGGTCTCTCATTGTCTTTTCGCTCTCTCATTAAGTTAGACATAACTTAAGATATATCTTAAGAAATGTAAAAACCCAATCGACGAACGGTAATGATTCTCATCAGGCGCTAAAAACTGTGGGAGCGGGCTTGCTCGCGATGGCATCGACGCGGTTTAACTGAAATACCGCGCTGCCTGGATCGCGAGCAAGCCAGCTGCCACAGGTTGGCTATTTTGCTGCGGTTTTTACCGGCGCTGGCGCCTGGCACAAGGTGTTGGTACCCGGTTGCAGGTAGGGTGTGAGGATCGGGGCCATGCCCTTGAGCACTTGCACCGGCAGGGCAGAAGTGAATTTGAAGGCCTCGGCCGAGCGCCCCGGGACGAACGCGGTCAAGGTGCCGAAGTGATGCTCGCCGATATAAAACACGAATGTGGCTGTGCGATTGATCGACTTGGAGCTGAGGATACGTCCGCCAGCGCCCATGCTTTCGATACGGTTGTCGCCGGTGCCGGTTTTGCCGCCCATGGCCAGCGGTGTGCCGTCATCGAGTTTGAAGCTGCCCGACACCCGCCGCGCCGTACCGGCATCCACCACTTGTGACAGGGCCTCGCGCAGGGCTGTGGCCACTTCGCTGGGCATTACCCGCACGCCAGCGTCGGGGTCGTTGATCAAGCGGGTTTCGTAGGGGGTATCGGCGGCGAAATGCAGGGTATCGATGCGCAACACCGGCAAACGCACGCCATCGTTGAGGATGATGCCCATCAGTTCGGAAAGCGCCGCCGGCCGGTCTCCCGAGCTGCCCAGTGCCGTTGCAAGGGAAGGTACCAGGTGGTCAAAGGGGTAGCCGACCTTTTGCCAGCGCTGGTGGATATCCAGGAAGGCTTCGATTTCCAGCATGGTGCGGATGCGGCTGTCGCGGGCACTCTTGTGCCGGCTTTTAAACAGCCAGCTGTAAACTTCCTGACGTTCATGTTCGCTGGCGCTTACGGCTTGCTGGAAGGTGGCCTGCGGGTTGTTGAGCAAATACCCCAGCAGCCACAGATCCAGCGGATGGACCTTGGCGATATAGCCCTGGTCAGGCAGGTTGTAGGCGCCGGGGCCATAGCCTTGGTAAAGCTTGGTCAGGCGCTCGTCGGTAATTTTGTCGCTGGCCAAATGCGAGCGTACAAAGCGGTTGAAGGTGGCCTGGTCGGCATGGGGGAACAGGTAGCGATGCACTGCGGACATGCGGATGGCGGTGGGGTGCATGCTGTCCAGGAATGTGTCGAGGCGGGCCTTGGAGTCCTTGCCGCGGTATTTCTTCCAGAACTTGAGCATGAATGTGGTGCCTTCGCGGTCAGCGAATCGGCTCAGGTATTCCTGGCGCAGCGGGTTGCGGTCGTCGCTGAGCAGGTCGGCGTTGTTGCTCGGTGATTGATAACTGGCGTAGCGCACCACGTCGCGCATCAGGCGCACAAACGGCAGGTTGATCGATTCGCGGATGGCATCGCGCAACGTGGCAACGCGGTTGTTGTCCTGGCTGCGGAAGTTGTGGAAGTGATGCATGCCACCACCGGTAAAAAAACCTTCGCCGGGGTTGGCGGAATACTGACGGTTGAGCGCGGCATCCAGCATGGGGGCCAGTTGTGCCTTGGGGTTTTCGAGCAGGTACGCCAGCGCCCAGCGGGTGATCGGGTCCTGGTTGGTGGCGGTGATTTTTTTCAGCGAGGCACTGGATTGGCCGCCATAGCGGTCATGCAGTTCGGCAATGATCTGCAGATAGGTGGTCAGCACCCGCAGCTTGGCAGTGGAGCCCAGCTCCAGTTTGCTGCCTTCATTGATATCGAAGGGCTGGTCGGTGCTGTCGGTCTGCACCCGGGCCCTTGCGCCGTCCGGGGTCAGCTCGAACAGGGTGAAGCTGTAGCGTACCTGTGCGGTGCTGGTGGGGGTCAGGAGGTAGGGGCCGAGCAGGCCGATTTTGCCGGCAAAAGCGGGATCTGCCAGCTGTCGCAGATAGTCGCTGACCTGGCTTTGCAAGTCGCCCTGCAAGGTGCTGGTGGCTGACAGGTCAAGGCGGTCAAGGTCATACAGGGGGCGTTTGAGGAGCACCGAAAGACGGCTGCGGGCCACACTGATGCCCTTGTTGGTTTCATTGGGTTGCAGGGTGGGCGCTTGCGCCCAGTCACGGTAAGTCACGCGGCTGGCCAGCGCGGCGGCGGTCAGTGGCGGGTCGATCACATTGTTTTGTGCCAGCAGGCGGATATGGCTGTCGGTCAGTTGCGCCAGTTCCTCGCGGCCCTTGGCCAGATAGTGTGACGGCCTGCGCTGGGCGATCATCAGCGACAGCACCTCGCGCAGGGCCAGGCCTCTTGACTCCAGGCTTTTGGCATCCGTGGCGGTGCTGCTCAACTGTTCATTGACCTGATTGAAGTCGGCGCCGTACCACACCCGCAACCCTTCGGCCATGCCGTGGACTTCGCCGTGGCCGGGCACAGCCGACAGCGGCACGCTGTTGAGGTAATCACGCACCACCTTTTGCCGGGCGGGCAGGGTTTGCGGGCCGCCCTGATAGGCGCGCACGCTGGCCGAAATCATCTGGCGCAATTTTTCACCGCCCGACAGGGTCAGGCCATCGGGGGAGTGCCGGTATTTTTCCAGTTGGGTGGCCAGGGTGCTGCCGCCCGCAGATTGCCCCGGCAGGTGCAGCAGTTTTGCCGCCTGGGAGTAGGCTGCCACTGCAAAGCGCGGCCAGTCCACGGCAGGGTTGGCCTGCGGTTGCTGGGGGTCGAGCAGGTCGCGGTTTTCAATAAACAGCAAGCTGTGCACCACCAGCGGGGGGATGCTGGCAAAGCTCGAATAAAGCTGCTGCGGGTAGTTGTACTGATACAGCGCGCTGCCTGCGCAGTCGGTGATCGATAGTCCGGTCTGAATTTTTTCTGGATAGGGTACGAAAAAGCCTTTCTCGCTATAGCTCATCAGCGCTGGTGAAAAGCGGTTTTGTTCGGTGATGACGTAGTCACGTTTTTGCAGGCGCGGCAGAAAGTCGCCCAGAGCGCTGTAACCCAAGCGTTTATCGAAGGGCCCTTCGCCCGGGTAAAACATCGCATCGCTGGGCCCTGCATGCATCGAGTAGCTCAGGGACGCGGCAAAGCGGCTGAACTCGCGGGCTTGCAGTCTGGAGCTGCGCACCTCCTGGGCAATCACAAACCCCAGCACAACCAGTGCGCCGAGCACGATCAGGCCGAACACAAACCAGCCATAACGCCTGGGTTTTGGCACGTTGGGCGTCGGTACAGAATCGTCCTTGGTTGCTGATGCTGCCCTTGTCTTGCTGGTGCCGGAATTCCACTGTACGCCCATAGTCGACAGATCCACGTACGCATATTGGTTGCGCTTGATAGAAGCGTAGACGCTGGCGGATGTAGGCGAAAAATTTGTGGGGCTTATCTGATGATTCTGTAAGCAAGGTCTATTGAGTAAGGCTCAAACCTGCAAAACCGAGGTACAGGTCTCGCGGGGCATTTGCGTGTAAGTGCAGGAATAGAGCCCTTACGGCGGGTAAATAGGTCCTAGGTAGGGGCATGACTGTGCACCAACCCTGTGCAATACTCGCCGCCGATCTCAGCAGGGCATTTCTCTTTTGATCCAACGGCCTACAAAGCCAGGGCTGATCAAAAGGCAGGACGGGTGATCCGCCGGTCTTTTCGAACGCTTTGTTGATGTATACCCAATAACAATACGAGGTTGTACTTTTATGCCAGTCGGCAACCACCAGCCCCACGCAGACAGCGTGCAAGGCGGCCCACTCAAGCGTGAACTGGGCGAGCGCCATATTCGCCTGATGGCACTTGGCGCCTGTATCGGCGTAGGCCTGTTCCTGGGCTCGGCCAAGGCTATTGAAATGGCCGGCCCGGCCATCATGCTGTCCTATATCATCGGTGGCCTGGCCATTTTGGTGATCATGCGCGCACTGGGCGAAATGGCCGTGCACAACCCGGTGGCCGGCTCGTTCAGCCGCTACGCCCAGGATTACCTCGGCCCGTTGGCCGGCTTTTTGACCGGCTGGAACTACTGGTTCCTGTGGCTGGTGACCTGCGTCGCAGAAATTACCGCCGTGGCGGTGTACATGGGCATCTGGTTCCCCGATGTACCGCGCTGGATCTGGGCCCTGGCGGCGCTGATCAGCATGGGCTCGATTAACCTGATCGCGGTCAAGGCATTTGGCGAGTTCGAGTTCTGGTTTGCCCTGATCAAGATCGTCACCATTATTGCGATGGTGTTCGGCGGTATCGGCATTATCGCGTTCGGCTTCGGCAATGACGGCGTCGCGCTGGGTATTTCCAATCTCTGGACCCACGGCGGGTTCTTGCCCAATGGCATCCAGGGCGTGTTGATGTCCCTGCAGATGGTGATGTTCGCCTACCTCGGCGTGGAGATGATCGGCCTGACTGCAGGCGAAGCCAAGAACCCGCAAAAGACCATCCCGAGTGCGATCGGCTCGGTGTTCTGGCGCATTTTGCTGTTCTACGTCGGCGCATTGTTCGTGATTCTGTCCATCTACCCGTGGAACGAGATCGGCACTTCGGGCAGCCCGTTTGTGATGACCTTCGAGCGTCTGGGCATCAAGACCGCGGCCGGCATCATCAACTTTGTGGTGATTACGGCGGCCCTGTCGTCGTGCAACGGCGGTATTTTCAGCACCGGGCGCATGCTTTACAGCCTGGCGCAAAACGGCCAGGCCCCGGCCAACTTCGCCACCACCGCGAAAAACGGGGTGCCGCGTCAGGCCTTGCTGCTGTCGATCGCCGTGCTGTTGCTGGGCGTAGTGCTCAACTATATGGCACCGGAGAAGGTGTTTGTGTGGGTGACGGCCATTGCCACTTTCGGCGCGATCTGGACCTGGCTGATGATCCTGCTGGCGCAACTGCGCTTTCGCAAGAACCTGAGCCCGCAGGAAGCCGCAGCCCTGAAATACCGTATGTGGCTATACCCGTATAGCTCCTACGCGGCACTGGGGTTCTTGCTGATGGTGGTAGGTCTGATGGCCTACTTCGAGGAAACCCGAATCGCACTGTTTGTGGGGCCGGCCTTCCTGATCCTGCTGACCGTGCTGTTCTACGTTTTCAAGCTGCAGCCTACGCAGCGCACGCAGACCAACTGACAAGGCGGGAGCGGGCTTGCTCGCGATAAAGACACCGCGGTGGGGCAGACCCACCGCGGCGTTAACATCGCGAGCAAGCCCGCTCCCACAACAGCTATCGCTATTTGCGGTTCAGATGCTTGTTCCAGTCCAGCCAGGCCGCCAGTACGGCCATGATCCCGACGCCCATCAGGGCGCTGAACACTTGCATCACCAACCTGTCACCGCCCAGTGCATTGAGCATGTCGGCCAGCGGTGCCAGGATCACCCCCAGGCAGAACACTTCCAGCGAATACCGACCCATGCGGCAAGCCTGGCGGGCAAACCAGTTGTTTAGCCAGTCGCCGTGGGGCACCACCTTGGCCACGACATAGGCCAGCGCCAGAAAATGCAGCAAGCGCACCGGGGACAGGTTGGTCTTGCTGATCGGGTACAGGTGTTCGCCCAGCCATAGCGGCATGATGGCATCGTGAAGTTGCGGCCATCGCCATGACAACGCCAGCAATCCGGTGATCAGTAGATAAACCGTGGCCCCCACAAACAGCGGCTGGCGCCATAACGGCCGGCTTGCAGGTGCATTGCTGCGCTGCGCATGGAGCGCCGCCGCTCCGCCCAGAATAAACAGGAACTGCCAGGCCATCGGGTTGAAAAACCACACCCCGCCTTCCTGCGCGGCCAGGTTCCACACCGGCGCCAGCAAGTACAGGGCCAGGGACACGGCAACCACATAGCCAGCTTTGCGCAGCAGCATCGGCAGCACCAGCGGCAGGCCGAGCAACAGCACGATATACAGCGGCAGCGGGTCCATCAGGTTGGGTTTGAAGCGCAGCAGCAGTTCGTCGGTGAGCGCCTGTTGCGGGTTGCTCAGGAAGTACTGCAAGCCCATTTCCTGCACCAGGTCACGGGTTTCGACGTGGCTGTTGGCAAAAAACACGATGCCCATCAGCACCGCGAGCAGGAAGATATGCACCACATACAGCACCCAGGCGCGGCGCAGGATTTTTACGCTGGCAAGCAGGAAACCGTCGCGCCGGGCGATTTTGCCGTAGGCCAGCACGGCGGCATAACCGGCCAGAAACACAAAGATCTCCGCCGCATCACTGAGGCCGAAATTGCGCACGGTCAATTCGGCCAGCGGGTTGTGCGGGATGTGGTCCCAGAGAATAAAAATCAGCGCCAGCCCGCGAAAAAAATCAATGCGCTGGTCGCGTCCGGTCTGCATCACGGCGAGTACTCAAACAAGAGGTTTAATTAAGACCGAATGGCGCAGCAGAGGTTGCGCGCCGGGTATCGGCGGCGCGCAGGGTGCGGGTATTGCGGAGCAAATGCAAAGGTTGGCTATTACATAATGTCTCAACTACTGCCCGGGGCTGCCCGGCAGGGCTTTGCGCTCCAGAATCCGCTGGGTGATCAGCTCCAGGGTGCGCCTTTTCATGCGTTCTATCTGGACAAGTTCTTGCTGGTAGGTGGCTTCGGTCATGGGTTGGCCGGTGAAGACCTGCTGCTCATCGATATCCAGCGTGCGGGCCAGGGCCTGAAGCTCGCCCTGCAGGCGCTCGCGGGCCAGGGTATCGGTGCTGTCGTGGCTGTCTGCCCAGGCTTGCTGTTTTTCCTGCAGGGTCTCGATGTTTTCATAGCGCTGCGTGTAGGGCGTGTTATCACGCTGGATCTCGTCGTTGTAGGCTGATTCCAGATAGTCACGCCAGGTGCCTTCCTGCACCAGTTTATTGGCCAGGTAGCCGGGCCGGGATTCATTGTTGAGCACAATCTGGCAGGCCTCTTCGACCTGTTGCGCCGAGGTCCTGGCCTGGGCACGGAACTGCATATGGCTCGGCTGCCAGGGCAGCTCAAGGCGTTGCCCCAGATCGACCTGATAGATCAGTTGCACTTCGAGCAGGTCGGGCTTGAGCCGCGACCGCTGCGCCGGTGTCAGCTCGGGGTTGGCCAGGGCTTCGTGGTAGGCCAGGGTCTGCAGATCGAACTGGCTGCGGGCGATGTCATCCAGCTCCAGCAGGCGCACCCGGCCTTTCATGAGTTTCAACAATGCAGCCTCCCTGGCTGCGCCCTGCAATGATTCGGCTTCTCGCAGCAGCAGCTTGAAACCGAAGCGGCTGAATACCGTGGAGGCGCGGTCAACGCAGTTGTCATGCTGGGTGGCGCCGACAAACAGCTCTTCGCGAAATTCCTCGTCCCGGGCAGCTTCGAGGATGCGCCAGACCTTGTCGGTCAGTACCTGGCGGTCATGGACAAAATCGGCACTGGCCACCAGATCATTGATCACCCTGAAAAACGGCGTGTGGCAGGGGCTGGCTTGCAGTGCATGCCACAGTTGCGTCCTGGCTGCGCGCTGGGGTGCAGGCAAATCGATGCTCAGCCAGTTGTTCACCGGTTGTGCCACAGGCGCGCCGTGGTCGCGTATCTCCCGGGGCAGGCCCAGGCGCTCGCGCAGTTCGTCCACCCGCTCGGCGCTGCTGGCCTGCAGCGGATTATCGTGCAGCCGGGTACCTGCCAGGCGCTCGCGGGGCATTGTGTAAAAGCCGTCGGGCAGCGCGACAATGGCGTTTCCGCGCAGGTCCAGCGAGTTGAGTTGCGCCAGTTGCTCAAGCCCCGCAGGCCATTGCGAGAGCCCGGTGTCGCGCAGGTTGAGGCTGCGCAGTTGGGCGAAACGGGTGAAGTCCGGAACCGCGGTCAGGGTGTTGCGGCTCAGGTCGATCACATTAAGCTGGGTCATTTCACCCAGCCTGGCAGCGACCCGGGGCGTCAGGCGCAAACGGTTGTTGCCCAGATGCAGTTGCTGCAGGTGTTCCAGGTCGAACAGGGTTTCGGGGAGCTGGCGCAGGTACGCCGACTCAAGGCGCAACACTTTCAGGTTCGGGAAGTGGCTGAGGAATGCGCCAATGCTGGCGTCCAGATATACGTTGCTGATGTGCAGCGAGGTGACATGGCTGAAATCGGCGCTCAGGGCGGGCAGCCGGCCCAGATTGAAACCGCTGAGGTTGAGTGCGTAATCCACGGATAACTGGCCGCCCTCGACAGAGCGCCGCCAGCATTTCATCAGTTTTTGTGCCACCCGCTCCTTGTCGCGAATATGCACGGGGCGCGAGTGGCCCTCGGATACCCGGATCAGCTCCAGGGGCTCGGCGATCCATTGCCTGAGCAGGCCGATCTGGGTTTTGTACTCAAGGTTGAGTGCTTCTAGGCGCGCGATGCCAGCGCGGCTGTTGAGGTTTTCAAGGCCCAGAAAGTCCTCCACCACTTGGGGGTGGTGCATGGGAAACATTTTTTGCAGCAGGTAGCGGATCCTGCGCGGCTTCGATTGCAGGCAGCCGATGGGCGCGCGGGCACACAGCCGGGCTTCGCGGGCAAAGGGCGGATAACCCGGGCGGCCCTGGGCCAGGCGCAAAGGCGAGGGGCCACGGGGTTCGGGCATGCCCAGCAGGGCTCGGAGCGCCTGGCGATTGGCGGGCCGTTGCAACAGCGCATCCTTGAGCGCCCGGCCCTGGCCGGTATGGGGGAAGCCCAGCGCTGCCCGTTCCGGGTCCGGCAAGGCATGCAGCACCGAGGCGTAGATATCGTCCAGCCCGTGCAGCATCTGCTCGTGGCCGTTGTAGGTCTGGTAGTGGCTGCCCTGCTTGACCAGCACTTTGCGGATCGGTGCATCCTGCGCACCGATGTGATCCAGCAAGAGGCCGCCCGGGGTGTGCTCGCGGATCTCGATCCGGGTGTTTGCCGGCCACCCGGGCATGCGCTCCAGGCTGTGCATGATCAGCTTCTGGGTATCCGGGCTGATGCCGTAATCAAAAAACCAGCCGTCATAGGCGTGGGCCAGGCGGGCCTGGTCGACCAGACGCCGGGCTTCTTCGGCCAGCCGCAACGGAATGCCGACGCCCTCCTGCAAGGCTTCGCGCTCGGCCGAGGTGGCGGCATCGATTATTTCCCTGGCTGCTGGGGCGGGCAGGTTCGGCCAGGCCGTGGTCAGTTGCCTGGCCAGCGGGTCGTGGCTGCGGTTGGCCCTGGCATAGTGGGCACTGAACAGTTGCTCGCGCTGCTGCCGGGCACGCCGGGCAATCTTGCTGCCGAGTTTTTGCGCCTTTTGCGCCAGGGTATCGGCAAAATCACGGCCAATCAGTGCCTCTACCTCGTGTTCGTCCAGGGCCAGGAGCACTGTCTGCAGCAGCTCGCCGCGCTGGACCTGGCTGTCGAGCACCTGAATCACCGGCACCTTGGCCGTGCCGCCATTACCGTATTCGATGATGGTCCGGCCCTCGCTGTCCAGGCAGCGCAAGGCCTTGGACGCGGGCCAGAACTCGACATCCACCAGCACTTGCAGTTGCAGCAACGGGTCGGCGGAGCCATCGTGGGCCTGCATTTTGTCGATAAAGATGTCCAGGTCGCGGTTGACCCTGAAGCGGTTGATTCCGTCGGCCAGCAAGCCGGGCGGCGGTTCCAGTTCGCTGTGGGTGCGGCGCAGGTGCGACAGGTCAGTGTCGCTGGCAAACAGCAGGGCATGCGCCTGTTCGTCGCTCAGGCCGTGCAGAGCCGGGTCCAGGCGACGGACAAAGCTGGTGTCGGGCCATTGTGCGAGTTCTTCGGCTTCATGGATCCAGGCTCCGTGGCCGTTGGTAGCGATATGCGGCGCATAGTGGCCTGGGTCGGTAGGGTGTGGCAGGCGCCAGCGGCTGTCTGCGGTCTTTTGCACCTTGTAGTGCTTGCCTTCGAGCGCCAGCCAGGATTCGCCGTTGCGGGTCAGCAGGCCCATTGCATCGGCACTGGCTGATGGTTCGAAGTGGATAGCGCTTTCAAAAGGCCCGAGGTCAGGCTTCCACAGATGTTTACGGCCATCCGCCAACTCGATTAACTGCAGTTCCTCGACAAACGGCGACACCGTCACCGGCGCCGGCCGGGGCACACCGCTGGCCAGCTTGCCCGCTGCTGCGGTAAAGGCCAGGTTCAACAGCACGTCCTTTGTGTAGCCCCAGGCCAGGCCTTTTTCCGATTGTTCCCAGGCTTCGATGCCGTGATAAATCTCGGTCATCATTTGCGCCGCAAAAACCACCATCATCACCTCGCCGAGCCCTGGCACAAACAACGCCTCGATATTGAGGATGTTGAGGGCGGCATCCAGATAGTGCTCCAGCCGGTCGAGCAGCGTCAGGCGATTGATCTGCGCGGTGGGCACGGCGAGAAATTGCGCATCGGCCAGTAACTGGCGACACCTGCGCTCATGCAGGTGCTGGAACAGGCTGCCCTGGATCGGCGAGGGTTGCATATAGAACGGGTCAGCGGCCAGTTCCCGGAACCCTGCATCAAGGCGTTTTTTCAACGCCAGTTTTTGCGCCTGGGGCGCCAGATGGAGAAAGAACTGCCGATAACCGTCCAGTTGCATTTTTGCCTTCAGATCGGCGCCGGCGGCACGCAGGGACGCGTATTGCTTGACGCAACTGACGGGATCGCCGGGGATATACACCACACAGCGCGGATCCTCTTCAAGTGCAGGGGCGTGCAGAATGACCAGGGCGTTCAATTCAATGGCGTCCAGGGTCATGGACTCAAAGGCCAGCGCCCGGCCATTGAACAGTGCGCCTTCATTGCCCCGGCAATAATCAACCAATGTGGCGTGGGTGCTGGCAGTTATATGGTTTTTCATCAGTGCAATATCGGCCTGCACCCGCAGCGTATTGCGTTCATGTTGAATGAATAGTTGGTCCAGCCGGTACTTATCCACGACCCTGGGCGGGCTGAAGATGGATTCCAGGTGCTGCTGGTAGCGCCCGCCGATATCCAGCCTGCGGCACAGGCTGGCAAAGGCCGTGGGCTCGATGGCCAGGGTTCTGGGCAGCGGGTCGCGAAAGCTGCTGGATTGATGGCTCCACAGGTACGAACCCCGGGGGATGCCGCCGGGGCTGGCCTGCTCCTGCGCAAAGTTGTGCAAGGCCGCCTGCAGCAAGGTCAGGGTGTCTGTGCGCTCTACCTCGTCGGTAAAGGCATTGAGGGTGGTAAGGCCGATGACGTTCTGCCTGACGTTGCAGGCGATGCCGAATTCCTTGAGCAGTGCCTGCTCCAGCAAGGGCACGGCAAATGACTCGACCGAACCGATCTGCTCCAGCACCTTTTGCACCGCTTGCAGGGACTGCTGGCTGAGGGCGCGGGAGGCATGCAACGCCTGGCGCTGCGCCAATGGTGCGTCGGTATACCAGCCCGGCAGTTGCAACTGATGGCTGCTCAAGCGCCGGGCGAAGTCTGCAGACAGCGCCGGTAATGTTGCGCTGGAACGGCTGGCTATAAAGTCATGATGAATGCCGAGTTCATGCAAGTTCGCAGCAGACTCGGCCAGTGAGGGTGTGGGCATGGAATAACATCCTTGAGTTGAATACCAGACTCAGTCTAGAAAGGATGAAGTTGCGCTGAAAGTTCAAAAACTTGATCTAGAAAGAGCAGAAGCAACGGTTATTCAAGTGCAAGTATTAGTTATGTAGTGTTGTTGGATCAGTTTAAGGGTGTAAGGCGTTGGCAGGTTGCCTGGCAGCACCGTAGTGCAGCGCTGCCAGGGGCGGTTTGTCAGGCGGCGGCGATTTCGTTGGCTTCGAAACTGTCCGCCCTGGCCATTTGCCACATGCGCGAATAGAACTCGCCATTCACCTCGCCGGTCAGCAGCTCACCGGGCTTGAGGAACACATGCAACTGCGAGAACAGTTTGATTTCGGTGGCCGACATGCGTCGCACCAGGTGCTTGGCCTTGAGCTGCGCCGGGTGTTCCAGGCCTGCCGCCGCGAGCATTTCGGCCAGGGCTTTGAGGGTGTTGCGGTGGAACTGGAACACTCGCTGGGCCTTGTCCGGTACTACCAGGGCGCGCTGGCGCAAGGTGTCCTGGGTGGCCACGCCGGTGGGGCATTTGTTGGTATGGCAACTCTGCGACTGGATGCAGCCAATGGCGAACATAAAACCGCGGGCCGAGTTGGCCCAGTCCGCACCGATGGCCAGTACGCTGGCAATATCGAAGGCACTGACAATCTTGCCGCTGGCGCCGAGTTTGATCTTGTCCCGCAGATTGAGGCCCACCAGGGTGTTGTGCACGAACAGCAAACCTTCGCGCAGCGGTGCGCCGATATGGTCGGTGAACTCTACTGGCGCTGCGCCGGTGCCGCCTTCCTTGCCATCAATGACGATAAAATCCGGCAGGATGCCCGTCTCCAGCATGGCCTTGGCAATGCCCATGAACTCCCACGGATGGCCCAGGCAAAACTTGAAGCCTACGGGTTTGCCACCCGACAGCTCACGCAACTGTGCGATAAATTGCATCAGTTCGATGGGGGTCGAAAATGCGCTGTGGCGCGAAGGCGAAATGCAGTCTTCGCCCATCGGTACACCGCGGGTTTCGGCGATTTCCTGGGTGACCTTGTGCTTGGGCAAGATGCCACCGTGGCCCGGTTTGGCACCCTGGCTCATCTTGATTTCGATCATGCGCACTTGCGGGGTGCGGGCCTGGGCGGCAAAGCGCTCAGGGTCGAAACGCCCGTCAGAGGTGCGGCAGCCGAAATAGCCACTGCCCAGTTCCCAGGTCAGGTCGCCGCCATGTTCGCGGTGATAGGAACTGATACTGCCTTCACCCGTGTCGTGGGCAAAATTACCGAGTTTTGCACCCTGATTCAGGGCGCGGATCGCGTTGGCACTCAATGAACCAAAGCTCATGGCCGAAATATTGAAAATCGACGCCGAATACGGCTGGCTGCATTGCGGGCCACCGACCACCACGCGAAAGCTGGCGGGGTCGGTCAAGGGGGCCGGGCGCATGGAGTGGCCGATAAATTCGAAACCCGGCTGGTACACGTCAACCAGAGTGCCAAAAGGCTTGTCGGCGCTTTCGTTTTTGGCGCGGGAGTACACCAGCGAGCGTTGTGCCCGTGAGAAGGGTAGCGCGTCGCTGTCAGACTCCAGCAGGTATTGGCGAATTTCCGGGCGGACGGCCTCCACCAGATAGCGAATGTTGCCCAGGATCGGGTAGTTGCGGCGTACCGCATGGGGACTTTGCAGCAGGTCGAAAATCCCTAGCAGGCTCAAGGCCAGAGTGATGGCGGTAAAGGGCCATAACCACTCGTGGTGCATAAAGGGCAGGCTGGCGAGGGTGAAGATGACGCAGAATGCAAAAAACGCATAACGGCTTAGCAGTGACAGGCTCATACGGTTTCCTGTTTCAGGCGGGTCTGTTCCGTCAGGCGGCGATGCCTGACGTGGTCAAGAACAGAAAAAGGACATTGGCACCCTCTCTTCAGGTCGGAGGTTTGCAGGGGGAGTGTTGGTCATGTATCACGCAAATGCCATCTCCCTGTCAGATTATTCATTGAACGGGATTTCATCTGTGGCGGCATCCCGACCAAAGTCGGGCACTTCATACAGATGGCTCGGGTAAAAGTGACATCTGTGTATTTTCAGGGGTCTCGGGTCGTGCAATCCTTCCAGGCCTTCCTGTTCTGTTGGCCGACATCCGTGACTTCTTTTGAACCTGTAACCTGCAACATCATCCGTATTGCCGCTGCTGTATTGATCGGCCCCGATGGCCGAACCCTGCTGGTGCGTAAACGCGGCACCCAGGCCTTTATGCAGCCCGGCGGCAAGATCGATGCCGGTGAGCAGCCGGTTGAAGCCTTGGCCCGCGAGCTGGAAGAGGAACTGGCGCTGGTGATCGACCCTGCCAGCGCCACCTGGCTGGGCCATTTCGCCGCGCCGGCGGTCAATGAGCCAGGTTTTGAAGTGCAGGCCGAGCTGTTTCTGGTACATATCAGTCAGCCAGTAGTTGCCGCGGCAGAAATTGAAGAAGTGCAGTGGATCGATCCTCAAGGCGATGGCGGCCTGGTTCTGGCGCCCTTGACCCGGGATCTGGTCCTGCCGTTTTATCGCCAAACCTTGCAAACCCGGATGGCCTGATGATTCCAGCCCATGATCTGCTGATTTTTACTGCGGCCTGCCTGCTGTTGGTGCTGACGCCGGGGCCGAACATGCTCTACCTGATCTCTCGCTCCATCTGTCAGGGGCGCAAGGCCGGGGTCACGTCGTTGATCGGTGTGGTTACGGGTTTTTTCGTGCACATGTTTGCCGCCGCTGCGGGGCTGACGGCGGTATTTATGGCTGTACCTATGGCCTATGAGGCGCTCAAGTGGGCCGGCGCCCTTTACCTGTTGTGGATGGCCTGGCAAGCGGTGCGTCCGGGTGCCCGATCGCCGTTTCAGGCTCAGGAACTGGCGCCCGATTCCACCTCGAAATTGATGACCATGGGCTTTATGACCAGCGTATTGAACCCCAAGGTAGCGGTGTTCTATCTGTCGGTCTTCCCGCAATTCATCACCCCGGAGCACGGTTCGATGTTCACACAGAGTATTGTGTTGGGCCTGACGCAAATCAGCGTCAGTTTCACGGTCAACCTGCTGATCGCCCTGTTCGCCTCCGGTATCGCCGTGTGGTTTGTGCGCAACCCGCTATGGCTGGCGGTGCAGCGCTATGTGATGGGCTGCGTGCTGGCTGCACTGGCGGTGAGACTGATGCTGGAACAACGTAAAACCGTATGATCTGGACCCGTAATGGCTATAGAACTGCTTGAACCTGCAAACGCCAAGGCTTACCGCCAGTTGATGCTGGAGGCCTATGCGCTGCACCCTGAAGCTTTTGTGTCGACCATTGCCCGACGCGAGCAATTACCCCTGAGCTGGTGGGAAGCCAAACTGGATGATGAGCTCAGCGCCCTGTTTGGTGCTTTTGTCGATTCGCAGCTGGTGGGCATGGTCGGATTGGCCTTCGAGCCCTGGGAAGATGCCCGGCACAAGGCCACGTTGTTTGGCCTGTATGTGACCGGTGCTTTTCGCGGCCAGGGGCTGGGCGAGGATCTGGTGCAGGCGGTGCTGTCGCTGGCAGAGCAAGAGCCTGAAATCAAGGTGATCGAACTGACCGTCAGTGCCGGCAGCGATGCGGCGCTGACGTTGTACCAGCGCTGCGGGTTTGAGCAGTCGGGTCTGGAAGACAGTGCGATCCGGGTGGGGGAGGCGTACTACGACCGCGTGCATATGCGTCGGTTGGTTAATGTAGAAGAGAACTGACCGAGGCTTATGGTGGGAGCGGGCTTGCCCGCGATGGCCAGACTTGGACGTACCTGTTGCACCACGGCGCTCTTATCGCGAGCAAGCCCGCTCCCACAGGGGGTTGGGCTTGGCAGAGGATTGAGTGGGCGCACCATAATCGGTGGGAGCGGGCTTGCTCGCGATGTCCAGAACTGGACGTACCTGTTGCACCGCGGCGCTCTTATGCGAGCAAGCCCGCTCCCACAGGGGGTTGGGCTTGGCAGAGGATTGAGTGGGCGCACCATAATCGGTGGGAGCGGGCTTGCTCGCGATGTCCAGAACTGGACGTACCTGTTGCACCGCGGCGCTCTTATCGCGAGCAAGCCCGCTCCCACAGGGGATTGGGCTTGGCAGAGGATTGAGTGGGCGCCCCTTAATCGGTGGGAGCGGGCTTGCCTGCGATGGCCAGACCTGGGCGCACCTGTTGCGCCGCGGCGCTCTTATCGCGAGCAAGCCCGCTCCCACAGGGGGTTGGGCTTGGTAGAGCATTGAGTGGGCGCCCCTTAATCGGTGGGAGCGGGCTTGCCCGCGATGCAGGGGCTTCGGTCAGGTCTGGTTAACGCACCGCACTCACCCCATCCAGCGTCGAGAACGAGGTGTCCTTGGCGGTCAGCAAGAAGTCGCGCATGTACGGGGCATCCAGCATGTCGGCGCGGATTGCGGCGTACAGCGTCGCAAACAGGCCTTTCTCGCCCAGGCGCTTGGCCTTCACATAACCCCGCGAGCTGTATTCATGCAGCGCCCAGTGCGGCATCCCGCACACACCACGGCCGCTGGCTACGAGCTGCATCATCATCACCGTCAGCTCCGAGGTACGAACCTGGGCCGGTTCCACATCGGCCGGTTCCAGGAATCGGGTAAAGATATCGAGCCGGTCGCGCTCCACCGGGTAGGTGATCAGGATTTCAGTACTCAGGTCTTCAGGCACGATAAACGGCTTGCTGGCCAACGGATGCTGATTGGCCACTGCCAGCATGGCTTCGTAGGTAAATAGCGGCACATAGGTCAGCCCGGCGATTTCCTGCGGGTCGGACGTCACCACCAGGTCCAGATCACCCCGGGCCAGTGCCGGCAACGGGGCGAAGGCGAAGCCGGACGCCAGATCCAGCTCCACCTCAGGCCAGGCATCACGGAACTGGTCGATGGTCGGCATCAACCACTGGAAGCAACTGTGGCATTCAATCGCCATATGCAGACGCCCGGCCGTACCGCCCACCAAGCGGGCGATATCACGCTCGGCCCCGCGCAGCAACGGCAGCATGGCATCAGCCAGTTGCAGCAGGCGCAAGCCGCCGCTGGTGAAGCGTACCGGTTTGGTCTTGCGCACAAACAGGGGCATGCCCATGCGCTCTTCAAGCTCTTTGAACTGGTGGGACAACGCGGACTGGGTCAGATGCAGGCGCTCGGCTGCTTCCACCAGGCTGTCTGATTCGCGCAACGCGTGCAGGGTTTTGAGGTGACGAATTTCCAGCACAGTGGCTCCATGAGTAATTTTGATGATCAACACGAAAACGTTGAGTTTGTCTCATGTTGCTGTGGCTGTCGATAATTGCGTCATTACTTACACGAAGGAATGTCGTTATGGCCCTGGCACACAATCTTGGTTTCCCCCGTATCGGCGCAGACCGCGAGCTGAAAAAAGCCCTCGAAGCCTACTGGAAAGGCGATATCGACCAGGCCGCGCTGAAAGACGTTGGCCGCCAATTGCGTGCCACACACTGGCAACTGCAAAAAGACGCCGGTATCGACTTGCTGCCGGTGGGGGACTTCGCCTGGTACGACCAGGTGCTGACCCACTCGTTGACCTTCGGCGTGATCCCTCCGCGTTTCGTCGCCACCCTCGACGAGCAGCGCCGCCCGACCCTGGACACCCTGTTCGGCATGGCCCGCGGTGCCAGCCATAGCTGCTGTGGTGAGCACGGCAAAGGCCAGCACGCCCAGGAGCTGACCAAGTGGTTCGATACCAACTACCACTACCTGGTACCTGAATTCAGCCTCGACCAGCGCTTTGAACTGAGCTGGCACGAGCTGTTCGAAGAAACCGCCGAAGCCCTGGCCCTGGGCCACAAGGTCAAGCCCGTGATCATCGGCCCGCTCACCTACCTGTGGCTGGGCAAGGCCAAGGGCAATGCATTCGACAAGCTTGAGCTGCTGGAAAACCTGCTGCCGGTGTACGCGGACATCCTCTCCCGTCTAGCGGAGCAGGGCGTGGAATGGGTACAGCTGGATGAGCCGATCCTGTCGCTTGACCTGCCCCAGGAGTGGAAAAACGCCTTCGAGCGTGCGTATCACATCCTTCAGTACTCGCCACTGAAGAAACTGGTAGCCACGTATTTCAGCGGCCTGGAAGACAACCTCGGCCTGGCCGTGGGCCTGCCGGTCGATGGCCTGCATGTAGACCTGGTGCGGGCTCCCGACCAGTTGCATGCCATTCTAGATCGTCTGCCTACTTACAAAGTGCTGTCCCTGGGCCTGGTCAATGGTCGCAACGTATGGCGCTGCGACCTGGAAAACGCCCTGGCGCAACTGCAGGAAGCCGAAGAGCGGTTTGGCGACAATCTGTGGGTGGCGGGCTCCTGCTCGCTGTTGCACAGCCCGGTGGATCTGGATCGCGAAACCAAACTGGATGCCGAGCTGATTAGCTGGCTGGCCTTTGCCAAACAGAAGTGTGCGGAAATCGCCGTGCTGCGTGACGCCCTGAATATCCCGCAAGCCCCGGGCGTGCAAGCGGCACTGGCCCAAAGCCGCGCCGTACAGCAAAGCAGGGCCAACTCGCCGCGCATTCACAAGGCAGCCGTGCAGGCCCGGCTTGACGCCATCACCGAGGCCGACAGCCAGCGCCAGTCGCCGTTTGCCACGCGCATTGAATTGCAGCGTGCCCGTCTGAATTTGCCGGCTTTTCCGACTACCACTATTGGTTCATTCCCGCAGACTGCTTCGATTCGTCTGGCGCGTCAGTCGTACAAGCAAGGCAAATTGTCGACCAGCGAATACACCGACGCGATGCACAGCGAAATCCGCAATGCCGTACAGGTACAGGAGCGTCTGGGCCTGGATGTACTGGTACACGGCGAGGCCGAACGCAATGACATGGTCGAGTACTTCGCCGAGCAGCTGGACGGCTACGTGTTCACCCAATACGGCTGGGTACAGAGCTACGGTTCGCGTTGCGTCAAACCGGCGATCATCTTCGGCGACCTGAGCCGCCCGCAGGCCATGACCGTGGAGTGGATCAAATACGCCCAAGGCCTGACCGACAAAGTGATGAAGGGCATGCTGACCGGCCCGGTGACCATGCTGATGTGGTCCTTCCCCCGCGAAGACGTGTCACGCAAGGTGCAGGCGCAACAACTGGCGCTGGCCATCCGCGATGAAGTGGTGGACCTGGAACAAGCCGGCATCAAGATTGTGCAGATCGACGAAGCCGCGTTCCGCGAAGGCTTGCCGCTGCGTCGCGCACAATGGCAGGAATACCTGGACTGGGCGGTAGAGGCCTTCCGCCTGTGCGCATCAGGTGTAGGTGACGAAACCCAGATCCACACCCACATGTGCTACAGCGAGTTCAACGACGTGATCAAGTCGATTGCCGAAATGGACGCCGACGTCATCACCATCGAAACCTCCCGCTCGGACATGGAATTGCTGGAGGCCTTTGAAGCGTTCGACTACCCCAATGACATCGGCCCGGGTGTGTATGACATCCACTCACCGCGGGTGCCGGACACGGCTGAAATGGTCAAGTTGCTGAGCAAGGCTGCCCGGCGCATTCCGGCCGAACGCCTGTGGGTCAACCCCGACTGCGGCCTTAAAACCCGCGCCTGGGCCGAGACGGAAGCAGCGCTGATCAACATGGTCGCGGCGGCACGGCAGTTACGCACGCAAGCAGCCTGAACGGCGATTTAAGTTAACCCTCTACAAGCTGCACGCTGCAGGTATTGACCTGCGGCTTGCAGCTTTTTTCTCGTTTCCTCCCTGCTTTTTTCATTGCCATAAATGCCTACTAGTGCGTCGGTGTTTTCTGACAAGCGGACTTCATCTCTGTCAGTTATGACAGTAGGCAGCCTCCCTTTCCAAGCGCGTAATTGACCTCAACAGAGCCAGTCCTTGGCTCAAAAAAACCGATGATCTGTCCACTTCTGCGGCGGATGGTCGGAGTGATTCCTGTCACAACGAATCAGCAATCAGCTTGAGGTTATGGTCATGGCAATCAATAAATCTACCGATACAACTGATAGCCCACCACCCGAGGGGGAACTGCCGCCAGAGGTCATCGTGATCGGCGGTGAACCACCTGTCGACGACAAGCCTCCCGTGGGCGATGAGCCGCTTGAAGACCTGGAAAATGAAAGCGATATCGCCGCGCGCGAGGCCTTGCTTACGCTGCATCAACAGCTTGTAAGTTTCGGTTTCAGCTCCGTGTTCGAGGTCGTCCAAGATGGGCCCTCAGGGTTGAATGCTCGAATACAAGAGCAGACGGGGCTGACAATAACGGAGGAAGAGGCAAACACTTTCTTCAATCAGGCAGAGGCTCGTGCCGCGGGCCTGACCCGGCTTTATACGCAACTGAGCGCGCGCGGCGATCCTGCCGTGTGTTCGGTAACCAAACTCGAAGCCATCGTGGATGACACCCTCCTGGTAGCGCGCTCCCTGGGCAGTGGCGGTAACTACGAACAATGGTTCAGCAGAACCATTCCCAACGGCTTTTCCCATCCGGATTCGGCGGGCTCCTTGTTTTCCCCGGCCAGTTATCTGACCGATCTGTATCGCGCTGCCAAGCCGCTGCACCCGTCCTCTAACGGCTTGCAATTGAACCAGCGACGCCCCGATTTGGGCGCGCTGGTGCTGAGTGATGCCAACCTGAATGAAGAAATCAGCACACTGGAATTGACCCTGGAGGTGTTGAAAGCCGGTGTCACGGGCAACGTTGACGATTTGCTGCGCACGTCTATTTATCCGATGGGCTTACCTTACAACCATGCAAACGAACAAATCCGCCAAGGGTTACAAGCTCGCAAAAGCAGCTCTGCTGAATTGTGGTCGGTGCTGGGTGATTTCGAGGGGAAGGCACTAAGGCAGGAAAATAATCTGAGCAGTTGGGCAGGCTTGATGCCCGCTGCTTATGCGCAGAATGCGCTGGGGGTATCCCCAGAGTTGTTCAATATCCTGACTGAGGCATCCAATAGCAGTTACGGAAGTGTCAGTCGTTACTACGGAAAATCCTACACTGATTACATGTTCAAAGAAACAAATCTGCGTGGTGCCGTTAAGCTATCGACGAATACCATTCTGACAGCGTTGGGGGCAGGGCCTTACTATGATGCCTCTAATCGGTCTGGGGCTTCACCGGAGATTGTTTCATGCCAAGTTTATGGCGCTCGTTATATCAACGGTTGGGCTGGTGGCGATCAAACGGTAAAACCATTTTACTGGTATATAGGCGCTACGCTAGGCCATCCAGTACCGCGCCCGGTCAACGACCCAACGGACAGTCAGTTGTTCAACCGCAGCAATGCGGCCTTTGATCGTCTTAATCGTATCCTGCGCCTGCACCGCCATGTGAATGTGCTGTCTTTCGAGGAACTGGACTGGCTGATCGCTCAAGCCTGTACCGATATCAGTACTTACCCGCTGACACAACCCCTGCAAGCACTGGCGGTTTACCTGCCTTTACGCCAGCGCTATGGCATGACGGTCGACAATTTCGGCGCCTGCCTGGGCGTACTTAACACTTTTCACAGCGCTGGCAAATCCTCGTTCTATACATCCTTGTTTGGCAGCAGTGACCTGATCGGCCAGACCAATGTCGACTTCCAGCAAACCACGCAAAACCAGGGATCACTGCGAATACGGGCACAGCTGTGCCAAGGTTTGAAGATTGACGATGGCACACTGATCGTACTGGCGCAGTTCCTGCCAGGCATGAACGCCAACAGGGTGCTGGCGACGTTGGGGCTGGAGCAGATTTCGGCGTTGTACCGGATAGTAGCTATCCCTCGCCTGTTCGGCTTGAGTGTGGCCGAAGCCCTGCATTTCTGGGATTTGTTCGCCGCCCCCGATGCGATTGTCCGCGCGCTGGCCGAGCCGCGACCAAACCAGATCGCCCTGGGTGTGTTGATCCGCACCGGTTACCTGGTGGACTGGATGCGCACAGCCGAGCTGGAGCCGGGGCAACTGGTCGCCCTGACCAGCCGTCGCTACCCGGTGCAGGGCACACCTGAACTCAAAGTGTTTATCGAAAATATCTACAGCACCCTGACCGGCCGCGCGCCAGTGGATACGGCGCGCCAGGCCAGCGAGATCGCCGAACTGCGGGCACTTATGGCACGCCATATCGGTGCCGAGTTCAACCTCAAGGCCAATATCGCCGCTGCTGCCCTGCATTGGGTCGATGCGGTTGCCAAGGATATGACCCCCACGCTTGAGGGGTATGACCTGATGAGCTTCTGGGCAGATATTGAACGTATCTGCCAAGGGGTGACGACACTGGACGGCCAGCCCCGGGCCGTCCAGTACGCCTACCTGATACGCCAATTCGCTCAGGTGTGCCACTGGGCACAGTTGGGTGAGCAGGATCTGGGCGTGTTGCTGCCCGTGAGCTCTGCCATTCCTTCTGCACTGACGGGCGAACAAAAATCCCCTCCCTTGACCCTGGCGTTGCTGCTGTTGCTGTCGCGCTATGGCAAGTGGTTGCGCACGCAGGTCGCAGACACCGCCGAAGCCCGCAGTTATCTGCGGCGCGCCGCGGCCCTGGACCCGACGCTGACCCTGGACGTCGCTGCACAACAGATCAGCGATCTGCATGGCTGGGATGTGGCGCAAACCCTTGTGTTGATGAAGGGCAACGTACCGCGCAGCTTTGCGGCGCTATTGCCCTTGCTGCAAAAAATGCAACTAGGCCAGCGCCTTGGCCTGTCCCCGAGCGATTTGTCCTGGGTCGGCAAACTCACTGAATCTGCCACTGTTGATCAGGCCACGCTCACCTTGATCGCCGCCAAAGTCATGGCCGCCGCACACGGCTAACCCGAGAGAAACCGCTATGAACAAGAAATTACTGGCCGGTCTTAACGAAGGCCAACGTGATGCCCTGGTTCCCTATTACCTTCATCATGTGATCCCCGGGCGCGGCCTGGGCGCTCTGGCGAGCAAAATCAAGACTGCCGAGGACTTATACGAATACCTGTTGCTCGACCCCAATGTGTCTGGCCAGATCAAGACCAGCCGCATTGCTGAAGCCGTGGCCAGTACCCAACTGTATTTGCACCGTTGCCGCGAGCAACTGGAGCCCGAAACGGTTCAGTCAGCGATGGAAAACGCTTCACGCGAAAATGGTTATTTAAGTCGCTGGAATGCCTATAACAAGCGTTATTCAACATGGGCCGGTTTGCAGCGGTTGTTGTACTACCCGGCCAGTTATATCGATCCCGAGCTGCGCTACAGCAAAACCCAGTTGTTTGAAGAGCTTGAGACTGCCATCAATCAAGGCCGGATCACCGAGGAACGAGTCGAGCAAGCGTTCAGCCAATATGTCAGCGGCCTGCGCAAAGTGCTGGATATCCGCTATGACACGGGTTATCAAGTTGAGCCTGCCGGTGAGCAGGGCGTGGCGTATTTCCTGGGCAGTATTCCTGGCACCCCCGGTGAATATTACTGGCGCCGTGTCGATAAAACCGATCACGGCAACAATTCAAGAGTTCGAAATCCGGCCTCGTGGAGCCAATGGCTCAAAATTGATGCGCCGTTGCAATCGATGCCCGACACGGTGCCGTCGATTGTGTACTTTGCCAATCGCTTGCATGTGGTGTGCATCCATGAGTTTTCCAGCGGTGCAAAAGCAAGCGGCACCGCAGAGGTGACTGAGGCTGATGTAGTGATGAGCTATGAGTTGCAGATCGCCACCTTGCGACCAAGCGGGCAATGGTCGCTGCGCAACTGGAAACTTCTGGACAAACCCAATCGAGTGTTTGCAGTTGAATTGCGGGAGGCTGCGCCAAACAGCGAACGTATGTTGGGTGTTTTTGTTGAGGTGAATGGCGAAATTGATCTGTTGCGTTTCAATAAACTTTTGCAGATGTTTGACTCGGTCGGCAGTGACGTGGTTATTAATGCTGTTTATAACGATAAAAAGTTCGCAATGTATGTGGATTTTCTTGTCCAGCAACCACTTGTATATGTGCCTGCTGTACCGCCAGCTCAACTGTCGGTTACAAGTAATTTTGACTATAATGCTTTGGCTAGTCATGGCTTTAGAGTGAGTCAATTTATATTTATCAATGCGTCAGGTTTGTTGAGTATTACGTTCGTTGGATCGGCTAGCAAGCCGAACCGTACTATGTATGTGCTGCGAGTCAAAAAGGGTGAGGAACTTGTATTTGTTACTCAAGTTACACTGGATCTTGTGAGTGATCGCACATACAGAGTTAATACGAGCGTGTCATTTTCTGATTTTGTAAGAGATGCTTCTTATCGTATTGAGATTAGTTTTCATCTGACCGACAGCTTTATGGATTTGCATAGAAGTGCTCCTGCTGTTCTGGCACAAGTATCCAACTTCGATACCTCGAAAAATTTATGGATTCCCACTAGCTTTACCAGCGCCGGCCGCACCCAAATGCTATATTCGAAACCAGCCGGTGCTAAGGAGTACGTGCTCACCACACTGGCCTGTCCAATGCTCGAACAAAAAATGCTCACTGGTGTGGATTCACTGTTGTCATGGGATGTGCAGCAGGTGCTGATCGATCCGAACGGGTACGAAGGAGGGACAACAAATCGTGCTATCAGCTTCGAGGGCGGTGTGGGGCTCTACACCTGGGAGCTGTTCTTCCATGCGCCGTTTCTGATTGCCAACCGCCTGTTGGCCGAACAGCGCTTCGACGAGGCCGATCTCTGGTTCAAGCGTATTTTCGACCCGGCGGGTTATCGAAATGCTGACGGTGTATTGCAAAAAGTTGACAGTAACACGCGCTATTGGAATGTAAAACCTCTGCAGAGTGACGCGGCCTGGAACTCGTCATCCCTGATCGATACCGATGACCCGGACGCGATCGCTACAGCCGACCCGATGAATTACAAATTGGCAGTGTTCCTGCGCGGACTGGAGCTGTTGGCAGCACGCGGTGACCAGCTGTATCGCCAGCATACCCGTGACAGCCTGAGCGAGGCGAAAATGTGGTACGTGCAGGCCCTGCAATTGCTCGGGGTACGCCCTGAACTTCCGTTAGCGCAGGCATGGAACGCACCGACACTGCAGGCAGCAAGCACTACGTCCAATGTGCGATTGCTTGATCTGGAAGGTGTGGCCGAAGAGCAACTGGCTGTGCTTGCCCCCGCTTCCCCCCGGCAGATAGCTATTACCAACGGGCCATTTCGGCCACCGGTCGATACTGCGGTGCTGGCCTACTGGGATCGTTTTGAAGGGCGGCTCTACAACTTGCGACGTCATCTGTCCATTGATGGTCAACCGCTGGCGCTGGAGTTATTCGAGGCCCCTGCGGACCCCAAAGCGCTGCAACTGGCACGTCAGGCTGGAGATGGCGCAGGTGGCCTGCAGGCAGGCGGTACACAGGCCCTGTGGCCGCAACGCTTTATGGTGTTGCTCGAGCGCGCGCGTAATGCGGTGCAGCAGGTGATCCAGTTTGGCTCCAATTTGCAGGGTGTACTTGAGCGCCGCGACGCCGATGCCTTGAGCGTGCTTCAACAAACCCAGCAGGGCGGCTTGCTGGCCTTGATGGGCGAAGCCCATTCAGCCAATCTGGCCTCGCTGCAACACACCCTGAGCGGGTTGCAAAACACCCGAGCCACGACCCTTGCGCGTCAGCAACATTATGATGCGCTGTACCTGGAAAATATTTCCGTGCAAGAGCAACTGGCAATGGATTTGCGCAGTCAGGCGACATTCCTCGAGGACTCGGCGGGCGTCTTGCGGGTAGTCGCCGGGGGGCTGAATCTGCTGCCCAATATGGCCGGGATGGCCGTCGGATGGGGTGAAGTAGGTGGCCTTGTCGATGCCTACAGCGATGTGTTGCGTGTAAAGGCAGGCATGAATCAGGGGCAGGCGGCCAAGATAGATGCGTCCGAGATGTACCGTCGCCGGCGCCAGGAATGGGACTTGCAGCGCGACCAGGCGCGGCGTGAAGGTGAAGTCATCAGCACTCAGATCGACTCGCTCAACGAGCAGATCGCGATGGCTGATAAACAACGCCAGCAAACCGAGATGGAACAAGCCTGCAACGATGCGGTGCTTGAAGTAATGACCACCCGCTTCACCGGTCAGGCACTGTTCAACTGGCAGGCCGGGCGCATGTCCACGCTGTATTACCAGCTTTACGACACGGTGTCCTCGCTGTGCTCACAGGCCCAAAAAAGTTATGGCTGGGAAACCGGTGACAACCGTAAATACCTGCGCCCCGGCAACTGGAGCGACCTGTATCAAGGCTTGCTGGCAGGCGAGAGCCTGTTACTTAGCCTGCAACAGATGGAAGCGGCCTACCTGAGTTGGGATCAGCGTGCGCTGCAAGTGCGCAAAACGGCTTCGCTGCGCACCCTGGAGCCCACGCTGATCGACACCATCAAACAATTGCTGACGTCTGATAATGTGGCCATCATGGCCGCTGAAAAAACCGCACAGTGCGTGGAGGTTGAACGGGACAGCGACAATAACCTGGTGCTGACCTTCAAGCTTGAAGACCTGAATATTCAGGCCGACTACCCATCGAGCCTCAACCTGGGCAATAGCCGTTTGATCAAGAGCATCAGTGTGTCCCTGCCAGCACTGCTGGGCCCTTATGAAAACGTGCAGGCGCTGCTGCGTTACAACAGCAACAAAGAGTTGGCAAATGGCTGCAAGGCGGTAGCGTTGTCCCATGGTCTGGATGACAGCGGGCAGTTCCAGCTGGACTTCAACGATGGGCAGTACCTGCCGTTTGAAGGCTTACCGATCAATACCGGCACGTTTTCTCTGGTATTCCCAAATGCTCACAGTAGCCAGAATGCGATGTTGCTTAGTTTGAACGACATTATTCTGCACATTAATTACACGATTCGTTAACCGCAAATACAGGAGGGCAAGGGTTGTAAACGCTGTTCATGTGGGAGCGGGCTTGCTCGCGACGGGAACGCCGCGGTTCAACCAGATAACCGCGGCGAGCTTTTCGCCAGCAGGTTCGCTCCCACTCTTTTTGGCTTTAGCGCACGATTTTATCGACATGAATGTCGAGCTTTTTCAGGCGATACCAGAAGCTGCGTTCTGAAATCCCGATCAGTTGCGCTGCCGCCGCCTGTACGCCATTGGCTTGTTGCAGGGCGCTTAAAATGTAGGCTTTTTCGACTTCGGCCAGGGCTGCCTCCAGATCGGGGGGAACGCCCGGCCCTGGAGCGAGCAGGGCACTGCCCTGGCCAGGTTGCGCGCTGAACAGGTAGGGCGGCAGATCGCTGTCCTGGATGGTACTGCTGGTGGCTACGATGATGGCGCGTTCGACGCAGTTTTGCAGTTCGCGAATATTGCCCGGCCAGTGGTATCGGGCCATCGCCTGCAGGGCGCCGGGGCTGAAGCCGCTGATGCGTTTGCCCGCAGTCGCCCCCAGGTTGTGGGCAAAGTGCCGCGCCAGCGGGGTGATGTCTTCCACCCGCTCGCGCAAGGCGGGCAGGGGAATGGGGAATACGTTCAGGCGATAGTACAAGTCTTCGCGAAACTCTTTGTTGGCCACCGCCTGCAGCAGGTTTTTATTGGTGGCCGCGATAACCCGCACATCCACCTTGCGCTCACGCGGGTCGCCCACGGGTTCGATCACCCGCTCTTGCAGCGCCCGCAGGATCTTGGCCTGCAACGCCAAGGGCATATCGCCGACCTCATCGAGAAACAGCGTGCCCTTGTCGGCCTGCATAAAGCGCCCGACACGGTCCGCCACCGCTCCGGTAAACGCGCCTTTGCGATGGCCGAACATCTCGCTTTCCAGCAGCCCTTCAGGAATCGCCGCACAGTTGACCGCGACAAAAGGTTTGTCGGCGCGGCTGCCGTGTTTGTGGATGGCGCGGGCGACCATCTCTTTGCCGGTGCCGCTTTCGCCGGTCAGCAGGATGGTGGCATTGCTCTCGCGCACCGAGTCGATGGCCTGCAGCACCCGACGAAAGCTGGCGCTGTCGCCCACCAGGCTGTCGATATGCTGGTGCTCGTCCAGTTCGGCACGCATGCGCGCGTTGTCGCACAGGATGTCGCGAAACTGCAGGGCCTTGCTGACGGTGATATCCAGTTCGTCGATATCAAAGGGTTTGGATATGTAGTCGTAGGCACCGTTCCGCATGGACTGCACGGCATTTTTTACCGTGCTGTAGGCCGTCATTACGATCACTGGCACATGGGGGTAACGCAGCTTGACCTCGGCCAGTAGCTGCGGGCCATCCATGCCGGGCATGCGCCAGTCGCTGATCACCAGGTCGATAGCTTCCTGCTCCAGAATGGCCAGTGCCTGTAAACCGTTGCCTGCGGTGTAAACCTCGATCTCGTTCTGGCTCAGTGCCGAACTGAGCAGGTCGCAGAGTTTCGGTTCGTCGTCGACCACCAGCACGTTATGACTCATGTCAGATCCCCTCCGTGGGCCGGGATATACAGGTTGAAGGTAGCGCCGGCGCCTTTTTCGCTGATGCATTCGATACGGCCATCATGGCTGTCCATGATGGAAAAGACCTTGGCCAGCCCCAGGCCTGTGCCTGACGCCTTGGTGGTTACAAAGGGGGTGAAAATACGTTCAAGCATATCGGCTGCGATCCCTTCTCCGGTGTCGGCAATACCAATGATCGTGTAGTCATCTTCACGATTGATGCGTACGGTCAGGTGCCCGCCGTCGGGCATGGCGTCGATGGCATTCAGGATCAGGTTCAGGCACGCCTGTTTCAACTGGCCAGCATCGGCATACAGGGTGGCACCGGGTGCCTGATCGTCGATATGGGCCTCGATGCTGTGGCTTTCCAGCTCCGGTTTGCAGAAGCCCAGGATGTCCTCCACCAGAGGCCGTGCGGCCTGTTGCGCACGCACCGGGGCGCTGGGTTTGGCGAAGTCGAGAAACTCGGTAATCAGGTCGTTGATGCGGGTGACTTCGCTGACCACATATTCAAGATGGCGTTTGTCGGTTTCGCCCAAGTCGGCACGACGGTGCAGCAGCTGGGTCGCGGTCTTGATAATGCCCAGCGGATTGCGGATTTCATGGGCCAGGCCCATAGCCACTTCGCCCAGGGCATGCAGGCGGTCGCGGCGGCGCAGTTGGGCTTCAAGATGATGCAGTTGGCCCAGACGCGCCGTCATATGGTTGAAGGTGCTGCTCAGTTCGGCCAGCTCGTCGTTGCCCGACACTGCCACGCGCTGGTTGTAGTCCCCGGCAATCACCGCGCGCACGCCTTCGGACAGACCGCGCAACGGCCGGGTAAGGCGCTCGGAGACCAACCAGCCAACCGTCAGGGACAGCACCGAGCCGAGCAGGAAGATCAGCGCGAACAGGTTGGTCTGGTTGACCAGCCCCACCAGGCTGGTATGGCGTAGCAAACCGCTGTAGATCACGCCTTGCAGCTCGCCGGTGTCGTTGAGGATCGGCCAGTACAAGCCGCTGTAGCGGCTGGTGAACTGCTCGCTGGGCTGGCGCGTGGTGCGCAGGATTTGCTCGATGGCATGGGGCACCACGGGCTGGCGGTCTTCGAAGCGCTGGCTGGAGAATATTTCGGCAAAACCCTTGGGGTTGGACAGGTACAGGCGCAAGTCGAGGGAGTGCACGTCAGCCACGCTGGTCAGGAAGCTGCTGTCCATGTAGGTGGCGACCAGCAGTTGATAGTCCTCGCCATCCTGGCGGGTGGCAAAGGTTGATACCACGATGCCGGTAGGTACGCCGTCCACATCGATGGTTTGCAGCACAGCGTTGGGTGCAAGGCTGATCTGCCCGACGATATTGTCGCTGACGGTGCTGTACACCACCTTGTGGTCGCTGTCGCGAATCAGTGCCACCACGTCGATGCCCATGGCGTCGGCAATATCTGTGCTCAGCCGGTCATGGCGCACGGCTTTGCTTGAGGATGGCGGGTGGGTGTATTGCAGAAACAACTTGGCGGCACGGGCGTTGTCCGCAAGGGTCTCGCTGATCTCGTCCTTGACGATTTTGGTCGACTCCTGCAGCCAGACCCGCACGTTGCTGTCGAAAATCTGCGACAGGGTGGTCGCCGCCAGTTCGGCGGCGATCATGGTCGGGATCACGCTGACCAGCCAGAACGCCAGCACCAGTTTGCGCTGTACGGTCCAGCGCGACACTTTGAAGGGATGGGGCTGGCGTGATGGATCTGGGGTATTGGGCATCAATGATCTCTGGGTGCAGCCGCAAGGGCGGATCAACAGTGTGTATTGATCCGCAGGTGCCCGTCGAGTCTAGACCGCATGCGCAACCTCCGGGAGACGGGCAGTGGCCACGCTGCTGTTGTTCTTGATAAAGGCATCGCTCAATTCGATCACGCGGCGGTATTGCAGGTCGACGGTGATCATGTGGTAGCAGTTGTCGAGCAGCACCTTGGTTACTGGCCCGCCCAGATGGCGTTCGACGTAATCAGCGTTCCAGCGGCTGGTGATGTCATCCTCGATGGAGTGCACCACCAATGCCGGGGTGGTGATGGATGGCATGCGTTTTTTCACCACCGCGTTCATCCGGTGCAATTCGCGCACGGTGATGCCTTGCATCGTCAACAACCCGGCATTGCTGCTTTCACCGGCTTTCATCTGGCGTTCGACAACGGCTCTTAATCGCTGGTTTTTAATGCCGTACGGCGGTTTTTCCGCAAAACTGCACAGGTGCACACCAAAGGGGATCTTCATCAGCAGTGGGGTCATAAAGGCCAGTTTGTTGATGCTCCAGCCGTCGTAACGCAAGGTGGTGGAGTACATCAGCAACCCGGTGACCTGGCCCTGGTGTTCGGATGCCAGATACATCGACATTACAGCGCCCATCGACAGCCCGCCGACGAACACCTGCCGGTGGCGCTGGCGGATCCCGGCAAAGGTTTTGCGCACCCCCTCGTACCAGTCCCGCCAGCCGGTGGCTTGCAGGTCGCTGTTGTCACCGCAGTGCCCGGCCAGGGTGGGGACGTACACCGTACATGTCCCGTCCCTGGCCAGGCCCTGGGCCACCCGGCGCAATTCCGTCGGGGTGCCGGTGAGGCCGTGGATCAACAGGACCCCGACCTCACCCGTGCCGAGAACGAAACCGGCGTCGCCTTCGCCCAGATCGATCTCGGCGCTGTTCATCGTTTCATGGCCCGGGCCAGCAGGCGATCGAGCAGGGCGATGCCCAGGTCGATTTCGGCGTAGCTGATTTCCAGCGACGGTGCCAGGGTGATCACGTTTTTGTAATAGCCGCCCACGTCCAGAATCAGGCCCAGGCGCTTGCCGTCGATTTCGATATCGCCCTTCATGCCTTCTTCAACCATATAGTCGAGGGTGGCCTTGTCCGGGGTGAAACCGTCCGGGCCGCAGATTTCGCAGCGCAGGGCCAGGCCCAGACCGTCGACGTCGCCAATGATCGGGTAACGTTTCTGCAGGTCTTGCAGGCCGTCGAGGAAGTATTTGCCCTTGGCCATGACCATCGCGCCATAGTCGACTTCGCTGGTCATCTTGAACATTTCCAGGCCCACAGCGGTACCCAGCGGGTTGGAGGCGAACGTGGAGTGGGTCGAGCCTGGCGGGAATACTTTCGGGTTGATCAGCTCTTCACGCGCCCAGATGCCGCCCAGCGGGTTGAGGCCGTTGGTCAGCGCCTTGCCGAACACGATCACGTCGGGCTTGACGTCGAAGTGCTCGATCGACCACAGCTTGCCGGTGCGCCAGAAGCCCATCTGGATTTCATCGACCACCATCAGGATGCCGTGCTGATCCAGCACGTGCTTGAGTTCGCTGTAAAAGTTCATCGGCGGAATCACATAGCCGCCGGTGCCCTGGATCGGTTCGACGTAAAACGCGGCGTACTCGCTCTGGCCGACTTTCGGGTCCCACACACCGTTGTATTCGGTCTCGAACAGGCGGGCGAATTGCTGCACACAGTGGCTGCCGTATTCTTCCTTGGTCATGCCTTTTGGCCCACGGAAGTGGTAAGGGAACGGGATGAAATTGGCGCGCTCGCCAAAGTGGCCGTAGCGCCGACGGTAGCGGTAGCTGGAGGTGATCGACGAGGCGCCGAGGGTACGGCCGTGGTAGCCGCCTTCGAAGGCGAACATCAGGCTTTTGCCGTTGCTGGCGTTGCGCACCACCTTGAGCGAGTCCTCGATGGACTGCGAGCCGCCGACGTTGAAATGCACGCGACCGTCAAGGCCGAACTTGTTTTTGGCGTCGACCGCGATGCGCTCCGACAGCTCGATCTTGCCCTTGTGCAGGTACTGGCTGGCGATCTGCGGCAGGGTGTCGATCTGTTGTTTCAGGGCGTTGTTCAGGCGCGGGTTGGAGTAGCCGAAGTTGACCGCCGAGTACCACATTTGCAGGTCGAGGTAGGCCTGGTCTTCGGTGTCCCAGACGTAGGAACCTTCGCAGCGGCTGAAAATACGTGGCGGTTCGATGTAGTGAACGGTGTCGCCGTAGGAGCAATACTTGGCTTCTTTTTCCAGAAGAGTCTGGTCTTCAGGGGTAGCGATTCGAATATCAGACATGATTGAAGAGTTCCTGCTGTTCACGAGAATAGTGGGGAGCGTTGGCGGCGTGGCTCGGCAATTTGGCGAGCAGAGCCGGGAGTTCGGCGAATGAGTCGAAGCGCGCGTAAGGGATGCCATTGCGTTCGCAGTGCTCGGCCAGGCTGTCCTTTGCAAAGACGAAATCGGCGCTGGCGGCCACGCACATGTCGGAGCGGCCATCGCCAATCACCAGCACGCGTTTGCCGCCGGGGGTGGATTTGCATTTGCAGTTGCCCGAGGCCGCGCGGCAGGCGTCGCTGGAGTAGGGGAAGTCGATGCGCCAGCTGTTGTGGTCGACCTGGCGCAGGCGATTGGCCAGGATCGGCAGCAGGCTCACATAGTTGCGGGCCAGGATGCGGGCGATACCTTGCTCGATGCCGTCGCTGACCACTTCGAGGGAGGCGCCCAGGCCAATCACGTGGTCGACGAAATCCGGGAAGTCGGGGTCAATCTCGACCGTGTCGAAATAGGCCAGCAGCTCGGCCGGCGTAGCCTTGACCAGCGACAGCTGGCGACTGAGGCATTTCCGCGAGCCGATTTCACCCTGCAGCCATTGTTCTTCAATCGCTTCCCAGTCGGGGTCGGCGAAGCGTTGAAGAATGTTGTCGATGACGTCGGTGCGGGTAATGGTCCCGTCGAAATCACACACGATATGCCATTGCATCATCTGCATTGTCCTGTCGAAAAGACGCGCCTTTTTGCGCTTGCGACAGGTCTTTGCATTGACTGTGCCAATCGGCCAGGCCCCCCTGTTTACGGGGTTTCACGAATATTTCGGCGGGTGAAGCTACAAAATTTGTAGCTTGCTACAAACAACATCAGTGCTTGCGCAAAGGGTATGAAAAAGGGATTGATGCGCGCATGAATCCCTGTGGAACCCTGGCCATGAAAACCTCTGTCTGTGCTTTTTTGCTGCTCGTAGTGTTGGGGGCCGGCGCCCAGGCTGCGGACGGCCCGCGTGGTGAGGCGGGGGTTGGGTTTGGCTATCAGCCCTACGATCCCAGTGGCAGTCGCTATCAGACAGTGCCGCTGCCGTACTTCGATGTGGACTGGGGGGATGTCAGCCTCGATACCGATGATGGCCTGACCTGGAGCGCCCTGAAGGTTGATGGCTGGAGCGCGGGGCCGTTTCTCAACTACCTGTCGGGCCGCAATGCCAATGGTTCGTTGCGCGGGTTGCGTGATGTGCCGGACATGGCGCAGGTCGGCGGCTTTGTGCAGTACAGCTCTGCCGAGTATTGGCGTGTGTACGCGCAGCTTGGCCAGGCAGTGGGTGGTGCAGGCGGTCAGGGCGGGTTGTTGGGGCAGGTGGGCGGGGAGTTGGGCTACCCGTTGGGGCGGGGCATTGTCGGCAGCAGCCAGTTGGCAGCGCACTTTGCGGATGGGCGGCAGATGTCGACATTCTTTGCGGTGAGTGACACTGAGGCGCAAGCGTCGGGTATTTCAGCCTGCAAGGCGGGGGGTGGCTTTCAGAGTTTGACCCTGACCCAGAACGTTGAAATCCCGTTGGCGCAACACTGGTCATTGGTGGCCAGCGCCGGCTTGACCCATCTGCTGGGTTCGGCGGCGCAGAGCAGCATTGTCAAAGAGGTCGGGGAGGTGAATCAGGGAGCAGTACAAACGGCAGTGAGTTACAAGTTCTAACGCTGCCCCGCAGGTGATGGGGTGGCTGTCAGTGCAAGCGCACCCACACACTGACCAGTACCGTCGCCGCCATCAGCCAGGCCACCGCGGCCAGCGCCAATGACGCTTCAAGGCGCATGCGGTCGACCAGTACATACAGCGCGGCAAGGTAGACAAAGTAGGGAATGATCGACCACATGCCGAACACAATGGTGGTTTTCAGGTCTTCCACCGATCGGCCTTTGCCGACAATGTAGTGGGCAATCAGGGCAAAGGTCGGGAACAGCGGCACAAGGCCGGCAATGTAGTAGTTTTTGGTCTTGGCCAGCATCGCCAGAATGATCACCACGCCAGCGCCCAGGGCCGCTTTGAGTATCAGGTCCATTAGTGTGTCAGCCCGTATTTTTTGACTTTGTCGAAAAGGGTGGTCTTGGCCATGCCCAGCTCCTGGCTGGCCTGGGTCAGGTTGCCGCCGCTGCGTTGCAGGGCATCGGTGAGCAGGTTGCGTTCAAAGGCCTCCACCGCCTCGGAAAATCCCAGCCCCTGGGCTACGTTGCTCCCCGATTTCTTGAAAGCAGGCAGGCCCAGGGCGAAGCGCTCGGCCACGTTGCGCAGTTCGCGCACATTGCCCGGCCAGTCGTGGCTCATCAGGCTGGAGACCGTCTGGTTGTCCAGCTCAGGGGCGGTGCGGTCGAATCGCAGGGACGATTGCTGCAGGAAGTACTCGAACAGTTGCAGGATGTCTTCGCGACGTTCGCGCAACGGTGGCAGCTCCAGTGTGACCACGTTCAGGCGGTAATACAGGTCGCTGCGAAACTGGCTGGCCTTGCTCAGTTGGTCGAGGTCGGACTTGGTCGCCGCGATCACCCGGCAGTCAACGTCGATGCTCTGGTTGGAGCCCAGGCGCTCCAGGGTGCGCTCCTGCAATACCCGCAGCAGTTTGATCTGCAGGTTGAGGGGCATGCTTTCGACTTCGTCGAGAAACAGCGTACCGCCATGGGCGTGTTCGATCTTGCCGATACGGCGTTTACCAGCGCCGGTAAAGGCATTGGCTTCGTGGCCGAAAATTTCGCTTTCAAACAGGTTTTCTGGCAGGCCGCCGCAGTTCAGGGCGACAAACTGCTGGGGCTGGCGGCGGCTGAAGTCGTGCAGGCAGCGGGCAACCAGCTCCTTGCCGGTGCCGGTTTCGCCTTCAATCAGCACGTTGGCCGAGGTATCGGCGACGTTGGCGATCAATTCGCGCAATTGTTGCATGGCTGGCGAGCGACCGATGATGCGCCCCTCCAGGGAGTCGCGCTCGGCCAGCTGACGGCGCAGCGACCAGACTTCCCGCGCCAGGCTGCGTTGCTCCAGCGCGCGTCGGGCCACGTCCACCAGGCGCTCGGGCGAAAACGGTTTTTCCATGAAGTCATAGGCGCCATCACGCATGGCCCCAACGGCCATGGAAATGTCGCCGTGCCCGGTAATCAGTACCACCGGCAGGGTGCGATCGCGACCCTTGAGCTGCTTGAGCAGCTCAAGGCCGTCCATCCCTGGCAGGCGAATATCACTGATAACGATGCCGGGAAAGTTATCGCCCACCAGCGCCAGGGCCTGTTCGGCACTGCCGACGCCTTCGCTGCGAATATCTTCGAGTGCCAGCGCCTGCTGGCAGCCGAGCAGAACATGGGGATCGTCTTCAACAATCAGGACGGTCAGGTCGTTATTCATATCGGCTCGGCCTTGGCGGGTTGCACCAGCGGTAAAAGAAGGACAAATGCGACACCACCAATGACCGGGAACTCGACGCTCAGGCTGCCGCCGGCAGCAGCGGCCAGGCTGGCCGACAAGGTCAGGCCAAGGCCAAGGCCCTGTTCGCCGGGTTTGGTGGTGAAAAAGGGTTCGAAAAGATGCTTGCGTGCTTGCGGCTCGATGCCGGGGCCGTTATCGCGCACACGCAGGCGGTATTTGGCGTCGCTGAATTCTCCCGTCAGCCACAGTTGCGGCGGCGTAGCCTGGCCCTGCATGGCGTCCAGGGCATTGCCAATCAGGTTGACCAGGATCTGCTCAAGTCGGGTCTGATCAATTTTGAGCTGCACATCAGTAAAGTCGCGATGCAGTTGCACTCCCGACTCTTCCAGGCGACTGGCAAGCAGTTGCAGGGCGGCGTCGACAGCCTTGCCCAGGCTGGCCTGGCCTTGATCGTCACCACGACGGGCAAATGAACGCAGGTTGGCGGTGATACGCCCCATGCGGTCGACCAGATTGTTGATGGTGCTGAGGTTGTCTGCGGCAACCTTGAGATCGCCCCGTTCAAGAAAGCGTACGGTATTGCCTGACAGCGTGCGCAAGGCTGCCAGCGGCTGGTTCAGTTCATGGGCAATGCTGGTGGACATTTGCCCGATGGCGGCCAGTTTGCCTGCCTGCACCAGTTCATCCTGGGCACGGCGCAGCGTGTCTTCAGCCTGGCGCCGTTCGCGAATCTGCCCCTTGAGCCGTTCGTTGCTGGCGCGCAGGTGGGTAGTGCGTTCGGTGATCTTGCGTTCCAGCTGGTTGTTGGCCTCTTGCAGGGCTTCGCGTGCGGCCAGGCGGGTGGCGATTACTTTGCGCCGCTCGTTCCAGGCAATCAGCAAAAAGGCCAGCAAGGCAAAGGCCACCGCCACCAGGGTTCCCTGATTCGCCGCTTCCCGGCGCAGGTCCTGCAGGGGGGTGAGCAGGGTGATGTCCCAGGGGGTGTCGTTAAGCCTGCGGGTTTGCGCCAGGTAGCTGACTTCCTGGTGGTCGGTCACCACTTCGCTGCTGCTGGCGAAGGTGACTTTTTCGACACCGTCGGCCAGGTTTTCCCGCTCCAGCGGCTCCAGCTCGTTAAGTGGCCACCAGTAATACTGCAGGCTGCGGGCCAGGCGCTCCTTGGTGTCGGCGCTGAGCGGGCGGATTGACTTGAGCCGCCGGGTCGGGTCGCTGGACAGAATGATGATGCCGTTCTCGTCGCTGACGTAGGCTTCGAGACGGGCGCGTTGCCAGCGTTCTTCAAGGGCTTCGAGGCGCACCTTGATCACGGCCACGCCAATGATCTTGCCCTGCTCTTCAAGGCCGTGGGCCAGGTAGTAGCCGGGTTCGCCCGAGGTACTGCCGATGCCATAGAAACGTCCGGGCTGGCCGCGCACGGCATCCTGGAAGTAGGCGCGAAATGACAGGTCTTCACCCAGGTAACTGTCGGTATCCCGCCAGTTGCTGGTGGCCATTACGCGGCCAGTGGTGTCGAGCACATAGATGGCCCGGCTGCGGCTGCGGCGGTTGAGGCCTTCGAGGTATTGATTGACGGTGACCCGGTTCTGCACGGAGGGGTCGGCCAGCAAGCGCGAGACGCTGGATTCCAGTTCCAGCAGGCTGGGCAGGTAGGTGTATTTGCCCAGTTCACTCTCGACGGTGCGGGCATGCAGTTCCAGCTGGCGTTCGCCGGTTTCGCTCAGGGTGCGAATACCGAAGTGTTCACTGATGCGATAGCCCGCGTAACCCAGGCCGATCGTCAGCAGGATGATCAGCAGCGGCAGCAGGAAATGACGGAGCAGACGGGGTTTCACGGCAAGTGAGGGCGGAGCACCGCGATAAAGAGTGGGGTCGCATTTCATCACAGATGCCTTGAGTCAACCACTGTGCAGTGGTTGGCCGTTCACGGAGATCCACTGTGGGAGCGGGCTTGCTCGCGATGGGAGCGGCGCGGTTGATCAGTTAAACAGGATCGCTGCCATCGCGAGCAAGCCCGCTCCCACCCGAGCCGGTGGGAGCTGAGCGGGTGTTTAGTGCTGCAGGATCTTGGCGAGGAAGTGCTGGGCACGCTCGGAGCGGGCCGATACATCACCGAAGAACTCTTCTTTCTCACAGTCTTCGACGATTTTGCCCTGGTCCATAAAGATCACCCGGTTGGCCACCTTGCGCGCAAACCCCATTTCGTGGGTCACGCACATCATGGTCATGCCTTCGTTGGCCAGTTGCACCATCACGTCGAGCACTTCGTTGACCATTTCCGGGTCGAGGGCCGAGGTTGGTTCGTCAAACAGCATGACGATCGGGTCCATGGCCAGGGCACGGGCAATCGCTACACGCTGCTGCTGACCACCGGAAAGCTGGCCTGGGTGCTTGTGGGCGTGTGCCGACAGCCCGACGCGTTCCAGCAGCTCGAGGCCTTTTTTGGTGGCTTCGGCCTTGCTGCGGCCCAATACCTTGACCTGGGCAATGGTCAGGTTTTCGGTGATGGTCATGTGCGGGAACAGTTCGAAGTGCTGGAACACCATGCCAACCCGCGAGCGCAGCTTCGGCAGGTTGGTCTTCGGGTCGGCAATGGATGTACCGTCAACCACGATGTCGCCTTTCTGGAACGGTTCAAGGGCGTTGACGCACTTGATCAGGGTCGATTTGCCCGAGCCGGACGGTCCGCAGACTACAACCACTTCGCCTTTTTTGACTTCGGTACTGCAATCGGTCAGTACCTGGAAGTCCCCGTACCACTTGTTGATGTTCTTGATCGAGATCATACGGCAAACCTTTTTTGCAGACGCTTGACCAGCAGCGAGGCGGAAAAGCTGATGATGAAATACACCAGACCGGCGAAGATCAGGAACTCATTGGAGCGGCCGATGATGTCGCCACTGGAACGCGAAGCATTGAGGAAATCCACCAGGCCTACGGTGTACACCAGCGAGGTGTCCTGGAACAGGATGATGCTCTGTTGCAGCAGCAACGGGGTCATTTTGCGAAAGGCCTGGGGCAGGATGATCAGGCGCATGGCCTGGCCGTAACTCATGCCCAGGGCCTTGGCGGCACCCATCTGGCCTTTCGGGATGGCCTGTACGCCAGCCCGCACGATTTCGCAGAAGTACGCCGCTTCGAACATCACGAATGCGACCAGGCACGACTCGAAAGCCCCGATCGGGGTGTCCTTGCCGGTGATCCAGCGCAGCACGAACGGTACCGCCAGGTAGAACCAGGTAATCACCAGCAGCAGCGGAATCGAACGGAAATAGTTCACATAAGCGCCGGCCAGGTTGGCCATCCACTTGCTTGACGACAAGCGCATCAGGGCCAGTACGGTACCCAGCGCCACGCCACCGACTACGCCCATGACCATCAGCTTGAGGGTCATGACCATGCCGTTCCACAGGCCAGGCAGGGCAGGGACAATCCCGCTGAAATCGAAGAAGTCCATTATTTGCCCCCCAGAGACATAAGGCCGGGTACGGCTACTTTTTTCTCGATCAGGCGCATCAGCAACATCAGGCTCATGTTCAAGGTGAAGTAGATCAGCGTGGCCAGGGTGAAGGCTTCAAACAGGTTGGCGGAGAACTCGGCGGTCTGCTTGGTTTGTGCCAGCAGTTCCATCAAACCGATCAGCGAGGCCACGGACGAGTTCTTGAACACGTTGAGGAACTCGGAGGTGAGCGGCGGGATGATGATCCGGTAGGCCTGGGGCAGCAGCACGTTCCAGTAGATCTGCGCCATGCTGAAACCCATTGCGCGGGCCGCAGCTTCCTGGCCGCGCGGCAGCGCCTCGATACCAGTGCGTACCTGCTCGCAAACCCGTGCGGCGGTGAACAGGCCCAGGCACACGACAACGCTCAGGTAGGCCGAGGTGGTCGGGTTGAGGTCCTGTTTGTACCATTCCTGCAGGTTGGGCGGCAGCAGATCGGGCACCAGGAAGTACCAGATAAACAGCTGCACCAGCAGCGGAACGTTACGGAAAATTTCGACATAAACCGTGGCAATGCCCGCGATAAAGCGGTTCGGCAGGGTGCGCATCACGCCCAGCAGCGAACCCAGGATCAGCGCGACAATCCAGGCGACAACAGCAATAGCGATGGTCCAGCCCAGGCCGGAAATAAACCAGTCGAGATACGTCTCGCTGCCTACGCCGGTGGACTTGAAGAACACGCTCCAGTCCCAGTTGTAATTCATGCAGGGTCTCCCCTCAGGTGGGTCTATAAACAAGCACTTGCTGCAGGGAATCCGTTCTCACCCGGCAGGGTCGCCGGGCACACAAAACCCGCTCGATAACCAGCGGTTCGAGTGCTCTCTAATGCAATAAGAAGCTTAGTCCAAAGGTGGTCGACACCCCCGGGCGCAATGGCTCGCGCCCGGGAGTTTCAGACGGCTGAAATCAGGATTTCTTTTCTTCAGCCGGCTTGTCGTCTGCTGCCTTGTCGGTAGGGTTGGCAATCAACGCCTTGAGCTCATCGCTCATGGGGAACATCAGGTTCAGGCCCTTTGGCGGGATTGGCGACTCGAACCAGGTTTTGTAGGTGTCGTTGATCTTGCCCGACTTGTAATAGGCAACGATGGCGTCATCCACGGCCTTTTTGAAGTCCGGGTCGCCCTTGCGCAGCATGCAACCGTAGATTTCGTAGGACTGTGGAGTGCCGGTCACGGCCCAGTCGGTTGGCTTCTTGGCCTTGGCCATTTCACCTGCCAGCAGGGCGTCGTCCATCATGAACGCGACAGCACGGCCCGACTCCAGCATGTTGAAGGCTTCACCGTGGTCTTTTGCCGAGATCACGTTCATGCCCATCTGCTTGTCGGCGTTCATCGCCTTGAGGATGCGCTCGGAGGTGGTGCCGGCGGTGGTCACGACGTTCTTGCCTTTCAGGTCAGCGAAGTCCTTGTAAGGCGAGTCCTTTTTGGACAGCAGGCGTGTGCCGATCTCGAAGATGCCGACCGAGAAGTCGACCTGTTGCTGGCGTTCAACGTTGTTGGTGGTGGAGCCGCACTCAACGTCAACGGTGCCGTTCTGCACGAGCGGGATGCGGGTCTGGGAGGTAACCAGGTTGTACTTGATTTTCAGGTCCGGCATGTCGAGCTGTTTTTTCAGCCCTTCAACGATTGCCAGCTGTACATCGTGGGAGTAGCCAACCGGCTTGCCGGAAGCGTCCGCGATGTAGGAGAACGGAATGGAGGAGTCACGATGCCCAAGGGTGATGGTGCCGGATTCTTTGATTTTCTTCAGTGTGCCGGTCAATTCGGCTGCAAAAACTGGAGTGCTAATCAGAGCTGCAGCAATTGCTGCGCCCAAAAGTTGCGGAACGATGCGCATCGATGTTTCCTCGACATTGTTTTTTTTATTGAACCCGTTTGTGGGCCCTTTTGTACTCAGAACGTCTCAACAGGCTAAACGCTCTGTTTAAGCATTCGGCTCTGAGTGTAGAGCATGAGTCGTGCCAGACCCGAAACTTAAGTCTAAGTTTATGATTTTAAAAGAGTTATATTTTTTGATCAGGGTCGGGCCGACATGATTGGGCCGGAAAGCCGAATCATTGAGGGGTAGTGCGTTCGGAAAACCGAATGAAATGCGGGGGGAGCCATGAAGGCCTGCAGGAGCGGGTGCACGCCTGCAGGCCATGTAAACGCGGCTTAAGCGGCCTGTACCTTGCGGTGTTTCAGGTCAAGGGTGGCCATGTACTGGCTCAAATGCGCCTGCTCCTCTGCGGTGGTGAACAGGCCCAGCTTGGTGCGGCGCCACAGGATGTCCTGTGCATCCAGCGCCCATTCCTGGTTGCACAGGTAGTCGACTTCGCGGCTGTAGAGACCGCTGCCGATGTGCTCGCCCAGATCGCTCAGGCCTTGCGCGCCCTCCAGCAAGCTCCAGGAGCGATTGCCATAGGTGATTGCCCAGCGTTTGGCAATCGCGGCATCCAGCCAGCTGTACTTGCTGACAAGGGCCTCGCCCAGGGCTTTTGGCGTGGTCATGTTCTCGCCGCCCGGCAGGGTGGCGCTGGCGGTCCAGCTTGGCTTGATCTGGGTAAAGTACGGCGTCAGTTGGGCCATGGCCGACTCGGCCAGCTTGCGGTAGGTGGTCAGCTTGCCACCAAACACCGACAGCAGCGGGGCTTCGCCCTGTGCGCCAGACAATGCGAGGGTGTAGTCGCGGGTCACGGCCGAAGGGTTGTCGGACTCGTCATTGCACAGCGGGCGCACACCGGAGTAGGTGCGCAAAATGTCGCTGCGACTCACTTGCTGCTTGAAGTGGGCATTGACCACATTGAGCAGGTAGTCGGTTTCTTCCTCGGTGATGCTGACCTTGGCCGGGGCGCCGGTGTACTCGCGGTCGGTCGTGCCGATGATGGTGAACTGATCCATATACGGAATGGTGAACACAATCCGCTGGTCTTCGTTCTGCAGGATAAAGGCATTGGGTGCGTCATACAGTTTGGGCACGATCAGGTGGCTGCCCTGGATCAGGCGGATACCGTACGGTGAATCCAGCTTCAGGTCGTCCTTGATGAACTTGGCGACCCAAGGGCCGGCAGCATTGACCAGGGCTTTGCTGCGAATGGAAAACAGGCTGCCATCAGCGCGCTCCAGATTCAATTCCCACAGCCCTTTGTTACGACGCGCACCGACGCAGCGTGTCTGGGTGTGAACATGGGCGCCTTTTTCTCGCGCAGCCATTGCGTTGAGTACCACCAGGCGTGCGTCATCTACCCAGCAATCGGAGTATTCAAAGCCTTTGGTGATTTCTGCTTTCAACGGGCTGTCGGCGCCGAACTTGAGGCTGGTGGAACCTGCGAGTTTTTCGCGCTTGCCCAGGTGGTCATAAAGGAACAACCCGGCACGGATCATCCACGCCGGGCGCAGGTGCGGGCGGTGCGGCAGGACAAAACGCATCGGCTTGACGATATGCGGGGCCTTGGCCAGCAGCACTTCGCGTTCGGCCAGGGCTTCGCGCACCAGGCGAAATTCGTAATGCTCAAGGTAACGCAGGCCACCGTGGATCAGCTTGCTGCTGGCCGAGGAAGTGTGGCTGGCCAGGTCGTCCTTTTCGCAAAGGAACACAGACAGGCCGCGACCGGCTGCGTCTGCCGCAATCCCGACGCCATTGATTCCGCCGCCAATAACGGCAACGTCGTAGACCTCAGCGAGGGGAGTGGCAGGCAAGGTGGTCAGGGGCATGGAGTGGCCTCGCGTTCTTTACGCATATTTGAATGTGAACATTAATGTTCATTTTCGAAAATATTAGCGGATTAAGGCGCGCACAGCCAGCACCCTTCGATTGAAAAAACTCATCGAAGGGGGGTGAAAGGAAGAATTTCGAACATTTTAGTACGGGTACATTGATTTTGTGGGAGCGGGCTTGCTCGCGATGCAGGCGCTGCGATTCACCTGTCAGATTGCGCTGATGCCATCGCGAGCAAGCCCGCTCCCACAGGGGCGGGCGCGGGAGGCTTACACCACTTCCAGGCGGATCTTGTTTTGGGCCAGCAGTTGCACCAGTTCCGGCACGGGCGGCTGGTCGGTGACCAGGCAATCGATCAGGGTGATCGGGCCAAGGCGAACCATCGCATTGCGGCCAAACTTGCTGGAGTCCGCTGCCAGGATGGTTTGTCGGGCATTGGCGATAATTGCCTGGGAAACCCGGACTTCCTGGTAGTCAAAGTCCAGCAGGCTGCCGTCGGAATCGATACCGCTAATACCCACCAGGGCGAAATCGAACTTGAACTGATTGATAAAGTCGACGCTGGCCTGACCCACGATACCGCCATCGCGGCGTACATTGCCGCCGGCGATCAGCACTTCGAAATCGTCTTTTGCGCTCAGAATCGAAGCGACATGCAGGTTGTTGGTGATGATTTTCAGGTGGCTGTGGTTGAGCAGCGCCCGGGCAATCGACTCGGTGGTGGTGCCGATATTGATGAAGATCGAGGCGTGGTCAGGAATTTGGGCGGCGATGGCTTCGCCGATACGGCGTTTTTCATCGCGCATCTGGTCGGCGCGCATGGCGTAGGCAGTGTTTTCAACGCTGGAGTCATAGGCCGCCCCGCCGTGGTAACGGCGTAACAGATCGGCTTCTGCCAATTGGTTGATGTCTCGGCGAATGGTCTGCGGCGTGACAACGAACAACTGGGCCATTTCCTCGATGCTGACATAACCGCGCTCGCGAACGAGTTCGAGGATCTGCTGTTGGCGTGGAGGCAGATTCATGGAGTTTCCTTTGGGCGGCGAAGCAAATTCACCCATGATGCCGCAGGAATGCGCCGCCTGCTACTCGCAGGTGCCTCAAGCAACTGCGGGCGCCCAGGGCGCCCGCAGTTGTCATTGCACATACTTAGTTGCTTTCTTCGTGGGGTTCCCAGTCGCGGGTACGGCTCACGGCCTTTTTCCAGCCGGCATAGAGCTTCTCTTTGCTGGCTTCGTCGAGTGCAGGTTCGAATTCGCGCTCTACGACCGCCTTGCCGCGCAATTCATCCAGGCTGCCCCAGAAACCGCAGGCCAGACCGGCCAGGTACGCAGCACCCAATGCAGTGGTTTCACGCATTTGCGGGCGCTCAACCTGAGTGCCGAGGATGTCGGCCTGAAATTGCATCAGGAAGTTGTTGGCCACGGCGCCACCGTCCACACGCAGGGCTTTGAGGCGTTCACCAGAGTCCTGTTGCATGGCGTCCAGAACGTCGCGGGTCTGGTAGGCAATCGACTCCAGTGCTGCACGAATAATGTGATCAACGCGTACGCCGCGAGTCAGGCCGAACAGCGCGCCACGGGCATACGGGTCCCAGTAGGGAGCGCCGAGGCCGGTGAAGGCAGGTACCAGATACACGCCGTTACTGTCTTTGACTTTATTGGCGAAGTACTCGGTGTCGTGGGCGTCGTTGATGATCTTCAGTTCGTCGCGCAGCCATTGCACGGTGGAGCCGCCGTTGAACACGGCGCCTTCCAGGGCGTAGGCAACTTCGCCGCGTGGGCCGCAGGCGATGGTCGTCAGCATGCCGTGGGTCGATTTGACGGCATTGGCGCCGGTGTTCATCAGCAGGAAGCAGCCAGTGCCGTAGGTGTTTTTGGCCTGGCCCGGCTCGACGCACATTTGGCCAAACAGTGCAGCCTGCTGGTCGCCGGCAATACCGCCAATGGCGATACCGCTTTTGGTACGGCCGTAGATTTCGGAAGACGACTTCACTTCCGGCAGCATTTCGCGCGGGATATCCAGCACCTCCAGCATCTTGGCATCCCACTCCAGGGTGTGGATGTTGAAGAGCATGGTGCGTGAGGCGTTGGTGTAGTCGGTAACGTGGGTTTTGCCGCCGGTAAATTTCCAGATCAGCCAGCTGTCGACGGTGCCGAACAGCAATTCGCCCTTGCGTGCGCGCTCGCGGCTGCCTTCGACGTTGTCGAGGATCCACTTCAGTTTGGTGCCGGAGAAGTACGGGTCGGTTACCAGGCCAGTGGTGTCGCTGATGTATTGCTCGTGGCCGTCGCGCTTGAGCTGTTCGCAAATTTCGGTACTGCGACGGCACTGCCAGACGATGGCGTTGTAGATCGGGCGACCGCTTTCCTTGTCCCAGACCACAGTGGTCTCACGCTGGTTGGTAATGCCGATGGCGGCAACCTGGTCGTGATGCAGGCCGGCCTGGGCCAGGGCCTCGACCATGACCGCGCTCTGGGTGGCGAAGATTTCCATCGGGTCGTGCTCGACCCAGCCCGGTTGCGGGTAGTGCTGCTGGAATTCGCGTTGCGCCGTACACACCACGTTGGCGTCACGATCAAAGATGATCGCTCGCGAACTGGTGGTGCCTTGGTCCAGCGCAATAATGTAGTTCTTATTCTGAATATCGGTCATTTGGAAGTGCCTTGCAGAATGAGGGAGGTTGCGGGCGCCCGACAAGTAACGGGCAGTAGGTCTTGGGCGCCCCGTTTCATGATCGGGTGTCAGGATGCCTGGGTTTTCACCTGTGCTGCAGTCTCGGTGGCTGCAGCCGCAGGGGCTACATCAGGCAAGTGGCGCGCAATCAGCCCGCGATAGATCGCTGCGCCCAGGCAGGCGCCAACAATCGGTGCAAAAATCGGAATCAGGAAATAAGGAATATCGCGCCCGCCGGTGAACGAAACTTGACCCCAGCCAGCGAAGAAAGTCATCAGCTTGGGGCCGAAATCACGCGCAGGGTTCATCGCAAAACCGGTCAGTGGCCCCATCGAGCTGCCGATGACCGCGATCAGCAAGCCGATCAGCAACGGCGCCAGGGCACCGCGCGGCAAGCCGTTCTTGTCATCGGTCAGGGCCATGATGACGCCCATAAGGATAGCGGTAATCACCACCTCGACGAGGAAGGCCTGCAGGGTTGTCAGCGATGGGTGAGGGTAGGTGGAGAATACCGACGCCAATTCCAGGCTTTCCTGACTGCCGCGAACCATTTGGTGGGCTTGTTCGTAATCGAAGAACAGGTTGCTGTAGAGCGTGTAAACCAACGCCGCGGCGCAGAAGGCTCCCGCGACCTGGGCAAGGATGTAGAAAGGCAGTTTGCGTTTTTCAAAGTCGGTGAACAGGCACAGCGCGATGCTGACTGCCGGGTTCAGGTGTGCCCCGGAAACGCCTGCCGTCAGGTAAATCGCCATGCTGACGCCAATGCCCCAGATGATGCTGATTTCCCATAAGCCAAAACTTGCGCCCGCGACCTTGAGGGCTGCAACGCAACCGGTACCGAAGAAGATCAAAAGTGCGGTGCCGAGAAACTCGGCCAGGCACTGGCCTGAAAGTGTGGGGTGCTGCGATGCAGTCGACATGTAAAACCTCGTTATTGTTGTTTTTTGACGTCATCAATCAGGGTGGCAGTGCGTCTGAGCCAGGACCGTAAGTTGCGTTTTGGCATTTTATGCGGTCAGGCAAAGTCGTGTGAGTATATTCAGATTCGAAAAAATATAGACAAGAAACACTGCTGTCAAAGGTCGAAAGTGAACGGGCATTCATATTCTGACTACAGAAGCGTGATTTGGTATTGGTTTTTATGTAAGAAAACACTACAAATTGGTAGGCGTGCTTGCAACGTTTCAGCTAAAAATACGCCGCAAAGCCCCGTGCCAGCGCCTTTTTACCGGTTAATAGCCTAAAATTGGCCATCGGTTTTCCTACACTCATTCAAGACTGGAGCTGCCATGACGCCTGCGCTGGATCTGCTGAAAAAAGTTCGCGCCGAACATCGGGTACATAGCTATGAACATGACCCCAAGGCGGCTTCCTATGGCCTTGAGGCTGCAGAGAAGCTCGGGCTGGAGCCGGCACAAGTGTTCAAGACGCTGTTGGCCAGCAGTGAAAAGGGCGAGTTGCTGGTGGCTGTTGTACCGGTCGTCGGAAGTCTTGATCTGAAAGCGCTGGCCCATGCTGCCGGGGTGAAGAAAGTCGAAATGGCCGACCCTGCGGCTGCTCAGCGAGCAACCGGGTATCTGCTGGGCGGGATCAGCCCGCTGGGGCAAAAGAAGCGCCTGCGTACTTTTATTGATAAAAGTGCCGAGGGCTTTTCGACTATTTATGTCAGCGCCGGACGACGCGGGCTTGAGGTGGAACTGGCGCCTGCGGTGCTGGCAGAGCACACGCAGGCAACGTTCGCAGAAGTAGGCAGGGCGTAAGCGCTACCACTGGTTTTTAATGCGCTGCGCTGAAACGCCTTACACCTGATTCGGATTGAGGAATTTGCGCCGCGATGCTGCCGCTGGTTTGAAACATGACCAGGTGCTCGGCGGCCACGCGAATGCCTACGTCCGTTCCCGGCAAGTGGTCGGCATGGCTCGGGAAAATCGACTCCAGCTGGCTGCCTGTGGGCAGTTGCAGGCGATACAGGGTCGATGCGCCGAGGAAGGTCTTGCCGATGATCCGCGCTTTCAAATCGCTGTCGGGTGCGTAGACGATATCGTCCGGGCGCAGCAATACATCCACTGCACCGCCCGTTGGCCAGGTGTAGGCACGGTTGCCACGCAAGACCCCCAGTTCAGTTTGTACCGACTCGGGTGTGAGCAACTGACCGCGAATAAAGTAGCCCTGGCCGATAAAGCTCGCCACAAAGGGCGTCTGAGGTTCATGGTAGAGGTTGTAGGGCGTATCCCACTGCTCAAGACGGCCTTCCTTGAACACGCCAACATGGTCGCTGACAGCGAAGGCTTCTTCCTGATCGTGTGTCACCAAAATGGCACTGGTGCCACGGGCTTTCAGGATATCGCGCACTTCGTGGCTGAGCTTGCGGCGCAGCTCGCCATCCAGGTTGGAGAATGGCTCATCCAGCAACAACAGTTGCGGCTCGGGCGCCAGGGCGCGGGCGAGGGCAACGCGTTGTTGCTGGCCACCGGATAACTCGTGGGGGAAGCGCTTGCCGAGGTTTTTGAGGTTGACCAGCTCAAGCAGCTCTTCGGTCACCCGGTCTTTGTTCGGATGCTTGCGAATGCCGAAGGCAATGTTGTCAGCCACGCTCAGGTGCGGGAACAGGGCGTAGTCCTGAAACACCATGCCGATACGGCGCTTCTCGGGTGCCAATGTGAAGCCGGCGCTGGAGATCACTTCGCCTGCCAGGCTGATTTCGCCCTGGTGTACGGGTTCAAAACCGGCAATAGCGCGCAAGGTAGTGGTTTTGCCACAGCCCGACGAGCCCAGCAGACAGCCAATATCGCCGGCATTGAGGTGCAGGTTGAGGTTCTGCACCACGCTCTGGCCCTGATAACCACAGGCCAGATCACGAAGGTTAAGCAATAGCGGCTGACTCATGCGGGTTGGTACGCCGGTTGGACAAGGAATTCGAGCAGCGCTTTCTGCGCATGCAGGCGGTTTTCGGCCTGGTCCCAAGCCACGGAGCGTGGATCGTCCAGCAGGTCGAGGCTGATCTCTTCGCCACGGTGCGCCGGCAGGCAGTGCATGAACAGCACATCGTCGGCCGCCAGGTCGAGCAGGGCGCGGTTGACCTGGTAGGGAGCGAACAACTCAAGGCGCTTGGCGGTTTCTTCTTCCTGGCCCATCGATGTCCACACGTCGGTGCTGACCAGATGAGCGCCAATCACGGCATCACGCGGGTCGCGCACGATGGTTACGCGCTCGCCTGCCAGGGCCACGAATTCTGGGTTGGGCTCATAGCCTTCGGGGCAGGCCACACGCAGGTTGAAGTCAAACTGGATGGCGGCCTCTATATAGCTGTTGCACATGTTGTTGCCGTCGCCGATCCAGGCAACGGTTTTGCCTTTGATCGATCCGCGGTGCTCAAGGAAGGTTTGCATGTCGGCCAGTAACTGGCATGGGTGCAGATCATCCGACAGACCATTGATAACCGGTACGCGGGAATTGGCCGCAAACTCGGTCAGGGTGCTGTGGGCGAAGGTGCGGATCATGACGGCGTCGAGCATGCGCGACATCACGATGGCGCAATCGCCGATCGGCTCGCCGCGGCCAAGCTGGGTATCGCGAGGCGAGAGGAAAATGGCCTGGCCACCGAGCTGGATCATGCCGGCTTCAAATGACAGGCGGGTACGGGTTGATGACTTTTCGAAAATCATGCCCAGTACGCGACCTTTCAGAGGTTCGAACAGCACGCTGCGCTGGCGCAGGTCCTTCAGCTCGATACCGCGACGAATCACGCTGACTAGCTCTTCGGGAGTGCAATCCATCAGGGAGAGAAAGTGCCTTGCGCTCATCATTAACTACCTTTTATTGCAACGATCGCAGATGCTCAAAGCCGGAGTTTTCGGAAAAACGGGCGAGACCTGCGGCGAAAGCCGCACGCGGCGACGAAATAGGGGAAGGCGCGATCTTATAAGGAAATGTCGCGTCTTGCCAACAAGGGTCATGTGTTGAGAGGTGTGAGCGGGTCTTGCGCTGCATCAGCCACATCAGGCAATTTGCCTTACCTCAGCTGCCCATTTGTACACTGCCGCAGCGCTGCTTGGCAATTGCGAGGGGGGATTTGTAGAGTGATGAGGGGCAGACTATTGTCTGTCGGGGAGACCGAGCGTGACGCTCGGCTTTCCGTTACAATGCGCCACCGTGCCGACATCTGCGTCGGAAAGTTCAGCCGAGGTGCTCCATGGATATCATCGAAACTATTAAAGACCAGATTGCCAACAACACCATTCTGCTCTACATGAAAGGCTCCCCGAATGCCCCGCAGTGCGGCTTTTCGGCCAAGGCTGCTCAGGCAGTGATGGGCTGTGGCGAGAAGTTCGCTTACGTGGACATCCTGCAGAACCCGGAAATCCGCGCCAACCTGCCAAAGTACGCCAACTGGCCGACGTTCCCGCAACTGTGGGTAGGTGGTGAGTTGGTTGGCGGTAGCGACATCATGGCTGAAATGGCCGCCGATGGTTCTTTGCAGGCTCTGATCAAAGAAGCTGTCGAGAAAGCCGCTGCAAACAAGACTGAAGCTTGATATCAGTCGCGTAGTTACAGTCTTTATGTAACACGCATAAAAAGCCCCGCCACTGTGATGAACAGGGCGGGGCTTTTTAATGGGGATTAGTTACTCGCCCATTTGCGATTGCAGGTAATTCTCAATACCCACTTTGTCGATCAGGCCCAACTGGGTTTCCAGCCAGTCGATATGTTCTTCTTCCGACTCAAGAATATCTTCGAGCATTTCGCGGCTGCCAAAGTCACCGACAACTTCACAATGGGCAATGGCGGCCTTGAGGTCGGCATGGCCGGTCTTCTCGATGCGCAGGTCACACTCCAGCATTTCCTTGGTGTGCTCGCCGATATGCAGCTTGCCCAGGTCCTGTACGTTTGGCAGGCCTTCCAGGAACAGGATGCGTTTGATCAGCTTGTCCGCGTGCTTCATCTCGTCGATGGACTCGTGGTACTCATGCGCGCCCAACTTCTCCAGGCCCCAATCCTGATACATGCGGGCATGCAGGAAGTATTGGTTGATTGCCACCAGTTCGTTGCCGAGAATTTTGTTGAGGTGCTGAATAACTGAAATGTCGCCTTTCATGGCTGGGGCCTGCCTTAATTAACTGTATATAGGGCAGAGTTTGATCCGCACCTGGCAGACTGTCAAACCTAAGTATTTGAATAATAAATGAAAATTAATCGGAATAAGAATGTTTGTGTTCCGCGTCTTGAAGCTAAGCACTTGAATTTTGGGCATAAAAAAACCGGACGCTATGTCCGGTTCTTTGGAATTTGTTAATCAGGCGACTGAAAATTCTGCCGGGAAACTCATCACGGCCTGGCTGGCTTGCAGCGAGGAGAGGGTTTCACGAACCACTTGCTTGGCCAGGCAGGCACATTTGCCGCATTGGCTGGCAACACCTGTCGCTTCGCGCACTTCACGGTAGCTGCAGCAACCGTCATAGATTGCGTCGCGGATTTTTCCATCGGTGACGCCAGTGCAAAGGCAAACGTACATAAATAAGAACCATCGCTGGTTGGGATTCAATGAGCAGATCTTAATGTTAACGAGAATGATTGTCAAAGTACCTTGAGTCTCAATTGAGGGGCTTGCGCACTGTGCTGACGAACGGTCTGGGGTGTCGGGTTTTTGGACCCTGAAAAAGGGTTAAGGCCCGATCCGACGAGCGGTGTATGATGGCCGGTCATTTTCATGCAGCACACCAGGAGATATCCAATGAGCGTACTCGTAGGCAAACAAGCCCCAGACTTCACCGTCGCCGCCGTACTTGGCAATGGCGAAATCGTTGACGGCTTCACGCTGTCCACCGCCATCAAAGGCAAATATGGCCTGGTGTTCTTCTACCCGCTGGACTTCACTTTCGTTTGCCCGTCCGAGCTGATCGCTCTGGATCACCGCATCCCTGATTTCCAGGCGCGTAACGTTGAAGTGGTTGCCGTGTCCATCGACTCCCATTTCACTCACAACGCATGGCGCAACACCCCGGTGAACAATGGCGGCATCGGCCAGGTGAAATACACCATGGCTGCCGACATCAACCACGCCATCTGCAAGGCTTACGACGTTGAAACCGAAGGCGGCGTTGCGCTGCGCGGCGCGTTCCTGATCGACGACAAGGGTGTTGTACGCTCGCAGATCGTCAACGACCTGCCACTGGGCCGCAACATGGACGAGCTGCTGCGTCTGGTTGATGCCCTGCAATTCCACGAAGAGCACGGCGAAGTTTGCCCGGCCAACTGGAAAAAAGGTGACAAGGGCATGACTGCTTCGACTGCAGGCGTTGCTGCTTACCTGACCGAGAATGCTGACCAGCTGTAATCGTCAGTTTCAGGCATAAAAAAACCGGACCCAGTGTCCGGTTTTTTTATGCTGCGCTGTAAGCCTTTACGACAGGATCAGTCGTTGAAGTCTTTCCAGCCGCCCATTTGTTTCCAGCTGTTGACGATGCCACAGAACAGCTCGGCGGTTTTCTCGGTGTCGTAACGTGCCGAGTGTGCTTCACGTCCATCAAAATCGATGTCAGCGGCCTGGCAGGCTTTTGCCAGGACGGTCTGGCCATAGGCCAGCCCAGCCAGGGTCGCGGTGTCGAAGCTGGAGAACGGGTGGAACGGGTTGCGCTTCATGTCCAGGCGCGCGACAGCGGCATTCAGGAAGCCCAGGTCGAAGCTGCTGTTATGGCCCACCAGGATGGCGCGTTTGCAGCCATTGGCTTTCAGGGCCTTGCGTACACCGCGGAAGATATCGGTCAGGGCGGTCTCTTCACTGACGGCCATGCGCAGCGGGTGATCGAGCTTGATCCCGGTGAACTCCAGGGCGGCGGCTTCGATATTGGCGCCTTCAAACGGCTCTACACGGTGGAAGTAGGTGTGCTCGGGGAACACGAAGCCTCTTTCGTCCATGCCGATCGTGACGGCAGCAATTTCCAGCAAGGCATCGGTAGCGCTGTTGAAACCGCCGGTTTCAACATCGATTACGACCGGCAGATAACCGCGAAAGCGCTCTGCCATCGGGTGGCGTGGTCCGCCGCCGTGGCCGCCTTCGTGTTCGTCATCATAATGGTCGTCACTCACAGCTGTTCCTCCAGCAGGCGCCAGCGCAGTGTTTCACCGGCGCGCAGCGGAATTACGGTCAGCGCGCCGAAAGGCAGGCTGGTTGGGGCAGTCCACTCCTGGCGAACCAGGGTGATGTGTTCGGTGCTGACGGGCAGACCGTAGAAGCGCGGGCCATTCAAGCTGGCAAAGGCTTCCAGTTTGTCCAGCGCATTGCGCTGTTCGAAAGCTTCGGCATACATCTCGATGGCAGCGTAGGCGGTGTAGCAACCGGCGCAACCGCACGCGGCTTCCTTGGCGTGCTGGGCGTGAGGTGCCGAGTCGGTGCCCAGGAAGAACTTCGCGCTGCCGCTGGTGGCCGCATCCAGCAGGGCTTCCTGATGGGTGTTGCGCTTGAGGATCGGCAGGCAGTAGAAGTGCGGACGAATGCCGCCAACCAGCATGTGATTGCGGTTGTACAGCAGGTGATGAGCGGTAATGGTTGCGCCGACGTTGGCCGAAGCCTCGTTGACGAACTGCACCGCGTCCGCGGTGGTGATGTGCTCAAACACGACTTTCAGTGTTGGGAAACGCTCTACAACGCGGCGCATATGCTCGTCGATGAAGATCTTTTCGCGGTCAAAGACGTCTACGCCGGCGCGGGTGACTTCACCGTGGATCAGCAAAGGCATGCCGACTTCAGCCATGACCTCCAGAACCGGGAAGATCGCATCGATGCTGGTTACACCGGAGTCGGAGTTGGTCGTTGCCCCTGCCGGATACAGCTTGGCAGCATGGACGAATCCGCTGGCCTTGGCCGTGCGAATGTCTTCTGGCTGGGTACGGTCGGTGAGGTACAGCACCATCAGCGGCTCGAAGCGGCTGCCGGCGGGGCGAGCAGCGAGGATGCGCTGGCGATAAGCGTCGGCCTCGGCAGCATTACGCACCGGAGGTACCAGGTTTGGCATGATGATGGCGCGGCCAAAAGTGCGCGCTACATCCGCGACAGTGTGAGGCAACACGGCACCATCGCGAAGATGTATATGCCAGTCGTCGGGACGCAGCAGGGTCAGGCGGTCAGACATTGGGGATTCCAGGCGGGTCGAACTGAAGTGAATGCTACCGGAAAAGACTCTGTCAGGCACTCGCTATCAAGTTTTGTGATTGCTGACCGATAGCTGATGAGTATGCCGTAAATCTGTGGCCTGTTTTTTTGCAGTACAAGCCTGTGGAGCCTCCCGTGCGCCAGTGTTATCTCATCCTGCTCAGTATGTTTGCCAGCCTGCCGGCCACGGCCCTGACTTTTCAGACGCGGCTGGAGAATATCGAATGGAAAGTGGAAGGTGACAAGTTCGAGTGCCGTCTGATTCAGCCCATCACCGATTTTGGTTCTGGCGCTTTTGTAAGACGTGCAGGCGAACAGGCTGTGTTTCGTCTTAATACCTACAACGGCATGTTGGGCGAGGGCTCTGCCAAGCTCTTGGCCGCCGCCGCGCCGTGGCAACCGGGCCGTGGCGATATTGACCTGGGCTCGGTGCGCATTGGTCGTGGGCAAGTGCTTTTCAACAGTTCACAGGCCCAGGCCGCCAATTTGTTTCGCGGCTTGATTGAGGGACGCAGCCCTTTGGTCAGGCATTACTCCCGTGAGGGTAATGTCTCGGAAGTACGCCTGCTGCCTGCCAGGTTTCGCCAGGCTTACGGCGATTACGAGGCCTGTACCGCCAAGCTGTTACCGAAAAACTTTGAGCAGGTCAGACAAAGCCAGATCGGTTTCCCCGGAGGCGGGACCGAACTGGACGCGCAGGCCCGGGCCAACTTGCAGGTCATGGTCGACTATTTGAAGGCAGACCCTGGCGTCAACCATGTCATTCTCGACGGGTATTCCGATAACCAGGGCAATCGCCTGACCAATCGTGAACTGTCACGACGCCGGGCATTGGCGGTTATGGAGTATTTCAAGCAGAACGGCCTGCAGGAATCGCAGATCACGGTGCGCTTCCACGGTGAGCAATACCCCTTGGCGGCGAATACCAGCCGGGCAAACCGTGCGAAAAATCGCCGGGTTAGCGTCCGGCTGGAGCGGTTACCAGTGCCTGAAAAAGCTGCGCCTTCTGTAGGCGTCAGTAACCCTGCGGCCATTTCCTGAGGCAACGGCCTCGTCGCGTCTTTGATATAAACTGTCGCTTTGTCGTCTTAAGCTGTCGCGCCTCTGTAAATTCATGGATATGGGCGGTAGACTGTTCGGCTTTTCGAACAACCCGTGGAGTGATGGCATGGCGGACGTAAACAAGGTCGTTCTGGCTTATTCGGGCGGCCTGGACACTTCGGTGATCCTGAAGTGGCTGCAGGATACTTATAACTGTGAAGTCGTAACCTTTACTGCTGACCTGGGTCAGGGTGAAGAGGTCGAACCTGCACGCGCCAAGGCGCAAGCCATGGGCGTCAAGGAAATCTACATTGATGACCTGCGCGAAGAGTTTGTTCGTGACTTCGTTTTCCCGATGTTCCGCGCCAACACCGTTTACGAAGGCGAGTACCTGCTGGGTACTTCCATTGCACGTCCGCTGATTGCCAAGCGCCTGATTGAAATCGCCAACGAAACAGGCGCAGATGCCATTTCCCACGGTGCAACGGGTAAAGGTAATGACCAGGTTCGTTTCGAACTGGGCGCTTATGCCTTGAAACCAGGGGTGAAGGTGATTGCTCCTTGGCGTGAGTGGGACTTGCTCTCGCGTGAAAAGCTGATGGATTACGCTGAAAAGCATGCAATCCCGATCGAGCGTCACGGCAAGAAAAAATCCCCGTACTCGATGGATGCCAACTTGCTGCACATCTCCTACGAGGGCGGTGTGCTGGAAGACACCTGGACCGAGCACGAAGAAGACATGTGGAAGTGGACCGTCTCTCCAGAGAACGCTCCTGACAAGCCGCAGTACCTGGAACTGACCTACCGTAACGGCGACATCGTTGCGCTGGACGGTGTTGAGATGACACCTGCGACTGTTCTGGCAACGTTGAACCGCATTGGTGGCGAACACGGCATCGGCCGCCTCGACATCGTTGAGAACCGTTATGTCGGCATGAAGTCCCGTGGTTGCTACGAAACCCCGGGCGGCACCATCATGCTGCGTGCTCACCGCGCCATTGAGTCGATTACTCTGGACCGTGAAGTGGCTCACTTGAAAGACGAGTTGATGCCCAAGTACGCCAGCCTGATCTACACCGGCTACTGGTGGAGCCCTGAGCGCATCATGCTGCAGCAGATGATTGATGCTTCCCAGGTTCACGTTAACGGTGTTGTTCGCCTCAAGTTGTACAAGGGTAACGTGATTGTTACCGGTCGCAAGTCTGATGAATCGTTGTTTGATGCCAACATCGCAACCTTTGAAGAGGACGGCGGCGCTTACAACCAGGCTGACGCAGCCGGCTTTATCAAGTTGAATGCATTGCGCATGCGCATTGCTGCAAACAAAGGCCGCAAGTTGTTCTGATTCGCGCCCGTACAGAAAAACCCCGGCCAATTGGCCGGGGTTTTTTTTGCCTGGAATTGCGGTACTGAGGAGCGTCTCAGGCAGGGTTGAGTATGGCCAGCCTGTGGGCGTCGGTGTTGTAGCTGATAATGGTTGTATGGGCAATGACTGACGTATATTTGAAGTTGTCGATGGCCAGTTTAAAGGCCTGTGGTGCGATGTGGGAGTGCTGGTTGGTGAGCAGTAGCAGTACGTCATGCTTGTGGTTGTGTTTGTCCTTGCGGGTGGCTTTGTAATAAATGTGCAGCACCTGTTCGGGGGGGCTTTGCTGAGGGGCGCGCAAGTGGGGATGATTCAGGTCAATAAGATGAAGTTTCTTAAACTCTGTTGCTTCCATGACCGCATGACTTTTTGCAGCGAGCGTTGCACCGGGTTTCTCGGAGCCAGGGAGTGGGGGTGGGTCGCTGTCATAAACTCTGTGGCCTTGGGGGAGAAATAACAAGTTTGGCGGGCTATATGCGTTATACGGGAAGCCTGAAAAGTGGAGGGGGGGAGAAAACTGTGCGGCTATTGCTGTGCCCCCAGGCAAGCGGGTTTGTTCCGCTGGGGGGCCGCAAGAGCGTGTCGCTCCCCCATGAGTGTGGTCGGCCTTGGACAGGTCTGCAGGGGTGTAAAGCGTTTTGTTGTTGAAGTTCAGGGTCAGGAAAAACAAGATGATCAGCAATGTTGGAAAAACTATAAGAAACCAGACATATATTTTTTGATGTTCACTGTCGATATAGGGCAACGATACTGCCGCAGAAGCCTCCGTTAACATTGAGAAAATCGCGATAACGGTGAGTGGGTTATTGGCTTTTATGCTGTTTTTGATCATGGGCGTACCTGCAAGTGAAAGGTGGCGTGGGCAGGAAAAAGACGTGGGTGGTGGTATAGGGCAATCGAGGAATCCACTGCTGGCAATACGCAAGCCTGGCGATTGAACCGGTAGTGTGGTGGGTGTCGGGTAATATTTTTCAAATTAGCCGTGTTTTTTTGAACCCGCAAATCAATGGCAGGCGCTTGAAGGTTGCCCGATGAACAGCGTTGACGATTGCTTGGTTAATAATGCTTTGTGTGTAGGAAAGATGTCGCCATTTCAGAGGGTTTAATGAAGGGTTAAGTTTTTTCTGTAGGTATATGTAAGTTTTTTAGTCGGGTGAGTCAATAAAGCGCTCGAGTGTGGCGAGTTGCGGGTTGTGGCTGCCCCTGTCGACTTATTGTTTTGGCTGGTGTGTATTGCACTTGGCTGGAGAATACCGGGTTTTGTTTGGATATGATTTTATGTTTGGGGATTTTCCTAATGATTTGTAGTCCTATTCTGTAAGTATGAAATTGTAATATTTTCCCGTCGAAAAATAGTAGATTTCAGTTTGGGCAACTATTGGTGTGTGACTCCGTGGTTTTATGTGTTTTATGGTGGTTGATAGATCTTTGTAGTATTTTTTGCTAATTGGAGGTGAGTGGTGTAGTTGGATCAATCTGTTTTCGGCGAGTTATGGGTTCGCGTTATATCTTTACTTTGGTTTTGTTTTTGCGCGCTTTTTACAGGTCAGGTGAACACAGTGCTAGTGTATGCCGGGGTTTGTTTTTGTGGTCCAGGAGCAGCCTTGAATGCAGCGGCTCAACTGCGGAGTAAGTATGGATCTTTAGTTTATATGGGTGATTTCTGTAGGTTGAATCTTCAATATTTGTAGGAATTGTCTTTGGTTATTAATGCTTGGGGGGGGTGCTATGCCCAGTCTGTTACGACTAGGCTATGGTGCTGGTTCAGATAATTCGAATAGCTATAAATTGGAATGGCCCATGAATAAAGTGCTGATCGTGGATGATCATCCTGTAATTCGTCTTGCTGTACGTATGCTCATGGAACGACATGGCTACGAGGTCATTGCCGAGACGGATAATGGAGTGGATGCTTTGCAACTAGCGCGTGAATATGCGCCTGATATTGTAATTCTGGATATAGGGATACCAAAGCTTGACGGGCTTGAAGTTATAGCACGGTTGTCTACGCCGGCAGTGCCTATCAAGGTGCTGGTATTGACCTCGCAAGCACCCGGTCATTTTTCCATGCGGTGCATGCAGGCGGGTGCTGCTGGTTATGTCTGCAAGCAGCAGGACCTGACCGAGCTGTTGAGTGCAATCAAGGCAGTGCTGTCTGGTTACAGTTATTTCCCCAATCAAGCCTTGCACTCGGTGCGTTCAAGCTTGGGGAATGCCAGTGAAGCCGATATGGTCAATCGCCTTTCTGGGCGAGAAATGATGGTGTTGCAGCAGTTGGCGCGAGGCAAGAGTAACAAGGAAATTGCGGATGGCATGTTTCTGAGCAATAAAACGGTAAGCACCTACAAAACGCGACTTTTACTGAAACTCAATGCCCGTTCACTTGTAGATTTGATTGAGCTGGCACAGCGCAATGGGCTGGTGTGAAGAGAGGGGCATGAAGATGTGATACCCAAAGCCCCCAGAATAAAAAGCCTCCGCTACAGGAGGCTTTTAATATCGTGTCTGCGGGTTACAGGTCGTAGCCATAATCTTCCAGCTCTTTTCTGAGCCGTTTTTCTTCCAGCAGTGCGTCAATGGTGCGGCGTTTGGCCAAATTGGTTTTGGCAACCTCTACAACAGGTTCTACGACTTCGTCCGAATCGACGACTGCAAAATCTTCCTCTACTTCCAGTTCTTCTTTGCCAGTGCTCATTCAGTTCACTCCAGGCTAAGACAGTCAATGGCGCCCCTTATAGCGATAATCGCGACGCGGGTAAAAAAGATTTTCTCAATCGATCAGTCTATAAAATCTCTATCGCTCAATCATCAGAGGTTTTTTCTTTGAAATCGCACAAGTCCTCTATGCGGCAGCTGCCGCAGCGTGGCTTGCGCGCCTGGCACACATAACGCCCGTGCAGGATAAGCCAGTGATGGGCGTCCAGCAGGTAAGGTTTTGGAACGAATTTCATGAGGTTTTTTTCGACCTCCACTACGTTTTTACCGGGGGCAATACCGGTTCTGTTACTGACCCTGAAAATATGGGTGTCTACGGCCATTGCCAGTTGCCGGAACGCGGTATTGAGCACAACGTTTGCTGTTTTACGCCCTACTCCGGGTAAGGCTTCAAGCTCTTCACGGGTCTGTGGGACCTGGCTGTGATGGCGCTCAATCAATAAGCGACAGGTTTCAATGACGTTCCTGGCCTTGCTGTTATACAGGCCTATGGTCTTGATGTACTGCGACAGCCCATCTACTCCCAGAGCGTAGATGGCTTCTGGGGTATTGGCGACCGGAAACAGTTTGGCCATTGCCTTGTTGACGCTGACGTCAGTGGCCTGTGCCGACAGGATCACGGCGATAAGCAGTTCAAAAGGCGATGTGTAGGCCAGTTCAGTTTTAGGTTCAGGATTGTCTTCGTGAAACCGGCGAAATATTTCAAGGCGCTTTGCGGCGTTCATGGTTAAAAACGTTCCTGAAGAGCTGTCTGTTAAACGGTGGGGCGCTTATATGAATTTTTCAAGCCTTGCCAGGATCCAGCGCATTGAGCCTGGACTCTGCCTGAGTAACAGCGTCAGTCAAAAGGCTCAGCTCGGTGCTGGAAAGCGCTTGGTTAATGGCTTTTTTGAGTTCGGCGCGGCGCATGGCCAGCTGGATTTTGGCGCGCTTGAGTTCAGCTGTATTGGCGAGCGGCGCGGGTGCCAAGGCTTGCGGGGTTGACTCCAGTTGCGCCAGTGCCTGCTGCGCAGACTCAAACTGCTGTTGCAGTATCACCAGTTGGGATTGCTGCTGGGCGATCGGGGGATGCCCGAATGCCTTGAGCGATTTGTTCAGTTGCGCGCGGGCCATAGCCAGGGTGACCTTGGCCTTTTTTAGCGCGGCGTCATGGGGGGTATCACTGGCTGCCCCGCCGACTTCGGCTTGCATGCCGCTGATGGCCTCTGCAGGTGGGCGCTGGGCACGGGCAAGGCGTTCGGCTTGCCGGTGTTGCTCTTCGCGGCGCAGGCGTTCGTCGCGCCGCTCATAGCGCCTGCGGGCATGCTCGCGTTTCTGGTTGCGGGCGCTGAACTGCTCTGCAGTTTGAGCGAGGCCTCCGACAATCGGGATGACATTGGCAGGCAGCGGGCGCATTTCAATGCAGTCCACCGGGCAGGGCGCTACGCAGAGGTCGCAGCCGGTGCATTCATCGACAATCACGGTGTGCATCAGCTTGGCGGCGCCAAGAATGGCATCGATCGGGCAGGCCTGAATGCATTTGGTGCAGCCGATGCATTCGGCCTCGCGAATATAGGCCACTTGCGCCGGAGCCTGGCCGCGCTCAGTGTCCAGTTGCAGCACGGGAACCCTGAGCAAACTGGCCAGTGCAGCGATGGTCTCGGCCCCGCCAGGCGGGCACTTGTTGATGGCTTCGCCTTGGGCAATGCCTTGCGCATAGGGTTTGCAGCCGGGGTGGCCGCATTTTCCGCATTGAGTTTGCGGCAATAATGCATCAATACGTTGAATCAGGCTCATGGTGTGATCAGTCCAGTTACAGCGGGTCGCAACCGGGCGACGCTCAACATGCGCAGAGATAAATAGGGGGCGTTACGGTCAAGCATGCGTGCAGGATCGTTCAGCTTGGCAAATGCTGCTGATTATCCGGCATGACGGGAAGGGCGGCTACTGATCAACAGCGTCTGGTGGCCTGCAGGCCACCAGACGGTGCAAAGGGGCGGTGTTACTTGATACGTTGACCAGGCTTGGCGCCGCTGTCCGGGCTGAGCAGGTAAATTTCTTCACCGCCAGGGCCGGCAGCCATCACCATGCCTTCAGACATGCCGAAGCGCATTTTACGCGGCTTCAGGTTGGCGATCATCATGGTCAGGCGACCTTCGAGCTCGGCCGGGTTCGGGTAGGCACTCTTGATTCCCGAAAACACGTTGCGTTGTTCGTCGCCAATATCCAGGGTCAGGCGCAGCAGCTTGTCGGCGCCTTCAACCGCTTCAGCCTTGAGGATCAGCGCTACGCGCAAATCCACGGCAGCAAAGGTATCAAACTCGATCTCTGCGGCCAGCGGCTCCTTCACCAGCTCGCCATTACCTTGTGGCACAGCGCTCCCGGTGTCGGTCTGGCTGGCGACCAGGTCTTCTTTGGAAGCGTCGGTCATGGCCTGGACCTTGACCGGGTCGATACGGGTCAGCAGTGGCTTGAAGGCGTTCAGCGAGTGGTTGGCCAGCAGCGTCTTGTGGTCGTCCCAAATCAGTGGTTCAACATTCAGGAACGCTTCTGCATCGGTTGCCAGTACAGGCAGGACCGGCTTGAGGAAGATGATCAACTGGCGGAACAGGTTGATGCCCAGGGCGCATACCGCCTGGACTTCCGCTTGCTTGCCTTCGACCTTGGCCATTGCCCACGGCGCCTTGTCGGCGATCCAGGCGTTGGCGCGGTCGGCCAGGGCCATGATTTCGCGCATGGCACGGGCAAAGTCACGGGCTTCATACGCTTCGGCAATGCTGGGTGCAGCGGCCAGGAAGGCTTCGGTCAGTTCGGGAGCCGCATTGCCCTCGACCATGACCCCGGCGTTGCCCTTGTGGATAAAGCCTGCGCAACGGCTGGCAATGTTAACCACTTTGCCCACCAGGTCCGAGTTGACCTTCTGAACGAAGTCTTCCAGGTTCAGGTCCAGGTCATCGACGCCACGACCCAGTTTGGAGGCGTAGTAGTAGCGCAGGTATTCCGGGGCCAAATGGTCCAGGTAGGTGCGGGCCTTGATGAACGTGCCGCGGGACTTGGACATTTTCTGGCCGTTAACGGTCAGGTAGCCGTGAACGTTGATGGCGGTTGGCTTGCGATAGCCCGCGCCTTCGAGCATGGCTGGCCAGAACAGGGCGTGGAAGTTGACGATGTCCTTGCCGATAAAATGGTACAGCTCGGCGGTGGAGTCTTTGGCCCAGTACGCGTCAAAGTCCAGTTCAGGACGGCGTGCGCAAAGGTTCTTGAAGCTGGCCATGTAGCCGATTGGCGCGTCCAGCCATACGTAGAAGTATTTGCCGGGTGCGTCCGGAATCTCGAAGCCGAAGTACGGCGCATCACGGGAGATGTCCCACTGTTGCAGGCCGGTATCCAGCCATTCGGCGATCTTGTTGGCGACGGCATCTTGCAGGGCACCGCTGCGCGTCCAGCTTTTGAGCATGGCGTCGAAGTCGGGCAGCTTGAAGAAGAAGTGTTCGGAATCCTTGAGCACCGGGGTGGCGCCGGAAATCGCCGATTTCGGGTTCTTCAGGTCGGTTGGCGCGTAGGTGGCGCCGCATTTTTCGCAGTTGTCGCCGTACTGATCCTCAGTGCCGCATTTCGGGCAGGTACCCTTGATGAAGCGGTCGGCCAGGAACATTTTCTTTTCCGGGTCGAAATACTGGGTGATCGAACGAGTGGCAATGTGTCCGGCTTCGCGCAACTTGATGTAGATCGCACTCGACAGCTCACGGTTTTCTTCGGCGTGGGTCGAATGGAAGTTGTCGAAGTCGACCAGGAAATCGGCAAAGTCGGCGCTGTGTTCAGCCTGGACGTTGGCGATCAGCTGTTCGGGGGTGATGCCTTCTTTCTCGGCGCGCAGCATGATGGCCGAGCCGTGGGCGTCGTCTGCGCAGACATAGGTGCACTGATTGCCGCGAAGTTTCTGGAAGCGCACCCACATATCAGTCTGGATGTACTCAAGCATATGGCCAAGGTGAATGGAACCATTGGCATAGGGCAGGGCGCTGGTGACTAAGATATTGCGTGGCTCGGACATGGGGCTCGGCTACTTGATGAGACGGTGGTCGGCCACTATAAAGCGCCGGGCAATATATTTCACCCCGTGGCGGTGTATCTGATTGTTTGTGCTGTTTTTGACCGACTCAAAAGCCTGCTGCGGGTGGTTTATTACAGGTACGATAGCGGCCTGTTTTACTCAGTCTTTACGGGAGTTGCTCATGAGCGCAGTCAATCGCGCAGCAGTGGAGGCCGTCCTTCGCCAATACACCGACCCTTACATGAACCAGGATCCGGTCAGTGCCGGGTGCGTGCGCGCCATTGAGGTTCAGGGCGAGCGCGTCAGTGTTCAGCTTGAGCTGGGTTATGCCGCCGGTTTGTTCAAGAGCGGTTGGGCGCAAGTGTTGCAAATGGCCATTGAAAACATGGATGGCGTGACCTCGGCAAAGGTCGAGATCAGCTGCGTGATTGCCGCGCACAAGGCGCAGGCGCAAATTCCGGGCCTGGCCAATGTGAAAAACATCGTCGCCGTTGCCTCTGGCAAGGGTGGGGTCGGTAAATCCACCACTGCCGCCAACCTGGCGCTGGCACTGGCGCGTGAAGGCGCGCGAGTGGGCATCCTGGATGCAGACATCTACGGGCCAAGCCAGGGCGTAATGTTCGGTATTGCCGAAGGTACGCGGCCGAAGATCCGTGATCAGAAGTGGTTTGTGCCGATTGAGGCCCACGGTGTTGAAGTGATGTCGATGGCCTTTTTGACTGACGACAACACGCCGATGGTCTGGCGCGGCCCGATGGTCTCGGGGGCATTGTTGCAGCTGGTTACGCAGACGGCCTGGAATGATCTCGATTACCTGGTCATCGACATGCCGCCGGGTACCGGTGATATCCAGCTCACCCTGGCGCAAAAAGTCCCGGTGACCGGTTCGGTGATTGTCACCACGCCGCAGGACCTGGCCTTGCTGGATGCGCGCAAGGGTGTCGAGATGTTCCGCAAGGTGAACATTCCGGTGCTGGGTGTGGTGGAGAACATGGCAGTCCATATTTGTTCGAACTGCGGTCATGCCGAGCATCTGTTTGGCGAGGGCGGTGGCGAGAAGCTGGCGACGCAATATGGCGTTGAGGTATTGGCCTCGTTGCCGCTGTCGATGGAAATCCGCGAGCAGGCCGATAACGGCAAGCCGACGGCGGTTGCCGATCCGAACAGCCCGATTGCCTTGATTTATCAGGAGCTGGCCCGTCAGGTGGGGGCGCGTATTGTCCTGCAGGAGGCGGCTTCGCAGGCGATGCCAACCATTACGACCAGCGATGATTGATATTTAACAGGGCGCAAGGCCTCGTAGCAGCTGACGAGCTCTGCGAGGCTGCGTTCGGCTGCGCAGCAGTCGTTAATCCGATGCATGGGATATGGCTGAAACACCGAGGCTGAATGGTTTTGCGAGCGCTTCGCACTCGGACGTAGCCTCGCACTGCTCGTCAACTGCTACAAATGTGCAGGCATAAAAAAACCCCGCTTTTGAGGGCGGGGTTTTTTACTGGATCAGTACAAGTTAGATAACTTGAACTTCCTCAGCTTGCATGCCTTTCTGACCGCGAGTAGCGATGAAAGAAACCTGTTGGCCTTCTTTCAGGCTTTTGAAGCCGTCGGATTGGATTGCTTTGAAGTGAACAAACAGGTCGTCACCGGATTGTGGAGTGATGAAGCCGAAGCCTTTTTCATCGTTGAACCACTTAACGGTACCAGTTTGGCGATTAGACATGGTGTAACTCCTTGAACAAAGATAACTGCGACGCAGGAAAAGCCCTGGCCGAGACTGAGTGCAAAGAGCAGGAAAAATTCTTGGAGATGGTTGGATCGAAATTCAACATATCGTGTAGAGATTCTCAGTGACACAAGCAACACAGTGGCGCCACCTTAACGCTTTTTTCAGAACGTGCAAAGGGTCTTTGCGAAGGTTTCTCTAAAAACGTGACTGACGGTTACCCTCACACCCTGTATTCAGGGGATCCAACGCTATTTTCGATATTTTTTCCGCAGATTTTTGAACCGGGCCTTGGGGGGCGGTAAGATGCCCAACAGAATTTTCTACCTCGCTATTCAGGACACCCGCCATGAGCATCAAACCAGACAAGTGGATTCGCCGCATGGCGCAAGAGCACGGCATGATCGAACCTTTCGTCGAGCGTCAGGTGCGTGAAGAAGGCGAGAACCGTCTGATTTCCTACGGCGTATCGAGCTACGGCTATGACGTTCGTTGCGCAAACGAGTTCAAGGTCTTCACCAATATCAACTCGGCGACCGTTGATCCGAAGAATTTCGATGCGGGCAGCTTTGTCGATGTCACCAGCGACGTATGCATCATTCCGCCCAACTCCTTCGCCCTGGCGCGTACCGTTGAATACTTCCGTATTCCTCGTAACGTGCTGACCATCTGCCTGGGTAAAAGCACCTACGCACGTTGCGGCATCATCGTTAACGTGACGCCGCTTGAGCCTGAGTGGGAAGGTCATGTGACCCTGGAGTTTTCCAACACCACTACATTGCCGGCCAAGATCTACGCCAATGAAGGTGTGGCACAAATGCTGTTCTTCGAATCTGACGAAGAGTGTGAAGTGTCGTACAAGGACCGTGGCGGCAAGTATCAGGGCCAGCGCGGCGTGACCTTACCTCGCACCTGACGAACAGCGGGAATTCTTGAGCGAAAATGCACTCTATGGAGTGTATTTCCGGTTACGCATCCAGCGAGCCGGATCATCGCTCAGGAGTGCCTCATGAAGATTGATCCGAGTATCCGCGCCCAACTGGCAAACCTTGAGCCCAATCAGGTAGGGCTGCTGGCGTGGTCTCTGCTGGCCTTTCCCCAGTTGCATGCAGGTGGCATCCCCGGCCAGCCTGACCCCGATACCCCACAACCGATCGAACCCGAACCGGGCGTGCCGACGCTGCCTGATGAGCCGCCACCTGCCCCGGTGGCCTGAGCCTGTCATGGCATCAAGGCGATAGCAGATAGCCGCTACGGTAGGCCTCACGGCCTGCCACATGGGCAATCACCATGCCGGCGGTGGCCATTCGCCTTTGAGAACGGGCGTATAGCAACCCTGCGCTGGAGCAATAAACCGGCGTGAGCTTGTCGCTGATCGGGTCAATGATTTCGGCTATCAGCTGGCCTGCGCAGAGATATTCCCCGGGCCTGGCATTGAATACCAGCAGTCCGCCCACAGGCGTGGCCACCGGTTCTACACCGGCCAGGGGCGTCGCAGGGTAGAGGAGGGGCGGCAACGGCCTGGACTCTGCGTCAATCGCGCCAAAATCAATCAGGTAATCGATCAGCGCCTCACAATCGTGCTGCGCATGGCTGTGGTTGACGTCTGCCAGGCCGCGCAACTCGACGGTGACGGAAAAACTGCCCTGGGGAATAGGGTAACAATGGCCGAAACGTTGCTGTAATTGCCACCACAGCAGGGTGAAACACTCATCAAACGACAGCCCGCCGGAATCCGTGGCCAGCAGGCTGGCCTGGGCGCCCAGGTGGCGCGCCAACGGTTCGACCTGCAACCAGGCTTGCGGCGTGGTGTACAGGTGGACGACGGCTTCGTAGTCGCAATGCAGGTCCAGCACCATATCGGCATCGCAGGCCAGTGTTTGCAGGGTCAGGCGTTGCGAGTGCAGCTGTGTGCCCGGCACTTGTGCGCTGAGCAATTCTCGCAACTGGCGGCGAATCAACTGCAGGTTTTGTGCGGGATCGTCGCTGAGCTGGCTTTCAAGGGCGTCACCAATCTGCGTGCTCAGGTCCAGGAAGTTGCGGTTGAAGTTCTGCCCGCTTTGCAGTTCGTAGCGGCCCAGCGGGATATCCATCACTATCTGCTCGAGGCCAGCCGGGTTGGCCACTGGCACGACGACGATCTCACTGAGCAAGCGCCCGGCCGCCTCCAGTTCTGCAAGGCGCTGCTTGAGGTGCCAGGCAACCAGCATTCCGGGCAACTCGTCCGCATGCAGTGAGGCCTGGATATAGATCTTGCCGCGTGGCCGGGCTGGCCCGTAATGAAAGCTGTGAATCAGCCGCTCAGTGCCTGGAACCGGTGCCAGCAAGGGATGAATTTGATGTCGCTGCATGGGAACGTCCTTGTGAGCCAGGGGGCTGGCCAGGCAGTGGTGCGCGAGCCCATCGCCCCAATCCAGGCACATGATGGGTGTCATGCAACTAAAGAATTACGCCGTATCAGCAAGCATAATCCCTCTCCCGACTTTGTGCAGGAGAGGGCTGCCAGTGGTTGGCGGTTACTTGCCTGGAACCAGGGTCAGGCGGGTTTTGCCGTAGGTTTTGTCGAAGTTTTGTGGCTGCATCGGGAAGCTGATGTACTGCCCTTTAAGCCACGGGTCAATGCCGTCGGTGTAGTGCGGGCTGGCCGGGTTGCTTGATTGGCCGGTGCTGTTTTGCCCGATCATCGGTTCGACCTGGCCAAAGTCGATGATCATGCGCATGGCCGGGATCTGCGTGACGGCGAAGTTTGTGCCGGCGAGGTTGTAGGCCGCCGTGTTGAGGGTGGTGTGATCGCCGCCGGCCATGACCGGGCCTCGCACGGTTTGGCCACTGGCGTTGCGCCACAGGTACTGATGCAGTTTGCCCCACTGCCAGGCCTTGTGATCGCTACCCATCAGGCTGTCACCGGTACTGATGGCAGCGGCGAGGGTGCGAGCGAGAATCGCTGGCTTGTCTTCTTTTTGCGCGGTGCGGATATCGTCCCAGAAAGGGCTGTCTTCGCGGCCCAGCAAATGATCGGCCACGGCCGGGTAAGACAGGTTGCTGTTGGCCACAAAGGCCTGCCAGCTGGCGCTGTTCTCGGGGCCGAGTTTATCGAGGAAGATCTGCCGGGTGCTTTCCTGCAAAAACAGTTCATAGAGCGCAGCATCCGCTGAGCCGGGGCTGAGCTTGCCATCAAAGCCCAGCAGTCGGCCGAGGGCTTCGCGGGCCTTGGCCTGGTCTGCTGCGGGCAAGGCAGCGATGGCCTGCTTGAGCGGCTGGGCCATGCCGGGGGCGGTGAACATGGTTTTCAGCTTGGCCGCGAACAGGGTGGTCTGGTCGTACTGCATGGCAATCATGCTGCGGGCGTCCTGCTTGCCGCTGCCTGCCAGTTGCGCAAGGCGTTCGCTGCGCTCAGGGGACAGCCACGAGTTGGACAGTTGCATACCGTAGCCATAAGCGGCTGTACGTTGGTTGGCGGCACCCAGCCAGCCCTGGACCGGGTCCTGGTCGTAGGGATGCAGCATCGGGTCGGCGTAACCTTCCCAATCGTAGCGGCCCTCCCAGCCCGGTGACGGGAACAGGCCAAGGCCTTCGCGGCGGTTGGGGTACAGTCCGGTCACTTGCCAGCCGATATGGCTGGCGTCGGCGTACAGCAGGTTCAGTGCCACAGCGCGGATTTCGCGGCTGGCATCCGAGGCTTTTTCGCTGTTCTGCGCACGGGACAGGTCAAAAAACGCGTCGAGGGTTTTGTCGTCTTGCAGGTCCGGGGTTTGCAGGGCAAGCCCCAGGCTGCTGTTCAGGGCATTGGGGCTGCCCAGGGCGCTGTTGAGCAACGGCCCGTGGCGGGTTTCGTATACGACTTCGCGAATCGGCCGCTGGCCTTTGACGAAAAAGGTTTCGTTGCGCACTGTCGCTGGCAGCCACTTGCCGTTCGCCATGTAGTACAGGCTGCTGCCCTGGCGTTTGAGCTTCTCCAGGAATACATCCTGGTTATCGCCCATCGCCAGGCTCATGCCCCATGCCACCTTGCCGTTAAAGCCGGCAAACAGCGTCGGCAAGCCCGCAATGGTTGCCCCGGCAGCCTGGTATTTAGGGGCGCGAATCTGCACATAGCTCCATGCCGAAGGCACGCCTATGGGCTGATGGATATCGTTGGCCAGCAGGCTCTTGCCGCTGCGGCTGCGCTGTGGGCCAATGGCCCAGTCGCTGGATGCCGTAACGCCTGGCAGGCTCAGTTGTTTAACCTGCTCAAGGGCCTGGGTCACGCCGCTCAAGCCTTGCAGCTGGCTGCCCAGGGCCAGGCCCTTGAGCTTGTCGGCTTCGCTGGCGGGCAAGGCTTCGTTGGGGTAAGTGGGCATCAGCCAGGGCAGTTTGTCGGTGCCGACTTTTTGCGCCAGCGCCAGGGCGTTGAGCTCTTCTTGCAGGTTGGCTGACATGCCGAAGTTCAACAGGCTGAAAATCAGCGCCGAATCCTCGGGTTTCCAGTACTCGACCTTGTAGCTGGCCTGCGCCAGATCGGCCGGCAGTTTGTCGCGGTAGCGGAACAGGTAGGCGTTGACCCCGCGGGCGTAGACTTCGAAAAACTTTTTCAGGCGCGGTGATGCGCTTTTATAAAGCTCATCAGCGCTCTTTTTCAGATTGATGGTGCGCATCAACCGGTCGCTTTCCAGGGCGTCGACGCCGTTGAGTTCGGCCAGTCGGCCCTGGGCCAGCAAGCGCAAGCGCACCATCTGGCTGATACGGTCACCGGCATGCACATAACCCAAAGTGAACAGGGCGTCATGGAAGCTGCTGCTTTCGATCAGCGGCATGCCCTGGCTGTTGCGGCGTACCGATACATTCTGCGCCAGGCCCTTGAGCGGTTGCACGCCGGAGGCTGGCACCAGGCTTTCAGAAGCAGGGTTGTTTATCTGGCAACCGGTCAGGCCCAGCAGGCTGACCACTGCCGCGGCAACGCCGAACCGGGGTAGATAGTGAATAAGGGCTGGCGAGGCCATGGCAAAGCTCCTGCGGGGGTGGTGTCATCGAAAGCCGCTACGTTAGTGAGGCCGATGACACCGTGCAAGCGCTATCTGCAGGCGTTGTCGCGGGCTGCGACAAGGTCTGCGGGGGCTTTAAAATCCCGGGGCCGCTGCGCGACCCATTGCAGCCTGCGGCAGCGGCTACATAGGGTTGATTTTATCCACCAGTGCGTAGGCACGTTGTGTAGCCGGGCGCGCCTTGACCCGCTGGAACCACGCTTTGAGCGCCGGGAAGTCATCCAGGTTCTGACCCTGCCATTCATGGGGCACGATCCACGGGTAAATTGCCATGTCGGCGATGCTGTATTCGGCGCCTGCAACAAACTCGCGGCCTTCCAGCTGTTTGTTCAACACGCGATACAAACGGGCTGTTTCTTCGGTGTAGCGCTTGATCGCATACGGGATTTTTTCCGGCGCGAAGCGGTTGAAGTGATGGTTCTGCCCGGCCATTGGCCCCAGGCCGCCCATCTGCCAGAACAGCCATTGCAGGGCCATTTGCCGACCGCGCAGGTCCTTGGGCAGGAATTGCCCGGTTTTTTCCGCGAGGTAGAGCAAGATCGCCCCGGATTCGAACAAGGACAGCGGCTCGCCGCCGTCGGCAGGGGCCTGGTCGACAATGGCCGGGATGCGGTTGTTGGGGGCTATTTTCAAAAAGTCCGGAGCAAACTGTTCGTTCTTGCCGATATTGATCGGATGAACCTTGTAGGGCAGGCCAGCTTCTTCAAGAAACAATGAGACTTTGTGGCCGTTGGGCGTGGTCCAGTAATAAAGATCGATCATGAAGGGCTCCAGAAGGGAATGTTCACCCAGCGACTGACGGCCAACAGTGGCGCTTGTCGACTGTGGGCTGTCAGTTTTACTCCCAAAAGCGCGTCGGATGAAAGCCGCTCATGGCCTGTGAAGCGGATTTTTCATAAAGCAAAAACACAAACGCCGCACTGGCTCAAGGCAAGTGCGGCGTTTGCACAGCGTCCCGAGGGATCAGGCGCCGTGGCACTTCTTGAATTTCTTGCTGCTGCCGCACGGGCAAGGATCGTTGCGGCCAACGTCTTTCAGCTCGTTGCGCACTGGCTCCTGAGGCGCATGGCCGCAATGCGGGCCATGTACATGACCGTGATCGTGATCGTGGTCATGGGTGTGGCCATGATCATGATCGTGGTTGCAGTCGGGGCCATGAACGTGGGGTTGTTGGGTCATTGCTTAATCACTCTGGAATAAAATCGCCGGGGATTATCTCGCCTTTGCGCGTCAGGTGCACGTCGTAACCGTAGAACAGGCCGGTTTGCAGTGTGCCTTCGAGCCGGTAGGGGATGGGCTGGTCGGGTGTTTCAAGCAATTTGACCAGCGGGCGCACCTGCGGCCAGAGGTTGGTGCGCACCGGGATCACATAGTCGGCGCTGCTTTTGGGTTGCACGCTGAACCAGTGCTCATTCTCGCCTTCAGTCAGCTTGATGCTACCCAGATACAGGGTATAGCTCAGGCCGCGCACAGTGAGGGTCGAGTCATTGGGGTTGTCGACCCGCATGTGCAGCTTGAAGCGCTGCTCCAGCAGTTTGGCCTGCACCAGCTCGACCTTGACCAGGTGTACGTCCGGGTCCTTGTCGGCCGAGTCGAACCAGGAGGTGCATCCCGACACCGTCAGCAGCATGGCCAGGGCGATGGTTTTTATTGTTCGAGCCCGCACGTCCATTGTTTAACCCTCAGAGTCCAGCCTATTGGCCGAAAAAGCCGGCACAGCATTTTTTGAATTTCAGCCCGCTGGCGCATGGGCAAGCATCGTTGCGTCCGACCTTGAGCGGCACGGTGGGGTCGATGAAGTACCAGCGCCCGGCGCTTTGCACAAAGGATGAGCGCTCGCGGTGGCTGTGCTCGCCATTGGCGTCGTGCCAGCGTGCAGTAAAGGTCACAAAGGCGTGTTCCGGCTGGCCGCCGAACACTTCGCTGCTTTCAACAGTCAAGCCCAGCCAGGTGCTTTGCGCACTCCAGTCAGCCATAGCCTGGCGATCCAGCCCGGCTTGCTGCACAGGCAGCGTAGTGGCCACCAGGTAGTCGACAAGCCCCAGTACATAGGCGCTGTAGCGTGAGCGCATGAGGGTTTCTGCGCTGGGGGCCGGGTGCCCTGCATGGTAGTGGCCGCAACAGGCGTCCAGCAGATTACCGCTGGCGCAGGGGCAAATGGATGTGCTCATCGGGTTACCACCAATACTTGCCAAAGTTTTCCGGGTTGGCCCAAAACCTGGCATTGAGCCAGTCGGGTACTTGTTTGTATTCGCGCAAGTCATAAGTAAAGAGTGTCAGTACTTGGTCGTCACGCTGAAAACGCTCATTACTTTGTAGGGCTAGGGCGAAAAAGTCGGTTTCTTTCCAATTGCAGGCTGTGAGATCCGCCAGCACGGCAAGGCGGCTGGCATTCAGGTTGCGAATGCCGCCCAGCAATTGCAGCCCGCTGTTTTTGGGCAAGTGTTCCAGGCAGTCGATCACCAGTGCCAGGTCAAAGCGCTGTGCTGCAAGATCTGCGGGCAACGGGCCGGGCGCGGCGCGGGCCACCTTCGCCTCGGGGTGTGCTGCCTCAAAGGCGGCCAGGGCCGGAAAGCTGCCGGCGCCGACCACGAGCAGGCGCTGTGGCGCATAACGGTCAAGCAATGCCGCCAGTGCTTGCTGGGGCGTGCGTGTAGAAATACCGGGGGTCATTGAAGGTCCTCACTTGGAGCGTCCAAGACTAGCCTGCGCAAGCCGCGCGGCCTAGTGGGCAGTTGCCGCTACGGTCACTTTGCTGGCGCATACCCTGAGCGCAGTCTTTACTTTGCGTTGCATCGGCCAAACGCCGACCCTCAGGAGAGACCCCTTTATGAGCATCATCAGAACAGCAGTACCTCTGGTTGTTCTCACCAGTGTATTAACGGGCTGTGCCGGGTTGCAAAAAACCGACTGGCCCACCTGTGCCGCAGTCGGCGGCGTGGGCGGGGCGGCGTTGGGCGCGATAAACAGCTCGGCCTGGGCCGGGGGCGGGGCCTTGTTTGGTGCAGGCATGGCGGCGGCGTACTGCTGGGTTCACGGTGATGGCGATGCGGATGGCGATGGCGTCATGGACAGTCGCGACAAATGCCCCGACACCCCTAAAGGCGTGGCAGTCGACGCGACGGGTTGTCCGATAGTGGCGGTGGTAGTGGTTGAAAAGGTAGTGATCAAGGAAGAACTCATCGTCGTGCGTGATGTGAATTTCGAGTTCAACTCCGCTCGCTTGACGGCTGCCGACAAGGACAAACTCAATGCCCTGGCCGCCCGCCTGAAAAAGGACGCTGCCAATGCCCGCCTCAAGGTTACCGGCTACACCGACAGCGTGGGCAACGAAGCCTACAACCTGAAGCTGTCCAAAGAACGCGCTCACTCAGTGGTCGAGTACCTGATCGACAGCGGTGTGCCGCGCAGCCAGTTTATTGCCGTAGAGGGTGGCGGTGAGTCGAACCCTGTGGCCAGCAACCAGACCCCTGAGGGTCGCGCCCAGAACCGGCGTACCGAGATTCTGATCATTCGTTGAGCCTGGGGGCGCCGCGGTTTTGTCCTGGCATGGCGAAATCGCGGCGAATCTTTTTATAACGGTCTATGGCGCCTTGCTTGTACAAGCCGTTAATGTGCGCTCAAAGAACAGGCTAAAGGCGGATATATGAAGGTGCTCTGGGGGCTGGGTAAGGCATTGACCCTGATTTTTTGGGCCGTAGTGCTGAGCAATCTGTACCAGCCGTTGATCAACCCGTTCGATGTGTTGGTCAACCTGGTTGCCAGCCTGTTGCTGCTGACCCATGTGCTTGAGGTGCTGTTTTACACGACCCGCCTGCAGGGCCGTCGCCATCCCTGGCGTGACCGTTTGTTGATTCTTGTGTTTGGTTTTTTTCACGCCCACAGCCTTTCTGCCTCCCACGAACGAGATGCCAGCCATGCGTAAGTTATGTTTGTTGGCTGCCTTGTGCAGCCCTTTTGCTCACGCCGAGGTGGTCTCGGTTGAAGCCAACTCGATGATGCGCCTGCCCGCGAACGCCAGTGCATTGCGCCTGGAAAAACTCGATGTGGCCGACTACGGCACGTTATTGATTCCGGCCGGCATTACCCGGGTCGAGATCGACCAGTTGCATCTGGGCCGTGAAGCCCGTATCACCATTGTTCCTGCCGAGCGCGGCATCGAGCTGCGGGTGGCGCGTGCCGATCTGGGCGAAGGCAGCCAGATCAATGCGCGCGGCGCCAGCGGAACCTTCGAGAAGCCTGCGCGGCCAGCGCGGGACCTGAACCTGCGCATCGAGTCACTGCAAGCGCCGCAATTGTCCATCGATGCGCGTGGCGGTACGGGCGCGCCGGGGTTTGCCGGGCTTGATGGCGGCAATGGCGAAGAGCCAGGCTGCACCTGGGGCGCGGCGGGCTCCGGAGCCAATGGCGACAATGGTGGCAACGGACAACCCGGTGCTGCGGGCGGGCAGGTGCGGGTTGAACTGCCTCGCGACTACCCGGCCGAGCAGGTCAGTGTGCGGGTTGACGGCGGTGCCGGTGGTAAACCGGGCGAGGCCGGACGCGCAGGTGCAGGCGGCAAGGCCAAGGGCTGTGTGGTGTATCGCACCGATGGTGGCAAGTCCGGCAAGCCGGGCCTGGCCGGGCAGCCGGGGGAAGCGGGTACGGCAGGTGCAGTGACTATCCAGCGGTTGTAGCTTTCTCGCTCTCTTTGTGGGAGCGGGCTTGCTCGCGATACAGGCGACGCGGTCTGATAGACAAATCGTGGTGATGCCATCGCAGGCAAGCCAGCTCCCACAGGTTTCGCGGCGCCTATAGAATCCGAGCCCTGCTCAAAAAGTCGGCCGTGCCGCCGCAATCGCCACCAATACCAGTCCCACAATCAGGTTGCACCCCACCAGCCGGCGAATCCGCCCCATCACCGCTGCACCCGCCGCCCATTCCTGGGTTTCGACGGCTTTGCGCAACTCAGGCAACTGCAGCGATTGAATGCGGATAAACAGCGCCATCATCACGATGTACAAGCCCATCATGATCTGCACATAGCGTGGCGCCGTTTCAAAACCGTTGAAGCGCATTTGCAGAAGACCCACACCGCTGATCGGTAAAACCACTACCGCGATCCACACCCACACAAAAAAACGCTGAAACACTTCTACCCACAGTTTTAACCGTGCCGGGCCTTCAAGGGCCTTGATAGCCGCCGGGCGCAGGATCATCCAGGCGAAAAACATGCCGCCTACCCAAATCAGGGCAGCCAATACATGCAGACTGTAGGCAAGGGCAAAGGCGGTCATTGAGGTACTCCGTTCGGCGCGGGATGAATTAGCGGGGTATGATAGCGGTCATTCGAACCACTGAAAATTTATCCAGCGTTTCTTGCGCCCGAAGAACCATGATTAGTACCGAACTCAAAACCCAGATCCAGGGCGCATACTCGCGTTTTCTCGAATCCAAGAGCCTCAAGCCCCGTTACGGTCAGCGTTTGATGATCGCTGAAGTGGCCAAGGTGCTGGGCGATATCGACACCGACGAAGAAAACCACCGCAGTGGCGACCCGGCTGTGGTCGCTGTAGAAGCGGGCACTGGCACCGGCAAGACCGTGGCTTACTGCCTGGCCGCCATTCCGGTGGCCAAGGCCGCAGGCAAGCGGTTGGTGGTAGCCACCGCGACAGTCGCCCTGCAGGAGCAGATCGTCTACAAGGACCTGCCCGACCTGATGCGCAACAGCGGGCTGAACTTCAGCTTTGCCCTGGCCAAGGGGCGCGGGCGCTACATGTGCCTGTCCAAACTCGACATGCTGCTGCAAGAGGGCCACGCGCAAACCGCGACGGCGCAGCTGTTCGAGGAAGAAGGCTTCAAGATCGAAGTCGATGAAGCCAGCCAGAAGCTGTTTACCAGCATGATCGAAAAGCTGGCCGGCAATAAGTGGGACGGCGACCGCGACAGTTGGCCCCAGGCCCTTGAGGATCAGGACTGGGCGCGCCTGACCACCGATCACAGCCAGTGCACCAACCGCCATTGCCCCAACTTTGGCCAGTGCGCCTTCTACAAGGCCCGCGAAGGCATGAGCAAGGTCGATGTGATCGTCACCAACCACGACATGGTCCTGGCTGACCTTGCCCTGGGCGGCGGCGCGGTATTGCCCGACCCCCGTGACACGGTCTATGTGTTCGACGAAGGCCATCACCTGCCAGACAAGGCCATTGGCCATTTTGCCCATTACACCCGCTTGCGCTCCACCGCCGACTGGCTGGAGCAAACCGCCAAGAACCTCACCAAACTGCTGGCCCAGCACCCGTTGCCGGGCGACCTGGGGCGTTTGCTGGAGCAAGTGCCGGAGCTGGCCAAGGAGATCAAGGCCCAGCAACAGTTCATGTTCAGTGCCTGCGAGCAAATTGCCGACTTCAAAGTCGGTGAGGAGCCCGAAGGCCGCGAGCGTCCGCGCCACCGCTTTATTGGTGGCTTGATTCCCGATCACTTGCGTGAAATGGGCATCGAGCTGAAAAAAGGCTTCTCGCGCCTGACTGACCTGTTCACCCGCCTGACCGAGATTCTCAAGGACGGCATGGACGGTGAGGTGAATATCGGCATCACCAGCAACCAGGCTGAGGAGTGGTATCCGCTGTTTGGCAGTTTGCTGTCCCGTGCCCAGGGCAACTGGGAGTTATGGACCGCCTTTACCGTTGAAGACCCGGAGGACAACCCGCCGATGGCGCGCTGGCTGACCCTGGCTGAAAGCGGTTCGTTGTTCGATATCGAGGTCAACGCCAGCCCTATCCTGGCCGCCGAGATGCTGCGTCGCAATTTGTGGAACGTAGCCTACGGCGTGCTTGTCACCTCGGCCACCCTGACGGCGCTGGGCACCTTTGACCGCTTCCGCATGCGCGCGGGCCTGCCCAAGGCCGCCGTGACGGCCGTGGTGCCAAGCCCGTTCCATCACGCTGATGCAGGTGTGCTGCGGGTGCCGGACCTCAAGGCTGACCCCCGTGACGCCACCGCCCACACGGCGGCGATCATTCGTGAGTTGCCCGCCCTGGTCGAAGGCTCGCGGGGCACGCTGGTGCTGTTTTCATCGCGCAAGCAAATGCAGGATGTGTTCGACGGCCTGGAGCGCGACTGGCGCAAGCAAGTGTTTATCCAGGGCAACCTGTCCAAGCAGGAAACCCTCAACAAACACAAGGCGCGGGTCGATGGCGGGGAGTCCAGCGTGTTGTTTGGCCTGGCCAGTTTTGCCGAAGGCGTGGATTTGCCCGGTGCCTACTGCGAGCATGTGGTGATTGCCAAGATCCCGTTCTCGGTGCCCGATGATCCGGTTGAAGCGGCACTGGCCGAGTGGATCGAAGCCCGGGGCGGCAACCCTTTCATGGAGATCTCGGTGCCCGATGCCTCGCTCAAGCTGGTACAGGCATGCGGGCGTCTGCTGCGTACCGAACAGGATCGCGGCACCATTACCTTGCTGGACCGGCGCCTGGTCACCCAGCGCTATGGCAAGGCGATCCTGAATGCACTGCCGCCGTTTCGGCGCGAAATTTCTTAAGTGCGAGTCGGCGTTATCGCCGGCTTTGCTGTCTATGCTTTGACTTTCACCACCTCACAGGCCGGTTTTCGGCCGTTTGGGAGAACCAGATCCATATGATTCGCCGTTCGCTGTCTGCTGTTTTTGCGTTGCTGGTCACGACTCCGCTGTTGGCGGCGCCGGCTGGCCAACAAACCCTGTTCAATTTCGTTCGCCCCGCCGATGTGGTGCAAGTGGCGACCACGGATGCGAGCCTGCCGCAATACAATGCGGAGCAAACGGCCGAAGGCGAAGTGCTGCGTCGCGTCACCTTCAACCCGGCGGCTGCGCCCAGCCTGCGCCTGACGCCGCAAACCGGGGTGTGGGACTGGTCGCAGTCGGGGATGATGACCCTGCGTATTCAGAACGCCATGAACTGGGCGCTGACGCTCGATGTGACCGTGCAAAGCAGCAACGGCAAAACCCTGACCAGCCGGGTCGACCTGCCTGCCGGCCCGGCGCAAACCCTGTTGTTGCCATTGAAAGCCAACTCGCCCCACAGCCAGGGCATGCGCGCCGGGCCACCGATGCCGATGACGCTTGATGGCCAGCGCATCCTGCTGGCCAGCAGCCAGGGTGAAATCGACCTGAGCCAGGTGGTCTCGGTGAGCCTGTCGATACCGCAACCGAATGCTGCGCAGAGCATTCTGCTGGAGCGCTTTGGCGTGCAGGACGGTGAAGGTGTCATCAAGGCTGTGTACGGTGCGATCGTCGACGGCTATGGCCAATCGACCCGCGCCAGGTGGCCGGAGCGTGTTGCCAATGACGAGCAACTCAAGGCCGCGGCCGCCAAAGAACAGCAGCAACTCAAGGGCTGGCTGGCCGGGCGTGCGGACCAGGACAAGTACGGCGGCTGGCTCAAGGGTGCCGGGTTCGAGGCGACCGGGTTTTTCCGCACGGAAAAGCGCAATGGCCGCTGGAACCTGATTACCCCCGAAGGCCACCCGTTCTACTCCCTGGGCCTGAATGCCGTGACGGCCAATGACAGCCAGACCTATGTGGCTGGCCGCGAATGGATGTTCACCGATTTGCCCCATGACGGCGCCCCGCTGGCCAGTTATTACGGCAAGGCGAACAACAACAGCGGCAATGCCTCGACCCAGGGGCGTGGCTTTGATGCCGGGCGCTGGTATGACTTCTATGGCGCCAACCTGCAACGGATTTACGGCGAACCCTGTGCCGATGCGCCAGCCGGGGCGGCCACTCAACCTGCCAGCCCGTGTGCGGCGCAAGCCTTTGATGCCAAGCGTTGGCAAACCCGTACCCTGGACCGTCTGCAGGCCTGGGGCTTCAACACCATCGGCAACTGGAGCGACCCCGAACTGGGCCTCAATGACCGCGTGCCTTACACCCTGCCGCTGTCGATTGTCGGTGACTACACCAGCATCAGTACCGGCACCGACTGGTGGGGCGGCATGCCCGACCCGTTTGATCCGCGCTTTGCCATGGCTACCGAGCGTGCCGTGGCCATTGCCGCCCGCGACCACCGCGATGATCCCTGGCTGATTGGTTACTTTGCCGACAACGAACTGGCCTGGGCCGGCCCCGGTAATGATGCAAAATCGCGCTATGCGTTGGCCCTGGGCACTTTGCGCATGACCACCGATGTACCTGCCAAGCGTGCCTTCCTCAAGCAACTGCGCGACAAGTATCGCAACCAGCAGGGCCTGTCCAAGGCCTGGGGTGTTGAAATCCCGGCGTGGGAACTCATGGAAGACCCGGGTTTCGAAGGGCCTTTGCCCAACGCCGAGCACCCGGAAATCGAAGCGGATTACCAGTACTTCCAGAAAGTCTTCGCCGATACCTACTTCAAGACCATTGCCGACTCGCTGAAGTGGCATGCGCCCAACCACTTGTTGCTGGGCGGGCGCTTTGCTGTCAGTACCCCGGAGGCCGTGGCCTCCTGTGCCAAATACTGCGATGTACTGAGCTTCAACTTCTACACCCTGCAACCGCAGGACGGTTATGACTTCGCCAAACTGCGCGAACTGGACAAGCCGGTGATGATTACCGAGTTCAACTTCGGCTCCCGTGACCGTGGCCCGTTCTGGGGCGGCGTTACTGAGGTGGCCAATGAAGAGGCGCGTGGTCCGGCCTACAGCAAGTTCCTCAAGCAGGCAGTGGCAGAACCTTCGATTGTCGGCGTGCACTGGTTCCAGTACCTGGACCAGCCGGTCACCGGGCGCTTGCTCGATGGTGAAAATGGCCATTTCGGCATGATCGGCATCACCGATTTGCCGTTTACCGGTTTTGTCGACAGCGTGCGCAAGGCCAACTTGCAGGCCCTCGACCAACTGGGCCAGGAGGCCGCCAAGGCCCAGGCCGAAGCCGAGAAGTCAGTTAAAGCCCCGGTGCATGCAACCGACGACGGCAGCGGCGGGCGCTCTGGCGCAGGGCATGCAGGCGGTCACTCCGGTAAGGGGCACTGATTTTCCGACCCGATAGGCGGCGGTGTATTTCGTCGCCCATCGGGGCGTTCTTCCTGTTCAATTCCCACTTTAAAACTAAGGTCTTCCATTCCTACTGAATGGAGTCTTCGAGATGGAAGCGAAAGGAAAGTGTGCAAGTGGGTTCGAAGCCGTTCAGCAAGCCTTTGAGGCGATCTTTGATGATCCTCAGGAGCGTGGAGCCGGGGTATGTGTGCAGGTCGGCGGCGAAACGGTTGTCGATTTATGGGCGGGCGTGGCGGATCTTGAGGGCAACAAGCCCTGGCATCATGACACGCTGGTTAACACCTATTGCTGCATCAAACCCTTCACCGCCATCGCGGCGCTGATGCTGGTGGAAGAGGGCAAGCTGGAGCTGGACCAGACCGTTGCCCATTATTGGCCGGAGTTTGCCCAGGGCGGCAAGCAGCACATCACCTTGCGCCAGGTGCTGTGCCATACCTCCGGTATCCCGGCGCTGCGATTGCCCAGTCGCACGCCCATCATGTACGACTGGGATGCAATGGCCGACGTCGTGGCGGCCGAGCCCTTGTGGTGGGAGCCGGGTACTGACGTCGGCTACGGCGCTACGACCTATGGCTGGATTATTGGCGAGCTGATTCGCCGGGCCGACGGGCGCGACCCCTGCACCTTTATTCGCCAGCGCATTTCCGAGCCCAACAACCTTGAGGTGCATATGGGCGTTGATGCCGAGCACTTCCACCGTATTGCCTGTTTCGAGCGTGCAGACGGGCGGGTAGGCGACCAGTACGCCCAGGACTTGCGCACTGTAATGGTCGACGAGCCCGAGCATGTGGCGACCCTTGCCTTTACCAACCCTTCTATCTCTTCACGACTAACCGCCGTCCCGCGCTGGTGGGCCTATCGCCAGCCAGGGGTAAATGGCCACGGCACCGCCCATGGGCTGGCCGGTTTTTACAGCGCGTTGATGGGCGGGCGCCTGGTGGGGCCTGAGTTGCTCGCGGAATTCACCCGCGAGCACAGTAACGATATGGACCGCACGCTGCTGCGGCCCATGCGCTATGGCCTGGGCTGCATGATGGAGCAACCGGCGGACCCGGGAGCGTCCCATCGCATGGGGTCAAAAGCATTTGGCCATGTAGGGCTGGGCGGGCCGATTTCCTTTGCCGACCCTGAGCGTGACGTGAGCTTTGGCTTCGTCACCACCACCATGGGCAGCCATGTGCTGATGGACCCAAGGGTGCAGAAACTGGCGCCTTTGGTCTACGCGGCGCTGTAGGCACCATCTTTGTAGCCGCTGGCGAAGGAACGAGGCTGCGTTCGGCGGCGAAGCCGTCGCGAAATCAGACCCTGTGGTATGTCAGTTATACCCGCAAGTCAGGTTTTACGACGGCTTCGCCGCCGAACGCAGCCTCGCTTCGCGAGTCAGCTGCTACGAGATTGTTGCGATGCTTTTTTGCCTTTTTTCACAAAAAAACCACTCCCGTACTGATACTTTGCCCGCCGACTCCGCAGCGCACAAAAATTGTGCGCCCAGAGCGCGTTGCTCTGTTTCAAAATCCTACTGGTGCTGGAACAATGCACGCCTTGTAGAGCCATGCTTTAACCAGGAGGTGCGGGTGCAGATTCAGGGTTTTCACGACCTCAAGTTCGAAACAGTGCGCGAGGCATTTGCCGATCTTTTCAATGATCCGCAAGAGCGCGGCGCGGCGCTGTGCATCCAGATCGGTGGCGAAACCGTACTCGACCTGTGGGCGGGTACGGCAGACAAGGACGGCGAACAGCCGTGGCATACAGACACCATTGTCAATCTGTTTTCATGCACCAAACCCTTTACCGCCGTCACCGCGCTGCAACTGGTGGAAGAGGGCAAGCTGGAACTCGATGCCCCCGTGGCTCGCTACTGGCCCGAGTTTGCTGCTGCGGGCAAGGAAACTGTGACCCTGCGCCAGTTGCTGAGCCATCGCGCAGGCTTGCCGGCACTGCGTGAGCTGATGCCGGCCGAAGCCTTGTATGAATGGCAGACCATGGTCAATGCCCTGGCCGCCGAAGCTCCCTGGTGGACGCCGGGCGAAGGTCATGGCTATGCCGCGATCACCTATGGCTGGCTGGTGGGCGAGTTGATTCGCCGCGCCGACGGTCGCAGTGCGGGCCAGTCGATCATGGCGCGCACCGCCAGGCCGCTGGGGCTGGACTTTCATGTCGGCCTGGCTGATGAAGAGTTTTACCGGGTGGCCCATATCGCCCGCACCAAGGGCACGATGGGCGATGAGTCGGCCCAGCGGTTGTTGAAAACCATGATGAACGAGCCCTCCTCCATGAGTACTCGGGCATTCACCAATCCGCCGTCTATCATGACCAGTACCAATAAACCTGAGTGGCGTCGTATGGAGCAGCCTGCAGCCAATGGGCACGGCAATGCCCGCAGCCTTGCCGGGTTCTACAGCGGTTTGCTCGACGGCCACCTGCTGGAGGCTGAAATGCTCGAGCAGTTGACCCGCGAGCACAGCGTTGGCGAGGATAAAACCTTGCTCACGCAAACCCGGTTTGGACTGGGCTGCATGCTGGATCAGCCGACCGTGGCCAACGCGACATTCGGCCTGGGGCCAAAAGCCTTCGGTCATCCGGGGGCTGGGGGTTCGATTGGCTTTGCCGACCCGGATCGTGAGGTGGCCTTTGGTTTTGTCACCAACTCCCTGGGGCCTTATATTCTGATGGATCCGCGGGCGCAAAAGCTGGTCGCAGCGCTGGCTGAGTGCTTATAAAAGGGGATTTGTAGGCCGTAGGTCGGAACTCTGTAGCTTTTCTGTATCCAATACGTTTTTTTATGGGCTTAGTGCCTCTTTATTCTTAATTCATTGTGTGGATATTCAATGTCATCTAATAAGACCCTCGCCCTGGCTCTGTGCCTGGCTATTACCGGTTGCGCACAAACTCCACAGAATGACGCCGAAGGTGGCCACAAATGGTGGCAGATGGGCTCTTCTGATCAAACATCGACTCCGGCGGATAAAAACGCCACTGCTGCGGCCAAGCCTGCAGATGCCAAGACCACGCCGCCGGTTGCCAAAACTGCCGCGGCTCCTGCCCCTGCTGGCGCAGCAGCCAAAGACAGCGGCTCCAGCTGGTGGCCTTTTGGCTCTGATGCCGCGAAAAAAGACACCCCGGTCGAGAAAGAAAAAGTGGCCGTCGTTGCCGCGCCAGCCGCTGCTGCTTCTAGCAAAAACTGGTGGTGGCCATTTGGTAGTGATGCCAAGGATTCCAAGACCGCGCCGGTCGGCGTGATCCCGATGCCGGACCCGAAAATCACCCAGGCCTGGCTGGACGAATACGAGCCACGCCTGCGTGTTGCGATCAAAGACACCAACCTGCAGCTGGAGCGTCGCGAGAACCTGCTGATTATCGTGGCTTCGGCTGACAGCTCGTTCAAGGCCACCCGCCCGGACTTGCTGATGCCGTCCATGCTGGGCCCGTTCACCCGGGTGGCCAAGGTGGTGGAAGGCGATCCAAAAACCGCCGTGCTTGTTCTGGGCCATGCTGACTCGTCGGGCGCAATGGCAGCCAATACCCGCCTGAGCCTGGACCGTGCCAAGTCGGTGGCCGCCATCTTCCGCATGAGCGGTTTGCAAGGTAACCGCCTGACCCTGCGTGGCATGGGTTCGGTGATGCCGCGCGCAGCCAACGACAGCAACGAAGGTCGTGCCTTGAACCGTCGGGTTGAAATCCTGATGACCCCGCAAGCCACCATGGTGGCCCTGGTCAGCAAATACAGCCAGCCAGCCCTGACCCCGGCCGAACTGGTTGCGGTGCAACCTGCCGTTGCCCCTTCCGTTGCCAAAAAGAACGCAGCAGCACCCGCCAAGAAAGGCGTTGTGGCCAAAAAAGCTGCACCAGCCAAAAAAGCCGCCAAGCCTGCGCCTGCCAAAAAGCCGGTAGTGGCTAAAGCCAAGGCCGCTGCAGACAAGAAAGTTGCCGCCAACGATCAGGCCAAGAACTGACAGACGCAAGGAAGGATTGGGGCATGACTCAAGCACTGGCGGATATGCGGCGTGACTACACCCGTGACGGGCTGGCCGAGGCTCAGGCCCCGGCCGAGCCTTTCGCGTTGTTTCATCAGTGGTTCGGCGACGCGGTCAAGACCGAGCAACCTCCGGTCGAGGCCAATGCCATGACCCTGGCCACGGTGGATGCCCAAGGGCGCCCGCATTGCCGGGTGCTGCTGCTCAAGGGTCTGGATGAACAGGGTTTTACCTTTTTCACCAATTACACCAGCGCCAAGGGCCAGCAATTGAGCGAGCGCCCGTTTGCGGCCATGACTTTTTTCTGGCCTACCCTGGAGCGTCAGGTACGCATTGAAGGGCAGGTGGTCAAGGTCACGGCGCAAGAGTCCGATGCCTACTATCAGGTGCGCCCCCTGGGCAGCCGGATCGGGGCCTGGGCTTCGCCGCAAAGCCAGGTGATTGCTGATCGTGATGAGCTGGTCGAGCTGCTCAAGGCCACCGAAGCACGCTTCAGTGACAGCCAGCCCCATTGCCCCGAACACTGGGGTGGCTACCGTTTGTTGCCGGAACGTATCGAGTTTTGGCAGGGGCGCCCCAGCCGCTTGCACGATCGCCTCAATTACCGGCGCCAAGGTGCTGACTGGGTGCGTGAGCGCCTGGCACCCTGAGGGCACCCTCGGCACCAGGGCGCGTCAAGCAAAATGGCTATTACGCGCTACGCTTTGCTAAGTTTTGAAATGGCCTGCAGCGTTGGTTTTACTGTACAGATGCTGAATAAAGGCCTTTTATCCGCGCTGTACCGTGACAGGTTTGCGGCGGCGGAGTTTAATGAATCCCTGATATTTTGGAGTTGATCCTATGCGTAAGTCCGTACTGTTGGTTGCTGCTTTTTCTACCATGACCGTCTTGTTGGGCGGCTGCACCTCCAACTTGACCGGCGACAGCTATTCGCGTGACGAAGCCCGACGTGTGCAGACCGTTCGTATGGGCACCATCGTTGCCCTGCGCCCTGTACAGATCGAAGGCACCAAGACCCCAATCGGCGCTGCAACCGGTGCGGTCATCGGCGGCGTGGGTGGCAGCGCCATCGGTGGCGGCCGTGGCAGCATCGTTACCGCCGTTATCGGCGCAGTGGCGGGTGGCCTGCTGGGTTCGGCAGCCGAGTCGGGCCTGACCAAGACCCAGGGTGTGGAAATCACCGTGCGTGAAGACGACGGCAGCACCCGCGCCTATGTGCAGCAGGTTGAGCCGAACCAGGTGTTCCGTACCGGTGAGCGCGTGCGCATCATGACCGTTGACGGCACCAGCCGCGTTACCCAGTAAAACCGGGACAGCGCACAAACAAAACCCCGGCCAGTGCGAACTGGCCGGGGTTTTTTATGCCTGCAAAACAGCTCAGGACGAGTGCCTGAAGGCCTGTGGTGCCCCTGACAGGGTGATGGCGATATGGTCCAGCAAGCGCTCTGCCGTGTACTTGGGCATGCAGCTGAACGCAATGACCACGGCCAGCCCCAGTGTCAGAGCGGGCCGCGGAACGTGACTGACGTTGTACTGCCTGAGGTTGTACACAAATACACAGGCGGCGATCGAGCCTATCAGGGCTCCGGCGATGGCTTCCGGCAAGGGGTGGATGGTGTGGGCGACGTAATTGATGGCGAACCACCAGGTCGCCAACAGCCCGGCCACGAGCGCAGGCCAGCGCAAGCGCTGGTCGATCTGTTGGCACAGCAGGTTGAGCATTACGGTGAAGACCAGGCAAGCGTTCATGGCGTGACCACTGAACACGGCAATACCCAGGTCATGCAGACCAATGCCCCAGCCCTTGAACAGGATCTTGCTGGCGCCCACCACCAGGTAGGCCGTTACCAGCACGCCCATCCACAGCAAGGCGATTTTTCGGGAGGCACCCAGCCACAGCCATACCGCAATCACCAGTGCTGCCGGGAACATCACCGTGATGCCGGCGTATTGCACAATCTGCATTTTATCGACCACGTTTATCTCTATTGGCGATTCACTCAAGCGAGCTGTGCCTCTGTGGGAGCGAGCCTGCTCGCGATGCTCTGAGACCTTCGTGAGCAGGCTCGCTCCCACAGTAGGGTGGGGTTACGCCACCGCTTGTTTACGGCTGAAGAACAGCGTAACGCCATAGCCGAGCAGTGCAGCGAGGATTGAGCCGGTGAGGATGCCCATGCGGTCCATGCCCACATAATCGCTCCCTGCGACGAACGCCAGTGAGCCGACAAACAGGCTCATGGTGAAGCCGATACCGCACAAGATGGCCACGCCAAACACCTGGCCCCAGTTGGCGCCTGCGGGCAGGGCGGCCATGCCGGTTTTGATGGCGATCCAGGTCAGGCCGAACACGCCAAGGGTTTTGCCGATCAGCAAGCCTGCGGCAATGCCCATGGGCACGTGGCTGACAAAACTGTGCATGCTGACCCCTGCCAGTGATACGCCGGCATTGGCGAAGGCAAACAACGGCAGAATCGCGTAAGCCACCCAGGGATGCAGGGCGTGCTCAATGCTCATCAACGGTGAAGTTTCGGAGTTTTTGGTGCGCAGCGGGATGCAGAACGCCAGCGTTACACCTGCCAGCGTGGCATGCACACCACTTTTGAGCACACACACCCAGAGGATCAGGCCGACGATCATATAAGGCGCGACCTTGATCACCCCCATGCGATTCATGGCAATCAGCACGATCAGGCAGGCTGCCGCCAGCAGCAGGGACACGCCCGACAGCTCGCTGGAGTAGAACACCGCAATCACGATGATCGCCCCCAGGTCGTCGATAATCGCCAGGGTCATCAGAAACAGCTTGAGCGACACCGGCACACGCTTGCCCAGCAGAGCCAGCACGCCGAGAGCGAAAGCAATATCGGTGGCCATCGGGATGGCCCAGCCGCCGAGTGCGTCCGGATAATCCTTGTTGATAAACCAGTAGATCAGTGCCGGTACCACCATGCCGCCAATGGCCGCCGCGCCGGGCAGCACCACCTGCGAGGGCTTGGACAGCTGGCCTTCGAGCAATTCGCGTTTGACCTCAAGGCCGATCAGCAGAAAGAACAAGGCCATCAGGCCATCGTTGATCCACAGCAGCGAAGGCTTGGCAATTTGCAGGGCGCCGATTTGCACCGCTACCGGCACGTCCAGAAAGGCCGTGTAGTAATGGGAAAGCGGTGAGTTATTGACGATCAGAGCCAGAGCGGCCGCGGCAATCAACAGCAGACCGCTGGCAGCTTCCAACTGAAAGAAACGAGTGAAAGTGCTACGCAGAGGCAAGGTCGCTCTCCATCAATTAGGTAAAAGGTGCGACACCCTAACCCGTGGGGTTAGTGGTTAAAACAAAAACTATATTCTTTTTTGTTATAAGCACGGGCGTGCTCACACACCGCTCAAGAGCCTAGCAGTTGTGTGTCAAATTGAGTCTGTTTTGTGCCTGTGGGATCTGTAGGAAATATCCCGATTTTGTTGGTTTTTACTAGTTTTTCCGCAGGCTTCAAGCCTGTCCTCTTGCTCACGCTCGAGCAAGAGGAGGCCGATAATGATGTGGGAGCGGGCTTGCTCGCGATGCATACACCACGGTTTGCCAGGCAGACCGCAGCGTCTGTATCGCGAGCAAGCCCGCTCCCACATCTCAGGGGTACAGCCCCTGCCGTGTCAAAACCTAGGCTTCGATACCCAGAATGTCGCGAGCCACGGCTTCGGCAATGCGGATGCCGTCAACACCAGCCGAGAGAATCCCGCCAGCGTAGCCAGCACCTTCACCCGCCGGGAACAGGCCCTTGACGTTGAGGCTCTGCATCGACGCATCACGGGTCATGCGCAGCGGCGACGAGGTACGGGTTTCGATGCCGGTGAGAATGGCGTCGTGCATCGAGAAGCCCTTGATCTGCTTCTCGAAGGCCGGCAAGGCTTCACGGATGGCTTCAATGGCGAAGTCCGGCAAAGCCAGGGCCAGGTCGCCCAGGGACACGCCCGGCTTGTAGGACGGCTCGACGCTGCCCAGGGCCGTTGACGGTTTGCCGGCAATGAAGTCACCGACCAGTTGCGCCGGAGCTTCGTAGTTGCTGCCGCCCAGCACATAGGCGTGGGATTCGAGGCGCTCTTGCAGCTCGATGCCGGCCAATGGCCCGCCCGGATAGTCTTCCGGCGTAATGCCGACCACGATGCCCGAGTTGGCATTGCGCTCGTTACGCGAGTACTGGCTCATGCCGTTGGTCACAACACGGCCTGGCTCGCTGGTGGCCGCAACCACGGTGCCACCCGGGCACATGCAGAAGCTGTAGACCGAGCGGCCGTTTTTTGCGTGGTGCACCAGCTTGTAATCGGCAGCGCCCAGTTTCGGGTGGCCGGCGTACTTGCCCAGGCGTGCGCTGTCGATCAACGACTGCGGGTGTTCGATACGGAAACCTACCGAGAACGGCTTGGCTTCCATATAAACGCCGCGATCGTGGAGCATGCGGAACGTGTCGCGAGCGCTATGGCCCAGCGCCATGATGACGTGGCGGGAGTTCAGTTGCTCACCGTCGGCCAGCACCACGCCGGTCAGTTGACCGTTATCGATCAGCACATCGGTGACCCGTTGCTGGAAGCGCACTTCGCCGCCCAGGGCGATGATCTGCTGGCGCATGTTTTCCACGACGCCGGTCAGGCGGAAGGTGCCGATATGCGGCTTGCTGACGTAGAGGATTTCGTCTGGCGCACCGGCCTTGACGAACTCGTGCAGCACCTTGCGACCGTGGTGCTTGGGGTCCTTGATCTGGCTGTAGAGCTTGCCGTCGGAGAACGTGCCCGCGCCGCCTTCGCCGAATTGCACGTTGGACTCGGGGTTGAGCACGTTTTTACGCCACAGGCCCCATGTGTCCTTGGTGCGCTGGCGCACTTCGGTGCCGCGCTCAAGAATGATCGGTTTGAAGCCCATCTGGGCCAGCAACAGCCCGGCGAAAATACCGCAAGGGCCAAAACCGACCACAATCGGGCGTTCGCTCAGATCCTGCGGCGCCTGGCCTACCACTTTGTAGCTGACGTCCGGTGCTGGAT